>NZ_BAAGXP010000004.1:0-46880 GCF_054779775.1 Lysobacter fragariae | reverse complement strand
CCGTACGCGTGCCGCGGTCGCCGTCCTGGACATTGAAGCCCGCCGAACCCGTCAGGTACCAGCGGTCATCGAAATCCTGCGCGTTGGCTGCCTGCGCAAAGGCCAGGCTGCCAAGCAGGGCGGCGCTGAGGAGTTTCTTGTTCATTCTTGGGCTCCGTTCTAAATCGCGAAAAACTAAAGACTGGATATCCGGCACCGTTCCTACTGACAGGATCAAACCCGCGCGCCGGCGAAATTGTAAAGGCAACGTTAAGCACGATACCGCAAGGGGTGACCGCCCCGTCAAGCTTTATGAACGCGGCTGGCACGCCGTTCGTCGGATCGCATTCAGGTCGGTACAGACTGGCATGGCCGGTGTGATGGGCACGCCTTGAAGCTTGCTTACGCCCAGATGCCCATCTGGACCGGCTTGGCAATCCGCTGCCACGGCCCCAACCTTCCGGAATGGACATGCCGATCCGGCTTCCGTCGCTGTTCCTTTCCCACGGCTCTCCCCTGCTCGCGGTGGAAGACTCCGCCGCGGGTCGTTTTCTCGATCGACTCGGCGATCAGCTGCCACGACCGAAAGCCATCGTGGTGGCCTCGGCGCATTTCATGACCGATCGGCCAATGCTGGGCGGACATCCGCAGCCCCACACTGTCCACGATTTCGGTGGCTTCCCCGAGCCGCTGTACCAGATCACCTACCCGGCGCCTGGCGCTCCGGACCTGGCAAACGAACTGGCCCAGCGGCTGATGGAGGCGGGACTCCCCGCGAAGGTGCGCGACAACCACGGCATAGACCATGGCGTCTGGGTGCCATTGAGGCGCATGTATCCCGACGCCGGCATTCCGGTGGTTCCACTATCGGTGATGCCGCATGGCACCGCTGCGCAGCACTACGCCCTGGGCCAGGTGCTGGCGCCCCTGCGCGATGAAGGCGTGCTGGTGATCGGCTCGGGCGGCTTCGTGCACAACCTGGGCGACCTTGACTGGAAGCACAAGGAAGCTCCACTGGTGCCATGGGCGCAGGAATTCAGCGATTGGATGCACGCGATGCTGGCGTCCAACGACTGGCCCGGCCTGCTCGACTGGCAACAGCGTGCGCCCCATGCCCGTCATGCACACCCGACCGTCGAGCACCTGATGCCGCTGTTCGTCGCGCTGGGCGCCGCCGGCGATGCGCCGGACGTGCGCACGATCCATCGCTCGCACGAGTTCGGATCATTGGTGCTGGATGCGTTCGCGTTCGACTGACGCGGGCAAACCGCTTCAACGACCGCGTAGGGCGCGGTCTTGACCCGCCAAGTCGAAGTTCAAGGCGTGAAATGCCCCGACGGGATCGGAAGGCGGGTTAAAACCCGCCCTACAACGTATCGGCCGGAACGCGTACCGTGCCTTCCATCAGCACGCGCGCGCTTCGACTCATCACCGCCTTGGTGACGGTCCATTCGCCATCGACCAATCGCGCCTGCGCGCCCACGCGCAACGTGCCGGAGGGATGACCGAAGCGCACGGCTTCGCGGCCCTTATCGGCGATGGTGCCGCCACCGGCTGCGGCACTCACCAGCGTGCCGGGAATCGCCGCGGCGGTGCCGATGGCTACGGCGGCAGTACCCATCATCGCGTGGTGCAGCTTGCCCATCGACAGCGCGCGCACCAGCAGGTCGACGTCGCCGGCGCGCAACCGCTTGCCGCTCGACGTCTCATGATCCCGAGGTGGCGCGACGAAAGCGACTTTCGGCGTGTGTTGGCGCGTCGCGGCCTGCCCGATGTTTTCGATCAACCCCATGCGCACGGCGCCGTACGCGCGGATCGTTTCGAACTTCGCCAGCGCGGCCTTGTCGTCGTTGATCGCGCCCTGCAGCTCGGTGCCGGTGTAACCCAGGTCGGCAGCGTTGAGGAAGATGGTCGGAATGCCGGCGTTGATCAACGTCGCCTTGAAGGTACCCACACCCGGCACATCGAGGTCGTCGACAAGGTTGCCGGTCGGGAACATCGCGCCGCCGCCTTCGCCGTCATCGGAAGGATCGAGGAACTCCAGCTGGATTTCCGCGGCCGGGAACGTCACGCCATCGAGTTCGAAATCGCCGGTTTCCTGTACCTGTCCGTTGCTGACCGGCACGTGCGCGACGATGGTCTTGCCGATGTTCGCCTGCCAGATGCGCACGATGGCGACGCCGTCATGCGGCACGCGGGCGGGATCGATCATGCCGTTGGCGATCGCGAACGGCCCCACCGCCGACGACAGGTTGCCGCAGTTGCCGCTCCAGTCGACGAACGCGGTGTCGATCGACACCTGGCCGTAGAGATAGTCGACGTCGTGGTCGGCAACGTCGGATTTCGAAATGATCACGCACTTGCTGGTGCTCGACGTCGCGCCGCCCATGCCATCGGTGTGCTTGCCGTAGGGATCGGGCGAGCCGATCACGCGCATCAGCAAGGCATCGCGCGCGGCGCCCGGCACCTGCGCCGCAAGGGGCAGGTCTCCCAGGCGGAAGAACACGCCCTTGCTGGTACCGCCACGCATGTAGGTGGCAGGGATGCGGATCTGTGGGGCGTGCGACATCGGAGGTTCCTGGAGGTGCGTAGGGCGGGCTTTAACACCCGCCATTGGATTTTTCGCGTTTGTGAAGCGGCGGGTCGAGACCCGCGCTACTGGTTGTTCGCCATCTTCGGCCGCGGGCGCGGCATGTCCATCACGTCATTTTCGTCGCGGGCCGATCAGGGATTGTCGGGAATGTTCGGTTCGACCAACTGCGCGAGCAGCGCCAGCGATTCCTGCCAGCCCAGGTAGCAGAACTCGGTCGGAATCGCGTCGGGAATACCTTGCTGGACGATGTGGAGATCGGTGCCGCACATCACCGGCTTCAACGTCACCGTTACTTCCATCTGGCCCGGCAAGTTGGGGTTGTCGAACTGATCGTTGTAGCGGATGCGTTCACCCGGTACGAGTTCGACGTAGGTGCCGCCGAAGGAATGGCTACTGCCGGTACCGAAATTGGTGAAAGACATGCGGTAGCCGCCGCCGACGCGCGCATCCATCTCGTGCACCTTGCCAGTGAAGCCGTGCGGCGGCAGCCATTTGGCCATCGCATCGGGATCGAGAAACGCGCGATAGACGCGATCGACGGAGGCCTTGACGACGCGGTGCAGGGTGACGGTTCCGGGCATGTCGCTGGCTCCTTGCTAGTGATACATCGGCTTGCGCAAGGCGGGCTTCAACCCGCCATCGGCGTGTGTGCGTGCGAAAAACGGCGGGTCAAGACCCGCCCTACACAGGACGCAGGTCGACGGTATCAAGCGGCCTGCGCGGATTCGAGGAAATCGTTGGCGAAGCGCTGCAGTACGCCGCCGGCCTCGTAGATCGAGACTTCCTCTGCGGTGTCGAGGCGGCAGGTCACCGGCACCTCGACGCGTTCGTCGTTGCGACGGTGGATCACAAGGGTGAGCGTCGCGCGCGGCGTGCGTTCGCCAACGACATCGAAAGTCTCGGTGCCGTCGATGCCGAGCGTGGTGCGGTTGGTGCCCGGCAGGAACTCCAGCGGCAGCACGCCCATGCCGATCAGGTTGGTGCGGTGGATACGCTCGAAGCCTTCGGCCGCGATCGCTTCCACGCCGGCCAGGCGCACGCCCTTCGCGGCCCAGTCGCGCGAGGACCCCTGGCCGTAGTCGGCGCCGGCGATGATGATCAGCGGCTGGCGGCGTTCCATGTAGGTCTCGATCGCTTCCCACATGCGCGTGACCTCGCCTTCCGGCTCGATCCGTGCGAGCGAACCCTGCTTCACGTTGCCGGCGGCATCGCGGACCATCTCGTTGAGCAGCTTCGGGTTGGCGAACGTCGCGCGCTGCGCGGTGAGGTGGTCGCCGCGATGGGTTGCGTACGAATTGAAGTCCTCTTCCGGCAGGCCCATCTTCGCCAAGTATTCGCCGGCGGCGCTGTCGAGCAGGATCGCATTCGACGGCGAAAGGTGGTCGGTGGTGATGTTGTCGCCGAGCACCGCCAGCGGACGCATGCCAGCGAGCGCGCGTTCGCCGGCCAGCGCGCCTTCCCAATACGGCGGACGGCGGATGTAGGTGCTTTGCGGGCGCCAGTCGTACAGCGGGCTGATCGATCCGCCGTGCTCGACGGTCACCTTGAACATCGGGTCGTAGACGCGACGGAAGTGTTCGGGCTTCACGCTGCTGGCGACGATCGCATCGATCTCCTCATCGCTCGGCCAGATGTCCTTGAGCGTGATCGCCTTGCCGTCGGCGTCGAAGCCGAGCGCGTCCTTCTCGATGTCGAACCGCACCGTGCCGGCGATGGCGTACGCCACGACCAGCGGCGGCGACGCGAGGAATGCCTGCTTGGCATACGGATGGATGCGCCCGTCGAAGTTGCGGTTGCCCGACAGCACGGCGGTGGCATACAGGTCGCGTTCGATCACTTCCTTCTGGATCGCCGGATCCAGTGCGCCGCTCATGCCGTTGCAGGTGGTGCAGGCGAAGCCGACGATGCCGAAGCCGAGCTGCTCGAGTTCCGGCAACAACTTCGCTTCTTCCAGGTATAGCTGCACGGCCTTGGAGCCGGGCGCGAGTGACGTCTTCACCCACGGCTTGCGCGTGAGGCCACGTGCATTGGCATTGCGCGCGATCAGGCCCGCGGCAATCACGTTGCGCGGGTTGCTGGTGTTGGTGCAGCTGGTGATCGCGGCGATGATCACCGCGCCGTCGGGCATCAGGCCTTCGGCTTCCTGTGCGAGCGCGGCGTCGAGGTTTCCGGCGATGCCGCGCTCGGCCAATGCCGACGTCGGCAGGCGCTTGTGCGGGTTCGACGGGCCGGCCATGTTGCGGCACACGCTGGTCAGGTCGAACGTCAGCGTGCGCTCGTACTGCGCGGTCTTGAGTGCGTCGGCCCACAGGCCAGCCTGCTTCGCGTACGTCTCCACCAGCTTGACCTGCGCGTCCTCGCGACCGGTAAGGCGCAGGTAGTCGAGGGTCTTGTCGTCGATGAAGAACATCGCCGCGGTCGCGCCGTACTCCGGCGCCATGTTGGAGATCGTCGCGCGGTCACCGAGGGTCAGCGCGGACGCACCTTCGCCGCGGAATTCGAGATACGCGCCGACCACCTTCGACTGGCGCAGGAATTCGGTCAGCGCCAGCACGATGTCCGTGGCGGTGATGCCGGGCGCGGGCTTGCCGGTGAGCTCGACGCCAGTGATGTCCGGCAGCCGCATCCACGACGCGCGCCCGAGCATCACGCTTTCGGCTTCCAGACCGCCCACGCCAATCGCAATCACGCCCAGCGCGTCGACGTGCGGCGTGTGGCTGTCGGTGCCGACGCAGGTATCGGGGTAGGCGACGCCGTCCTGGGTGAAGATCACCGGCGACATCTTCTCCAGGTTGATCTGGTGCATGATCCCGTTGCCCGGCGGGATCACGTCGACATTGCGGAACGCCTTCTTCGTCCAGTTGATGAAGTGGAAGCGATCCTCGTTGCGGCGATCCTCGATCGCGCGGTTCTTCGCGAAGGAGCCCTTGTCGAAGCCGGGCGCTTCCACCGCCAACGAGTGGTCGACGATCAGCTGCGTCGGCACTACCGGATTGATCTGCGCGGGATCCCCACCCTTTTCGGCGATGGCATCGCGCAGGCCGGCCAGGTCGACCAGCGCCGTCTGCCCGAGGATGTCGTGGCACACCACGCGCGCCGGGAACCACGGGAAGTCGAGGTCGCGCCGACGCTCGATCAGTTGGGTCAGGTAGGCGTTGAGCATTGCCGGGTCGGCGCGGCGCACCAGGTTCTCGGCGTGGACACGCGCGGTGTACGGCAATGTGTCCCACGCACCGGGCGCGATCGCCTCGATGGCGGCGCGGGCGTCGAAATAGTCGAGTGCGGTGCCCGGGAGCGGCTTGCGGTATTGGCTATTCATTGGGGGACGGCTCGGATGCGGAGGATGCCGGGGGCCCCGTACGGCTGCACGAGCAAGCTGACTTGCGACAAGTGCTGACTGAGAGGCACGACTGCGTTCGATTATCCCGCAATCGTCCGCGCCTCGAACAGTCGAGGCATGGGGCGCCTGTTCCACGCGCCGGCCATTAGGGTTGGCGTGCGTTTCTGGCGTTATCTGCCCGTCGTGGCTCCGGAGTCGTGGCGGCGCCGAATGACCGGAGAATCGCAGGCACCTCCCCGTGGGCGTATTGGAGCCAGCCCAAGTGGAACGGGCCTAACACCGTCCAGGCCCGCGCACAATCCGTGATCGACGTCACCGATTCAGGTCCCGTTGGGAAACCCGCCGCTACCTTGCGCCGACTTTCCAGCCGCCCCCGGCGGCACCCCTCGCAGCGCCCGTGCCCATTTGCACGGTCACCGATGCCCGGGCAAAGCGCGCCAAAGAGCGTGCCGCCCTCCCCAGTACGCCATACCGGAATTCGCCCCAGGCACGCCTCCGCACGGAGACGACGCCGAAGTGCGGTCCGGCCAACGGAGCAAGGAGTACGACATGAAACTCGCATGGATCCTGTGGTTGGCCTCGGTTCTGCCGTCGCAGCAAGCCGATTCCCTGTGCCTGAGCACCACCGTCTACCTGGAAGCCCGTGACCAGTCGGTCCGCGGCCAGCAGGCGGTCGCCGAGGTCGCCCTGCGTCGTCGCGACAGCGGTCTGTGGGGCGACAACGTCTGTGACGTTGTCACCGCGCGCAAGCAGTTCGCCCCGACCCTGGTGTCCCCGTCCACCCGCCTCGGCAACACCGAAGCCTGGGGACAGGCGGTCACCGTGGCACTGGAAGCCGAACAGAACTGGGCCCTGCCCGCCGGCCAGCGCAAGGAGATCGTCCCCGGCGCCAGCCACTTCGCCGCACTGGGCATCGCCAGCCCGTCCTGGCGCAATGCGTACCAGGTCGCGACCATCGGCGACCACACCTTCTATAAGGTGCAGTCGCTCAAGCCGCGCCGGGCCTGACCGAACGCCGGACTACTTGGGGTGCGCGGAAAATCCTCGCGCCCCGCTCCGCCAGTCATCCAGCCACCGGCGTAACGCAACGTTGCGACCACGCGGTTGAGGGTGCGCGCACGGGCGCGCGATAGTGCGGCTTTCCGCTGGCCCGTGGAGGCCACATGAAGCTGTACACGTCCCCCGGCGCCTGCTCCACCGGAAACCACATCGCCCTGCAGTGGACGGGTGGTCCGTTCGAAGTCGAGATCGTCACCCGCGAACAACGTCAGCAGCCCGCATTCCTCGCGATCAACCCCGCCGGTGCGGTGCCGGCACTGCGCGACGGTGATTTCATCCTGACCCAGAACGCCGCGATCCTGGGCTACATCGCCGACACCTGGCCGGAAGCGAGACTCCAGGGCGACGGCTCCCCGCGCCAGCGCGCCGAGGCCAACCGCTGGCTCGCGTTCGTCAATTCCGACCTGCATCCGGCGTTCAAGCCGGTGTTCGGGCCCGCGCGCTACATCGCGGACGATTCGCAACACGATGCGGTGAAGGAAAAGGCCCGTGGCAATGTCCGCGCACTGTTCGAACGCGCGGACAAGCAACTGGAAGGACAACAGTGGCTCGCCGGTTTCCGCAGCTACGCCGATCCTTACCTGTACGTCACCCTGCGCTGGGCCGAAGCTACCGGCATCAACCTGGCCGACCTGGGCAACCTGGCATCGTTCAAGCAGCGCATGGAACACGACGGCGGCGTACAGGCTGCGTTGAAGGCGGAAGGACTGGGCTGATATCAGCCCTCGACTGAAACGAAAAGGCCGCGCAATTGCGCGGCCATTCTTCGTGCCTGCCAGTCAGGCGACTGCCGTTCCAGCTGCGCTGCTCGACGCTCAGCGCTTTCCGATCGCCACGTACTCGCGATCTTCCGGGCCCACATAGTTCGCGCTCGGACGGATGATCTTGCCGTCCTCGCGCTGCTCGATCACGTGCGCGCTCCAACCGGTGGTGCGCGCGATGACGAACAGCGGCGTGAACATCGGGGTCGGGATGCCCATCATGTGGTACGCACTGGCGCTGTACCAGTCGAGGTTCGGGAACATCTTCTTGGTGTCCATCATCAGGTTCTCGATGCGCTCGGACACGTCGAACAGCACCTGGTTGCCGCCGTCCTTGCACAGCTTGCGCGAGAGTTCCTTGATGATCGGGTTGCGCGGATCGCCGATGGTATACACCGGGTGGCCAAAACCGATGATGATTTCCTTCTTCTCCATGCGCGCACGGATGTCGGCTTCGGCTTCGTCGGCCGAGTTGTAGCGGCTGATGATGTCCATCGCGACTTCGTTGGCGCCACCGTGCTTCGGACCGCGCAGCGCGCCGATCGCACCGGTAATGCACGAATGCAGATCCGAGCCGGTACCGGCGATCACGCGTGCAGTGAACGTCGAGGCATTGAATTCGTGCTCGGCGTACAGGATCAGCGACTTGTCGAGCGAGTCGGCGTGCAGCTGCGACGGCGCCTCGCCGTGCAGCAGGTGCAGAAAGTGCGCAGCGACGCTGTCGTCG
The DNA here is from genome assembly GCF_054779775.1 of Lysobacter fragariae. Classification (NCBI taxonomy): domain Bacteria; kingdom Pseudomonadati; phylum Pseudomonadota; class Gammaproteobacteria; order Lysobacterales; family Lysobacteraceae; genus Lysobacter; species Lysobacter fragariae. The sequence goes on along the minus strand of NZ_BAAGXP010000004.1, from coordinate 38,421 downwards.
TCCGTCTCGACGTCGATGCGACGGCCGTTGCGGGTGAAGTGCCACCAGTACAGCAGCATCGAACCGAAGCTGGCGATCAGCTTGTCGGCGATGTCGCGCGCTTCGGCGGCCGGGTGGCCTTCGCGCTCCGGCAACAGCGTGCCCAGCACCGAGCAGCCGGTGCGCAGCACGTCCATCGGGTGCGCATTGGCCGGCACGAGCTCCAGCGCTTCCTGCACGATCGCTGGCAGGCCACGCAGGCGCTTGAGCTTGGTCCGGTAGGCGTTGAGCTGCGACTGCGTCGGCAGCACGCCGTGCACCAGCAGGTGCGCGACTTCCTCGAAGGTCGACTTCGTGGCGAGGTCGTGGATGTCGTAGCCGCGGTAATGCAGGTCGTTGCCGCTGCGGCCGACGGTGCACAGCGCGGTGTTGCCCGCGGCGGTGCCGCTCAGCGCAACGGACTTCTTGACCTTGGGAAGGACCTGGGTGGGGTCAGTCATTGGAATCTCTCCTGGGATGAAAAACCGCGGCCGACCTTCAGTCTGTCCGGTCGAGCCGTGGTGGAACGTTGTACAGAGCAGGAAACGCCTGAATGCGACTGGCAAGTCGCAAACGACCATGGCGGGCCAACATCGCGCTCGCCGCGGTCGATGGGCGGAAGGACGCGCCGGCGGAGGAGGTTACAGGGGGCACGCACCGCGCGAGCCTGTCCACTCCGTCGGCCGACCGTTCATCGCGCCCCTACTTCCCGCCGCGCGCAAACAGCTGGTCGAGCTTGTCTTCGTAGGCGTGATAGCCGAGGAAGTCGTACAACTCGGCACGCGTCTGCAAGGTATCGATGGTGCTCTTCTGCGTGCCTTCGCGGCGCACGGTCTCGTAGAAATTCAGCGCGGCCTTGTTCATGGCGCGATAGGCGCCACAACAGTACAGGGCGATATCGACGTTGGCGTCGCGCAGTTCGTCGGTGGTGAAGAACGGCGTGCTGCCGAACTCGGTGAGGTTGGCGAGGATCGGCACCTTCACCGCGGCCTTGAACTTGCGGTAGTCGTCGAGCGTGTTCATCGCCTCGGGGAAGATCATGTCGGCGCCGGCCTCGACATAGGCCACGGCGCGTTCGATCGCCGAATCGATGCCTTCCACGGCGGCCGCATCGGTGCGCGCCATGATCACGAAGGTGTCGTCGGTGCGCGCATCGACGGCGGCCTTCACGCGATCGACCATCTCGTCCTTCGTCACCACTTCCTTGCCCGGGCGGTGGCCGCAACGCTTCTGGCCGACCTGGTCCTCCATGTGCACGGCGGCGACGCCGACGTTGATGAAGGAGCGGATGGTGCGGCCGATGTTGAACGCGCCGCCCCAGCCGGTATCGATGTCGACCAGCAGCGGCATCTGGGTCGCATCGACGATCCGGCGTGCATCGGTGAGCACGTCTTCCATCGTGCTGATGCCCAGGTCCGGCACACCCAGCGAATTGGCGGCAACGCCGCCGCCGGACAGGTACAGCGCCTTGTAACCCGTGCGCTTGGCCATCAGGCCGGCGTAGGCGGTGATGGCACCCATCACCTGCAGCGGGGATTCTTCTGAAACGGCGGCGCGGAAACGCGCGCCGGGGGAGGCGATCTGGGACATGGGCTCTCCTTTCGAATCCGGCATTTTAGCCGACCCGGGATACCCATCGGCGCGGGCGGGTTGCAACGCCCACCCGCGCGGGACACGCGTCCTAGTTCCTGTCGAGCTTGCGCTCCAGGTAGCGATCCGCCCTGCGGCGCGCGTCGACGGCATCGAGAGCGTCGCCGGTGGCGACCACCTTGCAGTTCTTCTCACCGGTCGCCTGCTTGCAGGCCTTCTTCGCGTTGCGGGAAGCACTGGAAATCAGGCCCTCGCCCGGCGCGTCGGCAGCGAACAGCTGCCCGTCGCTGCTCACGGCAATGGCGCCGTGATTCCCCTGGAAGGCAAACGCCCGGCAAGTCGCAACACCGCAGGCCGCCAGCGCTTCCTTCTCGGCCTCACCACGACGGAAACGACTGACGCTCCTGCCCACGGTGCCGGAAGCCACGTCGTAGGCCAACGCGCCGAATTTCCAGTACTCGGCGCTGCCCGTGCTGCTCGCGAGGATCACCGCATCGCAGCCGTGCCCGCCCCGGTTCAGGCAATCCAGCATCGCCTCCGCGGTGCCGTTGACGCTGATGCCGGAGACACTGTCGTCATCGGAAATCGCGACATAGGCGTGGTCCTCCCAGAACGAAAACCCGGCGCACTGCGGGCCGCAACCGGCCATCGCGGAATTCAGCGCGTGGTTGGGATCGGGGTCGTTCCACATGGCGTAAAAAGTCCGCGCCTTGGGATCGAAGGCGATCGCACCGGCTACCCAGGAGCATTGCTGCTGGTACATGGGTTGGGGCGGGAGCCCGCCGACGCTCGGCGCCGTACCGACGTAGACGTTCTGGCAGAACTGGGTGGCGGAAGCGGCCTGCGGTAGCGCACAGGCCAGAAAGAGCAGCAAAAGCGCTCGAATGGACATCCTTGTCTCCATGCACCCAACGGTGCGATCAGTGGTGGTGGTTATCTGCGCGCCAGGTACGCGGGCTGGCTCGGGCGACGGCGATGCAACCCTGACCAGTATCGCGAGTGGCGCGCAGAAACAACGAAGGCGACACAGGTCGCCTTCTTTGATGTTGCTTACAGCAGGTGCGCCACGCCAGCGCGCTCTTCTTCGAGCTCGGCCAGCGTCTTGTCCATCGCGGCGCGGCTGAAGTCGTCGACCGGCAGGCCTTCGACGCGGGTGTATTCGCCGTTGGCGCAGGTCACCGGCACGCCGTACATCACGCTTTCCGGGATGCCGTAGCTGCCATCCGACGGCACGCCCATGGTCACCCACTCACCGTTGGTGCCCAGTGCCCAGTCGCGCATGTGGTCAATGGCGGCGTTGGCAGCGGAAGCCGCCGACGACAGGCCGCGCGCTTCGATGATCGCGGCGCCGCGCTTGCCCACCACCGGGATGAAGGTGTTGGCGTTCCAGTCGGCATCGTTGATTTTGTCCTTCAGCGATGCGCCGCCGACGGTGGCGAATCGGTAGTCGGGGTACATGGTCGGGCTGTGGTTGCCCCACACGACCATCTTCTTGATGTCGGCGACGGCGACGCTGGCCTTGTTGGCCAGCTGCGACAGCGCGCGGTTGTGGTCCAGGCGCAGCATCGCGGTGAAGTTCTTCGCCGGGAGCGACGGCGCCGACTTCATGGCGATGTAGGCATTGGTGTTGGCCGGGTTGCCGACCACGAGCACCTTCACGTTGCGCGAGGCGACGTCGTTCAGCGCCTTGCCCTGCACGGTGAAGATCTCGGCGTTCTTGAGCAGCAGGTCCTTGCGCTCCATGCCCGGGCCGCGCGGCATCGCGCCGACCAGCAGGGCGTAGTCGGCGTCCTTGAACGCGACCTTCGGATCATCGGTGCCGACCATGCCGGCCAGCAGCGGGAACGCGCAGTCTTCCAGCTCCATCATCACGCCCTTGAGCGCGGCCTGGGCCTTCTCCATCGGCAGTTCGAGCATCTGCAGGATGACGGGCTGGTCCTTGCCGAGCATTTCGCCGGAAGCGATGCGGAACAGCAGGGCATAGCCGATCTGGCCGGCAGCACCGGTGACGGCAACGCGGACGGGGGTCTTCATGGGGCAACTCCTGGATGAAAAAGCGGGGCGTCAGCGCGCCCCGCGACAGAAACGAATCGGATGATCAGGAAAGTTCGTTGAAGAATTCCTGGAAACGCTGCAGGCCCGGTGCGAGCTGCGGCGTCGGACACGTGTAGCTGATGCGCAGCGCACGCGGCTCGCCGAAGGCGGAACCCGGCACGCAGGCGACACCCTTGGCTTCCAGCAACGCGTTGCAATAGTCGACGTCGTTGTTGATCTTCGTGCCGCTCGGGCCGTGGGTCTTGCCGAAAGCGACCGAGATGTCCGGGAACACGTAGAACGCACCCTGCGGACGCGGGCACACAACGCCCGGCAGCGAGTTCATCACGTCCATCACCTGGTCGCGCTTGGCCTGGAACTCGGCATTCTTCTGCGTCGGCACGTCCTGCGGACCGGTCAGCGCGGCAACTGCCGCAGCGGTGACGATTTCCGGGATGTTGGTGATGTGGTTGGAATTCATCGTCGCGATGGCCTGCGCGACCGCCTCGGGACCGGCCATGAAACCCACGCGCCAGCCCGGCATGCCATAGGTCTTGGACAGCGAGTCGATGAAGATCACGCGATCACGCAGCTCCGGACGCGCATGCACGAAGTTGTGGTAACCCACGCCGTCGAACACCATGCGGTTGTAGATGTCGTCGGTGATGATCCAGGTGTCCGGATACTTCGCGACGATGTCGGCGAGCACCGTGATCTCTTCCTTCGAATAGACCATGCCGGTCGGGTTCGAGGGATTGTTGAACAGGAACACTTTCGGCTTCTTCGCCAGCGCGGCGTCGAGCTGCTCGGGCGTGACCTTGTAGTCCTGCGACGGCGGGCACGGCAGCAGGTCGATCTTCGCGTTGACGATTTCCGCGATGTCGAGATAGCTGGTCCAGTACGGCGTCGGGAAGGCGATGGTGTCGCCTTCGTCGAGCAGCGCTTCGGCCAGGTTGTAGATCACGTGCTTGGCGCCGATACCGGTCGCGCAGTTGACCTTGCCGTAGCCGTCCAGGCCGATCTTGTGCATGTGCGCGATGAACGCGTCCAGCAGCGTGTCGGCGCCGCGGTTGCTGCCGTACTGGCCGCTGTCCTTGGCCAGCGCTTCGCGCGCGGCGGCATACACGTGGTCGCCCGGCAGGAAGTTGGGAACACCGATCGAGAAACTGATGATGTCGCGGCCTTCGGACTTGAGACGCTTGGCCTTTTCGGCGACCTGCATGATCGCGCTAGGCTTGGCGCGACCGATGCGCCGTGCGAGCTGGGGCATGGGACTTGGACCCGTGGGGGAGAAACCCCGTATTGTAGCGGCGCAGATGGTGCGCCGCAGCCCGGTTACGTTGACCGATGCCAGCGCCACGCCGGATGACCACTGGCTCGAATCAGGGGAGACACCGAATGAACGCCCTTCGCCTGGCCGTACGTTCCGGGTTCGACCCACGCCGACAGTCGCCCCGGCAGATGCCCCAGATCGGCGCTCTCTTCGGCCTGTGCCTGCTCTCGCTGGTGCTGGCATTGCCAGCGCTCGCCGCCAGGCACGCCAAGTCGGCTGAGCCACCCGTCCCGCCGTTGCATGGCAGCCTGGTCCTGCTGGCGCCCAGCGTGCACCTTGAGGAAGCCCGGGTGGGCCACCTCGAGCAACGCAGCGAATGGAACGACGCCGCACGCCCGCTGCTGCTCGACGCGATGCACCAGCAACTGACCGCCGTCGGCATCCAGCCGCAGCCGGACTACACGCCTCCGGTCGATCTCCCATCGGACTCACCGATGGCGCAGAGCCTCCAGCTGGGCGCGCTGATCGCAGACTCGATGGCTTGGCAGCCGCCGCCCAAGCGACACGTATTCCGACACCCGCCTCCAGAACCCGCCGTCACGGAGAACATCGGCGTCGAAGGCGCAAACGCCCTGCTGGAAGCCACGAAGGCAGACTATGCGCTGCTCACGCAGGTCCATGCGCAATACAACAGCGGCGGCCGGAAGGCGGCACGCGCCGGAGCGATCGCGGGTGGCGTGGCGATGAACGTGCTTTCGGTCCTGGCGGCCCTCTTGGGAAACGGGTCCCCCGATTTCGTTTCGGTGGATTGGATGAGCGGCCCGTCGATGAACGCAGCTTGCGCGCTGGTGGACCTGCACACCGGCGACATCATCTGGAGTCGGACCACGCACCAGGTCCGCGACCTGCGCCAGGCTGCCGGCATCAAGGGCACCGCGCTGACCCTGCTGGAGGGGTTGCCGAAGCTGGACTCGGTGACACAGGCGGATGCAATGCGAGCGGATGCGACGATGCAACCGGAGGTTCCGGTGCAATCGGACGTGGCGGCCGCGCCCATTACCCCCACCGAGCCCGCCGTCGCGCCAACCGAATCCGCCGCACCCACCACGCCCATCGCGCCCGAAGCCCCCATCGCGACCGCCGTGCTGGAACCGGAACCAACAGCCACTCCCGCTCCCGACCCGACTCCCACCCCCTGAAACGAAGACGGGGCGCATGTGCGCCCCGTCCAGGTCGACCTCGCTGCCGGTCAGGCGGCGAGGATCTTGTTCCACTCCGCGACGCGGTCGGCCTTGGCGGCCAGCACGGCGGCGGCGTCGCCTTCGATCTTCAGCGCGTTGATGTGGTCGCCCTGCTTGATGGCGTCAACCACGTCCAGGCCTTCGATCACCTTGCCAAAGACGGTGTGCTTGCCGTCCAGCCAGCCGCAGGGGACATGGGTGATGAAGAACTGGCTGCCATTGGTGCCCGGGCCAGCGTTGGCCATCGACAGCACGCCGCGCTCGTGGCGCAGGCCGTTGGTGGTCTCGTCCTCGAACTTGTAGCCCGGACCGCCCGTGCCGGTGCCCTTGGGGCAGCCGCCCTGGACCATGAAATCGGCGATGACGCGGTGGAACTTGAGGCCGTCGTAGTAGCCGCGCTGGGCCAGGTTGACGAAGTTGGCGACGGTCAGCGGCGCCTTGTCGGCGGCCAGTTCGACGCGGATGAGGCCGCGGTCGGTCTCGAAATTGGCGATCAGGGACATGGGACAGCTCCTGCGAGGTGGGGATGACGCCCCGGATGTGGGGTCGGTGAGCGTGACCGACAAGAATAACCCAGCTGCCGGACCTGAACGGGGACGGCGGTAACCCTGACCGGCTATACTTGCCGGCTTCCTTCCGCTGATCTGGTGCCGTTCTCCGGCGCCCCTCCCCGCATGTCCATTGAACGCCTGCGCAATATCGCCATCGTCGCCCACGTCGACCATGGCAAGACCACCCTCGTCGACTGCCTGCTCAAGCAGTCGGGCACCCTGTCCGAACGTACGGTGCTGGCCGAGCGCGCGATGGACAGCAATGACCAGGAAAAGGAACGTGGCATCACGATCCTGGCCAAGAACACGGCCATCACCTGGCAGGGCAACCGCATCAACATCGTCGACACCCCTGGACACGCCGACTTCGGTGGCGAAGTCGAGCGCGTGCTGTCGATGGTCGACTCGGTGCTGATCCTCGTCGACGCGATGGATGGCCCGATGCCGCAGACGCGCTTCGTCACGCAGAAGGCGTTCGCGATGGGCTTCAAGCCGATCGTCGTCGTCAACAAGATCGACCGCCCGGGCGCGCGTCCGGATTGGGTGATCGACCAGGTGTTCGACCTGTTCGACAAGCTCGGCGCCACCAACGAGCAGCTCGACTTCCCGATCGTGTACGCCTCGGCGCTGCACGGCTACGCCAGCCTCGATGACGCCGCGCGCGACGGCGACATGACCCCGCTGTACGAAGCGATCATGAAGCACGTCGCGCCGCCGTCCGTCGACCCGGATGGCGCGTTCCAGATGCGCATCAGCCAGCTGGACTACAGCAACTTCGTCGGCCTGATCGGCATCGGCCGCATCCAGCGCGGCAAGGTCCGCCGCAACATGCCGGTCAGCGTCGTCGACCGCGAAGGCAAGAAGCGCCAGGGCAAGGTCCTGCAGGTGCTCGGTTTCATGGGCCTGGAGCGCATCGAAACCGAGGAAGCCGAAGCCGGCGACATCGTCGCCATCTCCGGCGTCGCCGACCTGTCGATCTCCGACACCGTCTGCGCGCTGGACACCCCGGAAGCGCTGCCGGCGCTGACCGTGGACGAACCCACCATCAGCATGACCTTCCAGGTGAACAACTCGCCGTTCGCCGGTCACAAGGACCTCAGCGGCGGCAAGTTCCTCACCAGCCGCCAGCTGCGTGAGCGCCTGGAACGCGAAACCCTGCACAACGTCGCGCTGAAGGTCGAGGAAGGTTCGGACCCGGACAAGTTCCTGGTCTCCGGCCGTGGCGAGCTGCACCTGTCGGTGCTGATCGAGAACATGCGCCGCGAAGGCTTCGAGCTGGCCGTGTCGCGCCCGGAAGTCATCATCAAGCAGATCGACGGCCAGCAGATGGAGCCGGTCGAGCAGCTGGTGGTCGACATCGAAGACCAGCACCAGGGCGGCGTCATGGAAAAGCTCGGCACCCGCAAGGCCCAGCTCAAGAACATGGAACCCGACGGCAAGGGTCGCGTGCGCCTGGACTACATGATCCCGGCGCGTGGCCTGATCGGCTTCCAGAACGAGTTCCGCACCCTGACCCAGGGTTCGGGCCTGCTGTTCCACGTGTTCGACCATTACGGCCCGAAGGAAACCGGCGCGATCGCCAAGCGCATCAACGGCGTGATGATCGCCAATGCCGCCGGTACCACTCCGGCCTACTCGCTTGGGCCGCTGCAGGAGCGCGGACGCCTGTTCGCCGCCGAAGGCGACCAGGTGTACGAAGGCCAGCTGGTCGGTATCCACTCCAAGGACAACGATCTCACCGTCAACGCGATCAAGCCCAAGCCGCTGACCAACATGCGCGCCTCGGGCAAGGATGACGCGATCCAGCTCAGCCCGGCGATCAAGTACACGCTGGAACAGGCGCTGGACTTCATCGAGGACGACGAACTGGTCGAAGTCACGCCGAAGGAAATCCGCCTGCGCAAGAAGTTCCTCACCGAAAGCGATCGCAAGCGCGCCTCGCGCGCCGCCTGACGGTAGCAAGCGGCATGGAAGCAGCGTCGCGTCACACGCATGCCACGCGGCTGCGGTCGACGCGACGCGCGCAAGTGGTTAGCCTGCGCGCCTGATGTCCGATCGCAACCATTTGCCGCATCCGCATTACGACCCCAATCCGCGGGCCCACCCGGGCCTGCGGGCCATTGCCGTGCTCGAGCTCGTCAAGGGCCTGCTTGCCCTGCTGGCAGGGACCGGGCTGGAGCTGATCGGACCGGTTCCGCTCAAGCGCTGGGCGCATGCCCTGATCGAGCAGTTCCAGCTGGACCCGCAACACGGCGCGATGGCATGGCTGGCGCATGCGATCAGTCCAGATGGCGTACACCTGGCCGCCGCCGCCGTGTGCGCGTACGGCATCCTGCACCTGGCCGAAGCCTGGGGCCTGTGGCGAGACAAGGCCTGGGCCTCGTGGCTGGGCGCCGTGGCCGCCGCGATCTACCTGCCCTTCGACATCTACGCGCTCATCCGCCACCCGGGCTGGCCCGCGATCGCGGTACTGGCGATCAACATCCTGGTCGTTTGGGTCCTGGCGCGCGACGTACTCAAGCGGCGCTACTGAGCCGCCGACGCCCCGCTCCACTGGTCGCCGGGTAAAAACAATCTTCCTGAAGCACCAAGGCGCCCGCTTCTCATGACAATCGAAGGCGGATCCGTCACAACGTGACGGCAGCCACAGCTTCACCGCGCTCCCGCCCTTGTTGCCGCCACGCCCCGCGGGCGATGCTGAATGGCCCGCATCTGCCGCGGCCAGGGGGAACACCATGTCTGTCCAGTACCGGCTTGCCTGCGGGCGCGCCGCGCGCACTGCCGCATTGACGTTTGCCGTGATCGCCGCGCTCGGCGCCTGCGATCGGCTCGGTGGATTGAATTCCACTACGCCGGGCGAATCCGCTGCGCAGGCTGCAGCGACCGCGGCCTCCACGGGACTCGACGTCACCGAGATCGGCATCGCCGACCTGTCGTCGCGCATGGCACGCGGCGAAACCAACAGCCACGCGCTGACGCAGGCCTACCTGGAGCGCATCGCCGCGATCGACGATGCCGGACCGAAGCTCAACGCGGTGATCGAACTCAATCCCGACGCGCTCAAGGAAGCCGACGCGCGCGACGCGGAACGCCAGGCAGGTCGCGTGCGCAGCCCGCTGCACGGCGTCCCGATCCTGCTCAAGGACAACATCGATGCGACGCCGATGGTGAATTCCGCCGGTTCGCTGGCATTGGCGAATCATCGACCCAAGCGCGACGCCTTCCTGGTGGAACGCTTGCGCGCCGCTGGCGCTGTGATCCTGGGCAAGACCAACCTCAGCGAATGGGCGAATTTCCGCTCCATGCATTCGACGTCGGGCTGGAGTGCGCGCGGCGGGCTGACCCGCAACCCGTACGTGCTCGATCGCAGCGTCTGCGGGTCCAGTTCCGGCACGGCCAGCGCGATCGCCGCCAGTCTGGCGACGGCGGGCGTGGGCACCGAAACCGACGGCAGCATCATCTGCCCGGCGTCGCTGACCGGCCTGGTCGGCCTGAAGCCGACCGTAGGCCTGGTCAGCCGCAACGGCATCATCCCGATCTCCAGCAGCCAGGACACCGCCGGCCCGATGGCGCGAAGCGTCGCCGATGTCGCCTTCCTGCTGGCGGCGATGGTAGGCCGCGACGAGGGCGACAAGGCAACGGCCAACAGCGTGGGCCACGCGGTGTTCGACTACCCGCTGCACCTGAAGGCGAACGCCCTGCGCGGCGCGCGCATCGGCGTTCTGCGCCAGCCGCCGGGCACCGATGCCGCCGTCGATGCCGCAATGGAAAAAACCATCGCCACGCTCCGGCGCGCCGGCGCGATGGTCGTGGACGCGCAGATTCCGACTGACGGCCAATGGAGCGCGGGGGAGCTCGAAGTCCTGACCCGTGAGTTCAAGGCCGGGCTCGAGCACTACCTCGCCGCACGCGAAGCGCCGGTACGCACGCTGGCGGACATCATCGACTTCAACAAGCGCCACGCCGGCGACGAAATGGCGTATTTCGGTCAGGACCTCTTCGAGCAGGCTGACGCCCGGGGTCCGCTGAGTGATCCGGTCTACCTGGACGCCCGCAGCAGCATCCGCCGGCTTGCCGGTCCGCAGGGGATCGATGCCGCCCTGCAGGCGCAGCAGCTGGATGCGCTGATCGCGCCCGCGGCGCCGGCTGCCTGGGTCGCCGACATGATCAATGGCGATCCGTCGATCACGACCGGCTTCAGCGCCGCAGCCGTCGCCGGCTACCCGAGCCTGACCGTGCCCATGGCCGATGCGAACGGTCTGCCGATGGGCGTGGTGTTCATGGGCACTGCGTGGAGCGAGCCGCGCCTGATCGAGCTGGGCTACGCATTCGAGCAGGCCAGCAAGGCGCGCAAGCCGCCGCAATTCCTTGCCACGCTGCGTCCGGCTGCGAATCGCACCGCCGCGAAATAAGCCAGAGCCTGGTTCGCGTTGCGACAGTATTCGCGTTGCATCCGTCGGCACGGCACGCCGCAAACGAAAACGGCGCTGCCTGTTGGCAGCGCCGCGTGATTCAACACTGCGCGTTCAACGACGCGCTCAACGCTCAGGCAGGCCGCGCGATCTGCGCCTGCTTGCGAACGATCAGCATCGCGATCTCCAGCGCCTGCTCGTAATTGAGGCGCGGATCCACGCAGGTACGGTAGGCGCGTTCGAGATCGGTTTCAGTCAGTTCGCGCGCACCGCCGAGGCATTCGGTGACGTCCTCGCCAGTAAGCTCGAGGTGGGTGCCACCCAGACGCGTGCCGGCTGCTGCATGCAGGTCGAACGCCTGTTCCAGCTCGCCACGGATGTTGTCGAAGCGTCGCGTCTTGTACCCGTTGCTGGTGCTTTCGGTGTTGCCGTGCATCGGATCGCAGATCCACAGCACGCGGCGACCTTCGCGCTTCACGGTATCCAGCAGGGCAGGCAGCTTCTGCGCGATCTGCCCCGCACCCATGCGATGGATCAGGGTCAGGCGACCGGGCTCGTCGTCCGGATTGAGCACGTCGATCACGCGCATCAGCTGGTCCGGTGTCACCGACGGCCCCACCTTCAGGCCGATCGGGTTGCGGATGCCGCGGAAATACTCGATGTGCGCGCCATCCAGCTGCGCGGTGCGCATGCCAATCCACGGGAAATGCGTGCTGAGGTTGAACCAGCCCCACTGGCGCGGGACTTGGCGCGTCTGCGATTCCTCGTACGGCAGCAGCAACGCTTCGTGCGAGGTATAGAACTCCACGCGGTTGAGGTTGTGCACTTCGGCGCCCGACAGCGTTTCCATGAAACGCACGGCATCGCCGACACCATCGACCATGCGCTGGTACTCATCGGCGAGCGGAGAGTGGTCGACCCAACTCAGGTTCCAGTACTCGGGATGGTGCAGGTCGGCGAAGCCGCCATCGATCAGCGAACGGATGAAATTCATCGTCATCGCCGATCGCGCGTGCGCCTTGACCATGCGGCGCGGATCGGGCGTGCGCGCTTCCAGGGTGAAATCCGGGCCGTTGATGATGTCGCCGCGGTAGCTGGGCAGCGTCAGGTCGTCGCGGGTTTCGGTATCGGTCGAACGCGGCTTGGCGTACTGCCCGGCGAACCGCCCGACGCGCACCACCGGAAGACGCAGCCCGTGCACCAGCACCAGGCTCATCTGCAGCAGCACCTTGAGCCGGTTGGAAATGACTTCCGGCGTGCAGCCGTCGAACACTTCCGCGCAGTCGCCACCCTGCAACAGGAAGCGCTTGCCTTCCTGCGCCTCGGCGATCTGCTTCTGCAGCGCGAGGATCTCCCACGACGTCACCAGCGGCGGCAGTGCATGCATTTCCTGCAGCACGCCTTCCAGCGCGGCCGCGTCCGGATACGTCGGCATCTGCAGCGCGGGACGGCTGCGCCAGCTGACCGGGGACCAGTCGTTCGGCAAGTTCACTGCGCGGAGATTGCGATCGGAGGCGGACATGGGGCGTGAATTTGTGAGTGGAAAGGATGCTGCATCGCAGCGAATTCCCATCATCCGCCCGATTTCCCGCTGCTGCAACGGTTGCTTCCGCAACCTCTCATGGCGTTTGGCCATGATCGAAACCGGGCGTCAAGGTTTCGGTTGAAATGATTCCTGCGACGGCGAGGGCCGTCGCGGCACCCACCGACCTCAGCGGCGACGGAAACCCACGTACCCGGCCCACAGCAGCAGTGCCGCCAGCCACACCAGACTCCACGCCGGCATCGACAGGCCGAGGAAGGTCCAGGTCACTTTCGCGCACTCGCCCGAGCCGGTCATCACCTTCTGTATCGCGCCGAGCCAGCCGCTCATCTGGACCATGAATTCCAGCGGCGCACCGCACGAGGGCACCTTGTCCGGCGGCAGCGTCGTGATCCACACGTGGCGCGCGGCGATGCCAACGCCAATGCCCGCGGTGAGCAGACCCAGCACGCCGTAGAACCGCCGCCAACCCGCCTTCACCGGCCCGTGCAGCGCCGCGACCAGGAACACCATCGCCGTGCCGAAGAACGCCGCGCGCTGGAAGATGCACAGATTGCATGGCTCCAGCGGATTCACCTCACGGAACTGCGTGTGGAACGCGTAGCCGAGCAATGCCGCGCAGGCAGCCACAGCGAGTGCGCATTGCGCGCGGTAGGACCAGGCGAAGGGATTGAGCTTCATTGCGGGTGACTCGTGGTGGCGCGAACGCGGGCTGATGGATTGGACGGGCTGATGGCTTGGACGACTCAGGACTGCTTGAGTTCCCGCGCGACTTCACCCAGCGCATCCACGTTCTCGATGCGGGCGATCTGTTGCAGCAGGTGGTCGCCGACGCCTTCCTCGATCGACGCCAGTTGCTCGGCGGTCACGCCCAGCACCTTGGCGAACTCCGCCACCTTGGCGCGTTCGGCGGCCGTGTACTTGCCGTCCGCATAGGCCAGCAGCACGCACGAATGCAGGAACACGCCCTTGAGTTCGAGCGAATCCAGCACCTGCGCGGCCGCTGCGGCATCGAACGTCGTGGCGGTGAAACTCGACAGGTCGCCGTGACCTGCGAATTCGCCCTGCGCGGCGGCGAAGAACTCCTGCACCAGCAGGGTTTCGGCCGGATGCACGCCGTCGGCGCGGGCCAGTTCGTACAGGCCATGGGCAATCGTGCGGGCCTGCTGCGGGGTGAGATCATTCATGGGGTGGTTCTCCTTGGGGGACGGGAGGGTCAGAGACGAAGTTCCTGCTTGATCTGCGCCAGTGCATCGCGCAACTGGTCGGAAGGCAGGTCGCGGTATTTCGCGGGCAGCATGCTGCGACGCGAGCACTCGAACACCGCCAGCAGCTCCATGTATTCCAGCATCCGCGCATCGCGCGACGGCAGGTAGTCGCCGGCGGCTTCCTCGAACTGCTTCCAGCCGGCGTCGCACTCATCGCGCTGCGCAACGGCGAGGGCCTGCAGCACGACGGCTTCAAGATCCGCGTTGGAGTAGCCGACCAGCCTGTCCAGCAACGGCGCGGCGACCAGTTCGGCCTCGCTGATGCCGATCTCGTAGCGGCGGCACAATGCCGCGAGCACGGCGGCAACGTCCTCGCGCGTGTCCATGTAGAAGAAGGGAATCTTCACGTCCAGGCGGCCGGCGCGCTTGATGTCCACGTCCAGTTTGTCCGGGCGATTGGTCATCAGCACGAACAGCACGACACCGCGATTGTCGGTGTCGCTCATGAATTCCTTGATGCGGGCGATCACGCGCGACGACGTGCCGCCATCGCTGTCCTCGGACTGGCTGCCGAAGCTGCGATCGCCCTCGTCGATGATGAGGATGGTCGGACCCAGCGCCTTGACCATGCCAAGCACCTTCTCCAGGTTGGCTTCGGTCGAACCCACCCATTTGGAGCGGAAGTTCTTCAGCGTCACCGCGCTCAGGCCGGAGGTCTTCACGAAAGCCTTGGCGACGAACGTCTTGCCGGTACCCATCGGCCCAACGAACAGCATGCCCATCGGCGCGCGACGCCTGTCGCCGGATTTCAGCGCTTCAGACACGCGCAGCAGTTCCGCCTTGATCGCGGCGTTGCCGCCGACCGCATCCATGCCATGGCGCGCATCGACGAACTCGATCAGGCCCGCGCATTCTTTTTCGATGATCTCGCGCTTGCGCCGGTGCACCAGTTCGATCACGTCCGCGTACGGATCCAGATCGTCGTGCTCGGGCAGCGGGTGTTCCGGATTGATCAGGTTGCGGATTTCCTCGGCATCCATGCCCGCGGTCACGGCGGTCAGCTTTTCCGCGCGCGCGACGGCGTTGGGGCTGTCGCCCAACAGCTTCAGCACCAGTGCGCGGCGATCGGCTTCGTCCATGCCCTTGTCGGCGCGTGGCCGCAGGATCTGCGCGATCTGCACCGCGCGCAGGCCGGCGCTGTGCTCAGCCAGTCGCGACACGTGCGCCGCGTCGATGTCGTCGTCGCAGTGGCGGATGATCGCGGCGCGTTCGGTCGCGTCGGGCAGCGGGATTTCCACCACCGCGATGCGCGGATTGGCGACCAGCTTGGCGTTGAGCTCAGCCAGCGATTCGCTGAGCAGGAAGACGATGTTGTCGCCGCCGGCCAACCAGTCGCTCTGCGACCAGCGGTGCAGGCGGATGGCGTTGATGCGGTCCTGCTGCGACAGCAGGTTCTCTTCGCCGACGGGAGCGACGCTGCCGGCGTAGTTGATGATCACCGCGTTGTGCACGCCGCCGGCGAGGCGGCGCTCGATGAAGGCGAGCGGATCGACGCCGTCGGCGGTGGCGCGCAACGCCGCTTCGGTCGCGACGCGGTCATCGCCGAGCGACCGCAACCCCTCGGACGGATCGAACACCGTGACCTGCTGCTTGTTGCCCGCCAGCAGGACATCAGCGAGGAAGTCGATGACGCCGTACAACTTGCCGTCGTAGAGAATCTCGTCGAAGACGTTGCGATGGAGCACGAACATGCCGGTCTCGCCGCCCAGGTACTTGCGGCGCAGGCTTTCGGCCCAGGCGGGCAGCGATGGCTTGCTGGCGGGGGTGTCGGTCATTCGTGTTCCTTGATCCCTGGATTCGCCGCCCCCGCGAACGCGAGGACGGCGCGACGATTACATCTGCCGTTGCGTGCTGGCCTGCGCGGCGCGCTGGCGCTTGAGCTCATCAAGCTTTGCCTGCGCGGTGATGTTGCCGCTCTGGCCCTGTAGCTTCTTCAGACGCACGTCGAGGTCGGACTCGTGCAGCTCGCGGGCCAGCTTGGCTTCGGACACGGTGTTCTTGATGTGCTCGCGCACCTTGTCCAGCGCCTGCACTTCCGCATCGACGGACAGACCGTCGAGCTGCGACTGGACCGCCAGGCGTGCCTGCGCGCTCTTCATCTGCGCCAGCATGCGGTCGCGCTCCGCCTTGAGTTTGTCGATCTCGCTCTTGACCGACAGCAGCGCGCTCTTGGCTTCCTCGGCATCGCCGTTGGCCTGCTGCATGTCGTTGTTGAGTTCGGCAATGGCGGCGTCGAGCGCTTCCTTCTTCTGGATCAGGATCAGCGCCAGGTCATCCTGCTGCGTGGACAAGGCGGCCTCGAGGTCGCGGCTCACCTGCTCCAGCGAACGTCGCTCGGCCGACAGACGCGCGTCGATGTCTTCGCGGCGACGCACGATGGCCGCAGTTGCGCTGCGCAGCTTGGTGTACTTGTCGACCATGCCGCGGATCGCGTTCTCGTAGGCGATTTCCGGGTGGTTCTTCTCGATGTCGGACACCCACAGCGACACGAAACCGCGCCACAGGTTGCCCAGGCGTGCCATCAGGTTGATCGAACTCATGGTGGTGCTCCTGTCATTGATGTGTCGTCCCGGGCGAAACATGGGACCTGTTGTTCTTGCGTCGACAGCGCGCCCGGTTTCATGGAGTCGCCCTGCCGTTGTTGAAATCCTGCTTCCCGATCAGCCGGCCTATCGATCAGCTATTGACCCGCTGGAAGAATTCGCGATGGTCGCGGGCGAAATCGCGAAACCCCTGGTGCAGCAGCTCGCGCACCGGACCATGGTATTTCTCCGGCACGAAGCGGAATGCCAGTCGTGCGCCCTGCGTGGCCCATTCGAAATGATCCGCCTCCGCGCCGCCACCGTGGCCGGAATGGATCGCGATCCACTGGTAGGCGCGGTGCTCCTGCCCGGCTATGTTGACCTTCGCGCCATCCAGGTAGGCGACCAGATCCGGCGCGAGTTCGCGCAGGGTGCGATCGATGATGGTGAACTCCTGGTCGGCCAGCAGTTCCGAACCCATGTGGTAGCCGATGCCGGCGAAGATGTTGCCCAGGTCGTCCGGCGAACCGACACCGTAGCCGGTGGCAACGTGGCGATTGAGGTCCGCGAGCCACGACGGATCCTGCAACAGCGACACGATCGCCGCATCGTCCAGTTGCTGCTGGCCGGCTTCGAAATCGATAAGCCCCTTGAGCATCGACTGCGCCAGGCAACGGTGGGTGTCGCGGTGCACGGTGTCGCGATCGTCGAATTCGTCGCGGGCGGCATCGAAGAAAAAGCTGGCCACGTACACGCTGCGATCCGCCAATGCGGCAATCGGCTGCGTCGTGTCGATGAAGCACCCGCGCGAGCGGCCGATCTTGCCTGCCAGCGCGGCCACGCCCGATCCGAAGAACCCGTTCCAGCTGGTGTAGCGCCCCAGGAAACGCAGGCGCGACGCGGCATCGCCGAGCGCGCCGGCCAGCGTGTCATGGACCATGCGCTGGTGCTGCTCGAAATCGCAGAGTTGCTTGAGTTCGGCGACGGTTACGTTGCTCATTCCCTGGGAGTCCGTATTGGATTTCAGTGTTGGATTTACTGTTGGAGACGGGTGGCTGCGACGCGCGCGGCGCGATTGGGCAGCACCTGGTCGAGCTCCGCGTAGCTGCTGTCGTCCAGTTCTTCTTCCATCCGCAGGCGCTCGATTGCTTCCTGCAGCTGGCCACGCGCATCGCCGGCGGCGGGCGTGGTGATCAGGGTCTGGTAGATCTCTTCCACCGTGTCGGGCAGCGACAACATCGCCGCGTCGACCGCAGCCTTGCGGCTGGACAGGCGGCGATGGCGCTGCACCAGCTCCTCGATGTCGGTCTTGGCCTTGACCAGGCTGCGACGATCGGGATCGCCGGCCTCGATGCGCTTGGCCAGGTCGCCGGCACGACGTTGCAGGCTGCCGACGTCGGCCGAATCCAGTCGCTCGTCGATGCTCAGTTCCGCCAGCCACAGGCCCAGGTAATCGCCGCAGGAATCCCGGAGCTTTTCCAGTTCGTGCGTTTCCAGCGATGTGTCGCGGTGCTGCAGCAACTCGGCCACGGACTCCACACGTTCGCGCAGTCGATGGAAGATGTTCCAGTTGCTGTGGCTCTCGCCGCAGCGCGCCAGGATCTCACCGCGCAGATGGGCGATGCGGGCTTCGCGCTGCTCGCTCCGGTAGCGTCGATCCACTTTGTCGCGGAACGTCGGCGAGGCAGGGATGAACAACGCCGCGATGGCTTCGCCCGCACCGAACGCGAACAACGGCAGTATCGCGCCCGCCAGTCCGAAGGGAAACGAGAGCACCGTGGCGGAAATGATCGACACCAGACCAATGTTGATATTGGTCGGATGCGAGAGCATCGCGCCCAGGTAGGAGGGTTTGTCTTTGGGGTCGGTGCTGCTCACGACGGGATCATGCCTAGATCGAAACCTTCACGCTGCCACGACCCGTGCTCTTGGCGTGCAGCTGGGCGAGTACGCGCTCCTCCAGCTTCACGGTGTCGGTCGCTCGCTGCCATGCATTGCCGCGTGGCCGCGGCTCGTCGATGGTGAAATCGTCGGCGATGCGCGCCGGCTGTGTCGACAATACGGTGACACGATCGCCCAGGGTCAACGCTTCGGTCACATCGTGGGTGACGAACACCACCAGGCACGGGCGACGCTCGTACAACGAATTCAACAACTGCTGCATCTCCACCCGGGTCTGCGCATCCAGCGCGCCAAACGGTTCGTCCATCAGCAGGATGCGCGGCTCCAGCACCAGCGCACGCGCCAGTGCGACACGCTGGTTCTGGCCACCGGAGAGCTGCGACGGACGCAGGTCCCGGTGCTCCCACAAACCGACGGCATTGAGCATGTCGTCGACGCGCTTCGACCATTCCGTCTTGGGCACGCGGTTGCGCCACAGATCAAGGCGGAACGGGAATGCGACGTTGTCGCGCACCGACAGGTCCGGGCGATTGGCATAGCGCTGGAACACCATCACCGAGTCGTCGTGCGCGCCCACACAGGGCTGCCCATCGACCAGTACCGTGCCCGATGTCGGCGTGGTGACGCCGATCGGCCGAACGCCACCCATCATGCGCAGGATGGTGGATTTTCCGCAGCCTGACGGGCCCAGCAGCATGTTGATGCCGGGACGTTCGTAGCGAAGGCTCAGGGTGTCGACCACGCGGGTAACGCCCGAGCCGTCGGCACTCGGATATTCCTGCACGATCTCGCGCAGTTCCAGGCTAACCGTGGCGGGCGATGTCGCGGTAGCGGAGGCGACAGGTTCCGGCGTGCTCATGCTTCGGTTTCCCACGGATACAGGCGGCGCTTCACGTAGCGCATCAGCTGATAGGTGATGAGGGCAAACGCGATGATCACAATGATCCCCGCGAATACCTGGTCCATCGCCGAGAAGCGACGCGCGTTCTGGATCATCTGGCCGAGGCCTTCGCCGGCGTTTACGTATTCGGCGACGGTGATGTAGGTCCACATCACCGAGGTCGCCACGATCACGGCGTCGGCAATTCGCGGCATCGCGATCGGCAGCACGGCGTGGCGGACGGCTTCCCACGGCGTGGCGCCCAGGTCGCGCGCACTTATCCAGTACGCCTGCGGGACGGCCTGGATGGCGTCGCGCACCATCGGCACCAGGTACACGACGGCGCCAGCGTAGAGAAACAGCACCTTCATCGATTCACCGATGCCGAACCACATCACCATGATCGGCAGCAGCGCGACGACCGGTGCGGAACGGAACGGATCGACGAGCGGCGACAGCATCGCGTTGATCTTCGGTGACGCCCCCATCACCACGCCGGCGGGAATGCCGATGGCCACCACCAGCGCGCCCGCGGCAAGGATGCGTCCGACCGAAGCCAGCGTCGCGTTGAACAGCAGGCTGCGGCCGTGCTCGCCATCCCATGCGAGGTAGGCGAGCGCCTTGGCCACGCTCCACGGCGCAGGCAGCTTGTTAGGGCCGACGATCGCCAGGCCGGCCAGCGCACCCCAGATCACCAGCACGGCGATCACCGCACCAATGCCCAGACCACGGCGCGTGCCGGCGGTCAGTGGTGCGTACGGGTTCCAGAAGTTGCTTTCGGTCATCGCCTGACTCGTTACCTGTTCACGCTATCGATGGAATGCGGCCGCCAACTTCGCTGCCTGGACTGTGTTCCATTGCCTCCGGAACACAGTCGGCACCCGCTGCGAGCCGATCAGCGCGTGTGCACGCCAATGCGCGTGGTGCGATTGGACGCGCGGCAGTCCTCCAGGCCCAGGCCTTCGGCGCCGGGATTGCCTTCATCGCACAGCGGCTTGTCCGGACCGTTGCCGACCACGGTGAAACGGGCCCGGTCGAATTCCCACTGGGACACGAGGTACTCCACCACTGCCTGCGCGCGCTGCTTCGACAGGCGCATGTTGGTGTCGCGCGAGCCGGTGGCATCGGTGTTGCCGGAGATTTCGAAATACGCCGAACCGTTGTTCTCGATGAACGGCACCATCTCGTCGTTGATGGTCTTCTCCGCACGCTTGGTCAGCGACGCGCTGCCGCTGGAGAAGCCCACGATCACCGGCTTGGTGACGGCGGCTTCGGTTTCAGTCGCCTCCGCGCGCTCGGATTCGGTGAAGGTGAACTCCGGCTTGGCGGCCGCCTGCTGCGCGGCCTGGTTCTTTTCCAGCAGCTTGCGGATGAAGCGGTAGTCGAAGGAATCCTGCGGGTTGATCACCGGCGAGTTCGGGTTGGCCAGCGCGCCGGCCTTGCGGTAGATCTCGTCGAAGCGGTGGTACACGCGCTCGTAGTGGTTGGTGCCGCCGGCCAGGCCGAGGATGCGGGCGTTGTCGTCCAGGCCCGTCCAGACCAGGTTGGAGAACAGCGCCTTCACGAAACCACGACCCTGGTCCTTCGCCAGCAGGGTGAAGAACTCTTCGGTCTTGACCAGCGCGTCGACGGCTTCGTCGGGGTTGCGCTTGGACGCTTCCACGCCTTCCATCCAACCGGAGACGAAGCCCTGGATCGCATCGGTGTTGGCGGCATCGTTCAGCACGCGGCTGTCGCAGACCATCACGTCGTAGATCAGGTTGGTCGCAGTCTTGGTCGAATAGACGACGTGCGCACCGGGAATGTTCTTCAGCGCGAGCGACAGGTCCGGATCCCACAGCGCGGCGGCATCGACGTTGCCCGATTCCAGCGCTGCGCGGACGCCGGCAGTGCCTTCCTCGGCGTTGATGTAGACGTACTTCACCGATTCCTTGCGGCGGGCGCTGAGGCTGGAATTGTCCACCGCGTCGATGGTCATGCCGTCTGACGGGGTGTACTGCAGCAGCGCGACCTTGCGACCGGCGAGGTCTTCGACGCGGCCGACCGCGGGATCGCGCGCGATGATCGCGTCGGCGCCCTGGGTGTTGTCGACGATCATCACCGCGCGCGCGTCGCGTCCGGCATTGCGCAGGTTGGGTTGTTCCTGCGCCCAGAAGTCCGAGGTGCGCCAGGCGCACTGCGCCGCGCCGGACTCGAAGATCGTGGACAGCGTGGGGATGTCGTCCTGGATCACCAGCTCGACGTTCACACCATTGCGCTCGAAGATCGAGCCTGCCTGCGTCTTGAGCGACTTGCCGTTGGCGACCAGCGCCGGCGCGTAGCCGTGGAAGCTGACGATGCTCACCTTGAGCGGATTGCCGGGCGAGCCCAGCGGGCCGGTTCCGGTGCCGTTGTTGCTGGAAGGGGTCGACGCGGAAGACGCATCGCTGCCCTTGGTCGCGGCGACGTCGGTCGTACCGCCGCGGTTGACCAGCTTCTTCAGGCCCAGGTGCCAGGCGCCGGCGCCGGCAACGCCGAGGATGGCGACAGTAATCAGGCCCTTGGCGAGGGGAGTCAGTTTGGCCATGGAACGCGTTCTCCTTGTGATCCGACAGCGGGCACGCCACCTGGTGCGGCGGCGCGCCGGTTGAGTGGGTGCTTACGCGGCGGGCGCGCCGTCGTTGCCGAAGGTCTGCGGGATCTGCTGCAGAAGTTCGATCTGGGCGTCGATGCGCATGCGCTCGCGCAGGCAGGCCTCTTCGGTCGCGCGCTTGGCGGCCTGGATGTCGGCCTTGTCCCTGGTCGCGCCTTCCACCTCGCGGGCGAGCATCGCTTCCATCTCGGCGATCTGGCCGCGGATGTGGGCGATGGTCTCCTGCTGCAGTTTTTCGCGAGCTTCCAGTTCCGACTGCGCATTGGCATTGGCCGACTGCGCGGCCTGGAACAGGCCCTGCTTGGTGTTCTCGAGCGCCTTGACCTTGCGCATGGCGTCCAGCACGGCGTCTTCCACAGCCCAGGTGTCATCGGCGCTGTCGATCGCCAGCACGGCGGTCTTGCGCATTTCCGGCTGCATCGCCCGTAGGCCGTCGAGCACCTTCAGCAGCTTTTCGGCCGTATACGGCGAGCCGGGCACCTGCTGCTCGGCGTAGATGTCTTCGAAGGGACGGTTCTCGACGATGTCGGTGGGAACCACCACCGGCGCCGGCGGAAGTTCGACGACAGGCATCACAGGATCGGGATTGGCCGGAAGTTCTGACGCCGACACCGGGTTTCCGGCCGCTTCGCGTTCATCCAGCTCCACCAGGCCCAGCTTGTGCAGGCCCCGCAGCAACTTGCCCATCCCTTCCCCATCCTTCGGCGTACGTCGCCCATTGGCCGCATTACCGGCCTCCGTCGCATCTTAATCGATCACCTGAACGATGCACGGGCGCGGAGGCGCGATCCGCATGCGCACACAGTGCAGGCTGGCAGCCATGTACACAATTACAGCCTGCATGGGGATCGGCGCTGGCTCCCGCGGATTATCTCGATAGCGAAAGGCGCGTGCATGACACCGCGGTCGGCGCTCCCGGCCGCATCCATCCACAGGCACCAGAAACGCAAAAAGCCCCGGTCGCGAGACCGAGGCTTATGCGTCGCCCACCTGGCGGCGGACGGAGGTGACTTGCGTCTTACTGGGCCGCGTCGGGGCGGTCGACCAGCTCGACATAGGCCATCGGCGCATTGTCGCCAGCGCGGAAACCGCACTTGAGGATGCGCAGGTAGCCGCCCGGACGCGTCGCGTAACGCGGGCCGAGGGTGGTGAACAGCGTGCCGACGGCTTCCTTGTCGCGCAGGCGCGAGAAAGCGAGGCGGCGGTTGGCGACGCCGTCGACCTTGCCCAGGGTGATCAGCGGCTCTGCGACGCGGCGCAGTTCCTTGGCCTTGGGCAGGGTGGTACGGATGAGACCGTGCTTGATCAGCGAGGCAGCCATGTTGCTGAACATCGCTTCGCGATGCGCAGTGGTGCGGCTGAGGGCACGTCCGGATTTCTGGTGGCGCATGAGTTGGATTCCTGATGAATGTTGGAACTGTTGTATTTCGCTGTCGCCATCGTGGCGTTGGAACATTGGACTGCGGTTGGTCCGAGCCGACCCTCCCTGGGCGGCGTGCCGCGGGCCTTCTGGCCCGTCGACGTGTGTTGCGGCGGTCCCTACCGTAAGGCAGGGACCGCTTGTTGCTTTAGCCCATCATCCCGTGCGAGGCAATGCCCGCCGGCGGCCAGTTTTCGAGCTTCATGCCGAGCGAAAGGCCGCGCTGGGCGAGGACTTCCTTGATCTCGGTAAGCGACTTCTTGCCGAGGTTCGGGGTCTTGAGCAGCTCGACTTCGGTCTTCTGGATCAGATCGCCGACGTAGTAGATGCTCTCGGCCTTGAGGCAGTTGGCCGAACGCACGGTCAGCTCGAGATCGTCGATCGGACGCAGCAGGATCGGATCCACGCCACCGGTCTGCGGCTTGGCAGCACCGCGGTCGCGATGGGTGAAGTCACCGAACACCGACAGCTGGTCGCTGAGGATGTCGGCGGCGGTGCGCACGGCTTCCTCGGCATCGATCGTGCCGTTGGTTTCGATGTCCAGAACCAGCTTGTCGAGGTCGGTGCGCTGTTCGACGCGCGCGGCTTCCACGGCGTAGGCAACGCGGCGGACCGGCGAGAACGAGGCGTCCAGCATCAGACGGCCGATCGTGCGGGTTTCTTCATCCGGACGACGACGGGCAGCGGCCGGCTGGTAGCCGAAACCGCGCTCGATCTTCAGACGCATGTTCAGCGCAGTGTCCTTGGTCAGGTGCGCGATCACGTGTTCCGGATTCAGGATTTCGACATTGTGGTCGGTCTTGATGTCGGCGGCGGTGACAATGCCGGGGCCCTGCTTGGCCAGCGACAGCGTGGAGCTCTCACCGGTGTGCATGCGGATGGCGACGTCCTTGAGGTTCAGCAGGACTTCCAGCACGTCCTCTTCGAGGCCTTCGACCGTGGTGTACTCGTGGAGCACGCCGTCGATCTCGACTTCGGTGATCGCGAAGCCGGGGATCGAGGACAGCAGCACGCGACGCAGCGCGTTGCCGAGGGTGTGGCCGTAGCCGCGTTCAAGCGGCTCGATCACGACCTTGGCGCGATGGCCGGAGATGCGTTCGATCTGGGGACCACGCGGGCGCAGTACCTGGTTGGCGGTAACCGTCATGTTGTTGCGTTCTCCTGCAATGCCTACGTACGTGGGGGTATACGACGATCGGCTGAGGCTTCTGGAGCTCCCCTCTCTCGAAGGGAGAGGCCGGCGCGCAGAACGCACCAGCCTGGGATTTGGCGGAAGCGGCCTTTTCAGGCCGCAGCCGTCATTACTTCGAGTACAACTCGACGATCAGCGCTTCGTTGATGTCGGCAGGCAGGTCGGAGCGATCCGGCACAGCCTTGAACACACCAGCGAACTTCTTGGCATCAACTTCGACCCACGACGGGGACAGGTCCATCTGGGCGGCGACGCCCAGCGATTCCTGCACGCGCAGCTGCTTCTGGGCGCGTTCCGACAGCGCGATCGCGTCGCCGGCCTTGACCTGGTACGAAGGCAGGTTGACCGACTTGCCGTTGACCGTGACACCACGGTGCGAGACCAGCTGGCGAGCGGCCGGACGGGTCACTGCGAAGCCCATGCGGTAGATGACGTTGTCAAGACGGGTCTCGAGGAGCTGCAGCAGGTTTTCACCCGTGTTGCCCTTCTTGTTCGACGCCTTCTTGTAGTAGTTGCGGAACTGACGTTCCAGCAGGCCGTAGATACGCTTGACCTTCTGCTTTTCACGCAGCTGGGTGGCGTAATCCGACAGCTTGCCCTTGCGGGCAGTCGGACCATGCTGGCCGGGTTTCTGTTCGAGCTTGCACTTCGAGTCGAGAGCGCGGACGGGCGACTTCAGCGAGAGGTCGGCGCCTTCACGACGGGAGAGCTTGCACTTGGGACCAATATAACGAGCCATGTGTCTTCAGCTCCTCAGACGCGACGCTTTTTGGGCGGACGGCAGCCGTTGTGCGGAATCGGCGTGACGTCGATGATGTTGGCGATCTTGTAGCCGACGTTGTTCAGCGAACGAACGGCGGACTCGCGACCCGGACCCGGACCCTTGATACGCACTTCGAGCGTCTTCAGGCCGTAATCGAGGGCAGCACGACCGGCCTTTTCGGCAGCAACCTGGGCTGCGAACGGGGTCGACTTACGCGAGCCGCGGAAACCCGCGCCGCCCGAAGTCGCCCACGAGAGCGCATTGCCCTGGCGGTCGGTGATCGTGATGATGGTGTTGTTGAAAGAAGCGTGGACGTGGGCGATGCCGTCGGTGACGACTCGCTTGATCTTCTTCTTGGTTTTAGCGGCTGCTGCCGGCTTGGCCATGATCTATCCCCTTACTTCTTGATGGCCTTGCGCGGACCCTTACGGGTACGTGCATTGGTCCGGGTGCGCTGACCACGCAGCGGCAGGCCGCGACGGTGACGCAGGCCGCGGAAGCAGCCCAGGTCCATCAGACGCTTGATGGCCATGCCGATTTCGCGGCGCAGGTCACCTTCGACCACGAACTTGGCGATCTCGCCACGCAGGCGTTCGACTTCCGGTTCCGACAGGTCGCGGATCTTGGTGGTCTGCGTCACGCCAGCGGCGTTGCAGACCTGCTTGGAACGGGTACGGCCAATGCCGTAGATACTTTGCAGCCCGACCCAGACGTGCTTCTGGGCAGGCAGGTTGACGCCAGCAATACGCGCCATGACGCGATTCTCCAACTGGTTTGACGGCCAGGCTATGAACCCGGCGGAGTGAACATGAGATTTTAACAGGGTCTCGGGTTACTTGGAAGTACCGGGACCGAAGTCCCAAATACCCGGCATGGGGAGTGTGCCCATGCTCCAGCGACAGTCCCGGACTGGACGAACCTGGCGAAGCACCTTTGGTGTGCCTGCCCTGCCCGCCCCCGCGCGCTACTCTGGCGCGCGAAAGGCCCGAAACCACCCGTGCGCGAGACGCCGCCCGGGTCGCTCATCTGGATCCCTGGGCCAGGCCCGGGATCCGCTGCGGCCGGGGTGCGCCCGGACCGCCCTTTGCGACACCGGCCTGAGCCGGTATCGCGTTGTTCTTGTTACCTGCCGCGGGAACCCTTGAGGTTCGCCTTCTTCAACAGGCTTTCGTACTGATGCGACATCAGGTGCGCCTGGATCTGCGCGATGAAGTCCATCACCACAACCACCACGATCAGCAGCGACGTGCCGCCGAAGTAGAACGAGGTACCCAGCTGCGTGCGCATGATTTCCGGCAACAGGCAGACGATTACCAGGTAGATCGCACCGGCCGCGGTCAGGCGGGTCAACACGCCATCGACGTAGTCCGCCGTCGCCTTGCCCGGACGGATGCCCGGAATCAGCGCGCCCGACTTCTTGAGGTTGTCGGCCGTTTCCTGCGAGTTGAACACCAACGCCGTATAGAAGAACGCAAAACCAATAATCATGGTCGCGTACAGGATCATGTGCAGCGGCTGCCCGGAGTTCAGCATCTGCGCGACCTTCTGCAGCCACGTCGCCGAACTGCCCTGACTGAACCAAGCTGCCGCCGTCGCCGGGAACATCACGATGCTCGACGCGAAGATCGGCGGAATGACGCCGGCCATGTTGAGCTTGAGCGGCAGGAACGAGGACTGGTTCATGTACGCGCTGCGGCCACCCTGGCGGCGCGCGTAATTCACCGTGATGCGTCGTTGGCCACGCTCGACGAACACCACCAGAAAGGTGAAGCCCAGGACCAGCGCGGCGATGAGCAGGGCCGACGGCGCACCCATGTCGCCATTGCGGATCTGCTGGAACATGCCCAGCACGTCGGCCGGAAGGCCTGCGACGATGCCGGCGAAGATGATCAGCGACACGCCGTTGCCGATGCCGCGCTCGGTGATCTGCTCACCCAGCCACATCAGGAACATCGTGCCCGCGGTCAACGCAATCACCGCGGTAAGGACGAAGCCCGGACCCGGGTTGTAAACGACCTGGATGCCGTTGGCGGCGCCGCCGCTCTGCAGCGCGGTCGCGATGCCCCACGCCTGGAATACGGCCAGCGGAATCGCGCCCATGCGCGACCACTGGTTGATCTTGCGACGACCCGACTCGCCTTCCTTCTGGATGGCCTTGAAGGACGGCACGATCTGGGTCAACAGCTGCACGATGATGGACGCCGAGATGTACGGCATCACGTTCAACGCGAACAGGCTGAATCGACGAAGCGCGCCACCCGAGAACATGTTGAACATGTCCACGATGGTGCCCTTCTGGCTTTCCATCAGCTTGAGCATGGCTTCCGGATTGACGCCCGGCACCGGGATGTAGCAACCGATGCGGTAGACAATCAGCGCGCCGACGACGAACAGCAGACGTTGACGCAGCTCGGTGAACTTACCGAGACCGCCGCCGAGCCCTGCCATTGCGTTGCTGCTTTTCGCCATCTGGAACTCCGTGGGTATTCGTTACATCGGTAGGGCGAAACCGCCAAGGGCAATTCCGCCGTGCCGTTCAACGCAAAAGGCGGAAGCCGCTGTGCGGATTCCGCCCTACGCGAGGGTGTTTAAGCGATCGAGCCGCCAGCTGCTTCGATGGCAGCCTTGGCGCCGGCCGTCGCCGTCACGCCCTTGAGCGTGAACGACTTGGTGACTTCGCCCTTCTTCACGATCTTGGCCTGCTTGGCGTTCGGCGGAACGAGCTTGGCGGCCTTGAGGGCGGCCAGGTCGATCTCACCGGCGGCAAGCTTGTCCAGTGCGTACAGCAGCACTTCGGCCGTGTCCTTCTTGATCAGCGAACGGAAGCCGATCTTCGGCAGGCGACGCTGCATCGGCATCTGGCCGCCTTCGAAGCCGGCCTTGATCTTGCCCTTGCCGGAACGAGCGAACGAACCCTTGTGGCCGCGGCCCGCGGTCTTGCCCAGGCCCGAACCGATACCACGACCGACGCGCTTGCGATCGGTACGGGCGCCGTCGGCGGGTTGCAGAGTGTTGAGACGCATGTTGATTACTCCTCGACGCGAACGAGGTAGTGAAGCTGATTGATCAGGCCGCGCACAGACGGGCTGTCCTTCAGTTCACGCACATCGTTGAGCTTGTTCAGGCCCAGCGCCTTCACCGACAGACGGTGACGGGCTTGGGTGCCACGCAGACCCTTGACCAGGCGCACCTTGACGGTACCGGCGGCTGCCGCTTCCTTCTTAGCCATGGTTCAGGTCCTCCACCTTCTTGCCGCGCTTGGCCGCGATCTTGGCCGGCGAATGCATCTCGCCCAGGCCGCGCAGCGTTGCACGCACGAGGTTGATGGGGTTACGCGAACCCACGGCCTTGGCCAGCACGTTCTTGACGCCAACCGCTTCCAGGACAGCGCGCATCGCGCCGCCGGCGATCACGCCAGTACCTTCCGAAGCGGGCTGCATGAACACGCGTGCCGCGCCGTGGCCGGACTTCACCGCGTGCCACAGGGTGCCGTTGTTCAGGTCGACATTGACGAAGCTCTTGCGGGCATATTCCATCGACTTCTGGATCGCGACCGGCACTTCGCGTGCCTTGCCGTAACCGAAACCGACCTTGCCGTTGCCGTCGCCCACCACCGTCAGCGCGGTGAAGGTGAACTGGCGGCCGCCCTTGACGGTCTTGCTGACGCGGTTGACCGCGATCAGCTTCTCGATCATGCCGTCATCGACTTCTTCGCGGTTGCGATCACGATCGCGGCCCCGCGGTGCACGTTGTTCTTCTGCCATTTCGAATACTCGGTAGTTGATGGATTTGCGGCGTGGCCGCTTATGGTTGTTGAGTACTTCGGATGCTTCGCGAAACCGGCAATCCGGAGCCGCGCCCGATGCAGTCCGCATCGGCAGGTGGGCATTGCGTGGAGGCTAGGCCCCGCGCTTTCAAGCAGGCAGCGGGATTCAACCCGCCACTTGCCCAAGCCCGAATGGGCGGGTAAGCACCCGCCCGGAAAATCAGAACTGCAGGCCGCCTTCGCGCGCAGCGTCGGCCAGGGCCTTGATGCGACCGTGGTAGCGGTAACCCGAGCGGTCGAAAGCGACCTTCTCGATACCGGCAGCCTTGGCCTTCGCGGCAATGGCGTGGCCAACCTTGACGGCGGCTTCGGCATTCTTGCCGTTCTTCAGGCCATCCTTGACGTCGGCCTGCACGGTCGAGGCGGCGGCCAGGACCTTGGAGCCGTCGGCAGTGAAGACCTGGGCGTACAGGTGCTGGCCCGTGCGCAGCACGGTCAGGCGCGGCACGCCGAGATCGCGGATGTGGGCGCGGGTCGACTTGGCGCGACGCAGGCGGGCAGTGTTCTTGATGCTCATGATCTGGTTCCTCGAAGCCGAACGCCTGATTAGGCCTTCTTCGCTTCCTTACGGATGATGACTTCGCCGGCGTACTTCACACCCTTGCCCTTGTAGGGCTCCGGCGGACGGAAGCCACGGATCTTGGCGGCAACTTCACCGACGCGCTGCTTGTCCGCACCGGAGACCAGGATTTCGGTCTGGGTCGGGGTAGCGATGGTGATGCCTTCCGGCGTCTGGAACAGCACCGGGTGCGAGAAACCCAGCGACAGGTTCAGGTCCTTGCCCTGCATGGCAGCGCGGTAACCGACGCCGACCAGCTCAAGCTTGCGCTCGAAGCCTTCGGTAACGCCCTTCACCATGTTGGCGAGGATCGCGCGCAGGGTGCCGGTGAGGGCGATCTGCTCTGCGTTCTCGGTCGAGAACAGCGCGGTATCGCCTTCGACCTTCAGTTCGATGCCGGCCGGCTTGCCAACGCTCAGGGTGCCCTTCGGGCCCTTGGCGCTGATGCTGTCGGCGGCGACTTTGATTTCGACGCCCTTGGGCAGGGAGATCGGCTTCTTGGCTACACGAGACATGTTCAGTGAGCTCCTGTTAGGCCACGAAGCACAGGACTTCACCGCCGACGCCCTGCTGGCGCGCCTGCGCATCGGTCATGATGCCCTTCGAGGTGGAAATGATGGCGACGCCGAGGCCACCGAGGACCTTCGGGATCGCGTCCTTGCCGCGGTACTGGCGCAGGCCCGAACGCGAGAAGCGCTCGAGGCGCTCGATCACCGGCTTGCCTTCGTAGTACTTCAGCACGACTTCGAGCTCGGCCTTGGCGCCGTTCGGGGTCACGCGGAAATCAGCGATGTAGCCCTCGTCCTTCAGGACGGTGGCGATCGCGGTCTTGATCTTGGACGACGGCATCTTCACCGTCTGCTTCCGAACGGCCGCCGCATTCTTCATGCGGACCAGCATGTCGGCGATGGGATCAGTCATGCTCATGAAAATTCACCTATGAGTGCACCGATATCCGCAGGATTGCGAATACTTTCAGTTGTGACGCCCAGCCTGGCTTGGTAGCCGGGCCGGGCGCCTGGAGCAGCCGGCAAGTCTAGCAGACTTCCCGGCTTGTTTGCCTACTGGATTACCAGGAAGCCTTGCGCAGGCCCGGAACGTCGCCGTTCATGGTCGCCTTGCGCAGCATGTTGCGGCCGAGGCCGAACTTGCGGTAGACGCCACGAGCGCGGCCCGACAGTTCGCAACGGTTGCGCTGGCGGCTTTCCGAGGAATCGCGCGGCAGCTTCTGCAGCTTGGTCGCCGCTTCGATCTTCTCTTCGTACGACGCAGTCGTGCTGGAGATGACTTTCTTCAGCGCCAGGCGCTTGGCGCCGTGCTGCTTGTTCAGCTTCTTCCGCTTGATTTCGCGGTTGATCATCGAGGTCTTGGCCATGATCTATATCTCTGAAATCAGTTGCGGAACGGGAAGCGGAACGCTTCAAGCAGCGCCTTGGCTTCGGCGTCGGTCTTGGCGGTGGTCGTGATGGCGATATCCATGCCACGGACGGCGTCGACGGAGTCGAAGTCGATTTCCGGGAAGATGATCTGTTCCTTCACGCCCATGTTGTAGTTGCCGCGACCGTCGAACGAACGGCCCGACACGCCACGGAAGTCGCGGACGCGCGGCAGCGAGACGTTGATCAGGCGATCGAGGAACTCGAACATATGCGCGCGGCGCAGCGTGACCTTGCAACCGATCGGCCAGCCGTCACGGATCTTGAACGAGGCCACCGACACGCGGCTCTTCGTCACGATCGGCTTCTGGCCGGCGATCTTGGTCAGGTCGGCAACGGCGTTTTCCAGGATCTTCTTGTTCGTGGCGGCTTCGCCCACGCCCATGTTGATCGTGATCTTGGTCAGGCGCGGCACTTCCATCGGGTTCGTGTAACCGAACTTCTTGGTCAGGGCCGGGACGACTTCGTCCTTGTAGAACTTTTCGAGACGGGTGTTCATGTCAGATAGCCTCGCCGCTGGAGCGGAACACACGCAATTTGCGTCCATCCTCCAGCACCTTGAAAGCAACGCGTTCGCCCTTGCCCGAGGCAGGGTTGAACAGCATCACGTTGGAAATGTGAATCGGCGCCTCGCGCTCGATCACGCCGCCGGGCTGGCCGGCCTGCGGGTTCGGCTTGGTGTGGCGCTTGATGATGTTGACGTTGGACACGACGACCTTGTCGCCGGCGACGCGGATGACGTCGCCCTTCTTGCCCTTGTCCTTGCCAGCGGTGACGACGACCTGGTCGCCCTTGCGGATACGGTTCATCTTAATTCCTCCGCTCAGAGCACTTCAGGAGCGAGCGAGACGATCTTCATGAACTTCTCGGTACGCAGCTCGCGGGTCACTGGCCCGAAGATGCGGGTACCGATGGGTTCCTGCTTGTTGTTCAGGAGCACGGCGGCGTTGCCGTCGAAGCGGATCAGCGAGCCGTCCGGACGACGAACGCCCTTGCGGGTGCGGACCACGACGGCGTCATAGACGTCGCCCTTCTTGACCTTGCCGCGCGGAATCGCGTCCTTCACGGTGACCTTGATGATGTCGCCGATGCCGGCGTAACGGCGCTTGGAGCCGCCCAGCACCTTGATGCACATCACTTCCTTGGCACCGGAATTGTCAGCCACGTCGAGGTAGCTCTGCATCTGGATCATGAGTCAGCCCTCCTCTTATTCGGCCGCACGGGTGACGATCGTCACCACGCGCCAGTTCTTGGTCTTGGACATCGGCGCGCATTCGGCCACGCGGACGATATCGCCCTCGTTGCACGAATTGTCGGCGTCGTGGGCATGCAGCTTGGTCGAGCGACGGATGTACTTGCCGTACAGCGCGTGCTTGACCTGGCGCTCGACGAGGACCGTCACGGTCTTATCCATCTTGTTGCTAACGACCCGGCCTTCTACCGTGCGCAGCGCCTTCTCTGTTTTGTTGTCGGTCATGGCGGGTCCTTACTTCTTCTGCCCGAGCAGCGTGTTGACGCGAGCAATCTCGCGGCGCACGCGGCGGGCTTCGTGGGTCTTGGCGAGCTGGCCGGTGGCCTTCTGCATGCGGAGAGCAAACGTCTCCTTGTGCAGTTCGGCCAGGTGGGCCTTCAGCTCATCAGCCGACTTCGCGCGGAGGTCTTTGAGTTCCATTAGCGCACCGTACGGGTCACGAAAGTGGTGGTGACCGAAAGCTTGGCTGCGGCCAGACGGAACGCTTCGCGTGCCGTGGCTTCGTCCACACCTTCGATTTCATAGATCATGCGGCCGGGCTGGATCTGGGCGACCCAATACTCGACGTTGCCCTTACCGGAGCCCATTCGGACTTCGATCGGCTTCTTGGTGATCGGCTTGTCGGGGAACACGCGGATCCACATCTTGCCGCCACGCTTCACGTAGCGACTGATGGAACGGCGCGCGGCCTCGATCTGGCGAGCGGTCAGCTGACCGGTCGCCGTCGACTTCAGGCCGTACTCGCCGAAGCTGACGGCATTCGCACTCCAGCTCAGGCCGTCGTTACGGCCCTTGTGCATCTTGCGATACTTGGTTCGCTTGGGTTGCAACATGGTCAATTACCTCGCTTCGCGGGCCGGACGGCCACGACCGGGACGATCGTTGCGATCCTTGCGGTCGCCACGGTCCGGACGGTCACCACGCTCAGCGCGCGGCGTGTCGTCCTGCTTTTCCTGGCCAACCTGGGAGAAATCGAAGATCTCGCCCTTGAAGACCCATACCTTGATGCCGATGATGCCGTAGGTCGTCTTGGCTTCAGCGAAGCCATAGTCGATGTCGGCACGCAGCGTGTGCAGCGGTACGCGACCTTCGCGGTACCACTCCGAACGTGCGATTTCGGCACCGTTGAGACGGCCGGCGACGTTCACCTTGATGCCCAGCGCACCCAGGCGCATCGCGTTGCCGACGGCACGCTTCATCGCGCGGCGGAACATGATGCGGCGCTCCAGCTGCTGCGCGATCGACTCGGCAACCAGCTGTGCGTCGAGCTCGGGCTTGCGGACTTCGGTGACGTTGATGTGCGCCGGAACGCCCATCACATCGCTGACTTCCTTACGCAGCTTCTCGATGTCCTCGCCACGCTTGCCGATCACCACGCCCGGACGGGCGGTGTGGATCGTGACGCGGGCGTTGTTGGCCGGACGCTCGATCAGGATCTTGGAGATGCCAGCCTGTGCAAGCTTCTTGCGCAGCATCTCGCGGACCTTGAGGTCGGCGGCCAGGAACGAGGCGTACTGCTTCTTGCCAGCGAACCACTTGGACGTCCAATCCTTGGAGATGCCAAGGCGGATGCCGGTCGGATGTACTTTATGACCCATATCTATGCTCCGCCTTACTTGCCCGCGCCAACAACCACAGTGATGTGGCTGGTGCGCTTGAGGATGCGGGTACCGCGGCCCTTGGCCCGCGCCATGAAACGCTTCAGGGCCGGACCTTCGTCGACCATGATCGTCTTGACGCGCAGCTCGTCGACGTCGGCACCCTGGTTGTTTTCGGCGTTGGCGATCGCGGATTCCACGACCTTGCGGATCAGTGCCGCAGCCTTCTTGTCCGAGAACTTCAGCAGGTTGACGGCGCGTTCGGCCGACAGGCCACGGACCTGGTCAGCGACCAGGCGGGCCTTCTGCGGGGAGATGCGCGCGGTGCGCAGGATGGCTTTCGCTTCCATGGTCATCTCCTTACTTCCCGGACTTCTTGTCGCCGCCGTGACCCTTGAACGTACGGGTCAGGGCGAACTCGCCAAGCTTGTGGCCAACCATGTTCTCGTTGACCAGCACCGGGATGTGGTTCTTGCCGTTGTGCACGGCAATGGTGAAACCCACGAATTCCGGCAGGATCATCGAGCGACGCGACCAGGTCTTGATCGGCTTCTTGTTGTTGCCCGCGGTCTCCACCTTCTTCTGCAGATGGTGGTCGACGAACGGACCTTTCTTGAGGGAACGTGCCATGGCCGATTAGCTCCTACGATCGCGCACGATGAACTGCGAGGTGCGCTTGTTCTTGCGGGTCTTGTAACCCTTGGTCGGAACACCCCACGGGGTGACCGGATGCGGATTACCCTGGCCTGCCTTCGCTTCACCACCACCGTGCGGGTGATCGACCGGGTTCATGGCCGCACCGCGGACGGTCGGCTTGACACCGCGCCAGCGCTTGGCGCCGGCCTTGCCGAGCTTCTCGAGGTTGTGTTCGTCGTTGCCGACTTCACCGATGGTGGCGCCGCACTCGACCGGCACCTTGCGCATTTCGCCGGAGCGAAGGCGCAGCGTGGCGTAACCCTGTTCGCGAGCGACCAGGTAGGCGCTGGCGCCGGCCGCACGGGCCAGCTGGGCACCCTTGCCCGGCTTCATCTCGACGCAGCACACCGTCGTACCGACCGGGATGTTGGTCAGCGGCAGCGTGTTGCCGACGCGGATCGGGGCTTCGCGGCCCGCGATCACCTGGTCGCCATCCTTCAGGCCCTTGGGCGCGATGATGTAACGACGCTCACCGTCGACATAGCACAGCAGCGCGATGTGCGCGGTGCGGTTCGGATCGTATTCAATGCGCTCGACGCGGGCGGGGATACCGACCTTGTCGCGCTTGAAGTCGATGATGCGGTAATGCTGCTTGTGGCCACCACCGATGTGGCGGGTGGTGATGCGGCCGTGGTGGTTACGACCACCACTCTTGCTCTGCTTCTCGACGAGGGCCGCGTGCGGTGCGCCCTTGTGCAGGCCCGGCGTCACCACGCGGACCGCGCTGCGGCGGCCGGGGGAGGTGGGCTTGAAAGTCATCAATGCCATGGATCTATCCTCAGGCCGTGGCCATCACGTCGATCGACTGGCCTTCGGCCAGCGTCACGTACGCCTTGCGCCAGTCGCCGCGACGGCCCATGCGGTTCTTGAAGGCTTTGTTCTTGCCCTTCACGTTGACCACATTGACTGCCTCGACCTTGACGGCGAACAGCTTTTCCACGGCGACTTTCACGTCGGCCTTGGTGGCGTCGTTCGCGACTTCAAAGACGTATTTGTTGGAGACTTCCTGCAGACGCGCGGTCTTTTCGGACACACGCGGTGCGCGGATGATGCTGTAGAGCTTGGCGTCGTTCATGCCAGCCACTCCTCGATCTTCTTGACCGCGTCGGTGGTGACCACGACCGAGTCGGCGCCAACGAGGGCAACCGGATCCAGGCCCTGGACGTCACGCACTTCGACGTACGGCAGGTTGCGCGCCGAGAGGTACAGATTCTCGGTGGCTTCTTCGGTGACGATCAGCGGACGCTTGCCGACTTCCAGGCCCTTGAGCTTGGCGATCATCGACTTGGTCTTCGGTGCATCGATGTCGAACGACTCGACGACCTTGATGCGGCCCTGGCGGTTCAGCTCGGACAGGATCGCGGCGATCGCGGCGCGGTACATCTTGCGGTTGACCTTCTGCGCGAAGCTGCGCGGCTTGGCCGCGAAGGTCACGCCGCCGCCGACGAAGATCGGAGCCGTCAGTGCGCCATGACGCGCGCCGCCGCCCTTCTGCTTCTTCGACTTCTTGGTCGTACCGTTGACTTCCGAACGGGTCTTCTGGGCCTTGGTGCCCGAGCGACCGGCGTTGCGGTAGGCAACGACCACCTGGTGGACCAGGTCTTCGCTGAATTCGCGGCCGAAGATCGCGTCGGAGACCGACAGCGTCTTGGTGCTATTGGTGATTGCGAGTTCCATCATCAAACTCCCTTGCTCGACGGACGCACGATCACGTCGCCGCCCGGAGCACCCGGAACCGCGCCCTTGATCGCGATCAGACCGCGCTCGGCGTCGACCTTGACCACTTCCAGGCCCTGAGTCGTCTGCTGCACGTCGCCCATGTGACCGGACATCTTCTTGCCCGGGAACACGCGACCCGGCGTCTGACGCTGGCCGATGGAGCCCGGCGAGCGGTGCGACAGCGAGTTACCGTGGGTGGCGTCACCCATGGTGAAGTTCCAGCGCTTGATCGTGCCCTGGAAGCCCTTGCCCTTCGTGACGCCCTGGACGTCGACGATCTGGCCGGCTTCGAAAATGTCAGCCTTGATCTCGCCGCCGATTTCGAAACCGCCGATCTGGTCGGATTCGACGCGCAGCTCCCACAGGCCACGACCGGCTTCGACCTTGGCCTTGGCCAGGTGGCCGGCTTCGGGCTTGGTCAGCAGCGACGCGCGCTTCACGCCAGCGGTCACCTGCACGGCGCTGTAGCCGTCGGATTCAACCGTCTTGATCTGGGTGATGCGGTTCGGGGTGGCTTCAATCAGGGTCACCGGAACCGACTTGCCGTCGGCGGTGAAGAAACGGCTCATGCCGGCCTTGCGACCGACGATGCCGAGCGAATACTTCTTCGCGCTCATCTCAGTCGTCCTCAGGTCAGCTTGATCTGCACGTCGACGCCCGCCGCGAGTTCGAGCTTCATCAGCGCGTCCACGGTCTTGTCGTTGGGGTCGACGATGTCGAGCACGCGCTTGTGCGTGCGGGTCTCGTACTGGTCACGCGCGTCCTTGTCAACGTGCGGGGAGACGAGAATGGTGTAACGCTCGATCTTGGTCGGCAGCGGGATCGGGCCGCGCACTTGCGCGCCGGTCCGCTTGGCCGTCTCGACGATCTCGCTGGCCGAGCGGTCGATCAGACGATGATCGTACGCTTTGAGCCGAATCCGGATCTTTTGGTCCGCCATGGCGGAAACTCCTTCGTTAAAGAGCGACAGGTCCGATAACTGGGTGTACCGGACCCCTGGAAATGGTGCTTTTTCTCTTTCGGGCCGCACCACACCCGGAAGACCTTCAAAAACAAAG
Source organism: Lysobacter fragariae (assembly GCF_054779775.1). Taxonomy (NCBI): domain Bacteria; kingdom Pseudomonadati; phylum Pseudomonadota; class Gammaproteobacteria; order Lysobacterales; family Lysobacteraceae; genus Lysobacter; species Lysobacter fragariae. Next base: position 1,036 of record NZ_BAAGXP010000004.1, on the reverse strand, counting down.
GCAGACCGGTTATTACCGGTCCGCCCAGACTGGAAGTCATGAACGCGCAAGCGGCCCCGTCATCGATGTCCCGAACTATTTTTCGGGACGGACGGAGCACTGCCGCGCGACATTTCCCTGTCTGGCGAACACGAAGCACTTCCTGCGCTTCATTTCGCTGGTTCGCGACCTTTCCCGAAGGATCAGGCCGCGAGGGTCTTGCATTCTAGAGGGTATCGACCAGGCATTGCAAGCCCTGTCGCCAATCCCAGCCGCGTTCCCGGAGGAATTCGGCCGCTTCCCGACTTGGCCGGCCGTAAGGCCGGTCAGGAGGGGGGCATTCCGGCCGCAATCGGGCCGGAATGACATGCGCCAGAGGTATTACTTGAGGATCTTGGCCACCACGCCGGCGCCGACGGTACGGCCGCCTTCGCGGATCGCGAAACGCAGGCCTTCGTCCATCGCCACCGGGTTGATCAGCGACACCACCATCTTCACGTTGTCGCCCGGCATCACCATTTCCACGCCTTCCGGCAGCTGGCAGGCGCCCGTGATGTCGGTCGTGCGGAAGTAGAACTGCGGACGGTAGCCCTTGAAGAACGGGGTGTGGCGGCCGCCTTCGTCCTTCGACAGCACGTACACCTCGCCCTCGAACTCGGTGTGCGGGGTGATCGAACCCGGCTTGGCCAGCACCTGGCCGCGCTCGACGTCGTCACGCTTGGTGCCGCGCAGCAGCAGGCCGGCGTTGTCGCCTGCCTGACCCTGGTCCAGCAGCTTGCGGAACATTTCCACGCCGGTCACGGTGGTCTTCTGGGTCGGACGGATACCGACGATTTCGATTTCGTCACCAACCTTGATGATGCCGCGCTCGATACGACCGGTCACCACGGTGCCGCGGCCCGAGATCGAGAACACGTCTTCCACCGGCATCAGGAACGGCTTGTCGATCGCACGCTCCGGCTGCGGGATGAACGTGTCCAGCGCTTCCACCAGCTTCAGGATCGACGGCACGCCGATTTCCGACTGGTCGCCTTCCAGCGCCAGACGGGCCGAGCCG
>NZ_BAAGXP010000003.1:0-197888 GCF_054779775.1 Lysobacter fragariae | reverse complement strand
CCTGGAATCGGACACCGCGCTGTGGGCCCAGTACGGCACCGACAACCCGGTAGTCGACGACCTCGCCGCGCACCACCTCGCCTACATCATCTACACCTCCGGCTCTACCGGCGCTCCCAAGGGGGTCATGATCGAGCACCGCAACGTGACGCGGCTGTTCGCGGCTACCGACGCGTGGTTCCACTTCGATGCGAATGACGTGTGGACGCTGTTTCACTCCTTCGCCTTCGACTTCTCGGTCTGGGAAATCTGGGGTGCCCTGCTGTACGGCGGTCGCCTGGTGGTCGTACCGCACGCCACTTCGCGCGCACCGGACGATTTCTACCGGCTGCTGTGCGAACAGAAAGTCACCATCCTCAACCAGACGCCGAGCGCCTTCAGCCAGCTGATCGCCGCGCAGTCGTCGAGCGACCAGTTGCATTCGCTGCGGCGGGTGATCTTCGGCGGCGAAGCGCTGGAAATGCACAGCCTCGCATCGTGGTACGCGCGCAACGACGGCAACCAGCCTCTGCTGATAAACATGTACGGCATCACCGAAACCACCGTCCATGTGACCTACCGGCCGATCGATCCCGCCGACGTCGAGCGCCACAAGGGTCGCAGCCCGATCGGCGCACGGATCCCGGACCTGGCGCTCTACATCCTCGACGAACACCGCCAGCCGGTGCCGATCGGCGCGGCGGGTGAGCTGTACGTCGGCGGCGCCGGCGTGGCGCGCGGTTATCTCAATCGCGCCGAGCTCACCGCGGAGCGCTTCATCGCCAACCCGTTCGCCGCGAACGAGCGGCTGTACAAGACCGGCGACCTGGCACGCTGGCGCGCCGATGGCGACATCGAGTACCTGGGCCGCAACGATTTCCAGGTCAAGATCCGCGGCTTCCGCATCGAGCTGGGCGAGATCGAAGCACGCCTGGCTGCGCATCCGGATGTGCGCGAAGCAGCGGTATTGGCGCGCGAGGACCGCCCCGGCGACAAGCGCCTGGTCGCCTACGTCACGCCGCAGGACGGCGTCGCCCTGGACCTGGAATCGCTGCGCGCGCACCTGCGCGGCACGCTGCCCGAGTACATGGTGCCCGCCGCCTACGTCACGCTGCCGGTGTTCCCGCTCACGCCCAACGGCAAGCTGGATCGCAAGGCGCTCCCCGCGCCCGACGCGGATTCCTACATTGCCCGCAACTACGAAGCGCCCATCGGTGATATCGAAACCGCGCTGGCATCGATCTGGGCGGAACTGCTCAAGCTCGAGCGTGTCGGCCGCCACGACAACTTCTTCGAACTGGGCGGACACTCGCTGCTCGCGCTGACGCTGGTCGAACGCATGCGCGGTGCCGGCATGCAGGTCGACGTGCGTGCACTGTTCGCGGCACCGGTACTGATGGACCTCGCCGCAGCAGTCGGCGGCGGCAGCGCGAACCGCACGATCACCGTGCCGCCCAACCTGATCCCAGCGGATTGCGATGCGATCACGCCCGACATGCTGCCGATGGTGCAACTGAGCCAGGCCGACATCGACAGCATCACCGCCACCGTGCCAGGCGGCGCCCGCAACGTGCAGGACATCTACCCGTTGGCGCCGTTGCAGGAAGGCTTCCTCTTCCACTACCTGCTGGAGAAGGAAGGCGACGTCTACCTCACGACCAGCGTGCTCAGCGCCAGTACCCGCGCTCAGATCGACCGCTACGTGGCCGCATTGCAGGTGGTCATCAACCGCCACGATATCCTGCGCACGGCCGTGCATTGGGAAGGGCTGCCGGAACCGGTGCAGGTAGTGGTGCGGCGCGCGCCGCTGGTGGTGGAGGAAGTCACGCTCGACCCCGCCGATGGCGACATCGCCACGCAGCTGCAGGCGCGCTTCGATCCACGCCACTATCGCCTCGACGTACGTCAGGCGCCGCTGTGGCGCTGGTTCGTCGCGTTTGACGCACCCAATCAGCGCTGGGTGGCGCTGGAAATGGTCCACCACCTGGTCGATGACCGCACCACCATCGAATTCCTGCACGCCGAGCTCCAGGCCGTGCTGCAGGGACGCGGCGACCAGTTACCGCCGCCGCTTCCGTTCCGCGACTTCGTCTTCCAGGCGCGCAACGCCGTGAGCCGCGAAGAGCACGAAGCGTTCTTCGCCCGCATGCTGGGCGACGTGGACGAGCCCACCACGCCGTTCGGGCTGCTGGATGCGCAGGGCGACGGCAGCCGGATCCTGGCGACGTTCCGCGACCTCGATCCACGGCTGTCGCGTCGCCTGCGTGCCTGCGCACGCACGTCTGGCGTCAGCGTGGCCTCGCTGTGCCACCTGGCGTGGGCCATCGTGCTGGCGCGCGTATCCGGACGCGACGACGTCGTCTTCGGCACCGTGATGTTCGGCCGCATGCAGGGTGGCGAAGGCGCCAATCGTGCCTTCGGCCTGTTCATCAATTCGTTGCCGGTGCGGATCAAGGTCGATGGCGAAGGTGCACAGGCGGGCCTGCGTCGCACGCATCAACTGCTCACCCAGCTGATGCACCACGAACACGCGCCGCTCGCTCTTGCGCAGCGCTGCAGCGCGGTTCGCGCACCCACGCCGCTGTTCACCGCGATGCTCAACTATCGCCATGCCGGCGAGGACCAGGGCACAGGCGACTCGCTCGAATCGTGGTCCGGACTGGAGGAACTGACCGGCGAGGAACGCACCAACTACCCGCTGGGACTGGCCGTCAACGACCTGGGCGAAGGCTTCAGCATCGACGTGCAGGCGGACGAATCCGTCGACCCCGAACACCTGTGCGAACTGGTGATCGCGACGTTCGAATCGTTGGCCACCGCACTGGAATCGACACCCACGACGCCGCTGCGCCAGCTGCAGATCCTGCCGCCTTCGCAATGCGAGGCGTTGCTGGCGCTGGGGTCCGGCGGGCCGGGCGTGGAAGCGACAGCCAACGCCGACGCCCGCCTGTACGACCTGGTCATCGCGCAGGCACAGCGCACGCCGGACGCCATCGCGATCGCCGAACCGGGCCGCGACGTCACCTATCAGGACGTCGTCCGTCGCGCTAACGGCGTGGCGCATCGTTTGGCCGCGCTGGACGTGGGCCCGGAAACGCGCGTTGCCATCCTGGCCGACCGCTCCGCCGAATCGCTGATCGGAACGCTGGGCATCCTGGCCTCAGGCGCGGCCTACGTGCCGCTCGATCCGAACAGTCCGGCCGAACGACTCGCTTCATTGCTCGACAACGCGTCGGCACGGGCGCTGCTCGCACCGTCCACGCTGCGCGCGCAGGCGGAGGCCATGGCGCAACGTCAGCCGGCATTGACCGGCAAGGTGTTGGTCGTAGCTGACATGCCGTTTGACGACACGCCACCCACCTCGGGTGTCCATGCCGACAACGCCGCTTACGTGATCTACACCTCGGGCACGACCGGCGCGTCCAAGGGCGTCGTCATCGACCATCGCAGCGCGATGAACCTAGTGCACGGCTTCATCGAACGCCATGACTTCGCCGGTCACCGGCTGTTGATGATTCCGCCATTGATCTTCGACGCGTCTGTGGGCGACGTATTCCCCGCGCTTGGGCGTGGCGCGACGCTGGTCCTGCATCCGGCACCGACCGAGCTCGACGCCGTCGGATTGCAGGCGTTCTGCGCGGAATCCCGCATCACCGCCATCGACACCCCGGCGGCGCTGTGGCGGCGCTGGACGGAGGAATTCGCCAGCATGCGCGATGCGTCGCCGGTGTTGCCTGGCGTCACGCTGGTCATGTTCGGCGGCGAAGGCGTGCCACTGGAACAGGTGCGGCGTTTCAGCGAGCTGACGCAGGGTCGCATCACCCTGAGCAACCACTACGGCCCGACCGAAGCGAGTGTGTGCGCCACGCTGCTCAACACCTGCGACGGCAGCGAACTGCGTGGCAGCGAACTGGCGATCGGCAAGCCACTGCCGGGCGTGCAGGTCTACGTGCTGGATCCGGAGCTCAAGCTGCTGCCGCTGGGCGTCGAAGGCGAGCTGTACATCGGCGGCAACGGTGTTGCGCGCGGTTACCTGGGCGCAGACGACCTCACCGTCGACCGCTTCCTGCGCGATCCGTATTCGCAGGCCGAAGGCGCGCGGATCTATCGCACCGGCGACATGGCGCGCTGGAACCCCGACGGCACCCTGCAGTTCCTCGGCCGTCGCGACCACCAGGTGAAGATCCGCGGCTTCCGCATCGAGCTGGGCGAAATCGAAACACGACTGGCGTCGCACCCGGACGTGCGCGAAGCGGTGGTGCTGGCACGCGAGGATCGTCCGGGCGACAAGCGCCTGGTCGCCTATGTCACGCCGCAGGACGAAGGCATCGCGGTGGAACGCGAGGCCCTGCGCGCGCACCTGCAGTCGGCGCTGCCCGAATACATGGTGCCCGCGGCCTACGTCACCCTGTCGGCGTTCCCGCTCACGCCCAACGGCAAGCTCGACCGCAAGGCGCTGCCTGCACCGGAAGCGGAGGCCTACGCCACGCGCGCGTACGAAGCGCCTGTGGGCGACGTGGAAACCGCCATCGCGCGGATCTGGGCAGACGTGCTCAAGCTGGAGCGGGTGGGCCGGCACGACAACTTCTTCGAGCTGGGCGGGCATTCGCTGCTGGTGATGCGCGTGGTGAGCCTGCTGCGGCAGGCCGGTGTCGCCGTCACTGTCACCGATCTGTTCAATCGCCCGACCGTCGCGTTGCTCGCCGAGCCCCTGAGTAGCGTTGCGGTCACCCTGCCGCCGACCGGTGCCATCAAGGTGCGCGGAGGCGCCGGAACGCCGCTGTTCCTGGTGCACGACGGCTATGGCGACGAGCTGTACTTCTCGGCACTCGCGCGACACCTGCCGGACGATCTGCCGGTGTACGGCCTGCCCAGCGTACCGCTGGACGAACCGCAGCTGCACACCATGTCCGCGTTGGCCGCGCGCATGGTCGGGCTGATGCGCCACGTCCAACCCCACGGTCCGTACCGGCTCGCGGGCTGGTCGTTCGGTGGCGTGCTCTGCGTCGAAATCGCGCAGCAGCTGCTGGCACAACGCGAGCAGGTGGAGTTCCTCGGACTGCTGGACTCGTTCTGCCCCGAGGGCACTTCGCAGGACGCGAACGAGCAGTCGCCCGAGTCGGTGCTCCGGGCGTTGTGCGAGGAAAGCCTGGAACACGAGCCTTGCGCGGACGCGATACTTGCGGCCTTCGATTCCGCAATCGGGTTCGACGCGCTGTTCCACCGCTATCGCGAACTGGATGCACTGCCGGAAAACTTCTCGTACCTGACGTCGCAGCAGGCACTGCTGCAGTGCCGTCATCTGCACCTGCACGCACGGGCGATGGATGGCTACGTGCCGCAGCCGCTGCGGATCCCGGTGCACCTGTTCGTCGCGCAGGAACGTCCGGCGGGTTTCCCACCCGTCACCGCCGCGCTGGGATGGGAACGTTGCATCCCCGCCCACCTGCTGCACGTGGCGCCGGTGAACGGCAGCCACGAGTCGATGATGCGCTCGCCCAACGTCAGCGGGCTGGGCAAGAAGCTCGCGCTGGCCATGACGAACGAAAGGGCACGCGAAATGGCGAACGAAGCCTTAGGGGAGCCTAGCTAGTCGGTTAGCCGCGGCGGTTGGTCGCCACCGCACCTCCAGCCCGCTGCAAGCGACGCCGGCCCTGTGCCGGCGCCGCCATTTCCGGGCAGAGTCCCCTGTGGCGCCTCGTAGCCCATGCCCGTTTCGGACTACACTCGGGTGAATCCGCCGTCGCCAAGACCGCATGCGAAGCAAGAAATCCAGGGCCACCTCCGTCGACATCGCCCATCGCGCGGGCGTTTCGCAGGCGACCGTTTCGCGCGTGCTGCGCGGCAGCCCGCTGGTGAACCCGGAAACCCGACAGCGCGTGCTGGATGCGGTGCGCGAACTCAACTACAAGGTCGACCATCGCGCTTCCAGCCTGCGCACGCAGCGCTCGGGCACGCTCGCGCTGTTGCTGTTCGAGGACCCCACGCCCGACGAGTCGCACATCAACCCGTTCTTCCTGTCGATGCTTGGCTCGATCACCCGCGCCTGTGCGCGCAACGGTCATGACCTGCTGGTCTCGTTCCAGCAGCTCTCCGACGACTGGCACGCCGATTACGAGGACAGCATGAAGGCCGATGGCCTGATCCTGCTGGGCTACGGCGACTACATGACCTCCCGCGCCAAGCTGGAACAGCTGGTCGAACAGGGCACGCACTTCGTGCGCTGGGGTGCGGTGCAGGAGGGCCAGCCGGGCGTGTCGATCGGCTGCGACAATTTCCAGGGCGGCCGCATGGTCGGCGAGCACCTGCTGGAACGCGGACGACGGAAAGTCGCGTTCCTGGGATATGCCTCGGATCACTATCCGGAATTTTTCGCCCGCTACGGCGGTTGCGATGCCGCGCTGCACGTGGCCGGCTCGTCGATGAGCCTGGACCTGCAGGTCGACGCGGAGAGTTCGGAGGAAGCCGGCTACGCCGCCGCGGTGGCGCTGATGGAACGCGGCCGGCCGTTCGATGCCGTGTTCGCGGCCAGCGATCTGATCGCGATCGGTGCGATGCGCGCACTGGTCGAGCACGGACGCCACGTGCCCTGGGACGTCTCGGTCGTGGGATTCGACGACATGCCGATGGCTCGCCTGACCAATCCGCCGCTCACCACGGTGCTGCAGGACACGATGCGCGCCGGCGAACTGCTGGTGGAGACCCTGCTCAAGCAGGTGCGCGGCGAGCAGACCGAAAGCTACATGCTGGCACCGTCACTGGTGGTGCGTCGCTCAAGCGGCGCGGTCTGACCGCAGCACGCTTTGTGCGGCACAGCCGCGACGCGTCGCAACCGTGATGCCGCGCCAGGCCATGCATTACGGTGCATGGCCACCACGAACGAGCCTCAGTCGCGCGGATGCGCCCCGACCTGCGCGCGATCCAGTGCCGCTCGCAGCTGTGGATTCGCCACCGCCGCGTCAAGCACGTAGACCTCTACGCCATGCGCGGGCACCGTCGCCTGCAACGCGGCGCCTTCGGCCACATCCACATCGCCGCCGCCCAGCTCGGCATGCCAACGACCCGCCTGCAGCATGTCCCGGACCTCGAAGTCCGCCGGCGTCGCACCCTTGTTCAACAGCACCAGCGCGATCTGGTGTGCTCCCTCGCGTTGCAACACCCGGAAGAACGCGGCGCGGTCGCCCTGCATCATCGCGTTCACCTGCAGGCCACGCTGCAGCGCCGGCGTCGCAGCGCGCAGCGCGCCGATGCGCTTGAGGGCCTGGTAGATCGGACTGCCCGGCGCGGCGTCGATGCGCGCCTGGCCGAAGTAGTTGCGATTGCCCGCATGCTCGGCGGTGCCACGTTCGAAACCGGTTTCCGAGCCGTAGTAGATGATCGGAATGCCACGCGTGGTGAACAGGAAGTTGTTCGCGTCGATGAAGCCGTCGTCGCTCGCATCCAGGCGCGCCATGTCGTGGTTGTCGTAGAACGTCATCAGTTCGTACGGATGTTCATACGGACCGTCTTCCAGATACAGGCGCTCGGCGATCCGCTCGAAGCCGCCGCCCTGTTTCCCGAACACTTCCGCCACGCGCTCCTTCAGCGGGAAATCCAGCACGCTCACCCCGGCGTTGCGCGGCAGCGTGTGCGCGGCGATGGTCGCGGCGTCGTAGTTGAAAGCCTCGCCGAACATGAAGAATCCCGGGTGCTTCTCGCGGATGCGCGTGGTGAATGCATGCCAGTACGAATGCGGCATCCACGGGATCGTGTCGATGCGGAACGCATCCGCGCCCTGGTCGATCCATTGCGAGTACGCGCCGACGAAATATTCCAGCACCCGCGGATCGTTCTCGTTGATGTCCGACAACTGCGCAAGGCCCGGACGGGTGTTGTAGAAGGCGTGCAGCGGATTCTTCGGATCGAGTTGATCCGGGCGCAGGTTCTGGTGGTCGGCGATCAGCGTGCCGTCCTTGTCGTATATCTCGCCGTACTTCGGCTGGTCCTGCGGCATCGTGTAGGACGGCGAACCGTGGTTGCAGACGATGTCGAGCACGGTCTTCAGGCCATGCTGCTTCAGGCCCTTGGTGAGCCCGGCGAAATCCAGGCCGACGCTGGGCAGGTGCTCGTCGAGCTTGTAGAAGTCGACGCCCCAATAGCCGTGGAAACCGGTCTTGCCGCGATCGGTGAACATGCTGCCCCACTTCACCGGATCGCCGCCGGTGAAAGCCTCATCCGGCTGGTCCACGATCGGCGTCACCCACACCGCGCCGAAGCCCATGCCGCGTATGTAATCGGCGTTGTCCAGCAGGCCTTTGAAGTCGCCGCCGAGGTAGCCGATGTTGTCGCTGCGCCCGGCAGGTGCGCCGGGAACGGGACGATCGAAGGTGTGGTTGGGACCGGCCGCCTGCTCGCGCTGGTCGTTGCTGGTGTCGCCGTTGACGAAGCGGTCGGTGAGGACGAAGTACACCGCGTTGGACGCCAGCGGCTCGGTCGTGCCGACGTAGTCACCTGCCGGCGTGGAAGCGCCCGCAGCAACCGGTGCCGCCGCCTTCGCATCGGGAACCGGCAAGGCCGTTTCCTGCTGCGCGCATCCTGCCAGCAGCAGCACCATCGCCATTCCGGCACGTCGATTCATTCACTCGTCTCCAAGGCATCCATCGTCGGGAGATGTCGCCCCCGGAGTTTCCAGAATCCGAACGCGACCTCATCCGGGACTAATCCATTTCCCGAAGATTGAGGACCGCTTCCAGTCACGCACCAGAATCGGGCCCGCAATCGGGCGGAACCGCAATCAATTCGCGGATACCGCCACCGCATGCCGCGCAGGCTCGCGCACGCGCAGCACGCACAGGCCGGCAACGATCATGCTGATGCCGCCGATGACGAGCGCGTAGATCGGGTGACTGCCGAAGAACAGCTTCAACAGCACGCCGAGCAGGCTCGCCGCCACCAACTGCGGGATCACGATGAAGAAGTTGAAGATGCCCATGTACACGCCCATCTTCGCCGCGGGCACGCTGTCGGACAGCAGCGCATACGGCAGCGACAGGATCGACGCCCATGCGAAGCCCACGCCCACCATCGACAGCAGCAGCCATTGCGGGTCGCGGATCACGATGAACGACAGCAGGCCCAGTCCGCCCAGCGTGGCGTTGATGAGGTGGCTGACGCGCAGGCCCCAGCGCTTCACCATCATCGGAATCACCACGGCAGCCAGCGCGGCGAACCCGTTGTAGGCCGCGAACAGGACGCCGACCCAGTTGGCGCCATCGTTGTAGGCGGCGGACGTGGTGTCGGTAGCGCCGTAATGCACGCTGGTCACCGCACCCGTGGTGTAGATCCACATCGCGAACAGCGCGAACCAGGAGAAGAACTGCACGACGGCCAGCTTCACCATCGATGGCGGCATGTCATGCAGGTCGTCCATGATGTGGGCGAACGCGCTCGGTGCCTGCAGGAACGTGCGCGCATAGAACGCAGCCCCGAAGCCGACGAACAAGCCGGCAAAAATGACCAGCGACTTGTCCAGGCCGTAGCCGACGACGGCCGCGACGCCTGCAAGGCCCAGCACGATGGCAAGCAACGCAAGTCCACGAATGCGGCCCGCATCGCGCAGGCGCGGGCGAAGCGGCGGCGCCTCGTCGTAGGCACGCAGCACCTCCGGCGGATACTCGCGCGTGCGCAGGACGGTCCAGCCCATTGCGCCCATCAGCACGGCGCCACCCGCGTAGAAGGCGTAGCGGACGGTGTCCGGGACTTCGCCCGGCCCCGCGGTGTTGGCGACGCCGAACTTCGCCAGCAGCCAGGGCAACAGGCTGGCCACGACCGCGCCGACGCCGATGAAGAAGCTCTGCATCGAATAGCCGGCAGCGCGCTGCTTCACCGGGAGCTGGTCGCCAACGAAGGCGCGGAAGGGCTCCATCGAAATGTTGATGGAGGCGTCCAGGATCCATAGCAGTCCCGCAGCGATCCACAGCGCGGGCGAGTTGGGCATGAGCAGCAACGCCAGCGTCGTCAGCACCGCGCCACAGAGGAAGTACGGGCGGCGCCGACCGAGCCGGGTCCAGGTCCGGTCGGAAAAATGGCCCACGATCGGCTGAACCAGCAGTCCGGTGAGCGGCGCGGCGATCCACAGGATCGGGATGTCGTCGATCGACGCACCCAGCGTCTGGAAGATGCGGCTGACGTTGGCGTTCTGCAAAGCGAAGCCGAACTGGATGCCGAGGAAACCGAAGCACATGTTCCAGATCTGCCAGAACGACAGTTGCGGCTTGTGTTGCGCGTGGCTTTGCGTCATGCGGCGTTCCCTATGCAGGTCTGTGCAGCTGCGGCAGGCATGGTAGTGGGCACTCGCGGTGCACCATGAAATGTAATCGTATTCAGCCCGTGACCTGACCAAACACCCGTTCGTCAGCAGGCGTGGCATGGAATAGTCGCTGCTCTGCGAATTCAGCGCCGAGGACGGCGGGGACCGGATGGCGATGAACCGGTGGTGGCGTGGCGCGGTGATCTACCAGATCTACCCGCGCAGCTTCCTTGACACCAACGGGGATGGCGTCGGCGACCTGCCCGGCATCATCGACCGTCTCGACTACATCGCCAGCCTCGGCGTGGACGCGATCTGGATTTCGCCGTTCTTCAAATCGCCGATGGCCGACTTCGGCTACGACATCGCCGACTACCGCGACGTCGATCCGCTGTTCGGGACGGTCGCCGACTTCGACCGCCTGCTGGGCAAGGCGCACGCGCTTGGCCTTCGGGTGATGATCGACCAGGTGCTCAGTCATACCTCGATGGAACACGAGTGGTTCCGGCAGAGCCGCGAGAACCGCGACAACGACAAGTCCGACTGGTACGTCTGGGCCGACGCGAAGCCCGACGGATCGCCGCCCAACAACTGGCTGTCGCTGTTTGGCGGGGTGGCGTGGAAGTGGGAGCCCCGGCGCTGCCAGTACTACCTGCATAACTTCCTGTCCTCGCAACCGGACCTGAATTTCCACAATCCGGATGTGCGCGCGGCGACGCTGGACAACGTTAAGTTCTGGCTGGACAAGGGCGTGGACGGCCTGCGCCTGGACGCGATCAACTTCTGCTTCCACGACGCGAAACTGCGCGACAACCCGCCAAAGCCGGAGGAACTGCGTGTCGGTCGCGGCTTCAGCGCCGACAATCCTTACGCGTTCCAGTACCACTACTACAACAACACGCAACCGGAGAACCTGGAGTTCCTCTCGCAGCTGCGCGCGTTGCTGGACCGCTACCCCGATGCAACCACGCTGGGCGAGATCTCTTCCGAGGATTCGCTGGCGACGATGGCCGAGTACTGCAACGACCATCGACTGCACATGGGCTACAGCTTCGAGCTGCTCACCGACGACTTCACCGCCGCGTACATCCGCGGCACGGTGCGCAACCTGGAAGCGAAGATGCGCGAAGGCTGGCCTTGCTGGGCCATTTCCAACCACGACGTGCGCCGCGCCGTCACGCGCTGGGGCGGCGAGCACGCGTCGTCGGCGTTCGCGTCGCAGCTGGTGGCGCTGGTGTGTTCGCTGCGTGGCTCGGTGTGCCTGTACCAGGGCGAGGAGCTCGGCCTGCCGGAAGCCGACGTGCCCTACGAATCGCTGCAGGATCCGTACGGCAAGACGTTCTGGCCCAACTTCAAGGGCCGCGACGGCTGCCGCACGCCGATGCCGTGGAACGCTACCGCGAATGCCGGCTTCAGCGTCGCAAAGCCTTGGCTACCGGTGCCGGCGGAGCACTTCGACCGCAACGTGGCGACGCAGGACATCGATGCGCGTTCGTCGCTCAACGCCACGCGTGCTTTCCTGCGTTGGCGCCGCACCCAGCCGGTGCTGACGTTCGGCGACATCGAATTCATCGAGACACCTGAGCCGGTACTGGCCTTCAAGCGCACCTACCAGAACGAGTCGATGCTGGTGGCGTTCAACCTCTCCGCCCATCCGGTGGACTGGGCCCTGCCCGCAGGCATGAGGCCCCATCCCATTGCGGCGCCCGGCGTGCAGCCCGGCACCATCGAAGGCCCGCGTCTGCACCTGCCTGCGCATGGCGCCTGCTACGCAACGCTCGGCTGAGCTCCGGGTCGCGCGCGCGACCCGGACACGGCACCAATCACGCAACGACTTGCGCCGCCGCGAACTACGCGGCCCCGATCTACGCGGCCATGGGTTCGGCGCTGGCGGCGCAGTTGGCCTTGATGAATGCATCGTGCGTCGGCATCGCCTGCACGCAGTTGCCGATCACGCCGCGCACGCTCTCCAGGTATTGCGCGATCTTCTCCTCCGGGAACAGGTCCACCAGCGCGTGGTAGCCGCGCGGATGGATGCCCTGCCCGAACATCACCTGCACCCAGCTCATCTCCGCGAACATCTCGTTGTTCTCGCGGAACACGCGGCCGTTGCTGCGGAACAGGTCGATCTTGCGCTGCAGCGTTTCCGGGATCTCCATCGTGCGGCAGTGGTTCCAGAACGGCGTGTCGTCGCGCTGCGTCGCGTTGTAGTGCAGGATCAGGAAGTCGCGGATCTTGTCGTACTCGAAATCGCTGTGCGCGTTGTACTCGTCGATGTCGGCCTGGTCGAAGCCCGCGTGCGGGAAGAATGCGGTAAGCCGCGCGATCGCCGACTGGATCATGTGGATGCTGGTGGACTCCAGCGGTTCCATGAAGCCGCTGGCCAGGCCCACGGCAATGACATTCCTGTTCCACATCTTCCGGCGCTTGCCAGTGACGAAGCGCAGCGGCCTGGGGTCGGCGAGCGCCTCGCCTTCCAGGTTGGCCAGCAGCTTGGCGGCGGCCTCATCGTCGCTGATGAAACGGCTGCTGTAGACGTAGCCGTTGCCGACACGATGCTGCAGCGGGATGCGCCATTGCCAGCCGGCTTCCCGCGCGGTGGAGCGGGTGAACGGCGTGAGCGGCCCGCTCGACGCGCACGGCACCGCCATCGCGCGGTCGCACGGCAGCCATTGCGTCCAGTCGATGTAGCCGGTCTTGAGCGCCTGCTCGATCAGCAGGCCGCGGAAACCGGAGCAGTCGATGAACAGCTGGCCGGCGACCATTTCACCGGACTGCAGCTGGATGGACTCCACGAAACCGCTTTCACCGTGGAGCTGCACGTCGACAACCTTGCCCTCGGTACGCACCACGCCGCGCTTCTCGGCGTACTCGCGCAGGTAGCGCGCGTACAGGCTGGCGTCGAAGTGGTAGGCGTACGCGATGTCGGCCAGCGGCGAACTGGGACGATCGGTGACCGCGCGCATGAACTTGTTGTTGCGACTGGCGAGCGCGCCGATGCAGTAGTCGTCCATCGGCCCGGCCTTGCCGGCCTGGTGCATCTTCAGCCAGTACTGGTAGAACGCCACCATCCCCAGGTCCTGGCCGATCTTGCCGAAAGCATGGATGTAGGTGTCGCCGATGCGGCCCCAGTCCTTGAATTCGATGCCGAGCTTGAACGAGCCCTTGGTGCGGCGGATGAAATCGTTCTCGTCCAGCTCCAGCGCATTGTTGAACAGCTTGATCATCGGGATGGTCGCTTCGCCGACGCCGACGATGCCGATCTCGTCCGACTCGACCACGCGGATGTTGTAGTCGCGGGTCAGCACCTTCGACAGCGCCGCGGCGGTCATCCAGCCCGCGGTGCCGCCTCCGACGATGACGATGTCCTTCACGCGCCCTTCGTATCCATTACCCACCATGTCCGCTCCTCGCTCCGCCATCACGACTGAGTATGCGGCCGGGGCCGCGACCGGTCATTCTGCGACGCGGGGTCGCGGACGCGGCGCATCGCCGCACCACCATGGAAACGTATTCATGCAGGGATTTGTGACGTTTCTCCTGATCGGCGGTGCGGTCGCATCAGGGTCCGCGACGGCCCGCACGGTGTCTCTCGCCGACTGCGATGCGGCCGGCTACGCCACGACGCTTGCGCCCGACGCCAACGGGAAGTCCGACGCCCGCGCCTATTGGCTCGACGCGGGCTTCCTGGAGTGGCCCGGCGACACCGGGCCGGGGCGCCATCGCCTGTACCACTCGGCGAAGGCGAAGCTGCGCGCAACCCCCGGCAAGCGCGTGCGCGGCGCCGACGGCAGCATCGACGTGGGCATTCCGGACACGCTGCCGGCATCGCTGTTCGAGCGTTTCGGCTTTCTCGCCGACGGCGTCGAACTCGCGGTGATGCGTGATGACGTCGCCAAAGTGCCGGCGCTGCTTACTGAACAGGTACTGCTGGTCCGCGAAGACGAAGCAGGTCGCGTGCTCGATGCCACCTACGTGCAGACGCCCGGCGCGCTGGATGGCTTGTACGCGGACGCCGCGCGCGACGCGGCGCTGGGCGTCGAAGCGGATGCCGCGCACACTCGATTCAGCGTCTGGGCACCCACCGCGCGTTCCGTGGCGACGTGCGTGTATGCCAGTGGCGGCGGCAAGGCGACACGGATCGCAACGATGCAGCGCGATACCGCGACAGGCGTCTGGTCCGCAACGCTCGGCTCGGATCTTTCTGCGCAGTACTACACGTACCTGGTCGACGTGTTCGTGCCTGGCAGCGGGCTGGTGCGCAATCGCGTCACCGATCCGTACTCGATCGGCCTGACCACCGATTCCAGGCGCAGCTACATCACTGATCTCGAAGACGCCGCGCTAAAGCCGCCGGGCTGGGACGATGCGCCCCGCCCCGCACCACTCGCCGCGCAGACCGACCTGTCGATCTACGAACTGCACGTGCGCGACTTCTCGATCGGTGACGCGACCGTGCCGACGGCGCATCGCGGCAAATACCTCGCCTTCACCGACGCGCTGTCGAACGGCATGCGTCACCTGCGCGCGCTGCGCGATGCCGGGCTGACCGACATCCACCTGCTGCCCGTCTTCGATATCGCCACGATTCCCGAATCCGGCTGCACCACGCCGACGGTGCCCGACGCCGCCCCCGACAGCGACGCGCAACAGGCCGCGGTGATGGCGCAGGCCGCAGGCGATTGCTTCAACTGGGGCTACGACCCCTATCACTACAGCGTGCCGGAAGGCAGCTATGCAACCGACCCGGCCGACGGCGCGACCCGCATCCGCGAATTCCGCGCGATGGTGATGGCGCTGCATGCCGCCGGGCTGCGCGTGGGCATGGATGTGGTCTACAACCACACCACGGTGTCGGGCCAGCAGGAGCGTTCGGTGCTCGACCGCATCGTTCCCGGCTACTACCAGCGCCTGGATGCGACCGGAAAGGTCGAACACTCCACCTGCTGCGACAACACCGCGACCGAGCACGCGATGATGGGCAAGCTGATGGCGGACTCCGTCGCGCTCTGGGCGACGCATTACCGCATCGATTCCTTTCGCTTCGACCTGATGGGGCACCAGCCACGTGCGGCCATGGAGGCAGTGCAGCAACGCGCCGATGCCGCCGCGGACCGCCACATCAACCTGATCGGCGAAGGCTGGAACTTCGGCGAGATCGCGGACGGCAAGCGCTTCGTCCAGGCCTCGCAATTGTCGCTGCAGGGTTCGGGCATCGGTACGTTCAGTGACCGCGGCCGCGACGCACTGCGCGGTGGCGGTTGCTGCGACAGCGGTGCCGACCTGATCGCCGCACAGGGCTACCTCAATGGCCTGTTCTACGCGCCCAATGCCTTGAGCAACGGCAAGCACACGCGCGAAGACCTGCTGCGCGCGGCCGACTTCGCCCGCATCGCGCTGGCGGGCTCCCTGCGCGACTACCGCCTGCGCACGTTCGACAGCACGACCAAGCTATTGCGCGACATCGATTACAAAGGCCAGCCCGCAGGCTACGTTGCGCAGCCCGGCGAAGTCGTCAACTACGTCGAGAACCACGACAACCCGACGCTGTTCGACATCAACGTCCTGAAGCTGCCGCGCGACACCTCGCGCGAGGATCGTGCACGCGTGCAGCTGCTCGGCGCGGCGTTCGTCGCCTTCAGCCAGGGCGTGGCGTACTTCCACGCGGGAATGGACGTGCTGCGTTCCAAGTCGCTGGATCGCAACAGCTTCGATTCCGGCGACTGGTTCAATCGCATCGACTGGACGTACCAGGACAACCATTTCGGCAGCGGCCTGCCACCCGCCAGCGACAACGGCAAGGACTGGGACCTGCTGCGCCCGCTGCTGGCGGATGCCGATTCGATCAAGCCGACGCCCGCGGACATCGCCTGGATGCGCGATGCGTTCCGCGACCTGCTCCGCATCCGCGCGAGTTCGGCCCTGTTTCGCCTGCGCACCACGCAGGACGTGATGCAACGACTGCACTTCGGCAATACCGGCCCGGACCAGAACCCGCTGGTCATCGCCGGGCACCTGGATGGCGAGCACTACAACGGCGCGCGATTCCGCGAAGTGCTGTACCTGCTCAACGTGTCGCCGCAGCCGCAGGCACTGGTGTTGCTGAACGAGTCCGGCAAGCGCTACGTGCTGCACCCGGTGCTGGCGGATGCGCATTCGGCCGATTCCCGCGCGAAGCAGGCGACGTTCGATCCCCGCGACGGGCGTTTCGTCGTGCCGGCGCGAACGGCCGTTGTTTACGTCATCGAGTAACTGTTCTTCATTGGAAGTTGGTTGTGACTCTTGTTTTTGCTCGTCATTCCCGCGAAGGCGGGAATCCAGGGACTTACCGCCGGCCTGTCGTGCCGAGTACGCTCGAAGGAGCGAAGTCGCTGGGTTCCCGCCTTCGCGGGAACGACATCCGGTAATTTTTCGCCGAGGTGCTCCATGCGTTTTCCACTCTCCGCTGCCCTGCTTCTCGCATTCGCCGCAATTCCTGCACATGCCGAAACCGTGGCCCAGGCGACATCGCCCGATGGCCGCCTGAAGGTCGAGCTTGACCTCAACGGCGAAGGTCGCCTGGCCTATCGCGTGGCACGCAACGGGCAACCGCTGATCGGCGACTCCCGGCTCGGCTTCATCCTGCGCAACGGTCGCGAGTTGCTGCGCAGCCTGAAGCTGGACAAGCAGTCGGCGCGCAGCTTCGACGAAACCTGGGAGCAGCCCTGGGGCGAACGCCGCTTCGTCCGTAACCACTACAACGAGCTGCGCGCGAGCTTCGTGGAGGGCGATCGCGACCATCGTCGCTTCGACATGGTGTTCCGCGTGTTCGATGATGGCGTTGGCTTCCGCTACGAACTTCCCAAGCAGCCCGCAATGGACGAAGTGCAGATCGCCGAAGAACTCACCGAGTTCGCGATCGCGCAGCCGGCGACCGCGTGGTGGATCCCGGCCTTCGAATGGAATCGCGAGGAATACCTGTACAACCGCACGCCGCTGGCGGAAGTCGGGGTGGCGCAGACGCCGATCACCCTTCGCGCCGCCGACGGCACGCACCTGGCCATCCACGAGGCCGCGCTGGTCGACTACGCCGGCATGAACCTGGCCAAGGGCGGCGACGGTCGCCTGCGCGCGCTGCTGACACCCGGCAGCCCGGCGAAGGTGGTCCGCCACACGCCGTTCAACACGCCCTGGCGCACCATCCAGATCGCCGATCGCGCTGGCGGACTGGTCGAATCCAATCTGATCCTCAATCTCAACGATCCCAACAAGCTCGGCGACGTGAGCTGGTTCAAACCGTCCAAGTACGTCGGCGTGTGGTGGTCGTTGCATCTCGACGAGCAGACCTGGGGGACCGGCGCCAGGCACGGCGCGACCACCGAAAACACAAAGCGTTACATCGACTTCGCCGCGAAATACGGTTTTCGGGGCGTGCTGGTGGAAGGCTGGAATCTGGGTTGGGACGGCGACTGGTTCGCAAACGGCTGGAACTTCGACTTCAGCAAGCCCACGCCGGATTACGACCTCGAAGCCTTGGCCGCGTACGCGAAGTCCAGGGGCGTGCACCTGATCGGCCACCACGAGACTGCGTGCGCAGTCAGTCACTACGAACGGCAGATGGGCGACGCGTTCGCGCTGTTCCAGCGCTTGGGTATCGATGCGGTGAAGACCGGCTACGTCTGCGACGCCGGCCAGATCGAGCGGCAGGATGCAACGGACGGCCCGGTGGTGCGCGAATGGCACGAGGGACAGTTCATGAGCAACCACCACCTGCGCGTGCTGCAGGCGGCGGCACAGCACCACATCGCCATCGACGCGCACGAGCCGATCAAGGACACCGGCCTGCGCCGCACCTATCCCAACTGGGTGTCGCGCGAGGGCGCACGCGGCCAGGAATTCAATGCCTGGGGCAATCCACCCAACCCGCCCGAGCACGAACCCAACCTGATCTTCACCCGCATGCTCGCCGGGCCGATGGACTTCACGCCCGGCGTGGTCAGCCTGAAGGGCCGCGGTGGCCAGCCGATCCAGAACACGCTAGCGCGCCAGCTCGCCGACTACGTGGTGCTGTACAGCCCGATCCACATGGCCGCGGACCTGCCTGAGCATTACGAGCAACACATGGATGCGTTCCAGTTCATCATCGATGTGCCCACAGACTGGCAGGACACGCGCGTGATCAACGGCGAAGTCGGCGACTACGCGACCATCGTGCGCAAGGACCGCAACAGCCAGGACTGGTACCTGGGCAGCGTGACCGATGAGAACGCCCGCACGCTGGAGGTATCGCTGTCGTTCCTCGATGCGAAGCGGACCTATGTTGCACAGATCTACCGTGACGGCGAGAACGCGGACTGGAAATCCAACCCGTTCGCCTTCGTGGTGGAAACGCGCAAGGTGAGCCGCGCCGACACGTTGACGCTGAAGCTTGCCGCCGGCGGCGGCCAGGCGATCCGCTTCAAGGCGCTGTGACGGCGCTGCTGTGATGGCGCTGCCATGACGATGATGTTCAATCCGAACCCGCGGATCGAGGTGGTGCGGATCGGCGATCGGCCGGTCTGCTACGTCATCGACGATGCGCTGGTCGATCCGCAGCGCTGGGTCGACCATGCAGCGGCGCGCGCCGATGCGTTCGAGGAAACCGACCACAACGCCTATCCGGGCCCTGAGTTGCGCATGCCCGACGCCGACAGCGCGCAGCTCGACGCCTTCTTCTCCATGCACCTGCGTCGCGCCTTCGACGTGCGGCGCACGCTGCGGATGTACAGCCGCATGGCGCTCGCGACGCGGCAGCCGGAGCAGCTCGCGCCGCGCCAATGGCTGTGCCACGTAGACCGCATGGACATCGATCCGGGCCAGGCGGTCATTGCTTCTGTGCTGTACCTGTTCCGCGACGAGTCGCTGGGTGGCACCGGGTTCTACCGGCCACTGCGGCCATTGCCGGAAATCGCGCAGGCGGTACAGGATTCCGCGCGCCTGTCCGGCACCGAATTCACCGCGCGCCACGGCCTCGCGGCCGGCTACATGACCGCCTCCAACACGCTGTTCGAGAAGATCGCCGTGGTGCCGGCGCGCTGGAACCGGCTGGTTTTCTATTCCGGCATGATCTTCCACGCGGCCGACATCACCGCGCCCGAGCGCCTGAGCCGCGACCCACGCGTGGGACGGCTCACCCTCAATGGCTTCTTCACCTGTCGACGCAATGCGGGCTGACGACGGGCTGGGTGCGTGTCGTCGGGACGCGTCCGGGCCGATGGTTCCAGCTGCAACCAAATGAAACCGCCGCCGGGGCCGACCCGGCCCGCGCGTCAGCCGCATCCCCTGCCCCGGCCTCGTCGACCCCGATGAGGACCCATGCGCGCCCGCCCCGGGAACAGCGTGGCCATGACATCGCCTTCACCGCGCCTCGCACACGTGCGTGACACAGGCGGCGCTTCTCCCTACGAAAACAGATGAATACGTATGCAGGGGAAATTGTGCGGGGTTTTGCCGGACTACCATCGGCCTGCGCTTTTATTCAGGGGCCGTGCGGTCCCGCGCAACGTGGGCCGCCCGCAAGTGCACGCATTCGCGCGCACGGCGCAGAAATCAGAAGACCTATATCCGGAGGGGATGATGGTGCAGTTGAAACGCAACCTGCTGAGCGTCGCGCTGGCGTCGGCAACACTGATGCTCGCGACCAACGCGTTCGCGCAGTCGGCCGACCAGGCTGACACGACGAAAACCGAAGCGGAGAAGAAGGACAAAAACGCCAAGACGCTCGACACCGTCGTCGTCACCGGCATCCGCGCCGCGATCGAGTCCGCGATCGAAACCAAGCAGACGTCGACGTCGATCGTCGAGTCGGTATCGTCCGAAGACATCGGCAAGCTGCCCGACACCTCCATCGCCGACTCCATCGCGCGCCTGCCCGGCCTGACCGCTCAACGCTTCGGCAGCCGTCCGCAGGAAATCAACATCCGCGGTTTCGCCGGTGACTTCTCCACTGCGCTGCTCAATGGCCGCGAACAGGTCAGCCTGGGCAACAACCGCGGTGTCGAGTTCGACCAGTACCCCTCGGAGCTGACCAACAAGGTCATCGTCTACAAGACCCCGGATGCCGCGCTGATCGGCCAGGGCCTGTCGGGCACGGTCGACCTGCGCACCGTGCGTCCGCTGGACTTCGATCACCAGGTGATCGCGGTGAACCTGCGTGGCGACATGAACAAACTCGATGAGAATGTCCGCGGCGACCGCTACAGCATTTCCTACATCGACCAGTTCGCCGACCACACCGTGGGCCTGGCGCTGGGCTATGCGCACCTGAACAACCCCGGGCAGGGCCACACCTTCGAAAGCTGGGGCTACGACGGCGGCCTGCTCAACGGCGCCAACATCTGGGACTCGGAGTTCGACAACCAGCGCGACGGCTTCATGGGCGTGCTGGAGTTCAAGCCGAACGACATGTACTCCAGCACGCTGGACCTGTTCTATTCCAAGTTCGACAAGGAAGAGACCAAGCGTGGCTTCCAGTTCAGCCTGCAGGGCTGGACCGGCGCGGCGCTTAACGGCCGCACCGACAACGCCAACGGCACGGCAACGTCTGCGCAATTCTCCAACGTCAACTTCGGCGTGATCCGCAACGACTTCAACGCCGCCCACGACGACCTGTTCGCGATCGGTTGGAACAACAAGCTGCGCATCAACGACCACTGGACCGTGACCGCCGACGTGAGCGCCTCCAGCGCCAAGCGCGACGAGCGGATCCTGGAGACGTACGCGCGCCTGCAGACAGCTGACAACAACGTCTCGATCCAGTTCAACCCGAACGGTTACTTCGACTTCGATTTCGGCGTCGACATGACTGATCCGGCGAATTTCCGCCTGATGGATCCGGGTGGATGGGGCGGCGACCGTGCCCAGGCCGGCTACCTGAAAGACTTCACGGTGAAGGACGACCTGACCTCGCTGCGCGTGGACCTGGAACGTACCTTCGACACCGGCATCTTCAGCAGCCTCAAGTTCGGCGCCAACCTCACCGAACGCACCAAGAGCCGCGCGTCGGACGAAAACACTCTCTGCCTGACGGTCGGCTGCACCGACAACACGGGAATCCCCGTGCCGCCGCAGTACCTGACCGACAGCAACCTCAACTTCGCCGGCGTCTCCTTCCTTGGCATGGACCCGCTGGAACTGCTGCACAACGTGTACTTCACCAAGCCCAAGGACCATCCGGACATCTCCAACAAGAACTGGTCAGTGGATGAGCGTGTCTCCACGTTCTACCTGCAGGGCAACATCAACACCGACCTGGGTCCGATTCCGGTGAAGGGCAACGTCGGCGTGCAGGTCGTGCATGCAGACCAGTCCTCCACGGGTGTGGCCACGTTCGCCGGAACCGCTCTGAGCGAACCGGCAACCCGGGGCGCGGCCTACACCGACTACCTGCCCAGCTTGAACCTGTCGTTCCAGCTGCCCGCAGACCAGTACGTCCGCTTCGGCGCGTCGCGCCAAATGGCGCGTCCGCGCATGGACCAGATGCGCGGCAACGCCAACTACGGCTACGACCAGACCCAGCAGACCTGGAACGGCAGCGGCGGCAACCCGGCGCTGAAGCCGTGGCTCGCGGACGCCTACGACCTGTCCTATGAGAAGTACTTCGGCGGCACCAAGGGTTACGTCAGCGCGGCGTACTTCTACAAGAACCTGAAGACGTACATCTACGACGACATCAACACCAACTTCGACTTCAGCCAGTTGCCGATCCCGGCCGGCCAGATCCCGGCGAACGTCACCTCGTACACCGGTACTTTCAGCGAGCCCAAGAACGGCAACGGCGGCAACATCAAGGGCTTCGAGCTCGCCGGATCGATTCCGTTCGACATGCTGTGGTCGCCGCTGGAGGGCTTCGGCTTGCAGGCGACGTACTCGGCAACGAAGAGCGCAATCCAGCCGTTGGGTCCGACCTTCCCGACCGAGCCGCTGCCGGGCCTGTCCAAGTACGTATCGAACGTGACGCTGTACTTCGAACGCTGGGGCTTCTCGGCGCGCGCCAGCCAGAGGCACCGCTCGCAGTTCGTGGGCGAGGTCCAGGGCTTCGGTGGCGACCGCACGAAGATCCACTTCGGTGGCGAATCGGTGACCGACCTGCAGTTCGGCTACAGCTTCAACGATGGCCCGCTGAAGGACCTGTCGCTGCTGCTGCAGGTGAACAACCTGGAGAACGAGCCCTACAAGACGAACTTCGGCTCGGACGATCGTCCGAACAACTTCTCCGAGTTCGGCCGCACCTACCTGTTCGGCGTGAACTACAAGTTCTGATCGCAACGCCGGTCGGTACCCAAGCCCTTGCCTGCCTTCCCCGCCGGCAAGGGCTTTTTTTCGGGCGGCCCGTGGCTGTCCCGACCGCGAAATCGCATCGGCCGTTTCGGCCGCGGAGCCTGAAATGGAATCCAACACAATCCAGCTGATCGTTTTCCTGGGCCTGACCGCGCTGGTGGCGCTGGCGACGTGGTGGCGGGTGCGCCACGAGAAACACGACATCAAGGATTCGTCGCACGACTTCTTCCTCGCCGGTGGCACGCTGTCGTGGCCGTTCATCGCCGGATCGCTGCTGCTGACCAACATCAGCGCGGAGCAGATCGTCGGCATGAACGGTGCGCAGAACATGCTGCAGGTGTGGTGGGAGTTCGGCGCCGCCGCTGGCCTGCTGGTGCTGGCGCACGTGCTGGTGCCGATGTACTACAAGTACAAGTGCACCACCACGACCGAACTGCTGGAGCATCGTCTCGGCGATGCCAGCCTGCGTCGCGCGGTGTCGATGCTGTTCCTGCTCGGTTACCTGTTCATCCTGCTGCCGATGGTGCTCTACACCGGCGCACGCTTCATGAAGTCGATGTTCCAGCCGGACCTGTCGATCCTCGCGATCTCGGTGATGTTCGCGCTGGCGGGACTAGCCTACGCCGCGCTCGGCGGGCTGCGCGCGATCGCGATTTCCGATACCTACATGGGCGTGGTGCTGCTGGCGATGGGCGGGCTGGTGACGTACTTCGCGCTCGATCGCATCGGCTGGGACCTGTCCGGCATTCCCGCCGAACGGCTGACGCTGTTCGGTGGCCCGGATTCCGACATTCCCTGGCCGACACTGCTGACAGGCATGGTGTTCGCGCACATTTTCTACTGGGGCACCAACATGGTGATCGCCCAGCGCGCGCTGGCCGCGCGCAACATCCGCGAAGCGCAGAAAGGCATCTACGCTGCCGCCCTTTTCAAGTTCCTGACGCCGTTCATCGTGGTCCTGCCGGGAATCATCGCGTTCAAGCTGTACGGCGACGTCGACGACAACGCCTATGGCCGCCTGGTCGGCGACGTGTTGCCGCCGTGGCTGGCGGGCGCATTCGCCGCGGCGATCACCGGCGCGGTGCTGTCGAGTTACAACGCCGCGTTGAATTCAGCCGCCGCTCTGTACACCGTCGACATCCACCTGCCGATCATCAACCCCAAGGCCGATGGCAAGCGCATCGGTCAGCGCGTGCAACTGCTCTTCATGGTGGTGTCGCTGGCGCTGGTGCCGCTGTTCGCGCAGGCCAAGAGCATCATCGGCACGCTGCAGCAGCTCAACGGCCTGTACTCGATGCCGGTGCTCGCGGCATTCATCGTCGCGATCTTCATCCGCGGCGCCAATGCGAAAGCACTGCGCGTCGCGCTGGTCTTCGGCGTGCTTCTGTACGCGGTGTTCACCTTCCTGTGGACGCCACTGCACTACCTGCACCTGATGTTCGTCACGCTGATGTCGACGATTGCGGTCGCGGTGATCGGCAGTCGGTTGATGGGCCCGTCGGCGGTGGCGGCAAGCGAGGCGAGCTGAGCCTTCGCCAGTCGTGGAGCGGAGCCTGCTCCGTTTCACGACCGCGGCGAGCAGCTTCGACAAAGCGTAGGGCGGGTCTCGACCCGCCACTCCACACGCATCTGCGATTGACAAACAAGCGCCTTGATGAAGGCGTTACGGGCCGTCCCGACGGCGGGTCGAGACCCGCCCTATCGCAGCGTGGCGGCTTCGCGCGCCAGTACGCCGATGCGCGCCCAGTCGCCTGCCGCAAGCGCATCGGCCGGCACCATCCACGAACCGCCGACGGTGAGCACGTTCGGCAACGCAAGATACGTCGGCGCCAGCGCCGCATCGATACCGCCGGTAGGACAGAACTTCACCTGCGCGAACGGGCCGGCGAACGCGCGCAACGCGGCGACGCCGCCACTCGATTGCGCCGGGAAAAACTTGAACCGCGTATAGCCGTGGTCGAGGCCACGCATCAGTTCGCTCGCGGTGGCAATACCGGGCAGGAACGGCACGCGACCGTTGTGGGCCGCTGCATACAACGCATCGGTGGCGCCGGGAGAGATCGCGAACTGCGCGCCCGCGCCCTCCACTGCGGCCAGGTCCGCCGGGGTCAGTACGGTGCCGGCACCGACGATCGCGCCTGGCACGTCCTCAGCGATATACGCGATGGCTTGCAGGGCAACCGGCGTGCGCAGGGTGACTTCCAGCACCGGCAGTCCTGCATCGACCAGTGCGCGCGCCAGCGGCACGGCGTGGTTGAGGTCAGCAATTGCCAGTACCGGCACGACCGGTGCGCGCCGCAGCACCGCATCCACGCGGCGCGCGTGTTCAACGGTGTCGATCCGCTCGTTGGTACTCATGCTCATGCGTGCGCCTCGTGCGCGTGCGCCGAACGCAGGGCCATCATCGCGCCGAGCAGTCCGGGTTGCGGATGGGTGACGACGTGAATCGCCACGGATTCCAGGTAAGCAGCGAAGCGGCCCTTGGCCAGGAAGCGCTCGCGGAACGCGCTGCTGCGCAGGAAGGGAATGAACCGCGGCACGATGCCGCCGGCGATCACCACCGTGCGCGCGCCGTGGATCAGCGCGGCGTCACCGGCCACGCTGCCCAGCACCGAGCAGAACCGAGCCAGCGTGCGTCGCGCGGCGAGGTCGTGGCCTTCCAGGGCGGCTTCGACTATCTCGGCCGGATCGCGCAACGAAGACGGCTTGCCGGTGTCCATGTTCACCGCGCCGCGCAACACCGCATCGATGTGGGCGATGCCGCTGCCGCACAACACGCGTTCGTTCGAGACGCGGCCGAAGTGCGCGGTCATCCATTGCGCGATGGCCTGCTCTTCATCGCCCAGCGGCGCGAAGCTGACGTGGCCGCCTTCGGTTTCGACCACCTGCCAGCCGGTCGCCTGCGATCCCACCAACAGCGCGACACCCAGCCCGGTGCCCGGACCGATCACGCTCACCGGTCCCTGCAGCGATGCCGCGTCCGGGCCGTACAGCGTCACGCGATCGTCCGCCTGCAACGCGGGGACCGCCCACGCCACGGCACCGAAGTCGTTGATCATGCGCAGTTCGTCGAGCCGCAACGCGCTTTGCAGTTCGCGTCGACTGAACGACCAGGCACGATTGGTCAGGCGGATCTCGTCGGTGTTGACCGGGCAGGCGACCGCGATCGCAGCGCGCTGCGGTTGCGCGCCGACGCTGGCGATGTAGTGCTCGGTCGCGTGCTGCAGGCTGGCGAAGTCGGCATTGCGCAGCGATTGGCAGTCGCGCATTTCCGGATGCGGCAATGACAGGTCGGTCAGTGCGAAGCGTGCGTTGGTGCCGCCGATGTCGGCGACGAGCGCCAGGTTGTCCGGCCCGCTCATCGCGGCGGCTCCTCGTTCAGCGGCTCCTCGACGAACAGGCTGCAGGCGCCCTGCTCCGCCGTGCCGACCTGGGCGCGCATCAGTGCGAACAGTTCGCGACCGACGCCGGTGCGGTTGTGCTGCAGCGACGGCAGCGCCGGCTCGCGTGCATCCCATTCACGCGTGGCAACCAAAGCTTCCATCACGCCGGCCTCGGCATCGATGCGGATCAGGTCGCCGTCGCGCACGCGCGCGATCGCGGCGCCGTCGGCAGCCTCCGGCGTGACATGGATCGCGGCCAGCACCTTGCCCGATGCACCTGACATGCGACCGTCGGTGAGCAGCGCGACGCGCTGGCCACGGTCCTGCAATACCGCGAGCGTCGGTGTGAGTTTGTGCAGCTCCGGCATGCCGTTGGCGCGCGGCCCCTGACCGCGCACGACGGCGACGAAATCGCCTTCCAGGTGGCCGGCCTTGAACGCATTCAGCAATGCATCCTGGGTGTCGAAGACCTTCGCCGGCGCGGTGATCGCGCGGAATTCCGGCGCCACCGCGGACACCTTCACCACGGCGCGCCCGAGGTTGCCCTGCAGACGGCGCAGGCCGCCTTCGCTGTCGAACGGCTCGGCGACGCCACGCACGATGGTGGTGTCGAGCGAAGCCGATGGTGGATCACGCCAGCGCAGTGTCGTGCCGTCCAGCCAGGGCTCGTGCGCCTGCTGGCGCAGGTCGCCGCCGTACACGCAGGCGATGTCGGCGTGCAGCAGGCCGGCATCGATGAGTTCGCGGATGACGAAACCCAATCCGCCGGCCGCGTGGAAATGGTTCACGTCGGCGCTGCCGTTGGGATAGATGCGCGACAGCAACGGAGTGACGCGGGAAAGTTCGTCGAGGTCGTCCCAGTCGATCAACACCCCCGCGGCGCGCGCGATCGCCACCAGATGCAGCGCGTGATTGGTGGAACCGCCTGTGGCCGCAAGTCCGACCATCGCGTTGACGATCGCTTTCTCGTCGATGGTGTGTGCCAGTGGCCGGTAGCCATCGGAAAGCGCGGTGATGCGCAGGGCCTGCTCGGTGGCGGCGACGGTCAGCGCGTCGCGCAGCGTCGTGCCCGGGTTGACGAAGGCGGTGCCCGGCAGGTGCAGGCCCATCACTTCCATCAGCATCTGGTTGGAATTGGCGGTGCCGTAGAAGGTGCATGTACCGGCGCCGTGATACGACGCGGCCTCGGCTTCCAGCAGCTCCTCGCGCGTGGCCAGTCCCTGCGCGTAACGCTGGCGGACGGCGGCCTTTTCCTTGTTCGGCAGGCCAGAGGTCATTGGCCCGGCAGGCACGAAGATCACCGGCAGATGACCGAAGCTCAACGCGCCTATCAGCAAGCCCGGCACAATCTTGTCGCACACACCCAGGCACAGCACCGCGTCGAACATTTCGTGCGACAACGACACCGCCGTCGCCAACGCGATAGTGTCGCGTGAGAACAGCGACAGCTCCATCCCGGTGCGACCTTGCGTCACGCCATCGCACATCGCCGGCACGCCGCCGGCTACCTGGGCGCTGCCGCCGGCATTGCGCGCGGCCATGCGGATCAGTGTCGGGTAGTGCTCCATCGGCTGGTGCGCCGAAAGCATGTCGTTGTACGCCGTGACTATTCCGATATTGCCACCGCGTCCGTCGCGCAGCATCGACTTGTCATCGCCCGCCGCGGCGAACCCGTGCGCGAGGTTGCCGCAGCCCAGGCGCGAGCGCGCCGGTGCGCGTTCACGCGCCGCGTCCGTGCGCGCAAGGTAGTCGTCGCGCGTGGAGCGACTGCGTTCCGCGATGCGTCGGGTGACGCGCTCGACAGTGGGATGCAGCGTGGTCATGGGTTCACGGGCTCCAATGAATCTGCACCAGCACGTCCGGGGCATGCAGCACGGCAGCGACAGGATGGCGCAGCGGGTCGTTCTCCGCCTGCGCGCGCCGCAGTACCTCCAGCTTGCCTTCGCCGGTCAGCACCAGGTGCATGCTACGCGTCCGCAGCAGGCGCGGCGCAGTGAGAGTGATGCGTGGAAACGGGGCTTCAGGCGGAAGCGGGTCGGGATCGATGCGGCAGGCATCGACGTTGCTTGCGGGATCCAGCGCAGCAGCCAGCTGCACGGCGCCCGGGAACAGCGACGCGGTGTGCGCGTCGTTGCCCATGCCCAGCACCACGGCGTCGAACGGCTCGGCGAGTGCCGCGAGCATGGCCTGAGCGTGCGCCTGCGAGCGATCAGGATCACCATTGGGCGTGGTCAGCGATTCGATCCGCAACCCTGCGGCCGACGCGAAGATGTCACGCATGCCGCGCAGGTTGCAGGCGGGATGATCGTGCGGAACGCAACGCTCGTCGGAGGGCATGACCGTCACGTTCGACCACGCCAGCGATTTCGTGGCCAGGCGCTCGTACGCGGGCCACGGCGTGCGCCCGCCCGCGAGTGCGAGCGTCGCGCGACCGCGTGTGGCGAGGCCGTCAACGCACGTCGATTCCAGTGCGATGGCCACGCCGGCAGCGAGCGCGCCGGCGTCGACGTAATCGTGTTCAAGCCACGCCATCGCGCCGCCCTGTGCGTATCGTCCGGTCCAACGGCCAGCGCTCCGTCTCACTCACGCCAGCTGTGTCCCTGTCGTTCGGCCATCGCCACCGCGCTCGCCGGGCCCCAGGTTCCGGCCGGATAGGGTTTTGGCGTGACATTGGCGTGTCGCCAACCGTCGAAGATCGCATCGACCCATTCCCACGCCGCCTCGGTTTCGTCGCGGCGCACAAACAGCGTGCCGTTGCCTTCCAGCGCATCCAGGTACAGGCGCTCGTACGCAGGACGGCGCGGCAGCGTGGAAAATTCCTCGTGCATGTCCAGGTCCAGCGCGACCTGCGACAGGCGCATGCCGCTGCGATCCAGCCCCGGCGTCTTGCTCATCAGGCGCAGTTCGATGCGTTCCTCGGGCTGCAGGCGGATGGTGAGCGCATTGGGCTCGACATGCGCGCCGCCGAAGATCGAGTGCGGCACGGCGCGGAACTGCAGGTGGATTTCGCTACTGCGCCGCGGCATGCGCTTGCCGGTGCGCAGGTAGAACGGCACACCGGACCAGCGCCAGTTGTCGATGTGCGCACGCAAGGCGACGAAGGTTTCGGTGCGGCTGGCGCGACCGAGTTCGTCGAGGTAGCCCGGCACGACTTTCCCATCCACCGCGCCGGAGGTGTATTGCCCGGTGACGGTTTCGGTGGTGACGTCGTTGCGGCCGATCGGACGCAACGAGCGCAGGACCTTGATTTTCTCGTTGCGCACGGCGGCGGGCTCGAAGCGCGCCGGCGGCTCCATCGCGGTGAGGCACAGCAGTTGCAGAAGGTGGTTCTGCAGCATGTCGCGCATCGCGCCCGAACTGTCGTAGTAGTCGCCGCGGCCTTCCACGCCGACGGTCTCGGCCACGGTGATCTGCACCTGCGCGATGTGGCGCGCGTTCCACAGCGGCTCGAACATCGCGTTGCCGAAGCGCAGGGCCAGCAGGTTCTGCACGCCCTCCTTGCCCAGGTAGTGGTCGACGCGGAACACACGCTCCTCGTCGAACACGCGGGTCACGCCGTCGTTGATCGCGACCGCGCTGGCGAGGTCGTGACCAATGGGCTTTTCCAGCAGCACGCGTGTGCCTTCGCCGGCGAGCCCCTGCGCGCCCAGCGCTTCGCAGATCGGTGCGTAGAAGCGCGGCGCGGTGCTGAGGTGGTAGACGATGTCGCCCGTGCGCAGCGACTGGATGTGCGTGCACAGGCGCTGCATCGAAGCGGCATCGCCAGTGTCTGCCGCGAGGTAGTCGATGCGCTGCAGCAGTGCCTGCAGGGTGGATTCGTTGCGCTCGGCGGCGGGCACGTTGCGGTTGACCGCATCGGCGACCAGCGCGCGGAAAGCTTCGACATCCGACTCCGAACGCGCGGTGCCGAGGATGCGCAGCGCGTCCGGGCACAGGCCGTCGGCGATCAGCCCGTAGAGCGAAGGGAACAGCATCCGCTGCGCCAGGTCGCCGGTGGCGCCGAAGATGACCAGCAGGGAGGCAGGTGTGCGCATCGCGTCATGGGATCCGGGCATCACGACAGCCTAATACCGCACGGTCGAAGCGACCGATGCAAACGATTGCATGGCGCACGACGGAACTTACACCCTAGCTCCGCCAAACGCGCCGCCGCGCGCCAGAAGAGAAGTGAAACGCGATCTTCCGGGACGCGACTTCGCCCCGGAGCCCACCCCTTCAACCCGACAACACATCCTGTATCTCTTCCAGCCCATGCCCGCGCGTCTCGATGCCACTGCGCAGCAGCATCACGCCGGACACCGCCATCGGCACCGCGATCAGCAGCGCCGACCACGCGAAGTGACTGAAAAAGCCCAGCACGCCCAGCCCGGCACCGAGGATGCCGCCAAACTTGGAGCTCGCCGCGATCAAGCCCGAGCCGGTGCCGCGCAGGTGCACCGGATAGATCTCCGCCGCGTAGGGAATGAGCATCGCGATCACGCCACTGATGCTGACCAGCAGGCTGGCCGTTGCCACGACCGTCATTGCATCCGAGCGCACCTGCAGCGCGCCCATCGCGAAGAACGCCAGCAGCGACAGGGTGGTCAGGCCGATGAACAACACCAGCGACTTGAAGCTGCTCCAGTGGTGGTAGAGCCAGATCACCACCGCGATTCCGGGCAGCGCGTAGATCGCCGACTTCGCCAGCAATGCGCTGGCCAGCTTGGGATCCACGCCCAGTTCGGTCAGGTTGACCGGCAGCCACAGCAGGAAGCCGAAGTTCGCCAGCCCCCAGGCGACGCCGCACACCAGCAGGCCCCAGGTGATGCGCGCGTGGCGGCCGCGCATCAGTTCGCGCATTCCGACGACGGGATGCTGGTCGTCGATCTTCGGTGCGCCGGGATGGGCCGGATCGTCGGTTTCCACTGCATCTGCCGCACCACCGGCGAACTTGCGCAGCACTGCGCGTGCCTGGTGTTCGAGTCCCGCGTTGGACAGGAACCGCGGCGACTCGGGAATGAAGCGGTACAGGAACACGATCATCGCGCCGGTCGGCAGCCCCAGCAGCCACAACACGCGCCAGCTGAACATCGGCTCCAGCGTCGCCGCCGCACCTGCAGCCAGCAGGTAGCCGGCCGACGTGCCGATGCCGCCGAGCGCCACCAGCAGCCAGCCACGATGCGCGGCCGGGACGGTTTCGGCCATCAGGGTGAAGGTGATCGGCAGCAGGCCGCCGGCGGACGCGCCCATCAGGAAGCACATCGCCAGGTTCCAGCCGAACGCCGGCATCGCCCCGCAGATCGCGGTGCCGATGAACATCAGCGCGCCGAGCAGGATCGCCGCGCGCCGGCCGAACAGGTCCGCCACGCGTCCCCACAGCACCGAACCCACCGTCGTGCCGGTGAGCGCGACCAGCGCGAGCAGGCTGGCCGTGGGCTTGGTGATCTCGTATTCCGCGCTCATACCCGGCATGACGAAGCCCAGCGTCGCCGGCTTCATCACGTCCACCGCGAGCGCGACCACCAGTACGCCGACCAGCTTCCAGTGTTCGATGTTGAGCGGCACGCCATCGGCGACATGGAAGTGCAAGTGTCCGGCATCTCCCTGCGACGCGCGCCGCATCAACGCCAGGCGCGGCATCAACCCGTAGGCGGCGAAGCCCAGGCCGATCGGGATCGCCGCCATGCCGGCCAGCATCCAGTGGTCCATCGGCATGCCGACCATCTGCCAGTGCGTGTACTGCCCCATCAGGAACATCGGCGCGTGCGAAAACACGCCGGCGACGATCAGCGCGCAGCCGAACCAGAAGGCGAGCGGGTGGTGGAAGGTAAGTTCACCGGCTTTCGTGTGCACGCGGGACATCACCTGGCTGGACGATCCCGGGATTCTGCGTCAGATCGCGGGACGCGATGGAGTTGGTCGCAAGAATTCGATTGCATGCCGCTCGGTGCCGTCCGGACGCTGCCCAGGCGCGTGTGTTTCAGAGGCCTGGGTAGCCAGCGGTGCTTTCAGTTTCAGGCCGCCGGCAAGCCGGGCCATCTCGCCACCCTCACGCCAGATCGTCCATCAACTCCAACGCCGCCACGAACCGTCCGACGGACACGAGGAACAGGCGTTACTCCTCGACACTGTCCAGATCGGCATCCTTGAACGTCCAGCTCTTGCCGACCTTCTCCATCCGCACGCGGCCGGCGCGACGGATTTCGTCGCGATCCACGCCTTCGACCCACAGCACCGCGTGGTCGCCGTCGACGCGGCCGCGCGAGATTTCCGCGTGCAACGGCTGGCCGTCGCGCAGCGACTTCAGCGATTCCTTGGACTGGGTGTCGTCGTCGACGGGAAAGCGCCATTGCCCTTCCTCGCCGGACAGGGTCCGCAGCGCGGCAATGTCGCCCTTTGCGAGCACGCCAAGGTAGGCGTTGTAGGCCTTGCCCGGTTCGCCGCCACCCGCCGGCAGGTCAGTGCCGGGCGCAGCGGTGATCGCGGCGTCGAAATGCAGGTCGTACTGGTATTCCTGCTCGAAGAACGTGTCCGGCTTGGCCAGCGTCCATGCGCCCTTGATGCGGTTGGCGCCCGCGTCGTCCAGCTTGAGTTCGCCGTAGCCGCCGGTATTGAAGCCTTCCGGCGAGAAGAACATCCCGCACTCGCCGCCCTGCGCATCCAGGCAGATGCGCACGAAGCCGCCGGCCGGCTCCAACTCGCGCACCGCGTCCATCGCGTCGAAGGCAGCGGCAACCTTGCGCGCATCCAGCGGCACGGCGCTGAGGAACACAAGCGTATGCGGGGCGTCGCGGTCGGATTCGTCCTCGACCACGGCCAGCGCGTGCTTCACTTCCAGCTTCGCCTTGTCCATGCGGAAGTAGCCGCTGGCGGTGTCGGCCGCGTGTGCGGAACTGACGGCCAGCAGGATCAGCAACGAAAGCGATGCGGTGCGGCAGACAACGGTACGGGTCATGGCCTGGCCTCCACCGTGGATGTGCGGGCAATGCAAGCACTGCGCCCCATTCCCTACCACGCGGGTAGCGTCGCGACGCGGACACCGACGGACGGGTCAGCGCCCTCGCATGGCACGACCGACAACGAACAGGTGCTGCCGATCAGCCACCCAAGCTCAACAGGCGCCAGCGTGCGTCGGTCTGGAAGGCGCCGCCGGCCGGCAGCGCGTCGGGACTGAAGGCGACGCCTTCGTCCGCCTCCTCCCAGGAAGCGCGCTGGCGAGGGCCGGGGATGTAGGCGCTCCATTGGCCGTAGCGCGACACAGTGCGGCCCATGTTGAATACCACGGGCACGCGGACCGTCCAGAACAGCGCGTCTTTTTCTTCGCCCCTCGTGGGCGGGTTGAAGGTCCAGGTGCGTGCGTGCGCGATCGCCGGCTTCGCGAACATCTTGCGATAGACCACCATATCGTTGTCGCTGGCGACGAAGCCGAGGTTCACCTGCTCGGCGATGACGTCCTCGACCTTGCCGTCGCGTCCCACCTTCAGGAGCAGGTAGACCGAGCCTTCCAGACCCAGTCTGGCGGCCTGCGGCGGGTAGTCAG
Source organism: Lysobacter fragariae (assembly GCF_054779775.1). Classification (NCBI taxonomy): domain Bacteria; kingdom Pseudomonadati; phylum Pseudomonadota; class Gammaproteobacteria; order Lysobacterales; family Lysobacteraceae; genus Lysobacter; species Lysobacter fragariae. Next base: position 164,422 of record NZ_BAAGXP010000003.1, on the reverse strand, counting down.
GCGGCGTCAGTGCCGGTGCCGCGACTGCACGCTCGGCCGGATCGCGCGAAGTGGTGCCGAAGGACACGCCGCGCTGCTCGACTTCATAGTTCCCGTCCTCGCGCTTGTGCACGACGACGCGGATGCTCATGTCGGTCTTCGCCTTCACCGGGTTGCCGTCGACCAGGACCGGGGCGAAGACCCAGCCCGGCACCGACTTGCCCAGCAAGTCAACCACGCCCGCGGGCAGCTTGTCCTGCTGGTCGAGGGCGTAGCTGCTGACCTTGCCCTGCTCATCAACTTCGATCATGCCCGTGACCAGCATGCTCGCCTCGGCGCGCTTGCGTACGCCCCTGGGGCCGTCGGCCAGCGCCGTAGCGCACAACAGCAGGCACAGCGTAGCGAGCAGGCCCGTCCGCACGAATCGCATGGATACCCTCATGGTTCCTTCCCAAAAAAAACGGTGATTTCCCAGACGCGGAAGATAGCGCGATCCGCCTGTTTGACGAACTCCGCGCGGCGATCGCGCGGCTCAGGTGCGGGCAGCTGTCGACAGGATCAGGGCCCCATGCTCAGCAGGCGCCAGCGGCTGTCGGGCTGGAAGATCCCGCTCGAGGGCAAGGCGTCAGGACTGAAGGCCAGGCCTTCGTCCTCCTGTTCCCAAGGCGCCTTCCGGCGCGTGCCGGGAATGTAGCCCTGCCATTGGCCATAGCCCGGCGGCAGGCTTTCCACGGAAAACACGACCGGAACGCGCACCGTCCAGAACGGCGCGTCGACCTCGGGCCCTTGGGCCGGTGGCTTGAAACGCCATTTGCGCGCCTGCTCGATGGCAGCCGCGGCGAACGCCTCGCGGCCATTCGCCATGGCCTTTTCAGTGCCGATGTGAGAAAGGTTTACCTGCTCGTCGATGACGTCCTCAACCTTGCCATTGCGACCGACCTTCACCAGCAGGTAGACCGTGGCCGTCATGAACATACGGGCGGCCGACCCCGGATAACCCGGCGGCGTAAGGCGCGACACGCCCACCTGCTCGGACGGATCGCCCGACCGCATTCCGAATGACATGCCCCGCAGTTCGATGGCGAAATTGCCATCCTCCTGCTTGTGCACGACCACGCGGATGCCCATGTCGGTCCGCGCCTTCACCGGCTTGCCGTCGACCACGACGGGGGCGAAGGCCCAGCCGGGCACGGACTTGCCCAGCACCTCCACTACGCCCGCCGGCAGCTTGCCTTCCTGGTCCAGCGTATAGCCCGTCACCTTGCCCTGCTCGTCGACGTCGATCATGCCGGTGACCAGCATGCTCGCTTCGACCTGTGTGCTCACCTCGCCCCGCGCGGCGGCGAAGGTCGCGCCGCCTGGCAGCAGGCAGAGCATGGCCAACAGTCCCACGATCCATCGGGGTGCACGCTGGATGCACACGTCCATGCCAATTCCTCGATCCGGTTGCGAAGACGCGCAGGATAGCCGACGGTCTCGCATCAACGGTCGATGACCACGGCGCGACCGCATAATCATCCACGGAGGTGCGCATGCACGGTGGCGGTCTGCAACTCGCTTTGGTGTTCCTGCTGGCCGCGGTGATCGCGGTGCCGGTGTTCCGGCGTTTCGGCCTGGGGGCGGTGTTGGGCTATCTCGCCGCCGGCGTGGCACTGGGGCCGTACGGAATCCGGGTAATCCACGACGCCGCGCCGGTGCTGACCGCGTCGGAGATCGGCGTGGTGATGATGCTGTTCGTGATCGGGCTGGAGCTGTCGCCCTCGCGCCTGAAGGTGATGCGCCGGCCGGTATTCGGCGCGGGCGGCGCGCAGGTGGTGCTGACCGGCATCGCGCTGGCGCTGGCAGCGATGTTCGCGGGTGGACTGGGCTGGAAGGCGGCCGTCGTCGTCGGCCTGGGCCTGGCGTTGTCGTCCACCGCCGTCGGCCTGCAGCTGTTGTCCGAGCGCAAGACGCTCACCAGCGAGCACGGTCGCCTGGCCTTCGCCATCCTGCTGTTCCAGGACCTGGCCGCGATTCCGCTGCTCGCGGCGATCCCGTTGCTGGGGCACGCGCAGGCAGGCAGCGACGGCCCGGCGTGGCTGGCAGTCGCCAAGGCCGTGGGCGCGATCGCCGCGCTGGTGCTGGGCGGGCGCATCGTGCTGCGCCAGGTCTTCCGCGTCGTCGCGCGCACGCAGATGCCGGAGGTGTTCACCGGCGCCGCGCTGCTCACCGTGCTGGGCGCGGCGTGGCTGATGCAGATCGCGGGACTGTCCGCAGGCCTGGGCGCGTTCATCGCCGGCGTGCTGCTGGCCGACTCGGAATACCGCCACGAGCTGGAATCGCAGATCGACCCGTTCAAGGGCCTGCTGCTGGGCCTGTTCTTCATGGCCGTGGGCATGAGCATCGACCTGCATCGCGTGCTGGCCGAGCCGATGCTGATCGCCGGGATAGTCGCCGCGTTCATGGCGATCAAGCTGGTGCTGCTGTTCGCGATCGGCATGAAGCCGGGCTGCCTGGACAAGCGCGAATCGCTGCAGCTGGCGGCGGTGCTCGCGCTGGGTGGCGAGTTCGGCTTCGTGGTGTTCGGCGAAGCGGTGAAGGCCGGCGTGTTCGACAACGCGCTGCGCGATCGCCTCGTGGCCGCGGTGGGCCTGTCGATGGCGTTGACGCCACTGCTGGTGATCGCCGCCACGCGGGCATTGGCCTCGCATCCGGCGGTGAAGACCAAGCGCGCGTTCGATGCGATTCCCGACAACCATCCGCAGGTGCTGATCGCGGGCTTCGGTCGCTTCGGCCAGATCGTCGCGCGCCTGCTGGCCGCGCACCGCACGCCGTTCATCGCGATCGAGAACGACATCGAGCAGGTGGATTTCTCCCGGCGCTTCGGCAACCTCATCTATTACGGCGATCCGGCGCGTCCGGACCTGCTGCGTTCGGCGGGCGCGGCGAACGTCAAGGTGTTCGTGGTCGCGATCGACAACCAGGAGACCAACACCCGCACGGTGAAGGCGATCCGCCGGCTGTATCCGGACGCCGTCGTGCATGCGCGTGCGCGCGATCGTCGGCATGCCTGGGAACTGATGGACCTGGGCGCGAAGGTGATGCGCGAGACCTACCATTCCAGCCTGAAACTGGGCGAGCAGGTGCTGGTAGAGCTGGGCATCGCGCCGGAGACCGCGCGGGAGCACACGCAACGCTTCCACGAGCACGACGAACGCCTGCTGCGTGCGCAGTACATGGTCCACGACGACGAAGATGCGCTGCTGCAGACGGTGCAGGATGCGCGCCGCGAGCTGGAGGAGCTGTTCAGCGCGGACGTCGGCGAAGGCGTGCTCGGGGACATCGCGCGCGAGGATTCAGGCGTGTAGGGCGGGCCTTGGCCCGCCGCCGGCAGTCACGAAGAACGTCCGCTTCCGAACCCGCGTGTCGCGTCAGCGGACGTCGTTTACGACACGGCGAAGCCCCATCCCGAACGCGCCGCAGAAGGCGGATTGGTTACGCCATCCGGATGTCGCGATGGCGGGTCAAGACCCGCCCTACCGATCTACCTCAGCGATCTATCGTCAGCGATCCCGCAGGAACCGCGCCATCGACACGTCCGTACCGCCACCACCACCGGGCGCCTGAGGCGGCGGGGCAAGTTCGGCGGCGATATCGACGAAGCCGCGCATCACCGCGATCTCGCGCGGCGTGCGGTTGAGCGCGTCGCGCAGCATCGGATCGGCACCAGCGCGCAGCAGCTTCTGCGCCACCCGCAGCAGGCCATGCAGCGCGGCCAGGTGCAGCGGGCCGAAACCGCGCGATTCCTGCGCGTCGAGGCGGGCGTCGTGGTCGAGCAGCTGGTCCATGCCGGCGATCAGTACGTCCTCGTCGGCGGCGGAACCGGGTTCGGCGCGCGCACCCAGCACCAGCAGCAGCGGCGTAGCGCCGGCGGCGGGCAGGTCGGCTTCGGCGCCAGCGAGCAGCAGCGTGTCTAGCAACGCGACCAAGCGGGCGCGTTCGCGCGCGGTGAAGCCGAACATCGCCGCGCAATGCAGTGCCATGCGACCCTGGCCGTCGGTCGCGTGCACGTCCGCGCCAGCCGCAAGCAGGCGCGCGGCCATGTCGGGCAGGCCCAGCGCGCAGGCCACCATCAGCACGGTGAGGTCGCCGGGCAAGCGCTGTTCCAGCGACGCACCGGCGGCGATCAGGCGATCGACGATCTCGACGTGGCGCATGCTCACCGCCGCCGACAGCGGCGTCGCACCGGAATTGGCGGTCAGCTGCGGATCGGCGCCGCGCGCGAGCAAGAGGTCGACCACGGCGCGATGACCACCACCGGCTGCGCGCAGCAATGCGCTGCAACCCTGGCTGTCGATCGCGTTCACTGGCAGGCCGAGGTCGAGCAGGCGTCGCACCGCGTCGGCATCGCCGACGATCGCCGCGGACGGCACGTCCTGCGCATGCAGCGGCCGGCGCGGCAGCGGCCAGCCGCGCCAGTCCAGCCAGTCGGCCAAGTCGCGACGGCCCGTTGCCAGCGCCACGCCCAGCGGCGTCTGGCCGTCGGCGGCGAGCAGGTCCGGCGACGCGCCGTGCGCGACGAGCGTCTTCAGCATCGCCTCGCGACCCAGCGCGGCGGCCAGGTGCAACGCGCTCATGCCGTGGCCGTCACGGGTGTCCAGGTTGACGCCGATGGCGAGCAGCCTGTCCACCAGTCGCGTCCAACCCAACCGCACTGCCAGCGCCAGCGGGGGATCGCCGCCGGGCGACGGCGCAAACGGATCGGCGCCGCGCTCGAGCAGGTCGAGGGCGAAGTATTCGAGGCCGCGCGCCGCCTGTTCGCTCGCCGAGCACGCGGCGAGGAAGCGTGCCAGGCCGCCAGCGCCGGCCGGCGACACGCCACGACGCAGGAAGGCGTGCAACGACGGCAGTGCGGACGGACCACGCGACAGCAGCGCGAACAGCGGTGTATCGCCGGCGATGTCGCGCATGCCCGGGTCGGCGCCCCAGGCGAGCAGGCGTTCGATCTGTTCGGGGCCCGGCGCCGGGGCTTCGTCGTGCAGCAGTGCGCCCAGTTCGGCGGCACCGAGCAGTTGTGCCAGTCCGCCAAGTTCGGCGCCGCGACGCTCGTGCAGGCCTTCGCGCAGCAACGCCGCCGGCGCGCGGTCGGGCAACGGGGCGTCCGCGGTTTCCGCGGCATCGCTCACTGCCGACGGCAGCGGATACGCGCGATCCAGCGCGGCCACCAGCGCCCAGCGACCGGCTTCGGCGGCGCGGTCGATCGCACGCTTCTCTTCGAAGTCGCGCTGTTCCGGCTCCAGGCCGAGGGTCAGCAGGCGATCGATCAGCGCTGGCGTCGCGTTTTCCGACATCGCCGCCAGCGTCAGTGCACCGCGACCATGCGCGTCGATGGCGGCCGCCTCGGCGACGCCTCCACGCGGCAACTGCGCCAGCAGGCGTTCGAGCACCGGCAGGTGGCCGCCACGCGCGGCTTCCAGCACGGGCGTACGCGCGAGGCGGTCGGTCGCGGCGGGATCGGCGCCGGCGTTGAGCAGCACCTCGACGATCTCGGCGTGGCCGGCGAAGGCGGCTTCGTGCAGTGCACTGCGCCCCTGCACGTCGCGCGCATCGACTTTGGCCTTGTGCTTGAGCAGCAGCTGCACGCCGGCGGCGTCGTCTTCCTCGGTGCCGGCGGCGGCGAGCAGCGTCGGCTGGCCGCCGGCGGGCTCGGGTTTCGCGCCGCGTTCGAGCAGGAATTTGGCCAGGCGCCAGTTGCCCGCGGCGCAGGCGACACCGAGCGGCGAAATGCCTTCGAAATTGAGCGCATCGACTTCGGCGGCGGCATCGCGCAACAGCGCGGCGACGCCCGGATCCGAGCTGCGCGCGGCGTGGTGGAGCGCGGTGTTGCCGTCCAGGTCGACCGCGCGCGGATCGGCGCCGTTGGCGAGCAGGGTCATCACCGCGTCGGGCCGGCCGTGCCAGCTGTCGCGCGTGGCGGCGAGCAGCGGCGTCGTGCCGGCGTGCGACTCGTTGAGGTCCACGCCGCGCGCGATCAGTCCGCGCAGCAGGCGAAGGTCCGGCAGCACCGCAGCCAGTACGGCCAGGCTGCGCTGGTCGCGTTCGTCCACCGGCGGCGGCGCATGCACGTTGGCGCCGGCATCGATGAGTTGCAGCGCCTGCTCGACGCGACCGGCGCGCGCTGCGGAATACAGGAGCGGTTCCAGCGGTGCGCCGGCGAAAGGTTCGGTTAGTGCGTCATCGACTTCGGACACCGCGGGCTCGGGCAGCTCGATTTCCGGCAGCGAGTCCGCCGGCGCGACGCGCTGCAGCAGCCAGTGCAGGAGCGGCGAAGCCACCGCCAGCACGCCTGCCAGTCCCCAGCGCGCCGGTGACGCCAGCAGGCCCTGCCAGGACAGGACCACGATGACCGCTGCGACGACACCGACGATCGATGCAACCGCGAGACCGCGCCACGCGCCGGGTTCCAGTTCGCCCAGCTCGTCCCAATGCTGGCGGAGCGTGCCGCCCTCGTTCTCCAGGCCATGCCACAACGGCCACAACCGCCACAGCCCGATCAGCACGATCCCGCCCACCAGGCTCAGCCCGAGTGCGGCGAACAGCGAGCCGCCCTGCAGCAGCGCGGACAGGGGCCAGCTGACGACCGCGAACACCAGCGCCAGCGCCGTGCCCCACAGGACGGTGAGCCAGCCGGCTTCGCGCAGGAGCGCACGCGGCTCGGCGAAGGTACGGCCGCGCCACTGCGCAGCTGCCAATGCAAACGCGGGCTGGGCCAGGCTGCCCGCCACCGCCGCCACCACGCCACCGAAGCCGGCCAGCACCGTCAACGCCACACCGGCGGCCAGCGCCGCCCACAGCGGCCATCGCGAAGTTGTCGTCCCGCGCGACCGGGGCGTGGCTGCTGCAATCGCCTCAGCCATCGGTGCCCCAGTCCTCCGTCATCGGGTCCTGCGCCGTCGGCGGGAATTGCAGGTGGAAACCGCGGGCCACGAGGTTCTCGCGGACGACGGCCGCATCCTCGCGGGCGAGCTTGCGCTCCGGGGTCAGGGCGAGTTCCATCACGAACTGCAGGTTACCCAACTGCGCGCGCAGCGGTTCTGGCAGGCGCGCGAAGTCGTCGCGCGCGCTCAGATACACGTAGGTGTCGGCCTTGCGAAGGCTCTTGTAGACGTAGGCTTGCATTGCGGGTCGGGGGACGGCTCGCCGCGGGACTTCGTTGCACAGCATACCTGTCAGTACCGGCGCGGAGAAACGCCGCTGAAGCCGCGGGTTCAGGCCGCAGGCCTGGCCGCGTGTTCAGGCGTCGGCGATCGCGGTCCAACCGAGAAGCCGCTTCGACGAAGCGGCTTCGTTGAGTCGCTGCACTGACGCAGTCGCGCGGGCCCTCTGGGGTGGAACCCTGCGCCAGCGCCGCAGCCAGAAGCCGCAGCGTCGAAGCCGCTGCAATGAAAGCGCCACGCCGGACCACGGCGTCCCGCCTCAGTGATACCCCGCGTCCGCAGCGACCTTGCCCTTGAACACGCTGTACGACCACCACGTGTAACCCAGGATCGCCGGCAGCAGCACGACCAGGCCCACGCCGACGAAGCCCTGCGACGACGGCGGCGATGCCGCATCCCAGATCGTCATCGAGGGCGGCACGATGTTTGGCCAGATGCCCAGCACCAGCCCGGCGAAGCCCAGCGCGAAGAAGCACAGCGTCAGCAGGAACGGGGCGGCATCGCGGTCGGGCTTCATCACCGCGCGCCACAGCGCGAAGGCGTTGCACAGCGCCAGCAGCGGCACCGGCGCCAACCACCAGAAATTTCCGCCTTCGAACCAGCGCGCCATGATTCGCGAGTCCAGGAACGGCAGCCACGCACTGACCAGCCCCATGAAAGCGACCACCACCAGCACCAGTGGCCGTGTCAGCGTCCGCGCGATCTGCTGCATGCGGCCTTCGGTCTTGAGGATCAGCCAGGTCGAACCGAGCAACGCGTATCCGAACACCACCGCGACGCCGGTCAGCATCGAGAACGGGCTGAACCAGCCGAATGCCCCGCCGACATACTTGCCGCCCTGCAGCGGCATGCCTTCGACCAGCGCGCCCAGGATCACGCCCTGTGCGAACGCGGCGAACATCGAGCCCAGGGCGAACGCCGCACCCCACGCCGGCTTCGCCCGAGTCGCCTTGAAGCGGAACTCGAACGCGACACCGCGGAACACCAGCGCGATCAACATCAGCAGCACCGGCAGGTACAACGCGGACAACACCACCGCGTACGCCTTCGGAAACGCCGCGAGCAGGCCAGCGCCGCCTAGCACCAGCCAGGTTTCGTTGCCGTCCCAGATCGGCGCAGCGGTGTTCATCATGTGATCGAGCTGGTGCTCGTCCTCGGCGAACGGCGCGAGGATGCCGAGCCCGAGCACGAAGCCATCCAACAACACGTACATCAGCACGCCGAATCCGATCACGCCAAACCACGCGACAGGCAGCCAGTACGCCATCACGGCACCTCCCCGATATCGCCGATCGAAAGCGGTCGCGCCGGCGTCTTGTCGCCGTGCACGCTCTGCGGTGCCGGCTCGTGCGGTTGCGGGCCCTTGCGGATCAACTTGAGCAGGTACCACACGCCTGCGCCGAACACGGTGAAGTACACCAGCGCGAACACCACCAGCGACGTCGCCACGCTGCCGACGGCCAGCGTCGGCGTCACCGCATTCGCCGTGCGCAGCAATCCGTAGACCACATAAGGCTGGCGACCGATCTCGACGACGTACCAGCCGGCGAGGATCGCGGCGAATCCGGCCAGGGTCATCGCGCGCCACCCATTCAAGATCCAGGTTGAATCGAACAGGCGTCGACGACGCCACATCCACAACGACGCCAGCACCAGCAGCAGCATCGCCATGCCCAGTCCGACCATCACGCGGAACGCGAAGAACACCGGCGCCACCGGCGGACGCTCATCGGCGGGCACCGCTTTCAGCGGCTGGATTTCACCATCGAGCGAGTGAGTGAGAATCAGGCTGCCCAGCTTCGGCACCGCGATCTCGTAATCGTTGCGCTCGGCCTTCTGGTTCGGCAGCGCGAACAGGATCAGCGGCACGCCCTCGCCCTTCGTCCCCTGCTCCCAGTGCGCTTCCATCGCCGCGAGCTTGGTCGGCTGGTGTTCGCCGACATTCAGGCCATGCTGGTCGCCGACGAACACCTGCACCGGCACCGCGATCGCCGCGAATACCACTGCCAGCTTCAGCATCCGCCGGCCGGCGTCGACGTGCACGCCGCGCCGCAGGTAACCCGCGCTGACGCCGCCAATCACGAAGCAGGTGGTGATGAACGCCGCCAGCACCATGTGCGCCAGGCGATACGGGAACGACGGATTGAACACGATCGCCCACCAGCTCGCCGGCTCGAACACGCCGCCCGCATTCAGCGTGTAGCCCTGCGGCGTCTGCATCCAGCTGTTGGCCGAGATGATCCAGAACGTCGAGATCAACGTGCCCAGCGCGACCATGCAGGTGGCGAAGAAATGCAGCTTGTCCGACACGCGCCTGGCGCCGAACAGCATCACGCCGAGGAAGGTTGCTTCGAGGAAGAATGCGGTGAGCACCTCGTACGACAGCAGCGGCCCGAGGATGTTGCCCGCCTTCTCGCTCAACACCGCCCAGTTGGTGCCGAACTGGAAGCTCATGACGATGCCGCTGACCACGCCCATGCCGAACGACACCGCGAAGATCTTCAACCAGAAGAAGTACAGGTCACGCCACACCGCATCGCGCGTTCGCAGCCAACGGAATTCGAGGAAGGCCAGCCAGCTCGCCAGGCCGATGGTGAAGGCCGGGAACAGGATGTGGCAGGAAATGACGAACCCGAACTGGACCCGCGACAGGAACAACGGCGAGAACAGGTCCGACCAGAGCAGCGATGCATTCACGCAACGTCTCCGCGGCACGTGAGGGGCGCCGCGGGTGCGTATTGTGCGCCGCCGCAATCGCCGCGAACAGGCGCAGATCCGCGCGGCGCCACCAGCGCAGTCCGCCGGCGACTCGAAAATCGGGAAACCGGACGCTGCAGCCATGACCGATGGCGGGATTGCGCAAAGCCCGTGGCTGCTACCCTGCGTCGGTTTTCCATACAGACCGGCCCGAATGCGTATCGTTTGCCTGCCTCTCGCCCTGATGCTGCTGTCGAGTACCGCCTCGGCGCAGACCACCCCGCTCACCCTCGACCAGGCCATGGCCGACCCCGACTGGATCGGTCCGCCGGTCGAACAGGCGTGGTGGTCGTGGGACAGCCGCCACGTGCAGTACCAGCTCAAGCGCGAAGGCGCCGCCATCCGCGACACTTGGCGCCAGGGCATCGACGGCGGCACGGCGCAGCGGGTCGAAGGCACCGCGCGCGCCGACCTTGATGCCGCGCAGCCGGTGTTCGATGCGCAACGCACGCACATGGCGTTCGTTCGCAACGGCGACGTGTTCGTGCGCGACCTGCGTTCGGGTGCACTCACCCAGGTGACGCGCACGCAGGCGGACGAAGCCCAGCCGCAGTGGGGCCCGGACGGCAGCCTCAGCTTCCAGGCCGGTAGCGACTGGTACCGCTGGCGCGCGGGTGCCGGTGTCAGCGATGCCGCGATCCTGAAGGCGGAAAAAGATCCCGACGCCGCACCGGAACCCGATGACCTGCGCGATCGCCAGTTGCGCATGCTTGCCACGCTGCGCGGCGACAAGGCCACGCGCGAGGCAACGCGGACGCAGGACCGGCAGTGGCAGCGCGAAGACGCCACCCGTTCGCCCACACCCATTTACCTGGGCGCCGACGTCGCCATCGCCAGCAGCGCGCTCTCGCCCGATGGTCGCTGGCTGCTGGTCGTCACCCACGCCAAGGACGCCGCCGAAGGCCAGGCCGGCAAGATGCCCAAGTACGTGACCGAATCGGGTTACGAGGAAGTCGAGGACGTGCGCACCCGCGTCGGTCGCAACGCACCGCTGGCACAGAAGCTGTGGCTCGTCGACGTCAACGCCGGCAAGGTGACGGAGTTGAAGTTCGATGCGCTTCCCGGCATCAAGGACGATCCGCTCGCCGCGCTGCGCAATGCCGCGAAAAAGGATCCGCTGAAGGGCAATCGCGACGTGCAGGTACTCACCAGCGGCGACAACAGCGGCCCGTCGTCGATCCACTGGAGCGACGACAGTCACCAGGTCGCGGTGATGGTCCGCGCGATCGACAACAAGGATCGCTGGATCGCCAGCGTCGACCTCGCCCACGCGACGCTGGTGTCGCGCCATCGCCTCACCGATGCAGCGTGGATCAACTGGGGCTTCAACGATTTCGGCTGGACCCCGGACGGCCAGCTGTGGTTCCTGTCCGAGCAGACCGGCTACTCGCACCTGTACCTCAGCGACGGTGGCACGCCGCGCGCGCTCACGTCGGGCCAGTGGGAAGTGTCCGCGCCACAGCTGTCGCGTGACGGCGCGACGTTCTATTTCCTGTGCAACCGCAAGGCGCCAGGCGACTACGAAGTGTGTTCCGCCAGCCGCAAGGGCGGCGACGTGCGCGAGCTCACCGCGCTCGACGGCGCCGAGGATTTCTCGCTCTCACCCGATGGCAGCCAGCTGCTCGTCCGCCACTCGCGCAGCTACCTGCCGCCGCAGCTGTCGGTAGTGAAGACGGACGGTGGCGGCGACGCCACGCAACTCACTGACACGCGCAAAGACGCGTTCAAGTCGCGCGACTGGCTGCAACCGCAATACGTGCAGGTGCCCAGCAGGCACGGCGCCGGCACCGTCTGGGGCAAGTACTACGGCCCGAGCCAACTGGAAGCCGGCCGGAAATACCCCATCGTGATGTTCGTGCACGGCGCCGGCTACCTGCAGAACGTCAGCGCGCGCTATCCGAACTACTTCCGCGAGCAGATGTTCCACAACCTGCTGGTGCAGCGCGGCTACATCGTGCTGGACCTCGACTATCGCGGCTCGGAAGGCTACGGCCGCGACTGGCGCACCGCGATCTACCGCAACATGGGTCATCCGGAACTCGAGGATTACCTCGACGGCCTGGACTGGCTCGTCGCCAACAAGCAGGGCGACAAGGATCACGCCGGCATCTATGGCGGCTCCTACGGCGGCTTCATGACCTTCATGGCGCTGTTCCGTTCGCCGGGCACGTTCAAGGCAGGCGCGGCGCTGCGCCCGGTCAGCGACTGGTCGCAGTACAACCACGAGTACACCAGCAACATCCTCAACACGCCCGAGCTCGACCCGGAGGCCTACCGCGCCTCCTCGCCGATCGAATACGCCGACGGCCTGCAGGACAACCTGCTGATCGCGCACGGCATGATCGACGACAACGTGTTCTTCAAGGACTCGGTGATGCTGTCCCAGCGCCTGATCGAGCTGCACAAGGACAAGTGGGAGATCGCGCCGTACCCGATGGAACGGCATGGCTTCACCCATCCCGATGCCTGGTACGACGAATACCGGCGCATCCTCGAACTGTTCGAACGCACTCTCAAGCCATCGCATTGACAGCGACGACGACGGCTCCGGCCCAACCGGAGCCGTCGGGCAACTCGTCGGATCGTCGCGGGCGCGCTATCTTGTCCGCGGGCAGTCACGGGGAGGCCGCCATGATCGAGCTACGTAACCTGTTGCTGGATTGCCGGACCGCGCTGCGCAAGGCCGACCGGCATTTCGAGATTTCGCCACTGCGCGAACAGCTCGACGACATGATCATCGAACTGGGTGAAGCCGGCGTGCGCCAGCGGATCGAAGCCCAGCGCCCCGAAAACGCCGAACCCCCGCCGGTGCAGCGCGTGGCGTACGCCTGGCAGAGCGTCGCACGCGAACTGCGCCACACCCACGCGGACCTGTTCAGGCAGCTGTCCGAGCGGGTGCTCGAGCGCTTGGACATCGACGCGCTCGGCGACGAGGACGACGAGATCCAGTCGCTGCAGGACGACCTCAAGCAATCCCAGGCGACGCTGGCGAAGACCACCGCCGAGCTCTCGGCGCTGCGCACGGCGCTGGCCAATGCGGTGCCATTGGCGGACACGCTGGGCGGCAGCGAATCGGAACTGGCGCAGCAACGCATGCAGATGTTGCTGCAGGCCGTCTCCAGCGGTGGCGGGCTGCGCAAGCCCGCGCCAGCGGCAGCCGCGGATGGCACGCCCACGCGCACCACGTTGCAGGCCGTCGTCGCCGGGCAGCGCGCGCTCACCAACAACGAGCGCGAATGGTGCATCGGCGAGGCGATGGTGCTGACCGGTTTCCAGCAGACGCCGGTGCAGTTGCTGGCGCAGGGCGACGTCGCATTGGCCCAGCTGGTGCTCGACGGCAAGCCGACGGCCTGACGCCAACCGGCCTGCGCGGCCTACCCGCACAGGGCGGCTGGCTACAATGCGCGAATGAATGCGCTTCCCGACCTCGATCGCGTCCGCGACTACCTCACTGGCCTGCAGGACCGCATCTGCACTGCCATCGAATCGATCGACGGCGCCGCGCGCTTTGTCGAAGACAACTGGACGCGCGATGACGCCAGCGCCGGCGCATCAGCGATCCGCGGCGGTGGGCGCACCCGCATCCTGCGCGATGGTGCGGTGTTCGAGCAGGCTGGCATCGGATTTTCGGATGTCTCCGGCTCGAAGTTGCCTCCTTCGGCAACCGCTGCACGACCGGAGCTGGCCGGCGCATCGTGGCGTGCGGTGGGCGTCTCGCTGGTGTTCCACCCGCGCAATCCGCACATCCCCACCACCCACGCCAACGTCCGCCATTTCCGCGCCGTGCGCGATGGCGAAACCGTCGCCTGGTGGTTCGGCGGCGGCTTCGACCTTACGCCGTACTACCCCGTGGACGAGGACGTGCTGCACTGGCACCGCACGGCGCGGGCGCTGTGCGAGCCCTTCGGCGGACAGGCGCGTTACGACGCGCACAAGCAGTGGTGCGACGACTACTTCCTGCTCAAGCACCGCAACGAGACGCGCGGCGTGGGCGGGCTGTTCTTCGACGACCTGCACGAGGATTTCGAGCGCGATTTCGCCTACCAGCGGGCGGTGGGCGACGGCTTCCTCGATGCCTACCTGCCGATCGTCGCGCGCCGCCGTGATGTGCCTTACAGCGAACGCGAGCGCCAGTTCCAGCTGTACCGGCGCGGCCGCTACGTCGAGTTCAACCTGGTCTTCGACCGCGGCACGCTGTTCGGCCTGCAGAGTGGCGGCCGCACCGAGTCGATCCTGATGAGCCTGCCGCCGCTGGTGCGCTGGGAGTACGGCTACACCCCGGAACCCGACAGCGCCGAAGCGAAGCTGGCCGACTACCTGCGACCACGCGACTGGCTCACTGAATTGGCGTGACCGTTGGTAGGTCGAAGCGCTTCTCAACAGCGAAGCTGGTCAATCCGCGAAGCGGCTTCCGGCGGAAACGCCACCATCACCATAGCCATGGCGGAAGCCGCGTTGCGGATTCCGCCCTACGTCACTTGCGCGGCGGTTTCTCCGCTTGCGCGATGATGGTGATGTGACCATTGGTTTCAAGCACGGCCAAGCGGATCTGCTCGGGCTCGAACAGACCGGTTTCGCGCATCGCCTTGTCGAAATCGGCGCGACTCACCAGCTCCCTTCGCAGCACATCACGGAACACCTGGCCATCGCGCGCCAGGATCACCGGCTCGCCCTCAACGAAACGGCGCACCCGCGCACTGCGTGCCGACGCGAAAGCGACTGCGTAGTTCAGCGCAATCAGGCAACAGGACAGGATCAGCGCCCCCTTCAACGAATTGTCGCCCCCGTTCAATCCGTTCTGCACCGCGTTGCCGATCAGTATCAGCAGCACCAGGTCGAACGGCGTGAACTGCCCCACCGCACGTTTGCCTGAAACGCGGACCAGCACCATCACCACGAAATACACGACCATCGCCCGCAGCACGAACTCCCACCACGGCAACGGCGAAGCGAACAGATCGATCATTGAGAAGCCCCCGGCATCAGTCGCCATGATGACCCACACCCAAGCTAGGCGCGCACAAACCGACGCTACGTCATTTCTGGAGGGAAGCCCCCTGAGTCAGGGGGCGCGGCGAAGCCGCGGGGTGTGGAAGCACATAGCGGGGCCCGAAGTTTGCACAGCAAACTTTGGGTTTTATTGCCTGCGCAAAAAGCGCAGGCAATAAAAAGCCCCGCAGGCAGGGGGAGCCAGCGGGGCCGGAGGAGTTGGGCCTGGGGAGGGGCCTTCACTCCTGGGGATCACTCCAGGGGAGGGAGAGATCTACGACAGGCGTTGCACCTGTCGCGAGTAATAAGACCACTGTCTGCATGGATGGTTCGTGAAGAATCAGGTTAAGGATTTGTTGGATTCAGGACCGATTCATTCCAGCAAGATCGGCAAACGTCGGTGATCTTGCGCGTTTCGCACCCTTCCGCCAGAAGGGATCAATTCCGCTCGTCCCGCAGTGCCGCAAATCCGGGATTCCGGCCCAACTGAATCGGGTGCACCCATCGGTCCAGGCGCTGCCGGACGGGCGAAAAAACCGAAGATGCACGCGTCGTGGAGCGGCCAGGCGGCAACGCCCTCAGTGCGCCTGATCCCAGTTGTCGCCCACCCCGCTATCGACCACCAGCGGCACCTTCAGCTGCGCCGCCGCCGACATCCGCTGCGGCACCTGCGCCAGCAGCGTGTCGAGGAAGTCTGCATCGACCTCGAACACCAGTTCGTCGTGCACCTGCAGCACCATCTTCGCCCGATCGGCATGCGGCGCCAGCCACGCATCGATGTCGACCATCGCGCGCTTGATGATGTCCGCCGCGGTGCCCTGCATCGGCGCGTTGATCGCCGCGCGCTCGGCGCCGGCGCGCAGGCCGGCGTTGCGGGCGCTGATGTTCTCCAGGTACAGGCGGCGGCCAAACACCGTCTCGACATACCCCTGGTCGCGCGCCAGTTGCCGCGTGCGCTCCATGAAGTCGCGCACGCCCGGATAGCGGCTGAAGTACAGCGCGATGTAGTCCTGCGCCTGCCCACGCGCGATGCCCAGCTGGCGCGCCAGGCCGAACGCGCCCATGCCGTACATGAGGCCGAAGTTGATCGCCTTCGCCGCGCGGCGCTCGTTGCCGCTGACCTCGTCGAGCGGCTTGCCGAACACTTCCGCCGCAGTCGCGCGGTGGATGTCGACACCGGATTCGAACGCGCGCAGCAGGCCGGCGTCTTCGGAGATGTGCGCCATGATCCGCAACTCGATCTGCGAGTAGTCGCACGACACGAACCTGCGCCCGGGCGGTGCGACGAACGCCTGGCGGATGCGGCGACCATCGTCGGTGCGGATCGGGATGTTCTGCAGGTTGGGATCGTTCGACGCCAAGCGTCCGGTCGCCGCGCCAGCCTGGTGATAACTGGTGTGCACGCGTCCGGTGTCCGGATTGATCATCTCCGGCAGCTTGTCGGTGTAGGTGCTGCGCAGCTTGGCCAGGCCACGGTATTCCAGGATCACCCGTGGCAGCTCGTGCTGGTCGGCGATCGCCTCGAGCGCATCTTCATTCGTCGAAGGCTGGCCGCTGGGCGTCTTCACCAACGCCGGCAGCTTGAGCTCTTCGAATAGCAATTGCCCCAGCTGCTTGGGCGAATCCAGGCTGAAGGTCCGCCCCGCGAGCTCCGTCGCCTTCTGCTGCGCGGCGAGCATGCGCTTGCCCAGATCAACGGACTGGCGGCGCAGTTCGTCGGCATCGACCAGCACGCCGTTGGCTTCCACGCGGCGCAGCACCGGCACCAGCGGCATCTCGATCTCGCGGTACACGCGCTCCAGCGCCGGTTCGGTAGCCAGTTTTGCCGACAGCACGCGATGCAGGCGCAGGGTGACGTCGGCGTCCTCGGCGGCGTAGCGCGTCGCATCGTCCAGCGCGACCTGGGCGAAGGAGATCGCCTTGGCGCCCTTGCCGGCGACCTGTTCGTACTTGATGGTCTCGTAGCCCAGGTAGCGCTGCGCCAGCGAATCCATGTCGTGGCGCGTCGCCGTGGCGTTGTACACGAAGCTCTCCAGCATCGTGTCGTCCGCATAGCCGGCGACTTCAATGCCGTGGCGCGCCAACACGTGCAGGTCGTACTTGCCGTGGTGGCCGAGTTTCTTCTTCGCCGGATCGGCGAACAGCGGCCGCAGCTGCGCGAGCGCGGCCGCGCGATCCAGCTGCGCCGGCGCACCGGGATAGATGTGACCCAGCGGCAGATAGGCGGCGTGCCCGGTCTCCACCGCGAAGCTCAGGCCCACCAGCTGCGCGCGCATCGGATCGAGGGAATCGGTCTCGGTATCGAAAGCGAATTCGTCGGCGGACTGCAGTTTCGCGACCCAGGCATCCAGTTGTGCCTGGGTGAGCAGGCATTCGTACTCGCCCGGCGCGGACAATGCTGGGTCCGGCGCGGACTCCGCCGTCGTTGCCGTCGAACGCGCATAGCCCGCTGCGGTGCCGCGCACGCTGACCTTCGCGTCGGCGGGTGCCATCCCCTCGCCGCCGAGTTCGCGCAATGCCTGCTTGAAGCCGTAGCGCGCGTACAGGCCACGCAGCTCCTCGACGTGACGGTCACGCAACACTAGGTCGGTCGGTGCGACATCCATCGCGACGTCGGTCTTGATCGTCGTGAGCGTGCGGTTGAGCGGCAGGCGATCCAGCGCGCGGCGCAGGTTCTCGCCGATCTTGCCGCTGACCTTGTCGGCGTTGGCGATGACGCCATCGAGCGTGCCGAATTCGGCGAGCCACTTCGCGGCGGTCTTCGGACCGCATTTCTCCACACCGGGGATGTTGTCGACGCTGTCGCCCATCAACGCCAGGTAGTCGATGATCTGGTTCGCGTGGACACCGAACTTCTCCATCACCGCCGCATCCGAATCGAGCCGGCTGCCGCTCATGGTGTTGACCAGCGCCACGCCCGCGGCGTTCTCGGCCCGTCGCACCAGCTGGGCGAAGTCCTTGTCGCTGGTCGAGATGGTGACGTCGATGCTCCCGTCCGCCGCCTGCAGGGCCAACGTGCCGATCACGTCGTCGGCTTCCACGCCGTCGATGCGCAGGATGGAGATGCCGAGCGCGTTGACGATGTCGCACATCGGCTGCACCTGCGCGCGCAGGTCGTCCGGCATCGGCGGGCGGTGGGCCTTGTACTGGGGGTCCAGGTCGTCGCGGAACGTGCGACCGGGGGCATCGACGACGAAGGCGACGTAGTCGGGCTTCTCGTTGAGCGTGGCGCGCAACATGTTGACCACCCCGAACAGGGCCCCGGTGGGCTCACCGGCGTCGTTGGTCAAGGGCGGCAGCGCGTGGAAGGCGCGGTAGAGGTAGCTGGAACCGTCGATCAGTACGAGTCGTTTCATGCGGCGATTCTACGGCCCGCGCAGCGACCGCACGACGGACCACAAATGCGTCACGCCGGGAGCACCCGCCACGCGTATCCTTGGCGCATCTGGAACCGGAGAAGGGCCATGCGTACTGCCATTCCTGCCCTGCTTGTCCTCGCCCTCGCTGCCTGCGCCACCACGAGCGACCCGACCGCAGGCCTCAATGACGCACAGGTCACCACCCGCATCGTCGATGGTGACCGCGTCGACGAATACCGTGTCGCCGGAAAACTGCAGGTGGTGAAGGTCACCCCGAACCGGGGCGCGCCGTATTACCTGCAGGACCGCAACCACGACGGCCGCATCGACCGCGATGAAACCGACGGACCGGTGTCGCCGGTGCTGTGGAAGCTGTTCGAGTGGAATTGAGCGCCGGTTGCAGCGCCGGCTGAAGCCGGCATTGACGACACGTCGTGACGGGTGCGCGATGGACAGCGACGCGGGGAACGCCGGTAACGCTGCGAATTCCAGAGGCTTTCGGCTAGAGCCACACCCCTGAAAACGCGAAGCCCGCGGCGTTGGCCACGGGCTTCGAGCTGTCTTGCGGCAGACGCGGCGCTAGCGTGCGCCGCATCGCGATGCGGTGATCAGGCCGCAGCGTCCTTGAGCTTCTTCAGCGCGCGCACCTTGATCTTGACGGTGGCCGGCTTGGCGGCGAACCACTGTTCTTCCTTGGTGAACGGGTTGATGCCCTTGCGCTTCGGCTTGGCCGGAACGTTGACCACGTTGATCTTCAGCAGCCCCGGCAGGGTGAATGCACCCGCGCCCTTCTTGTTGACCGAAGCGTGCACGGCCGACTCCAGTGCGCCCAGGATCGAACGGACGTCCTTCGCGACGACGCCAGTGGCCTCGGACAGGTGGGCAACCAGGCCCGACTTGCCCAGGACTTCCTTGATCGGCTTGGGAGCGGCCGGCTTGGCAGCGGCCTTCTTCGGAGCAGCTTTCTTGGTCTTCGCCATTTTTATGATTCCCCCGGTATGGAGAGTTGGTTGAGGTATGCCTGGAAAAACCCCTCGGCACACGGAATGTAGGGCACAAAAGCCGGCGCGCCAAGCATCTTTTGCATTTTTTTGCGGGTTTTTTTCGCTACGCCCATCATTTTCCGAACCAGGCGGCCGCCGCCGGCTTCCAACCGCCCCGCGCGGCATGACTCATGCCGCTTGCAGGTTGGACGTCGCCAGCTTCAACCACTTGCTGCCGGCGACCTCGAAATTCACCTGGATGTTGGCGTAGGCGCCGCTGCCGCTGATATCGGTCACCACGCCCAGGCCATAACTGGGATGCCGCACGTCCTGGCCCAGGCGGAAGCCCGGCAGTTCCAGCGCGGGATGACCACGGTCGACAGCGAGCGGTCGGCGCGGCGAATTGCCGTAGACCGGACGCGAGACCTGCACCTTCGGGCGCACCTCATGGAGCAGTGCAGCAGGGATTTCGCGCAGGAATCGTGACGGCGTGCCGTACATGTCCATGCCGTGGATGCGTCGGGTCTCGGCGTAGCTGAGCACCAGCTTCTGCCGTGCACGGGTGATACCGACGTAGGCCAGGCGACGTTCTTCCTCCATGCGTCCGGCCTCCTCCGCCGATTTCAGTGATGGGAACAGGCCCTCCTCCAGCCCGCCCAGGAACACCAACGGAAACTCCAGGCCTTTCGCGCTGTGCAGCGTCATCAGCTGCACGCTGTTCTCGCCGGCCTGCGCCTGTCCTTCGCCCGCTTCCAATGCGGCGTAGCTGAGGAACGCGACCAGTTCCGGCATCGCCGCGGCCTCGTCTTCATCTTCGCCACGGGTGAAACGCGAGGCTACCGACACCAGTTCGTCGAGGTTGTCGGTGCGCGAATCCAGCTGCCCGCGCGATTCGTTGGCGTAGTGCTCGCGCAGGTTCGATCGCACCAGCACGTGGTCGATCTTTTCCTGCAGGGGCATCGGCTCGACTTCGGTGCGCAGGCTTTCGATCAGCATCAGGAATCCGGCCAGCGCATTGCGGGCGCGGGCGGTGAGCGTGGTGTCGTGGGTGAGGCGCAGGGCGGCCTCGAACAGCGGCACGCTGTCGGCACGGGCACGGCGGCGCACTTCGTCCAGCGTGCGCTCGCCGATCCCGCGCGGCGGCGTGTTGACCGAACGCTCGAACGCCGCGTCGTCCACGCGCGATGCGATCAGGCGCATGTACGCCAGGGTGTCCTTGATTTCCGCGCGCTCGAAGAAGCGCAGCCCGCCGTACACGCGGTACGGCAGCTGCTCGGCGATCAGCATTTCTTCGTAGGCACGCGACTGCGCGTTGCTGCGGTAGAGGATCGCGACATCGCCATGGCCGCCGCCGTCGCGCACCCACTGGCGGATGCGTTCGATGACGAAGCGCGCCTCGTCCATCTCGTTGTAGGCGGCGTACAGGTCGATGGGTTCGCCATGGCCGGTGTCGGTCCACAGTTTCTTGCCCAGGCGGTCGGGGTTGTGCGCGATCACCGCGTTGGCGGCGTCGAGGATGTTGGCGCTGGAGCGGTAGTTCTGCTCCAGGCGGATGGTTTGCGCGGCGCCGCCGTCAGCAGCACGGAAATCGCGCAGGAAGCGCTGCATGTTCTCGACCTTGGCGCCGCGCCAGCCGTAGATCGACTGGTCGTCGTCGCCGACCACGAACACGTGGCCGCTGTCGCCGGCGAGCACGCGCACGAACGCGTACTGCACGGAGTTGGTGTCCTGGAACTCGTCGACCAGGATCTCGCCGAAACGGTGGCGGTAGTGCGCCAGCAGCGCCGGGTTGTCGCGCAGCAGTTCGTGCGCGCGCAGCAGCAGCTCGGCGAAATCCACCAGGCCGGCGCGATCGCAGCGCTCCTGGTAGAGCGCATAGCAGCGGTGCATCACGTCGGCCCATTCGTCGTTGCGTTCGGGCTGCAGGTTGTGCGGACGACGGCCTTCGTCCTTCTGCGCGTTGATCCACCACACGATCTGCCGCGGCGGGAAGCGTGCTTCGTCCAGCTCCAGCTGCTGCACCACGCGCTTGACCAGGCGCAGCTGGTCGTCGCTGTCGAGGACCTGGAAGCCTTCCGGCAGCTTCGCTTCCTGCCAGTGCAGGCGCAGCAGGCGATGGGCGATGCCGTGGAACGTGCCGATCCACATGCCGCGCGCACCGTGCCGCAGCAGGTGTTCGGCGCGGCCGCGCATTTCGCCCGCCGCCTTGTTGGTGAAGGTGACCGCGAGGATGCCGTGCGCGGGCACGCCTTCGACCTCGTTCAGCCAGGCGATGCGGTGGGTGAGCACGCGGGTCTTGCCCGAACCGGCGCCAGCAAGGATCAGGTAGTGGCCGGGCGGTGCGGCGACAGCTTCGCGTTGGGCGGGATTGAGCGAGTCGAGCAGGTACGAAACATCCATCCGGGCATTCTACCGGGCGGGCGTCGCGTGGCAGGAGAACACGCGACGGAAAGGCCGGACCCGGGAAAGCCCGGGAGCAGCAGCACATGACAATCGCGCGGGGATCGGGAACCTTGCCCGCATCGCGTCGTCGAATTCCCCATGCCGCTGCGCTGGCTGCCCCTGCTGCTGTTGCTGCCCCTCGCTGCCGCGTCGGGGCGCCCGCCTGCCCGGGTGCCAGATGCTGCGCCCGATCCTACGTCCGATCGCACGCCCGGGCCCTCCGCGTCCGACGCGGCCTCGGAATCCGCTTCCGCTGCCCGACAGGATGCCGCGCATGTGCTCCGCTCCGGCGACAGCACGCTGCGTGTCCGCGTGGTCGGACCGGTTGGACCCGCGCGCAGCGATGAGCTGCAACGTTGGCTTGCCGAAGCCGCACAGGCCGAATTGGCCGCCTTCGGCCGCTATCCGCTGCCCCGGGCGACGGTGCGGATCGAGGAAATCCGCAGTCGCGATCGCAGCCCGGTGCCGTGGGGGCAGACCCTGCGGCGCGACGACGTCGCCGTGCTGTTGTTCGTGCGTCGCGGCGCCACCCTGGCGGAACTGCGCGCGGACTGGACCGCCGTGCACGAACTGGCCCACCTGTTCCATCCCTACCTCGGCGACGACGGCCGCTGGCTGTCGGAAGGCCTGGCGAGCTACTACCAGAACGTGCTGCGTGCCCGCGTTGGCCTATTTGACGAAGCGCGGGCATGGCAGCAGCTGGACGCGGGCTTCGGCCGCGGTCGCGCGGAAGACAGCGCGTTGCCATTGGCGGAACTGAGCCGCAGTCGTCGCGGCACGATGCGCGTCTACTGGGCCGGCGCAGCGTACTGGCTCGAAGCCGATCTCGCCCTGCGACGCGAAGGCAGCAGCCTGGACGCGGTGTTGGATCGCTACGCGCGTTGCTGCCTGCGCGGCACCGGCGAGGTCGCCCCGGAAGACTTCATCGGCCAGCTGGACACGGTCGCCGGCAGCGACCTGTTCACGCGCCTGTTCCGACGTTATGCCGCTTCGCGCGAATTCCCCGCACTGGATGCGGCCTACGCGGAACTCGGCATCGAACGCGATGCCGACACCCTGCACTTCTCGACACGGCGCGACGCAGTGCAACTGCGCCGCGCGGTGATGGGTCGGCGCTGACACGCGCTCGCGGCGCCTGCACGGCGCGCGCAGCGCTAGTGGTGCGCTTCCTTCTCGCGCCGGCTGGACGTGCCGGTCATCAGCTTGTCGGTGTAGGCAATGCCAATCGCGGACACGATGAACAGGCCGTGGATGATGGTCTGCCACATCACGCCGTCCGCGGTGACCGAGGTGCAGGCCTTGAGCTTCTGCCCAGCGTCGATCAGCGGCTGCAACAGTTTCACCGCCTCGATGCCGGCCGGCGTACTGCACAGCGGGTGGCCGCCGACCATGCCGACTTCGATGAAGCTCTTGAGCAGGTGGATCGAGGAGATGCCGATGATCGCCATCGCCAGCTTCACCTTCAGCACGCTGGCGTTGACGTGGCTGAGCCACTCGGGCTGGTCGGGGTGGCCTTCCAGGCGCAGGCGCGAGACGAAGGTCTCGTAGCCGCCGACGATCACCATCATCAGCAGGTTGGAGATCATCACCACGTCGATCAGGCCGAGCACGATCAGCATGATGTCCTGCTCGCTCAGCCGCGGCGTGTCGTGGATCAGGTGCCACAGTTCCTTGCCGAACAGGAACACGTACACGCCCTGCGCGACGATCAGCCCCAGGTACAGCGGCAGCTGCAGCCAACGCGACGAGAAGATCAGCGCGGGCAGCGGGTTGAGGCGGATGGCGGGGCTCACGTCGGACATCGGCGTTTCCTGCGGAATTTCAGGGGAGCGGCAGGGTAGCGGTGGATGGTGACGCTGCCAAGTCGCGTGAACCTGCAAAGCGATGTTCTGCTCCGCTGCCTTTGCCGAATGAGTCGGTTGGATGCTTCGCACGCGTAGGGCTGGCCTTGGCCCGCCGGCTTTCACGCATGCGAAGTCGTGCAATCCACCGGCGCCAACACATGCGTGTTGGCCTCCCGAGCATGCTTTCACGCATCACGCGAAGGCGGGCCAAGGCCCCACGATGTCTGCCGTGTCGCCAGAGATCAATCGTCGCGCGGCCCTTCGATGGCCACGCCCGGCAATTCCAGCACGTAGTCCGGCCCCATCAACTGCGAGGGCGTGTAGTAACCCGGCGCCGGTGCAGGGTTCTGCAGGAAGCAGTCGACGATGCCCAATGACGCCGTCACCGTCAGCGCATAGCCGTTGGGCGTGACCATGCGTCGCACCTGCGCGCGACCGTTGCCGCGCACTTCGCCCCAGAAATGGCTCTGCGTGCTGGCGCGCGTGGCTTCGTCCGGGCCCTTGATGCTGGCTTCCACGCGCCCCTTGAGGAAACGCTGCGCCACCTTCGTGCGCAACAGCGGGCCCAGCAGGCGCAGGCGTCGCACGCCGGCGATCGTTTTCGGCGACGCGGTGGTGTAGACCTCGATGTCGGGAATGCCGGTGCTCACGTAGGCCGTGTACACGTCGCCCCACGGAATCGTCATCGCCATGCGGTCGACGCCATCGCGGGTGAACGTGCGGGTCTTGTAGGCCAGCGGCACGCGCATGAGTTCGCCATTCACGCGCACGCGGCCGCCGTAACCGAGGCCTTCCACGCTGGTTTTCGCCGTGCCGGGACTGAATCCGCCGCCGCCTTCGAAGCCCAGCACCAGCGACGTCGCCCACGGATTGTCGCGATGCAGCTGCGCGGCGAGGCAATCGCTGGGCACCACGTCGAAACCGACGCCCGGCGCCACCACTATCCCGGCTTCCTGCGCACGTGCGTGCTGCGCGTGGCAATGCGCGAAGACGTCGATCTCACCGGTGATGTCCAGGTAGTGCGTCCGCGCGGCCAGGCAGCCTTCGAGCATCGGCGCACACGTTGCCGAGAACGGTCCTGCGCAATGCAGCACCAGGTCGATGTCGCGCAGCCCTTCGCGCACGGCATCGGGAAGCTCGAGCCCGAACAGGCGCCAGCGCAGTCCCAGCTCCTCGGCCATCGCGCGCAGCGCGGCCTCGTTGCGCCCCGCCAGCACGGGCTGGAGGCCGCGCTTTACCGCTTCGGCCGCAATCAGCCGGCCGGTGTAGCCGTTGGCGCCATAGATCATCCACTGCATGGAAAACTCCCGTGGGCGGGTTGAAGTCGCTGGATCCCCGCCTTCGCGGGGATGGCGGCAGAACTTCGGGTTTTGGATGCGCACTCAGGAAAGGCAATTCGCGAAACCGGACCCACTGCCCATCCGGGATGACAGCAACGGGTCGCAGCCACTCTAGAATCGGGAATCCTAACCATTCCCGGAGCATGCGCCCATGCGCTGGACCGCTTTCCTCGCCGCCGTCACATTCGCCATGAGCGCACACGCCCAATCCACGCCCCCGTCCGTCGCGCCGAGCAAGCTCACGCTGGAAGCCATCGCCGGCGACGCGCCGCTGTCCGGCCCCAGCCTGGAAAAGCCGCGCATCGCGCCCGATGGCAGCCGCGTGAGTTTCCTGCGCGGCAAGGCCAGCAACAAGAACCGGTTGGACCTGTGGGCGTTTGATGTCGCCAGCGGCGAAACGAAACTGCTGGTCGACAGCAATGACGTGCTCGCCGGCGAGGAAGTGCTCAGCGACGAAGAGAAGGCGCGCCGCGAACGCCAGCGCACCGCCGCGCTCAGCGGCATCGTCGAATACCAGTGGGCACCCGACGGCAAGTCGCTGCTGTTCCCGCTGGGCGGCGAGCTGTACCTGTACGACCTGAGCAAATCCGGCAATAAGGACGCGGTGCGCCAGCTGACCCATGGCGAAGGTTTCGCCACCGACCCGAAGGTGTCGCCGCAGGGCGGCTTCGTCAGCTTCATCCGCGCGCGCAACCTGTGGGTGATCGACCTCGCCACGGGCAAGCAGGTCCAGTTGACGAAGGACGGCAGCGACACCATCGGCAACGGCGTCGCGGAATTCGTCGCCGACGAGGAAATGGACCGCCACACCGGCTACTGGTGGGCGCCGGACGATTCGGCGATCGCCTTCGCGCGGATCGATGAAACCCCGGTGCCGGTACAGAAGCGTTACGAGGTCTACCCCGACCGCACCGACGTGGTCGAGCAGCGCTACCCGGCCGCCGGCGACAGGAACGTACTGATCCAGCTCGCCACGATCGCGCCGAAGGAAGGCGCGCAGCCGGCGTGGATCGACCTGGGCAAGAATCCGGATATCTACCTGGCCCGCGTCGACTGGCGCGATGCGCGCCACCTGACCTTCCAGCGGCAATCGCGCAACCAGCACAAGCTCGAACTGATCGAAGCCAACCTGGACGACGGCAAGCAGCGCACGCTGGCCACCGAAACCAGCAAGACCTGGGTGCCGCTGCACGACGACCTGCGCTTCCTCAAGGACGGCCGCCTGCTCTGGAGCAGCCAGCGCAGCGGCTTCGAACATCTCTACATCATCGATGCCAAGGGCAAGGCCACCGCGCTCACCTCCGGCAACTGGCCGGTGGATGGCGTGCTGGCGGTGGACGAGGCCGCGGGCTTCGTCTATTTCAGCGCCGGCAAGGATTCGCCGCTGGACGTGCAGGTGTATCGCGTGCCGCTCGCCGGCGGTTCAACCGGCAGCATCGAACGTCTGTCGAAGCAGGACGGCAAGCACGATGCGCGCTTCGCCGACAACGCCAGCGTCTACGTCGACAACTGGAACGACCCGACCACGCCGCCGCAGCTGCAGCTGTTCCGCAACGACGGCACGCTGCTGGCAACGCTGCTGGAAAACGACATCACCAAGGCGGACCACCCCTACGCGAAGTACCGCGACGCGCAGCGGCCGATGGAGTTCGGCACGCTCACCGCGGCCGACGGCAAGACCACGCTGCACTACAGCCTGGTCAAGCCCGCCGGTTTTGACGTGTCGAAACACTACCCCGTCGTCGTCTACGTCTACGGCGGCCCGGCGACGCAGACGGTGACGCGCAGCTGGCCCGGTCGCGGCGACCACTGGTTCAACCAGTACCTGGCGCAGCAGGGCTTTGTGGTGTTTTCGCTCGACAATCGCGGCACGCCGCGGCGCGGTGAAGCATTCGGCGGCGCGCTGTACGGCAAGCAGGGCACGGTGGAAGTCGCCGACCAGCTGGAAGGCATCAAGTGGCTCAAGTCGCAGCCGTGGGTCGATGGCAAGCGCATCGGCGTGCACGGCTGGTCCAACGGCGGCTACATGACACTGATGCTGCTGGCCAAGGCATCCGACCAGTACGCCTGCGGCGTTGCCGGCGCACCCGTCACCGACTGGGGCTTGTACGACACGCACTACACCGAGCGCTACATGAACCTGCCCGCCGACAATGTCGCCGGCTATCGCGAAGCGCGCGTGCTGCAGCACATCGATGGCCTCAAGTCGAAGCTGCTGCTGATCCACGGCATGGCCGACGACAACGTGCTGTTCTCCAACTCCACCGCGCTGATGAGCGCGCTGCAGAAGCGCGGCCAGCCGTTCGAGCTGATGACGTATCCCGGCGCGAAGCACGGCCTGAAGGGCGCGGACCTGCTGCATCGGCTGCGGGTTACGGAGGCGTTTCTGGATCGGTGCCTGCAGCCGGGCGGGTGAATCGGCGCGGCGGATCGGGAGCGGGCGCCGTCCTGCACGGCGACATTCCGCTCCCGTGACCTTCGGCGCATGGCCCCGCCCTCCCGCGGGCCCCATGCTGCGCCGACTTCCCACCGGTGACTCGCCATGTTCAAGCCGCTCGTCCTTGCGATCTCCCTGGCGCTGATCGCGCCGACCGCCGCAATCGCGCAGGGCGCGGCGGACACGCCCACGGCCGGCAAGCCAGTCGCGCCGCCGGCGTGGGTCGCCAAGAGCAACGAATACACGCAGGTCCTGATCCTCGCGCAGGCCCCGTTCCAGCCGGAGCAGGTGTCGTTCTTCGGCATTCCGGGCTTCGACGACCAGGTGTTCGACTATGGCCCGGGCTACGGCAAGCGTTTCCGTGATGCGACTGCCAAGGCCAAGGCCGCCCTCGTCGCCAAGGCCGCCAGCGAGACCAACGCGAACGTGAAACAGGACGTCGCCATCCTGCTGCACGCCGCCGACGACGCGATCGAGGCCAGCGCAGTCAACGAGCGCCTGACGCGGCCGTGGCTGGACGTCGGCCAAACCGTGTTCCAGGGCGTGCAGTCGCTGCTGTCCGACCAGACGCCGGCCGATCGCCGCGCGAAGGCGGTGCAGCGGTTGCAGCGCTATGTCGGTCTCGCCGCCGGCACCACGCCGCTGGCGACGCTGGCACGCCAGCGTTACGACGAACGCGGCGAGAAGGGCCTGGTGCAGCCCACGCAGATCGAGGTACAGCAGTCGATCGACAACATGAAGACCTACCAGCAGGGCATC
The DNA here is from genome assembly GCF_054779775.1 of Lysobacter fragariae. Classification (NCBI taxonomy): domain Bacteria; kingdom Pseudomonadati; phylum Pseudomonadota; class Gammaproteobacteria; order Lysobacterales; family Lysobacteraceae; genus Lysobacter; species Lysobacter fragariae. The sequence continues at coordinate 136,337 of NZ_BAAGXP010000003.1, read as the reverse complement.
CGCGAGCTGTTCGCGAAGTACAAGCTGGATGGCGAAGCGGCCGCGTCGCTCGATGCGCTCGACAAGCAGCTGGATGGATACGCGACCTGGTCGAAGACGACGGTGCTGCCGACCGCACGCACCGACTACAAGCTGCCCGATGAACTCTATGCCCTGCAGCTGAAGGGCGTCGGCATCGACATCGCCCCGCGCACGCTGATCGAACGCGCACAGCTGGAGTTCATGGAAACCCGCAACGCCATGCAGCAGCTGGCGCCACTGGTGGCGAAGGAAAAAGGCCTCAAGTCGACCAACTACGTCGATGTGATTCGCGAGCTCAAGCAGCCGCAGCTGAAGAACGAGGAGATCGAACCGCACTATCGCAACGTGGTGATGCCCGAACTCGACCGCCTGATCGCCAGGAATGCGGTCGTGTCGTTGCCGCAACGGCCGATGCAGATGCGCCTGGGCACGGCCGCGGAGAGCGCCGCGCAACCGGCGCCGCACTTCCTGCCCGCGCCGCTGGTGGGCAACACGGGCCAGCAGGGCACCTTCGTGCTGCCGCTTGGCAATCCCAACGCCGGCGCCGACGGTCCGTACGACGACTTCAACTTCCCCGCGGGCGCGTGGACGTTGACCGCACACGAAGGCCGTCCCGGCCACGAACTGCAATTCACCGCGATGGTCGAGCGCGGCGTGTCGCTGGCGCGGACGCTGTATGCGTTCAACTCGGTGAACGTCGAAGGCTGGGCGCTGTATGCCGAAGCCGAGATGGTTCCCTACGAACCACTGGAAGGGCAGCTGATCGCACTGCAGTTCCGCCTGCTGCGCGCGGCGCGCGCGATGCTCGACCCGATGATCAACCTTGGCCTGACCGACCGCGACACCGCATTCAAGGTGCTGACCGAACAGGTCGGTTATTCCAAGGCGATGGCGCGGCAGGAAGTCGACCGCTACTCGGTGCGCGCGCCCGGCCAGGCCGGCAGCTACTTCTACGGCTACTCGCGGATCATGCAGCTGCGTGCGGAAACCGAGATCGCGCTGGGCGACAGGTTCAACCGCAAGGCCTTCAACGACTTCCTGCTCGACCAGGGCATGCTGCCGCCGGCGCTGTTGGCCAAGGCGGTACGCGAGGAGTTCGTGCCGGCGCAGATGGCGAAGTAATCGCGAACGCTCGGAGCGTAGCCGTGGCGCAGCGTTTCACTGCGTTGCAGCGAAACGGTAGGGCGGGTCTCGACCCGCCACACCCGCCATGCGCGGCGGAAATCGGGCACCGCACGGCAGCAACACGGATCGACATCAACCGCTCACCGTTGCTGCGCGTTGAAGCGATGATTTCTTGCCGACGTTCAACGGCGGGCCAAGGCCCGCCCTACGTCACCCGTTCGAGCATCCGGCGATTGCCGGTCAGCCGCGCCCAGCGCGTGCCCACGTCGATCCAGCACACATAGGCCGCTTCGCCGGCGATGCGCCACAGCGTCTGTGGTCGCAGCGACAGGCGCGGTTCGGCTGCACACAATTCCCAGTCGAAACCCAGCTGCCGGGCGAATAGCGCGCAACGCGCGAGGTGATAACGATTGCTTAGCAGCGTGACCCGCGGGCGCGCGGCATCGCCCAGCAGCAGGCGGGCGTTGCGCAGGTTCTGCAGGGTGTCGCGCGACTGCGATTCCAGCTGCAGCGACACGTCGCCGGCCAGGCCGCGCGCATGCAGGCCGTCGCGCGCGATCTCGGCCTCGCTGCGCTCATCGCGCGCGCCGCCGCCCAGCAGCACCAGCCGATCCGGCGGATGGGCACCGCGCCACAACAGCACGGCGCGATCCAGGCGCGCGGCGAAATCGCCATCGATGCGCCCACCCGGCGCGTTCTTGCCGAACAGCAACACGCATTCGCCCTGCGCTGGCTCGCACGGCGCACGTCGCGCCACTCGCCACACGTGGACCACGTAACCCACGTACACCAGGCCGGCGCTGAGCACGCAGGCCGACAGTGCGACCACGCCGGCGCGCAGCACGTCGCGGTCCAGCGCCAGGGAAACCCGGTGGGAGGTGCGCGTGCCCATCAACGGAATATCTGCGAACGAAGCCGCGGCATCGACTGACGCCGCGGCCGCAGGACTTATTCGCCAGCCGTCAGCGTGAAGTTGGTCGCCAGGTCGGTGGTGAGGTAGTTGATCCAGCCCAGGTAGTTGCCGTGGATGTAGCGCACGCCCTTCTTCTCGCGATAGTCGAGGTTGGCGCTGTCCACATAGGCGAACTTCACCTGCTTTTCGTCGTAAGTGATCTTGATGCGGGCCACGTGGTCGCGCAGGTGCAGGGTGGAGTCGATCTCGCCCGGGTTCTCGGCGGTCACTTCCCAGCCGCGGCCCATCAGGGCGCGCTTGATGTCCTTGACCACCTTGGCCTGGTCGACACCGGACGGGATCGAGACCGGCGCCGGATCGGTCAGCGGCTGGACTCGGGCCTGGACGCCCCCGGCGAATGCGAACAGCGACAGACCCGCGAACAGCATGGACAGAAAGCGCATCGTTTTTCCCCTTGATCGTCTGGTTGGCAATCCGCGCGCGTCCCCGCCGCGGGCCGCAAAGGATACGTCCCGGCGCGCACTTTGGCATCGGCGATGCGGCCTTGCCGCGCGATCCTGCCGCCCTTCGCATGGGCCTGCGGGCGGCTGGCTATACTCCCGCGGCTGCCAGATTCGCCAACAAAAGCCCGGGAAGTCCGCTTGTCACCGATGTCGTCACAAATCCGCCCCGCGCCGATGGCGCCGGTGGCCATCCGGGCCTACACCGCCACTACCGCGCTCGGCCGAGGCAGTGCCGCCCAGGCGCAAGCCCTGCGCGAGCGCCGCGGCGGGCTGCGGCCCAACGATTTCCCGGTGCTGGCGCCCGGCCAGGAGGCGCTGGAATGCTGGATCGGCCGCGTCGACGGCATCGAGGACGAGCCGCTGCCGGCCGGATTCGAACGCTGGGAGTGCCGCAACAACCGCCTCGCCTGGATCGCCCTGCAGCACGATGGCGTGCGCGAGGCGCTGGCCGACGTCGTCGCACGCCACGGCGCCGACCGCGTGGCCGTGGTGATCGGCACCTCCACCTCCAGCATCGCCGCGACCGAAGAGGCCTACGCGCGCCTGGAAAACGGCGCCTTTCCGGCCGACCTCGACCGCCCCAACGTGCACAGCCCACACTCGCTCGGCGGCTTCGTGCAGCTGGCAACCGGCCTGCGCGGCCCGTGCGTGACGGTGGCGACGGCGTGTTCGTCCAGCGCCAAGGTATTCGCGCAGGCCGCGCGGCTGATCGCGTCCAACCTGTGCGATGCCGCGCTGGTTGGCGGCATCGATACGCTGTGCGGCAGCGTGCTGTTCGGCTTCAATTCGCTGCAACTGGTATCCGCGCAACCGTGCCGCCCGTTCGATGCCGACCGCAACGGCCTATCGCTGGGCGAAGCTGGCGGTTATGCGGTACTGGAGCGCGTGGCGCCGGGCGAAACCGGCGGCCTGCAGCTGCAAGGCTATGGCGAGTCCAGCGATGCCCACCACATGTCCACGCCGCATCCGCAGGGACTGGGCGCGCAACTGGCGATGCGCGATGCGCTGGCGCGCGCGGACATCGCGCCCGATGCGGTCGGCTACCTGAACCTGCATGGCACCGCCACGCCAGCAAACGACTCGGTGGAAGCGCTGGCGGTGTCGGCGCTGTTCCCTGATTCGCTGCACGCCAGCTCGACCAAGGGCTGGACGGGCCACACGCTCGGCGCGGCCGGCATCGTCGAGTCGGTGTTCGCGCTGCTGGCGCTTGAACACGGCGAGCTGCCGGGCATCCTCAACAGCACCACGCCGGACGATGCCTGCGGCGCGCAGATCCGGTTCGCCAATGCGCAACGCGACATCCGCCATGCGATGAACAATTCGTTCGGCTTCGGCGGCAACAACTGCTCGCTGGTGTTCGGCAAGGCGGGTCCGCGATGATGCTGCACGCCGTCATCGAGGGCATCGGTTTCTGGACCGCGGGCCTGCCCAACTGGGACACCGCACGTGCGTTCGCACGGGGTGGCACACTGCCGGAGGAAGCCCCCGCGCGTCCCTCGCCGCAGCTGCTTGCTCCCAACGAACGGCGCCGCGCACCGGAGACAGTCGCCGTGGCGCTGGACGTCGCGCTCGCTGCGTGCGCAGCCGCCGGCCGCGACCCGCACACGCTGCCATCGGTGTTCGCGTCCATGCACGGCGACCTGGCCATCACCGACTACATGTGTGCGACGCTCGCCGCCGAGCCGCGGGCGATTTCGCCCACGCGCTTCCACAACTCCGTGCACAACGCGGCGGCAGGTTACTGGACGATCGGCGCCGGCGCGATGCAGCCGGCTACGGCGATGAGCGCATTCGATGCGACTTTCGCGATGGGCCTGGTCGAAGCGGTCACGCAACTCGACAGTGGCGCCGACGCCGTGCTGCTGGTCGCCTACGACAGTACGTCCGCCGGCCCGCTCGCCGTGGTATCGCGCAGTGAAGGCCTGCTGGGCGCAGCGCTGGTGCTGTCGCGCCACGCGCGCGAAGGCGCGACGTCGCTGCAGTTCGAGTTCGCCGATGGCACGCCGGAAAACAACGACGGTGCGCTGGGCCATCGCGCCGCCGGCAACGCGATGGCGCCGATGCTGCCGCTGTTCGACGCGCTTGCCAGCGGACACGGGCAGGCACGGATCCACGCCGGGCCCGGACGCGTGCTCGACATCCGCATCACCTCCTGACGACGCCTCCCGTACGACTGCATGATCAATCGCAACGACATCTACATCGTCATTCCCGCGCTCAACGAGGCGCTGCGCATCCGCGGCGTCGTCGAGGGCGCGCTGCGCGCTTGCCCGAACGTGATCGTAATTGACGACGGCTCCGACGACGGCACCGGCGAGGCCATCGCCGACCTGCCCGTCACCGTGCTGCGCCACGCCACGCGCATGGGCAAGGGCGCCGGCCTGCGCGACGGCTTTGCCGAAGCGCTGCGTCGCGGCGCGCGCGGCGTCATCACCATGGACGGCGACGGCCAGCACGACGCCGCCGACATTCCGCGCCTGCTCGATGCGGCGAACCACTACCCCGACCACATCGTCATCGGCGCCCGGCTGCGCAAGCGCGCTTCGCAGCCGGGCTACCGCCGCCTGGCCAACGAGTTCGGCGACTGGGGCATCGCATGGGGTTGCGGTTTCCTCATCGCCGACACGCAGAGCGGCCAGCGTTTCTATCCGGCCAGCGTGGCAGCGCTAGGCGACGTACCGGGCGAGGATTTCGTCTTCGAAGCGCAGATCCTGATCAGCGCGGCGCGCCAACTGGGCGTGCGCTGCGTATCGGTGCCGATCGAATCGCGCTACCAGGGCACACAGGCCGACGGCCCGCAGTTCCGCAAGAGCCACTTCCGCCCGCTGCACGACCTCTACCGCATCACCTCGCACGTGGTGAAGCAGGTGTGGAGCTACGGCAGCGTGGTGCGCGAATACCGCGCCACGCGCGCCAACCCGCCCGTGATCTTCGATCCCACCGGGGAGTTCGCTTCCGTACCGGCACGCGACGTGGCGACCTAGGGATGGTTCGACCGCGTCATTGTCGTCCCGAGCGCAGCGAGGGATCTGCTGTTTCTCCGCTAAAAGCAGGTCCCTCGCTGCGCTCGGGATGACAGGGAAGAGGCTCCTGGCACCGCACCAAGCATCCATCGCGTAGAGCGGAGCTCTGCTCCGCTCTACAAGTCGCCCGCGCGACACCCGTCAGCCATACGACATCACGCCCATGTCCCACGTCCTGCTGCTGCAACTCGTCATCATCCTCGCGACCGCGCGCGCGTGCGGGCTGCTGCTGCGCTATCTGGGCCAGCCGCCGGTGATCGGCGAGATGGCCGCGGGCCTGGTGCTCGGGCCGATCGTGTTCGGGGCCCTGTTCCCGGACTTCCATGCCGAACTGTTCGCGAAGCAGTCGCTGCCTGCGTTGTCGTCGCTGTCGACGCTGGGGCTGGTGTTGTTCATGTTCATCGTCGGCGTCGAACTGCGCGCCCCCGGCGGCATCCGTGCGCAGCTGAAGGCGGCTGGCGCGGTCGGCGTGCTCAGCGTGCTGCTGCCGATGGGCCTCGGCCTGGCGATCGCACCAGTGCTGTATCCGCAGCTGGTTCCGCCCGGCATCGCGTTCTGGCCGTTCGCCTTGTTCATGGCCGCCGCACTGGCCATCACCGCGTTTCCGGTCATGGCGCGCATCCTCAAGGAGCGCGGCATGACGCGCACGCCGATAGGGCAGCTGTCGCTGAGCTCGGCCGCGATCGCGGACGTGATGGCCTGGATCCTGCTCGCGCTGGTGATGACCCTGCTCGCCGCCAAGGGCGGATGGGGCGGCTTTGCCCGCGCGTTTGCCGGCCTGGTGGCGATGGTCGTCGTGGTGTTCGGCGTGCTGCGCCCGCTGTTCGCGCGCCTGCTCGCCCGGCACGCCCACGACGGACAGCCGTCCGGCATGGTGCTGGCGGCGTTGATGATCACGATGCTGGCCTGCGCGGCGGCGACCGAGTGGCTGCAGCTGCACGCGGTGTTCGGCGCCTTCCTGTTCGGCACCTGCCTGCCGCGCGACGACCGCCTGCTGCACACGCTGATCGAGCGCGTCGAACACCTGGCGGTGATCGTGCTGATGCCGGTGTTCTTCGCCCTCGCCGGCCTCAACACCACCCCCGATGCATTCAGCACCGCCGGCATGGGCGCGCTGGCGTTGATCCTGCTGGCGGCGATCGGCGGCAAGCTGTTGGGCGGCGCGGCCGGTGCGCGCCTGGCCGGTCAGAACTGGCGCGACAGCCTTGCCGTCGGCGCGCTGATGAATTCACGCGGGATGATGGAACTGATCGTGCTCAAGCTGGGCCTGGATGCCGGCGTGATCGGACCGGACCTGTTCACCATGCTGTTGTTGATGGCGCTGCTGACCACGGTGATGACCGGACCGCTGCTGACGCTGTTCTCCGGCCGTCGGACCACCCAGCCCGCGGTCGAGGATGTCGTCATTCCTCGATGACGTAGATGGCGATGCCGTCGGCGCGACGCTGCGAGGTCGGAATACCCATGCCGACCGATGCCCCCACGTGGCGGCCGTAGGTGCCGCCGCCCACGCCCAGGTTCACCGGCGAGCCCACCGTATCCACGCCCAGCAGCAGGACGCCATTGGCGCCGAGCTTGGCCGCTTCACGGGCGAGGCGGTTGATGGCGGCATTGGTCTGGCCCTGCGTGCCGAAGCCAACCGCGCTGGTGGCATCCAGCCGCGCGATTTCCTCATACCGCTTCGGCGGCACCTGGTAGACCTTCACCTGCTGCTCGGCAATGGCTGGGCGCGGCGGGGCAAGCATGACGTGGTGGACGCTGGCGCAGCCGGCGAGTGCGATGGCGACGGAAGTCGCGAGGACAATGTGTGCGCGCATTGGGAGACCTCGGCCGGTTGTTTCTTCGCGGATGTTGCGCCTGTTTCGCGCCTTCCGTCCATCCGGAACGACGAAGCGCCCGCTAAGGGGCGCTTCGTGGGCGAACGAGCGGTCGTTCAGCCTTACGGCGTGGCGACGACGCCGTCTTCCGGGTGCAGCACCAGCACGGCGCGGTCTTCGGGCGCCATCTTGTTCCACTTAACGAGGTAGCCCGTCTTCTTTTCGTCGATGCTGGCCTTGTTTTCCGTGTACCAGGCTTCGGCGTCCGGCGTCTTCTCGGTGTAGGTGGTCGCAGCCATCCACTTCGCGAAATCGGCCATCTGCAGGTTGTACTCCGCATCCGCCTTGTTGTGGATCGGGATCAGCGAGAAGCGCGCCTTCCACGCGCCGGGGCGCGGCTTGATCAGGACGTAGTAGGTCTTGCCGGCTTCGAGCGTGGCGTCCATGAAATCGGCATTTTCCGAAATCACCATGAAGCGGTGTTCACCCGGCTCCACCTGCACGGCGAGCTTGTCCTTGCTCATCACGACGCCAAAGAAGGTGTCGCCCGAATCGGGCGCGTCGTACACGGAGGAGGCGATCAGGCTGCCCACGAACGAGGAGCGCAGGAACACCACCATCGCCTTGCCTTCGGCGGGCTTGGGATTCTGGTCGGCGGCCGGGGCCATCTTGGATTTGGCAAATGCGGCCGGTGCGCACAGGACCAGCAGCAGCAACGCGTAGCGAAGCAGTCGAGACATTCAGGTTTTCCCCATTTCAATGCCCGCCGAACTGCCGGCGGGGCGGACGGAGTCTAGCCGCATTTCGGGGCGCTTTCCGCTCTTTCCGGCGGGATTTCAGCTCATGCCGCCATCGATGCCGATCACCTGGCCGTTGACATAGCCGGCGCTGTCGGAACACAGGAATCCCACGAGTGCGGCGACTTCCTCCGGCTTCCCCGCCCGCGCCGCCGGCACCATCTGCTTCACCTGTTCCGGCGAAAAAACGTCCTCGGCCATGCGCCCGGCAATCACGCCGGGCGCGACGACATTCGCGGTGATCCCGCGCGAAGCCATTTCCCGCGCCAACGACTTGGTCGCGCCATGCAGTGCCGCCTTGGCCGCGGCGTAGTTGGTCTGGCCGCGATTTCCGAGCACCGCAGCCACGCTCGATACGCTGACGATGCGACCCCAGCGCGTGCGTGCCATCGGCAGCAGCAGCGGTTGGGTGACGTGGAAGAAGCCGTGCAGCGACACGTCGATCACGCGCTTCCACTGCGCGTCGCTCATGCCGGCCATGGGCGCGTCGTCGTGGATGCCGGCGTTGTTGACGACAACCTGGATGGCGCCGTCCTGCAGCAGTTGTTCGATCGCGGCGCGCGCGGCATCGCCGTCGGCGACGTCGAACGCCACGGCTTGTGCGCTGCCGCCGTCAGTGTGGATGCGCGCAACGACTTCATCGGCCCGCGCGAGGTTGGCGTTGGCGTGCACGATCACGTGCAGGCCCTGCGCCGCCAGCTGCGCGCAGATGGCGCTGCCGATGTCGCCACTGCCACCGGTGACCAGCGCGCGTTTCCGGGCGGTGTTGTCGAGGATTTGCATAGCCATCAGTCCTGTTCGGCTTGCAGCATCACCGCCGCGCGCCCCTGCGCCAGCAGCGTGTCGCCGTGGTGGATGTGGAACGAATACTGCTGGCTGTCCTCGCCTTCGACCAGCACCTGCGCTTCGCAGTGCAGGTCGCCATCGAGGTTGTCGATGCGTCCGACGTGCAGCTCGACGCCGCGCAGCGCCACCAGCACGCCCGGCTTCGCGCTGCCGCCGCCTTCGCGTGCACGCAGGCCACCATGCACCGCCATCGCCTGCGCACCGTATTCGCACAGATGGACGGCGCGCAGCTGGCCATCGCTGCGCAGCGGATGCCCGGAATCGCGGTGGTTCCACGCGCGCAGGTGGATCCGCGTGGCATTCCAGTCGATGACTTCATCCCACAGGCACATCGCGCCCTGGTGCGGGATCAGTTGCAGGATCTCGGCGCGATCGATCATGGGGAGTCGACTTCCGCCTGAGGCGAAAGCGTCGGCTTGTCATTGTCGTGGGCCGCCGCCGCGGCATCGCCCGTGGCCATGTCGGCGGTTTTGCCGTGGGGCGCAGACGCCTGCCGCGCGATCAGCAGCGCCAAGACGAAATTGCACAGCACGCCCAGCGCCACCGTGCTGCCGATCGCGCGCAGCACCGGGATTGACGACAAGCCGAGCAGTGCAAAAACAACGAGCGTGGTCAGACTGCACACGATCACCGCGTGCAGCGTGCGCAGCTGTTCGTCGCGATCGTCGCCGGCGTGGTCGAAGAACAACGCGTAATCCAGGCCCAGCCCGGCCGCGAGGATCAGCGCGACCAGATGGAACAGGTTGAGCTCCACGCCGATGCCGCGCAGCACTGCGAGGATCAGCACCGTGGTGAGCGCCATCGGCGCCAGCACGCGCAGCACGCGGCGCACGTCGCGCAGCGCGATGCCCACTGTCGCGATCAGCAGCAGCGCGGCCAACGCCAGCGCCCACAGCACGCGCTGGCGATACTGCGCGACCAGCGATTCCGACGCCTGCTTCAGGTCGAGCAGCTGCGCGCCATGGCGTGCGGCCACGCGCGCGACGGCGGCGGGATCGGCCAGTCCACTGAGCGACACCAGCGCGGTCGCGTGGTCCGGGCGCTCCAGCAACAGGCCGCCGACACTCGCGGCCAGCGGCGTGCCTTCGAGGTCGCGCGGGGTCAGCGGTGGCGCGGATTTCGCGGTGGCGACATCGATGAGGAAACCGTCGAACGCATCGGCTTCGAACGGACTGGCCGCGACCGCGGCATTGAACGCGCGCCGCAGTGCCTTCTCGTCCGGCAACCGCTGCTGTCGCGCTTGCTGCGTTGCGATACTTGGCAGATAGCGCGCGGCGAGGTCGAAGCCTTCCAGCACCCCCGCATCGCGCAACTGCCGCAGCGCCGGCTGCAGCTTTTCCGACGCGGCAAGGACCGACTGCGCATCGCGACCTTGCAGCGCGATCACGTAGCGCACGTCGGGCGCGCCGAGCTCGGTGCGCAGTTGCGCGTCGCGCGCCAGCGCGGGTGCGGGCACGGGCGTGAGGCGCGAGAGATCGTTCTGCCAGAACGCACCCGGCGCCCAGGCCGCGACTGCTATGCCGAGTGCGGCAACCACGACGTAAGCGATTGCATTCAACCGCGGCCATCGCGACAGCACCTGCCACCAACGCGCCAGACGCGCCGAATCGGCGGCATCGCGTGGCGCCGGATCGATCAGGCCGGGCAGCAGGAATCGCGTCGATAGTGCGGCCACGCCGAGACCAAAGACGGTGAATACCGCCAGCTGCTTCAAACCTTCGACGCCGGACACCATGAAGGTGAAGTAGGCGATGCAGGTGGAGGCCACACCGGTCCCCAGCGTCGGCCACAACGCACGCGCGCTCGCCCACGGCGACAGCCCCGCGCGCTGGTGAGAGAACAGATGGATCGGATAGTCCTGCGCGACGCCGATCAGGGTGAAGCCGAACGCAACAGTGATTCCGTGCACGCCATCGAACAGCAACGTCACCGCGGCCAGTCCCGCCAGTCCGCCGCTGGCCAGCGGCAGGCCGCCCAGCAGTGGCGCCTTCCAGCTGCGATACGCCAGCCACAGCAGCAGCACGAAGATGATCGAGTCGATGGTGCCGATCCATCCCGCTTCACGCGCGGTGCGACCGCCGATCTCGACGGAGAACGCGCCGGGCCCGCTGATCGTCAGTCGACTGCTGCTGTTGCCATGCGCCTGCGCGAAGGCATCACTGATCGCGGACACCGCCGCCTGTTGCCCGGTGGGATCGAAACCCGCTGCACGCGTCTCCACCGCGAGCAATGCCTCGTGTCCCTTCGCGTCGAACCACACGCCGTGCAGGCGCTGCGGCGCATTGGCCGGCTGCCAGGCTTCCGCCAGCTTCAGCGTTTCCAGCGTCGGATCGTTCGGCAGCAGCGGCTCGATCAGACCCGACGCCGGCGAGCCCAAGTCCTGTTCGCGCTGCGCCAGTTCGTCGGCGAGGAAGGCGCGGTCAAAGGGCTGCGTATCGAGCGTGGACGAGAGCAGGTAACGGTACGGACGCAGGCGTTCGGGAAACGCATCCAGTCCGGTCTGTCCGCCGTTGGCAACCAGCTTGAAGGTGTCCTGCGTCGCCAGCGCGTCGTGCAGCGCCATCGATTGCGCGGCCAGCGTTTCCGCCTTGTCGCCTGAAAGCGCGACCAGCAGCAGGCGCGAGCCCGGGCCTTCACCGAGTTCGTCGATCAGCAGCTTCTGTGCCGGCGTGCGTGCGGCCGGCATGAACTTGCGCAGGTCGCCCGACAACGCCAGGTGGCGCGAGATCGCCCAGCCGCCCAGCGCAAGCAGCACCAGCCACAGCAGCGCGAGTGCGACACGCTGGTTCGGCGTCGATGGGAAGCGCATTGCGTTACTCATGATGGGAAGGCCAGGCGCCGAGAATGGTCGGCCGCCCGCGCGGCATCATTGATTCCGGTGTGTGCGGTGACGTCGTGGGCGGGCCGCCCGCGCGGCATCATTGATCCGGTGTGTGTGTGACGTCGTGGGCGGGCCGCCCGCGCGGCATCATCAATTCCGGTGTGCCGCGTCTTCGTGGGCGAGTTCATTGCTGCTTGGCGCCGCCGTAGCACAGCGTCGCCAGCGCGCCTGCGCCATTCACGCCGGTCGCCGCCTGCGCCGCGCCGGCCAGCAGCGTGCGCTGGATCTGTCCACGCGCCGGCTGCGTCTCGATGCAGCGCAATTCCGCGCCACGACCGTAGAGCGTGATCGCCTGCAGCTGCTTCGCCATGGAAGCGTCGGTGGGCGTGAGCGTCATCGTCCAGCGTTGCCGCGTGCCCTGCGTGGCGAGGCGGTAGTGCTGTTCCAGCAGCTTGCGGTCGCCCGAGAGCAGCGCGCCGAAGCTCGCCTGCAACCCTGCCAGTTCCGGCACCCGCGCCAGCGAAAAACGCCGCGGCGTGCGTCCATTGCGCGAGATCTCCACTTCGCCCGCACGGATCGTGGTTTTCTCGGCGTAGGGCGCGGTGACTTCGCGCACGAGGGTCGCGTCGTCGGGGCGCTGGTATTCGCCCTGCAGGCGCAGCGGCTTTTTCAGCAGGACCGAACCGCGCAGCTCGACGAACGCCGTGCGCATCGGCGCTGGTCGTGCCAGTTTGGCGAGGATCCAGTCGGCACCCACCGGCTGGTCGCCCTTCGCCTCAGGCGATGCGGCCTGCAGGGAGGTCGCGGCGAGCAGCAGGGTCGCGCACAGCAACAGTCGCATCATCGGTCTGCCAGAAGTCGTAGAAGTTGAACCAGTTGTAGGGCGCGTCCAGCGTGTGTCGCTGCAGGCGCGCGGCGTAGTCGAGCACCAGGCCGGCGATCACCTGCATGCGGTTATTGCGTGGCGCGGTTATCGGGCCGCTGAACGGCTCGAACACCAGGTCGTAGCGGTTGCCGCCACGGTACAGGCCGAAGGCCAGCGTCACCGGGACATGCAGTGCCGCGGCGATCAGCCACGGCGCGGTCGGGAAGCGGGCTTCCTCGCCAAGGAACGGCGCCGGCACGAAGGACTCGCCCGTCGCCACGCGATCGACCAGCAGCGCGACCAGCTCACCGGCGTCGACGGCTTCCTTGATCGCCAGCACGATGGTCGGGCCGTCCTGGCCGGCATCGATGATCCCGCGCGCCAGCTCGGGGTTGAGTGCGTCGAGCAGCTGCTGCATCGCCGCGTTGTGTTTCTTGTCCAGCAGCACGCGCACGCGGATCCCGGGGCGGCGCGTGGCCAACGCGCGCAGGGCGTCGAAGCTGCCCAGGTGCGAGCCGAACACCAGCGCGCCGCGTCCAAGCTGCATCTGCGCGTCCAGCGCTTCCAACCCGCTCACGCGTATGTCGAAGCGCTCCATCTGCCCACTGAGGAGGAACACGCGATCCAGGATGGTGGATGCGAACGTGTGGATGTGCCGCGCCACGTGGCGAAGACCCGGCGGCCGGGGCAGCACGCGGGCGAGGTAGGCGAGCGAGGCGCGCCGCTCCGGCCCGCGCAGCAGCAGGAAGTAGCCGGTGATCGGCCACAGCAGGAGGCGCGCGACGAGGCGGCCGCCGCGACGGGCAATCGTCCGGATCAGCCAGATGGCGAAGAAGCCGCCGCCCTCGGGTCGCTGCTTCCAGTGTCCGTCGCTCATGCCACGACCACTTCGCCGCTGGCGAGCAGGTCGCCATCGCCGCCGCCGGGCAGCTGGCGCAGCACGCGGAAGCGCCACGCGCACCCGCCGGCCTCCATCGAACGCGACTCCAACGCGATGCGCGCGGTTTCGCCGGGAAGCAGCGGCTGCTGGAACTTCACCTGCGGCAGGCGCAGCGGCCCCAGCGGACCGTGGGCGGCCTCGATCGCGTCGACCACGCGGTCCAGCACCACGACCCCGGCCACGAGCGGGCGTCCGGGGAAGTGTCCGGGCAGGCTGGGATGGTCGTGGGGAATGGTGAAGTGCATGCAACGAGTAGGGTGCCGACGCTGGGGCGGCAATTATGCAATGGGGTGAAGGGCCGGCCCACGGCTCAGCCAGGGCATCGGGGGTTATTGATGCCGCGCCGGCCCACGGCTCAGCCGGGGCATCGGGTGTTATTGATGCCGCGCCGGCGGCCGGCGATGCCAGGTCGCGGGCCTTTTGCCATCCGGCGCGTAGCGAGAAATCTGGTTCTTTTTGGACGATGAAGCGACTCGTGTCCAAAATCCATCAGCCGCGGGCGCGGCCGCAACACCCTCGTGATCGCGGGCGCACGGTGGGCCCTACCGGAACACCCCACGCCAGAACTCCGGCCCCAGCTGCGCCATCTGGCGCAGGAACTGGAAGAAGTTGTCGTACGGCCGATGCGGGAAGATCCGCCGCCGCAGCGCGTATTCGCCCAGGAAAAATCCGCCGACCACGCCGTAGTTGAGCAGGTTGGCGATCAGCGACCACGACTGCCGCGGGATCGCCCAGGCCGGCACCATCCCGGCGGGCACGTAGCCCAGTTGCGCCAGCACCCCGCCCGGCACCGCGACCAGCGCCAGTCCGCCGTTGACCAGTGCCAGCACGGCCTGCAGGACTGCCCACGCAGCGGTGAGGTTGCGGGTATAGCGGTAGAGCTCCGGCGGCAGTTGCGCCGGCGTGGTCCGGTCCATCGCGGCCACTATCCGGGTGATCGCGGGATCGCGCGGCGCACGCAGGGTGCGGCCGAACAGCCAGGCCAGCAGGCCCAGGAACAACACCGGTGGCGCCAGCAGCAATACCTGCGTCTGCGGCGTGCGCGACAGCGCCGCCAGTCCAGCTACGAGCACGGCGAACAGCCCCCAGGCCCAGGCGCGACCGCGCAACAGCGGGTCGACCAGGAGCACCAGCATCAGGTCGCCCAAGGCCACGGCCGCAGCCCAGCCAGTGCCATCGTGGCTGGCCCAGTGCGCCAGCAAGGGATATGCGAGCGCGAAGGCCACCCGCGCCGCGGCGCGGATCCTCGCGTCGACCATGGCGGTCAGGCCGCCTTGTTCAGCTGGACGTGCGCCGACAGGGCGCGCAGCGAGGCGAAAATCCGGCGGTTTTCCTCGCTGTCCGAGCGCAGCTGGAACCCGTATTGCTTCGAGATCGCCAGCGCCAGCTCCAGCGCGTCGATCGAATCCAGGCCCAGGCCGTCGCCGAACAAGCGTGCCTCCGGGTCGATCCCGTCCGGCGCCACGCCCTCCAGGTTCAGGCTTTCGACCAGCAGCTGGGCCAGCTCGAGTTCGGCGGAGGTCTGTTCAGACATCGGAAAATCCAGTACTTGCGGCAGGTCGGGGGCGCAACGATCCAGCATCGGGACCCGTCACGCAAGCGTCACGGACGCATCACAGCCCTTGGGGCACCGACTATCATGTCGCGATGACCGATCCGCACCTGACGCCGGCCGCCCCGACGGCCGCCCCGAACGCAGACTCCACCGCCCCGCAAGGCGCCCGGACCCCCAGCCAAACCCCGCTCGAAGTCGATGCAGTCGAAGTCGACGCACTCGAAGTCGATGTCCTGGTCATCGGCGGCGGGCCAGCCGGCACCACCGCGGCCACCTTCCTCGCCCGCAAGGGCCGCAAGGTGCTGCTGCTGGAGAAGGACAGCCACCCGCGCTTCCACATCGGCGAATCGCTGCTGCCGATGAACCTGCCGATCCTGCAGCGCCTGGGCGTGCTGGAACAGGTCAAGGAAATCGGCACCTTCAAGCCCGGCGCGGAATTCCCGATCGTCGGCGACGGCCAGGGCAATGGCCTGGCCTACAACACGTTCCGCTTCGATCGCGCGCTCAACCCGGTGTTCGGTTACGCCTACCAGGTCAAGCGCGAGGAATACGACCAGCTGCTGTTCAACAACGCCCGCGCCAACGGCGTGGACGCGCGCGAACGGGTCAAGGTGGAGTCGGTCGAGTTCGATGCCGACGGCCGCCCATGCCTAGCGCACGCGCGCAACGCCGATGGCAGCACCTTCACGGTGAAGCCGCGCTACATCGTCGACGCCAGCGGCCGCGACACCTTCTTCGGTAACCAGTTCAAGCTCAAGCAGAAGAACAACCTGCACGCGTCGGCAGCGATCTTCAGCCATTTCACCGGCGTGGAACGTCGCCCGGGCAATGACGCCGGCAACATCACCGTGCAGCGCTTCTCCCATGGCTGGATGTGGCTGATTCCGCTGCGCAACGACGTGATGAGCATCGGCGCGGTGTGCTTCCCGGAATACCTGAAGCAGCGTCGCGGCGAGAGCGAAGCGTTCCTGATGAAGACGATCATGGGCGAGCACCAGGTGGCCGCGCGCATGACCGACGCGCAACGCGTCGCGCCCGTGCACGTGACCGGCAACTACTCCTACACTTGCTCGCGGATGACCGGCCCGGGCTGGGTGATGGTGGGCGACGCGTATGCATTCGTCGATCCGGTGTTTTCCTCGGGCGTGTACCTGGGCATGAACAGCGGCGAGCAGGCCGCGGACGTCGTCGACGGCGCACTGCGCGAACCGGCGCGCGAAGCCGAGCTGCAGGCGGCGATGGTCGGCCGCCTCAAGCGCGGCCTGAAGCACTTCCAGTGGTTCATCTACCGCTTCAACACGCCGGTGATGCAGCACCTGTTCAACAATCCGCGCAACGTGTGGCAGGTGGAACAGGCCGTGATCTCGATGCTGGCCGGCGACGTCTTCGACAACCCGGAAGTGCTCAAGCGCCTGCGCGTATTCCGCCTGATCTACGCGCTGACCGCACTGCAGCTGGCGCCGCGCGCGTTGCGTGGCTGGCTGCGCCGCAAGCGCGCGGTGAAGGACGACTTCAGCGGCGACACGCTGCAGCCGGGCAACCCGTGAGCGCAGTGCAACATCTCGCCATGCCTGCGCAGCTGCAGGTGGATTACGTCGACGCGGCGCCGGAAGCGGTGCTCGCCGAAGCCGACACCCTCGCCGTGTTCGGCTTCGGTACGCAAGCGCCGCATCACGACGACCCGCGTTATCTGCGCGTCGGTCTGCAACCCGCAGGCCCCGCACCGCTCGAATGCTGGCGCGGCTGCGGCCCGGTCACGCACGGACGCGATGGCAACGTCGCCTGGGCGGAAGACGGTGCGCTGCAGTTCGGCGCGATCGAAATCGACGAGATCGGCGTCAACGAAACCGGGGCAGCCACCAGCGACGGCGACATCGAAGCCACCGCCGCCGCGATCTACGCGCGCCTGATCGAATTCACCCGTGCGCGCGGCTATCCGCACCTGCTGCGCATGTGGAACTACCTGGACGGCATCACCTCGGGCGATGGCGATGCCGAGCGCTACCGCGTGTTCTGCGTCGGCCGGGCGCGCGGGCTGGGCGAGTTCGACGCGCAGGCCCTGCCCGCCGCGACCGCCATCGGCCGCAGCGACGACCTGCGCCGCCTGCAGGTGTACTGGCTGGCGGCGCGTGAATCCGGCGCGCCGCTGGAGAACCCGCGCCAGGTCAGCGCCTACCGTTACCCGCGCCAGTACGGGCCGCAGCCGCCGAGCTTTGCCCGCGCGATGCTGCCCGCGAGCCCGTCGATGCCGTTGCTGCTATCCGGCACCGCCGCGGTGGTCGGACACGAATCGCGCCACGCCGACGACGTTGCCGCGCAACTCGACGAAACCCTGGTCAACCTCGACAGCCTGCTCGCGATCGCGCACGCGCGACGCGCGGACGTGCCCCCGCGCATGGGCGCAGGCACGCACCTGAAGGTGTACGTGCGCGACCGTGCCGAAATGACGCACGTCGCGCAGCGGCTGCGCGAGAAACTGGATCCATCGGTGTGCTTCGTCGTCCTGCATGCGGCGATCTGCCGGCGCGAGCTGCGGGTGGAAATCGACGGCTCGCATGCATCCTGATCTGCAGGGCGCACGCGACCCCTGCCGTTGGCTCACTTGAACCTACCCTCGCACGACGCCATCTTGTGTCCGTCGGCCGCGCTGCGGCCCGCTTCGAGGAAAACGTCGATGGGTGTGATCAGTCTGCTTTGGGGCATCGTCGCCATGTGCTGGATGGTGCTGGCGCTGATCCCGGTCATCGGCATCACCAACTGGCTGCTCATCCCCTTCGCCGCGGTGGGCGCAGTCATCGCCGCGATCGGCATCGCCCTGACCAGCCGCGAGAAGCGCGGCCGCGCCAAGGCCGGACTGGTGCTCAACGGCATCGTGATTGTGGTGGCGGCGATCCGGCTGAGCATGGGCGGCGGGCTGATCTGACCCGTAGCGCCGGACTTGCCTGGCACCCGAGGCAACGCACCAGGCCGTCGTTCCGTGGCGTCCGTAGCGCCGAGCTTGCTCGGCACGGTTTGTTCGCTCGACACGCTTCTCCCGGCAGCGCACGCGTAGTGCCGATCAAGCTCAGCACTACGCGGCGGGACGTGCGGCCAGCAGGGCCTGCGTATGCGGATGTCGCGGCGCCCGCAGCACATCGGCCGTCACGCCGGTTTCGACGATACGCCCGTTCTCCAACACCGCGATGCGCTCGGCCACCGCTGCCGCGGCAGCGAGATCGTGGGTCACGAACAGCAGCGCCAGCCCGCGCTCGCGCTTGAGTCTCGCCAGCAACTGCAGGATCGCGCCGCGGTGGTGCGCGTCGAGCGCGGACACGGCTTCATCGCACACCAGCAGGTCCGGATCGGTCGCCAGTGCGCGCGCGATCGCGATGCGCTGGCGCTGGCCGCCGCTGAACTGGTGCGGATAGCGATCGAGCATCGTCGCTTCCAGTCCCACTGCCTGCAGCAGTTCGGCGGCACGGACACGACGGGAAGCGCCATCGCCGCGTCCGTGGATGCGCAACGGTTCGGCAACGACGTCGGCGATGCGCAGGCGCGGATCGAGCGAGGCGTAGGGATCCTGGAACACCACGCCCATGCGCGCGCGCAACTGTCGCAGTCGTGCGCGATCAAGCGTGGCGAGTTCGACGCCATCGAAGCGAACGCTGCCATGCGCCCCGCGCAACAGTCGTAACAGCACCCGCCCGAGCGTGCTCTTGCCGCTGCCACTTTCGCCGACCAGCGCCAGGCCTTCGCCGCGATGCAGATCGATGGAGACGTCATCGAGCGCATCACGCGGCGCACGCGGATAGCGCACCCGCAGGTGTTCACCGCGCAGCAGTAGCGGCGATGTCGTATTCGACGCCGGCAAAGGTTCCAGTCGGTCCGCGGCAAGCAGTTCCCGCGTGTAGGCGTGTTGCGGGGCGGCGAACACAGTGCGTGTTTCGCCCTGCTCCACCACGACGCCTCGCCGCAGCACCAGCAGGCGCTGCGCATACGCCCCCACCAGTGGCAGGTCGTGGCTGATCAACAGCAGCGACAGGCCTTCCTCGCGTCGCAGCGTGTCCACCAGGTCGAGGATCTCGCGCGCGATGCGCGCATCCAGCGCGGACGTGGGTTCGTCGGCGATCAGTACGCGCGGTCGTGCCGCCAGCGCCAGCGCGATCGCGATGCGTTGGCGCTGGCCACCGGAGAACTGGTGCGGGTACTTGCGCAGCGCGACGACGGGTTCGGGCAGTTGCACGCGGGCGAACAGCGCCTGCGCTTCGCGCCTGGCGTCGTCGCGCGAGACGCCGCGCATCACGCGCAGGGTTTCAACCAGCTGCGAACCAACCGTGCGCAACGGATGCAGGCTGGCGAGCGGATCCTGCGGCACCCAGCCGAGAACGCGGCCGCGCAGGGCGGCGTGGTCGCGCGAGGCGCCTGTCCGAAGCGCCGCACGATGCTGCGACGCCAGCGCTATATCGCAGTCGTTACCACGCAGCAGTCCTTGCGCACGCAGGCCGGTAGGCAGCAACCCGAGTAACGCCAATGCGGTGAGGCTCTTGCCGCTACCGCTCTCGCCGACCAGGCCAAGGCATTCGCCGGCGTTCAACTGCAGCGACAGCGGGCCGAGCAACGTGCGTCCGCCGACAGCGACGGACAGGTCGTGCAGGGCAATCACCGGTTCGTTCATGCGGCCGCACTCTCGCGCTCGAGGTGCCCGCTTTCATCGTGTCCGCTTCCACCCCGTCCGCTTTCACCCCGCACGTCCAGCCAGTCGCGCAGCCCGTCGCCAAGGAACTGGAACGCCGCCAGCGTCGTCACCAGGAATATCGCCGGGAACAGCAGCGTCCACGGTGCGCTGTCGAGTTCCTGCACACCTTCGCTCAGCAGCGTGCCCCAGCTCGCCGAAGGTTCGTCGACGCTCAGGCCGAGGAAGCCGAGGAAGCTTTCCACCAGGATGGCCTGCGGCAGGATCAGGCCGAGGTAAACGAACGCCAGCGGCAGCAGATTCGGCAGCACGTGCCAGCGCAGCCGCTGCGAAAAATCCGCGCCCGCCGCCTGCGCCGCCAGCACGAACGGCGCCTCGCGCAGGCGCGCGGCCTCCGCGCGCATCACCCGGGCGAGATCGATCCAGACGTAGCCGCCGATTGCCGCCAGCAGCAACCCGAGCGAGCGCTCGAACAGGGTCAGCAGCAGGATCACCACCAGCAGGAATGGCAACGCACTGAAGACATCGAGCACGCGCAGCATCGCGCGTTCGACGCGGCCGCCAGCCAGGCCGGCCACCGCGCCATAACCGAGCCCGATCACCAGCGCGACGATGCTAGACAGCAGCCCGATGGTCAGCGACAGCCGCCCGCCTGCGAGGGTGCGGGCGAAGACGTCGCGCCCGATCGCATCGGTGCCGAACCAGTGCCCGCCGACGCCCGGCCGGACTGACATCGCCCCCCAATCCGGCAATTGCGGGCCGAACCGGCTGGCCAGTGGCGCCAGCCAGCACAGCAGCGCGAGCACCGCAAGCACCAGCAGGCAGGCGGTGGCGAGGACGGGAAGCGGGCGTCGGGACATCCTCCGAATGCTACTGGCCCCGTCGCAGGTGTCATACGCCCGTGGCATGTCCTTATGCCGCTACCCGGGTTGACGACCCCGATTAATCCATATTAAATCGATAGGAAATGATGACCCAGAAGGCCAAGTACGGATTGCGTGCCATGTGCGCCCTCGCCCAGGGGGGGCAGGAATGGCTGCAGGCGCGTGCCATTGCCAAGGAAGCCAGCGTCCCGGAGAAGTTCCTGGAGACGATCCTGGTCGACCTGCGCCGGGCGGGCTTCGTACAGAGCCGGCGTGGCCAGGCCGGCGGGCATGCACTGGCACGGCCGGCGGCGGAAATCATGGTCGGCGACCTGATCCGCGCCATCGACGGCCCGCTGGCACCGGTGCGCTGCGCCAGCATCACCGACTACAAGCCGTGCACCGATTGCGTGGACCCCGAGCATTGCTCGATCCGCGAGCTGATGCGGGCGACCCGCGAGGCCCTGTCCGGCGTGCTGGACCAGTGCACCCTGCATGCGCTCAACGATCGGACCCAGCAGGAACCCAGGAATCGCACCCGAACCGGAGACCCTTGATGAGCAAGCGACCCTCCTCCGTGGATCTGCAACCGGCCACCCTGGCGGCACCTGGCCAGCCACAGCCCGGCGGCCACGGCACCGCCGGACCCGACGCGGCGATCCTCGATCACGAGCGCGAAGTCCTCGAAGCGATCCGCGGCACCCGTTTCGGCACCGTCGAAATCACCGTCCACCAGTCCCGGATCGTGCAGATCACCCGCAGCGAGAAGCTGCGCTTCGAACCGCGCTGATCGAATCCCCAAGCCCGTACCGGCCTGCCTGTTGCAGGCCGAAATCCCCAACGGCACTGACCGGACCACCGGAGGTGCTTCTCGACTCCCAGGAGAAGCCATGTCACTGGTACGCCCCCTTCTGCTGCTGGCCCTGAGCGCCAGCGCACCCGTCCTTGCCCAGGACACCCCTTCCCCCGCCGGCGACAGCACGGCCGAGCAACGCCAGATCGAGGCCCTGACCCGCCGCTTGCAGGCGCTGGAACAACGCCTCGGCACCACCGCGCCCGCGGACGCCACGGCGGCCCCGGACACCGCAGGCAACGACCTGGCCAGCCTCGACCAGCGCCTGCGCGTACTGGAACGCAAGCTGGAGCTGCAGGCCGAGGAAAGCGCGGCAAAGGCGGCGAAGGATCCGGTGGTGAGCCTCAGCCCGAAGGGCCTGTCGATCAAGTCGCCGGCAAGCGACGGCATCGAGGTCAAGCTGAAGGCCCTGGTCCAGGCCGACGGCCGCTTCTTCGTTGGCGACGACCGCAACCCGCAGAACGACGGCTTCCTGCTACGCCGCGCGGAACCGACGCTGGAAGGAAGCTGGGGCCCGCTGGTCGGTTTCCGCATCCAGCCCCAGCTGGCCGGTGACACCGCGACGCTCAACGATGCCTACGTCGACCTGCGCTTCGACCCCCGCGCCACCCTGCGCGTAGGCAAGTTCAAGGCGCCCTTCGGACTGGAACAGCTGCAGTCCACCGCCGGCCTGGCCGTCATCGAGCGCGGCCTGCCCACCGAGCTCACGCCCGCACGCGACTACGGCGTGCAGCTGCAGGGCGAGTTCGCCAGCAGCACGCTGAACTACGCGATCGGCGTGTTCAACGGCACAGTCGACGGCCGCGACGCCGTGTCCAGCAATCCGGACAACGAGCTGGAAGCCGCCGCGCGCGTGTTCTGGGAGCCGTTCAAGAACGATGCGAACGCGTGGTCCGGCCTGGGCTTCGGCCTGGCCGCCAGCGTCGGCGACACCACCGGCACCGGCAGCAACTTCCTGCCGCGCTACCGCACGCCGGGCCAGGTCCAACTCTTCGGCTACCGCAGCGACGCCGCCGCCGCGGGCCTGCGCCGTCGCTGGTCGCCGCAGGCCTACTACTACGCCGGCCCGATCGGGCTGCTGGGCGAGTACGTGACCTCCGAACAGGAAGTGCGCCTGGCCACCGGCGCCAATGCCGGCCGCGCCGTACACCTGGAAAACACTGCCTGGCAGGTCGTAGGCAGCTGGGTATTGACCGGCGAGGACGCCTCGTACCGCGGTGTCACACGGCCTAACCATCCTTTTACAACCGGTGCGGCAGGCTGGGGCGCCCTGGAACTGGTGGCGCGCTACGGTGAACTCGATGTCGACGACGACGCATTTCCGTTGTTCGCCGATCCGGCGAGCGCCGCCAGCCGGGCGCAGGCATGGAGCGTCGGCCTCAACTGGTATCTCACCCAGAACCTGAAACTCGTCGCCAACTACACCCAGGCGACCTTCGACGGCGGCGCTGCCAACGGCGGCGACCGCGAGGATGAGAAGACCTTGTTCACCCGCGCACAGATTTCCTTCTGAGGAGACCGACGACCATGACCTCCCATTTCCGCAACGGACTGTTCGCCCATGCCCTGCTTGGCGGCGCCCTCCTTGGCGGTGTCCTGCTCGCCGGCACCGCCAGCGCCAAGGACGTCGAACTGCTGAACGTCTCCTACGATCCCACGCGCGAGTTCTACGCGGAGGTGAACACCGCGTTCGCCGCGCAGTGGAAACAGCAGACCGGCGAAACGCTGACGATCCGCGCCTCGCACGGCGGTTCGGGCAAGCAGGCGCGCTCGGTCATCGACGGTCTGGAAGCCGACGTGGTGACACTGGCGCTGTCGGGCGACATCGATTCGATCGCCAGCAACGGCAAGCTGCTGCCGGCCAACTGGCAATCGCGGCTGCCGCACAACAGTGCGCCGTACACCTCGACGATCGTGTTCCTGGTGCGCAAGGGCAATCCCAAGGGCATCAAGGATTGGGCCGACCTGGCCAAGCCCGGCGTTGCGGTGATCACGCCAAACCCCAAGACCTCCGGCGGCGCGCGCTGGAACTACCTCGCCGCGTGGGCGTGGGCGTCGCGTGAGTATCGCGATGGCGGCAAGGTCGTCGACTTCCTCACGCGCCTGTTCCGCAACGTGCCGGTGCTCGACACCGGCGCGCGCGGCGCGACCACGACCTTCGTCGAGCGCGGCATCGGCGACGTGCTGATCGCGTGGGAAAACGAAGCCCTGCTCACCCTCGCCGACCCGGACACACGCAGCAAGTACGAGATCGTCGTGCCCAGCATCAGCATCAAGGCCGAGCCGCCGGTGGCCTGGGTCGACAAGAACGTCGCCAAGCACGGCACGCGCAAGCAGGCCGAAGCCTACCTGCGCTTCCTGTACACGCCGGAAGGGCAGCGCCTCGCCGCCAAGCATCACTACCGCCCGGCCGAACCGGACAAGGTGCCGGCCGCGGAACTGGCCGAGTTCCCGAAGGTGGTGCAGGTCACGATCGACGGCGCCTTCGGCGGCTGGAAGAAGGCGCAAGCGGAGCACTTCGCCGATGGCGGCTTCTTCGATCGCATCTACCAGCCGAAGTAACCACGAAGCAAAGACATTGGCGCCGCCCGGATGGCGGCGCCAGTCTCGTCCGCCCCACCGACACCACCCGTCACAACGGAAGCACGCACCACGATGAGCGCAGTCGCACTCCCGTCCCTCAAAGCACCGCGCGTGCGCCGGCCGTTGCCCGGTTTCGGCCTCAGTCTGGGGCTGGGCCTGGCGTGGCTGAGCCTCGTGGTGCTGCTGCCGTTGCTCGCGTTGACGGTGCGCGCCGCCGGCCTGGGCGTCGATGGCTGGCTGCACGCCATCCAGGACCCGCGCGTGCAGGCGGCGTTGAAACTCAGCTTCAGCGCGTCGCTGATTGCGGCGCTGGTTTCACTGTTCGCGGGCGGGCTGATCGCGTGGGTGGTCACGCGTTACGAGTTCCCCGGCCGGCGATTGATCGATGCGCTGGTCGACCTGCCCTTCGCTTTGCCCACCGCAGTCGCCGGCATCGCGCTGACCGCGATCTACGCGCCCAATGGTTGGGTCGGCCGCCTGCTCGAGCCATACGGCATCAGGGTCGCCTACAGCTCGCTGGGCATCGTCATCGCCCTGATCTTCATCGGCCTGCCATTCGCCGTACGCACGGTGCAGCCGGTACTGGAAGCGCTGGGCAATGAGCAGGAAGAAGCCGCGGCCTCGCTCGGCGCGAGCCGCTTCACCACGCTGCGCCGGGTGATCCTGCCGGAGTTGTTGCCGGCGCTGCTGACCGGCTTCTCGCTGGCGTTCGCCCGCGCGCTGGGCGAGTACGGCTCGGTGATCTTCATCGCCGGCAACAAGCCGTTCGCGACCGAGATCGCACCGTTGCTGATCACCATCCGCCTGGAGGAATACGACTACAACGGCGCGATTGCGATAGCCGCTCTGCTGCTGGCGGCGTCGTTCCTGTGCCTGCTGGCGATCAACGCGATTCCCTTGCTGTTCGCGCACGAGCGCAGGGGAGGTTCGCGATGAGCACGGCGGGCACGAAACACCTCACCGAACCGACGTGGCTGCGCTGGCTGCTCATCACCCTGGCGGTCGCGACCATCGCGCTGCTGGTGGTGCTGCCGTTGCTGATGGTGCTCGGCGCGGCGTTCGGCGACGGCTTCCACGCGTGGTGGGCGGCGCTCAAGGAACCCTACGCACTCGACGCACTCAAGCTCACGCTGTTCACGGCAGCGGTCGTGATCCCGGTCAACGCGATCTTCGGCACGTTCATGGCGTGGGCGGTGACGCGCTTTGAATTTCCGTTCAAGCGCGTCCTGCTTGCATTGATCGACCTGCCCTTCGCGGTGTCTCCGGTGGTGGCCGGCCTGTGCCTGGTGCTGTTGTTCAGCACCACCCATGGCTGGTTCGCATCGCTGCTCGAAGCGTGGGACATCAAGATCCTGTTCGCGCGGCCGGGCATCGTGCTGGCGACGTTGTTCATCACCTTCCCGTTCGTCGTGCGCGAGCTGATCCCGCTGATGCAGCAGCAGAGCAGCGACGAGGAACTGGCCGCACGATCGCTCGGCGCCGGCGCATGGACGATGTTCCGCCGCGTCACCCTGCCCAACATCAAGTGGGGCCTGTTGTACGGCGTGCTGCTGTGCGGCGCGCGCGCGATGGGCGAGTTCGGCGCGGTGTCGGTGGTGTCCGGACACATCCGCGGACTCACCAACACGCTGCCGCTGCATATCGAGATCCTCTACAACGAATTCGACAGCACGGCGGCGTTTGCCGCGGCGTCGCTGTTGAGCGGATTGGCGCTGGTGACGCTGGTGGTGAAGTTCTGGCTGGAGGCACGCCACGGCGATGCGCTGGCCAAGACCCATCGGAGGCATTGAGTGATGCGCACTGACCTGTCCCTGCCCGGTGCGCCGGTGATGCAAATCCGCGTCCATGCGAGCCGAGGCGCGGCCAAGACGCACCGACGCCACTGATACCACCCCGCACCGATCCGAACACACCGATCCGCCCCCCGACTACCAACGCGACGACCCGACATGAACGTGGTGAGATTCCCCCTCGAAGACGCCCGCACGACCGGCGCCCACCCCGCCCCACGGCACGCCGCCGATGGGTCATCATCGGGCCACATCACGCCTGAGGTGCCCCGTCGCGGCATGGAACTGCACATCCGCCAGCTCAGCAAGCGTTACACCGATGTCGCCGCGCTCGACGCGGTCGACCTCGACGTCGCTTCGGGCGAGCTGGTCGCATTGCTGGGTCCGTCCGGCTCCGGCAAGACCACGCTGCTGCGCATGATCGCGGGCCTGCTGCACGCCGACAGCGGTCAGGTGCTGTTCGGCGGCAAGGACGCGACGCGCCTGAGCCTGCGCGAGCGCAATGTCGGCTTCGTGTTCCAGCACTACGCCTTGTTCAAGCACATGACCGTGGCCGAGAACATCGCCTTCGGCCTGCGCAGTCGTCCGCGTTCGAAGCGGCCGGACAAGGCGACGATCAAGCGCCGGGTCGACGAACTGCTGTCGCTGATCCAGCTGCCGGAACTGGGCGAGCGCTATCCCGAGCAGCTGTCCGGCGGCCAACGCCAGCGTGTCGCCCTCGCCCGCGCACTCGCGATCGATCCGACCGTGCTGCTGCTGGACGAACCCTTCGGTGCACTCGACGCCAAGGTGCGCGTCGACCTGCGGCGCTGGCTGCGCCGCCTGCACGAGCAGACCGGACAGACCACGCTGTTCGTCACCCACGACCAGGAAGAAGCGCTGGAGCTCGCCGACCGCGTCGTCGTCCTGCGCGAAGGCCGCATCGAGCAGGTCGGTACGCCCCACGAGATCTACAGCGCGCCGGCGTCGGAATACGTGTTCGACTTCATCGGCCGCGCGAATGCGCTGGAAGGTCGTGTCGAAGCGGGCCGGTTCATCACCACCGGACAGTCGCACGCCTTTGCCACGGACACGCGCGATGGCGCCGCACGCCTGTATGTGCGCCCGCACGATCTCGCGCTGGTACGCAACCACGAAGGCTGGGGCGCGCGCGTGGTCGCGGCGCATCGCCTCGCCGATCGCGTCACGTTGGAGCTCGACATCGAAGGCCAGGCTCGGCCGCTGGAATTCGACTTCGCCGCCACTCCGGACGTGGACACGCCGGCGTTGGGCAGCCTGATCGCGGTGAAGCCGCTGCGTTACCAGGTGTATCCGCGATAGCCCACGGAAATCGCTGCCATCCCGGGCGCGGCGAGGGATCTGTTTTTGGGTAGCCCATCCAAAAGCTCCGCGGTTCGTTGGCACAGGCCGCGGGCGCGGCATCTACACTGCCGTGATTGGATTCAGTCGTGGGCCGGCCCGTACAATGCCGCCCATGAGCTACCCCTACACGCGCCCGCGGCGGATGCGCCGCGACGACTTCTCGCGCCGGCTGATGCGCGAGACCGTACTGACCGCGAACGACCTGATCTATCCGGTCTTCGTGCATGAACTGAAGGGACGCGAAGCCATCGCTTCGATGCCCGGAATCGAACGCGTGTCGATCGACGAACTGCTCAAGGTCGCTGAGCAGGCGAGCGAACTGCGCGTGCCGGCACTGGCGCTGTTCCCGGTGACCGCGCCGGAAGCCAAGTCGCTTACCGCCGAAGCAGCGTGGGCCGACGACGGCCTGGTGCAGCGCGCGGTGCTTGCGCTCAAGCAGCGCTTCCCGGAGCTGGGCGTGATCACCGACGTCGCGCTCGATCCGTACACCTCGCACGGCCAGGACGGCCTGGTCGACGACAGCGGTTACGTGCTCAACGATGAAACCGTGGAAGCACTCGTGCAGCAGGCGTTGTCGCATGCGCGCGCCGGCGCCGACATCGTCGCGCCCAGCGACATGATGGACGGCCGCATCGGCGCCATCCGTGGCGAACTGGAAGGCGAGGGTTTCATCCACACCCGCATCCTCGCCTACAGCGCCAAGTACGCCAGCGCGTTCTACGGACCGTTCCGCGACGCGGTGGGTTCGGCCGGCGCGCTCGGCAAGGGCAACAAGTACACCTACCAGATGGACCCGGCCAACTCCGACGAGGCGCTGCAGGAAGTCGCGCAGGACATCGAGGAAGGCGCGGACATGGTGATGGTGAAGCCGGGCCTGCCGTACCTGGACATCGTGCGCCGGGTGAAGGACGAATTCGGCGTGCCGACGTTCGTCTACCAGGTCAGCGGCGAGTACGCGATGCTCAAGGCCGCCGCACTCAACGGCTGGATCAACGAGCGCGCCTGCGCGCTGGAAGCACTGACCTCGATCAAGCGCGCCGGTGCAGATGCGGTGCTGACCTACTTCGCGCTGGATGCGGCGCGCTGGTTGCGCGAAGGCTGATTGGAACGTTCGGCGGCCCGCGGGTAACGTCCGGCATGGGCCTGCTTCGGAGCGTGCGGCAATCCCGATTCGTCGCAGCACTGGCATCGCTGGTGCTGGGCGCCGGTGTCATCGTGGTGTGCATGGCGCTGGTCGCCTATTCGGCGCTTTCACTCGTGGCCGGGATCCCGATGGCCCTGGCGCGACGCATCCGTAACGCGCGTCGACGGGCCTGACGCTACCTGACCGCAGCCCGCGAGTTACGGGCCGCGAATGGCATGCCGCATCACCGACAGCCCGGCTTCCCCGTCGCCGTCGGCGCCTTCATCCGGTAGATGTCCAGCTTGCCCGCGCGCGGCGCCTTCGCCGCACCGCTGACCAGCAGCTCGCCGGGCTTGTTCCAGTCGACCGCCGGCGCAAACGTCCACGAGTCGGCCGTATTGAACGACAGCGTCAGCGGCGATGCGCCCGCGTAGCGCTTGCCGTCGCATTGCGCGACGAACAGCTGGATCGGCTTCTCGTCCACGTTCGCCGAGCGCGCGAAGACGATCGCGCGACCGTCGTCGAGCCATGCGGCGTCGAAATCGTCGGCCTTCGTATTCACGCCGGGCACCGCGGTGGGCTTCACGAACGCGCTCCCGTCCCAGCGCGCGACGAACAGGTCGTGGCGACCGGCGCCACCGAAACCGTCGCTGGCGAACAGCAGCGCCTCGCCGTCGCGACTGGGCGTGGGCGCCCATTCGTCGCCTTTGCTGTTCACGCCCGGGCCGAGGTTTTCCACCGCGCCGAAATTGCCGTCGTCGCGGACGCGGGCCCGGTACAGATCGTCGCCACCCAGGCCACCATCGCGGTTGGAGAAGAAGTACAGCCAGCGACCATCGCCGCTGAACATCGGATCGAAGTCGTTGGCTTTCGTATTGATCGGCAGCGGCCGCGGGTCCTGCCAGCGGCCGTCCTTCAGCGTGGCCTGCCACAGGTCCCAGCCGCCGGCGCCGCCGCTGCGGTCGGTGCTGCCCCAGACGATGTGCCGGCCATCGGGACTGATGGTCGCGCGTACTTCGGCGGCCGGCGTGGAGACCACGCCCATGCCTTCGATGCCGAATTCAGCCAGGGCCCGCACCTGTCCGACAGGTGCCAACGCGAGTGCCAGTCCGGCGATGGGAAGTAAGCGCATCGGCAAAATCCTGTGGGGCTGGGTGTGGAATGTGGACAGTTTGCCAAACGGACGCCATCGCAAATCGTGGCGCGCGGCACACCGGCTGCACGCGGGAGTAAACTCGAACCATGGCGCGGCCGATCCGGCCCACCGATCGCGTTGTCTTCCACGTATTCCGCGCCAAGGAGCCGCCATGTCCGCATTGCACGCTTCCGTCCAGCGTTTCGCCGTCATCGGCCACCCCGTCGCCCACTCGCTGTCGCCGCGCATCCACGCGCAGTTCGCGCGACAGGCCGGAATCGCGCTGGAGTACACCGCGATCGACGCGGCGCCGGAGGATTTCGATGCGGTGCTGGCCGAGTTCGCGGCCGAAGGCGGCATCGGCGCCAACATCACCTTGCCGCACAAGACCCGTGCAGCGCAGATCTGCACCTACCTGAGCGACGCCGCCAAGCGCGCCGGCGCGGTGAACACCCTCATCCGCTCGGAGACCGGCTGGCACGGCGACAACACCGACGGTGTGGGCCTGGTGCGCGACCTGACCGAACGCCAGGGCCTGGACCTGCGCGCGCGCCGCACCCTGCTGGTCGGTGCCGGTGGCGCCGCCCGCGGCGTGGCCCCGGCGTTGCTGGATGCCGGCATCGGCGAACTGTTCATCGTCAATCGCACCGCAGAACGCACCGATGCGCTCGCCGACGCGCTCGGCCAGCCAGGTCGCGTGCATCCGCGCTATTTCGACGACCTGCGCACGCTGGGCAGCTTCGACCTGATCGTGAACGCCACGTCCGCCGCGCGTGAAAGCGGCCTGCCGACGCTGCCGATGAGCCTCATCGCACCGCGTAGCGCCGCCGTCGACCTGAGCTACGGCGAGGTGGCAATTCCCTTCCTTGCCTGGGCGAAGGCCGCGGGGGCGCACGACGGCGTGGACGGACTGGGCATGCTGGTCGAGCAGGCCGCCGAGAGCTTCCAGCGCTGGCATCACGTGCGCCCGGAGACCGATGCCGTATACGCGATGTTGCGCGAACGCGACGCGGCACTGGTCACGGCGGACTGATCCGCATCGCGTGACCTGCTCTGTCCTGACCTCCTGGCCCCGCACAACGCCATGAACTGCCGCGAACGTTGCGGCGCCTGCTGCATCGCGCCTTCGATCACCTCGCCGATTCCCGGAATGCCGCACGGCAAGCCGGCCGGCATTCCCTGCGTGCAGTTGGACGAGAACTACCGCTGCCGCTTGTTCGGCAAGCCGGAACGACCGGCCTTCTGTGCGTCATTGCAGCCGCAGGCATCGATGTGCGGCGCGGACCGTGACGAGGCACTGGCGTGGATTGCGACACTGGAGCGGGTGACGCAACCCTGACGTACGCGGTCGCCGAGACCGTCGATCGCGAGCTAAGCGAACGGCGGGCCAAGGCCCGCCCTTACAGCAAGCCGCCCCGCTTCACGTCCAGGTATTTCTCTACCAGCGCGGCCGCCAGTTGATCGCAGGCGACGTCCAGCACCATCACGCCGTGGTGGCGCAGTGCATCGTGCGCGGCATTGCGCTGTTCGACGTACTGCGCGGTGGCACCGGCGCGGATCGCGGCCGGCAGGTCGCCCACGTCCTGCGCCAAGGTGGAATCCAGCGCGCCTTCACGCAGGCTGGCCACGCACACCAGGTGGCGCTTGCGCAGCATCTGCACGGCGGCGAGCAGGTCGTCCATGTCCTCGTCGCGCAGGTTGGTGACCAGCATCACCAGCGCACGACGGCGCTGGCGCAGGAACAGCTCCGTCGCCGCCTGCAGGAAGTCGGTCGCCACCGGCTTGGGTTGCAGCGCATAGCTGGCGCGCAGCAGGTTGTCGATCGCACCGACGCCGCGCTGCGGTGGGACCCACGCGCTGTCGCCACCCGCGGCGAGCAGGCCGACGCCATCGCCCTGCCGCAGTGCGAGATACGACACGACCAGCGCTGCGTCGAGCACGTGGTCGAAATGCGCCAGCTCGCCATCGCGCGCAAGCAGGCGGCGACCGGTATCCAGCAGCAGCACCAGCTGCTGGTTCTTTTCGTCCTGGTATTCGCGCGAGATCAGGCGGCGTGCACGCGCGGTGGCCTTCCAGTCGATCTGGCGCAGGCTGTCGCCGACGCGGTATTCGCGCATCTGGTGGAAGTCGGTGCCTTCGCCACGACGACGCTTCACGTGCGCACCGACCAGGCGCGAGGCCTGTTCCGCGCTGAACATCGCAAAGCGTGCCAGCGGCGCGAAGTTGGGGAACACGCGCACCTTCTGCGGCGCACCGGCCACGCGCGACTGCCGCCACAACCGCCACGGCGAGTGCAGGCGCAACTGCACGCCGTCGAAGCTGAAATCGCCACGTGCGTTGGCCTTCAGCGCGTAGTCGAGGCTCGCGCTCTCACCGCGTCGCAGCTGCAGGCGCCGCGGCAATCCTTGCATCGCCCAGCTGCCTGGATGCAGGTCGAAGACGTCCAGTTGCTGCGCACCGGCGGCTTCCAGCTTCAGCGTGACCGGGCGTTCGACGCCGATCGGCCAGGTATCGGGCACGCGACGCTGCACGCCGGGCGTGGCCTGCCGCGAAACACGCCATGCGTCCAACGCCGCGATCAGTGCCAGCACCGCGCCGCTCGCCTGCCATGCGATCGCCGGCAGGTAGCCGATGCTCGCCGCCAATCCGACGCCCGCCCACAGCACGAACAGCACCAGCATCGCCGGTGCCGGGCGTGGCCAGCCGCGCGGTGGTGTCGCCCGTTGCGTCATTGCCGCGGCGCTTCCACCTTGGCCAGCAGCGCGTGCAGCACATCGTCGGGTTCCTGGCCTTCGATCTGTAGTTCCGGCGCCAGGGCGATGCGGTGGCGCAGCGCCGGCTTGGCGATCTCGCGCACGTCATCGGGAGTGACGAAATCGCGACCTGCCAGCACCGCCTGCGCGCGCGCGGCCCGCACCAGCGCAAGGCTGCCGCGCGGACCCGCGCCCAGCGAGATGCCGGCCCAGTCGCGCGTGGCGGCGACAATGCGCACCGCGTAGTCGATCACCGCGTCGTCCACCGTCACCAGTGCGGTGCCAAGCTGCATCGCGACGATCTCCTGCGGGCCGACCACGGTCTTCACCTGCGACAGGTCGAAGTCCGATGCCATGCGTCCCTGGCTCACCGCCGCGACCATCTTCTTCTCATCATTGCGCGAGGGATAACCGATCAAAACCTTGAGCAGGAAGCGGTCAAGCTGCGCTTCCGGCAGCGGATAGGTGCCTTCCTGTTCGACCGGGTTCTGCGTGGCCAGCGTCAGGAACGGCGGCGGCAGTTCGAAGCTGTGGCCTTCGATCGTCACCTGCAGTTCCTGCATGGCTTCAAGCAGTGCGGACTGCGTCTTCGCCGGCGCGCGATTGATTTCGTCGGCGAGCAGCAGGTTGGTGAATACCGGGCCGCGACGAATGTTGAAGGTTTCCGTCTTCGGGTCGTACACGGCGTGGCCGCTGATGTCGCTCGGCATCAGGTCCGGGGTGAACTGCACGCGGGCGTAGCCGCAGTCCAGTGCCTTCGACAGCGCACGTACCAGCAAGGTCTTGCCCAGGCCCGGCACGCCTTCGATCAGCGCATGGCCGCCGGCGAGCAGCGCGATCAGCACCTGGTCGAGCGCATCGGCCTGGCCGATGAACGCCTTGCCGACTTCATCGCGGATCGCGACCGCGCGTTGCGCAAGTGCGTCGCCGGTGATGGGCGTGATGCGCGGCGGCGTGGCGACGTGGTCCGGAGCCAGCGGCGGGACCAGCACTTGTGAAAGCGGGGTGTCGCTCATAGTCGGTTTCTCAGTCGGATCAGGGTGGCGATGCGGGAACGGAACGCGGCGTGGTCGTTGGCGAACGGAGGCATCAGGGCGTCACGGATATCGTGCGTCGCAATGTCGGGGAAACGCTGGCTGAGCAGCGCCAGCTGCGGTTCGCCCTCCAGCGCTGCGGCTTGTGGATCGCGCCGGCGCAGGCGCGCCAGGAATGCGTTACGCACGGCGGCGTAGAGCAGGTGGGCGTAACCGTAACGGTAGGCGTGTTCGCCGCTGGCGACGATGTGTTCGAGCAGGGAGCGGCGTTCGGCCGGCGGCGCGACCAGCAGCGGCCCCTGGCGCTGCATGCGCGCCCACAGCCACAGCAGCAGCGCCAGCAACAGCGGTCCCCACGCCATCCAGCTTCGCAACAGCAACGTGGACCACAACGAGGGCATCTCCGCCGCATAGACCAGGTGCACGGTGCCCGCGCGGTAGTTGGGCGCGAGTAGCTGGCGCGCGAAGTCGGCGTTGGTGCGGTCCCCGAGGTGGTCGTTGTCGATCGGATCGAGATCGGCCAGCACATCAACCCGCCCGGCGCCGCGCACGATTCGCGCGAAGACATAGCCGTTGCTCAGGTCGCCCCAGCTGCGCTCCGGGTTTGCGCCCGTGAGCGAAAAACGGCGCGCACCGCAGAACAGGTAGCCGGTGCTGCGCGCGTCTGCCGTGTCGGCGCTCGCCTTGTCGTCGTCGACGGATGCGGGCGCATTGCTGTCATCGCTGTTGTCGCCCGCATCCGGCGCCAACGTCGGCACCGGCCCCGGGCTGCCCTTGCGCAGCAATGGCAGGTTGTCGGCCCGGCCTGTATGCAACGTCTCACACTCGCTCTCGCGGTTGTCCGGCAGTGGCACCAGCTTGAGCGCCTCCAGCAGCGGCGTCGGCGCATTCCTCGCCATGAAACCGTGCGGCGGCGTGCGCACGATCAAGTGGCCGCCGCCTTCGACCCAACGCAGCAGCGTCGAAACTTCCTCGCTGGTGAGCGTGCGCGGGTCGTTGAACAGGACCAGCGTGTCGCGTGGCGCCAGCTTCACCTGCGGCTGCGACCGCGTGCCCGACAGCATTTGCAAGCGACGACGCGCGTTGACGCGGATGTCGTCCTTCTCGAGCGCGAGCTTGAGCGCGAACAGCGGATTGGTACGCGCCTCGCCGATGCGCGGCATCTCCTGTCGCACCTGCACGCGCTTGTAGGTAAACAGGAACCACGCGGTCAGCGCACCGGCTACCACCAGGCCCAGCACGGTCAGCCACGCGTTGCGTTGTGCCTCCCGGGAAACGCTCATGGCGTCGCCCCCGCGCCCTGCCAGCCGAAGCGTCGCGCGAGCACGCCCAGCAGTTCGTCGAACTCCTCCGCGGCCGGCAACCCGTGTGCGTAGGCGGCGATCTGCCACGTGCGCACGGCACGGGCGAAGGCATCACGGTCCTCGGCCGACGGCATCTGCCGCGATGCGCGCAGCGTGTGGGCTTCGGTCGCACCGGGCACCAGCACCACGTTGGCACGTCGCACCATCGCGTCGACGCTGGCGCGGTAGAGCAGCGCCAGCGCATCGCGCTCGCGGCCAGCGCGCCACAGCCGGCGTGCAGCAGCGGGAATGTCCTCGGGCAGTGGCGCGTCGTCGGCGAGCACCGTCTCGCGACTGACCTCGCCCCGTTCGCGCTGCTCACGCGCCGTTGCATCGCGCAGCCACGCCACCCAGCGCGGCGACGTCAGCGCCAACGCCAACAGCAACACGCCCACCACGACCCACAACCCGTACTCGCCGATCAGCGCGAACAGCTGGCCGAGCCCACTGAAGTCGCCCTTGCGCTCCGCGCGCTCCTGCGGATTGCGCGGCACCCAGCGCGATACCGTGCGATGGGGCGTGACGCGCGGGTCGTCGTACGCACGCTTCACCGACTGGCGCCAATCCTCATGAACACTCGCGTCCACGCCGAACACGCTGCGCAACGTCGCGTTGTCGCCACCCGGAGACTCTGTCGCAGCCGTGTCCGTGCGCCCGCACTGGCGCATCTCATGGGGCGGCGGCTCATCCTGCGCCGCGGCCGTGCGTGGCCAACCCATGCCCACCGCGCACAGCCCCACGCACAACGCGAGCAGCAGCGGCGAGGCCGCCTGGGTGAGGCGGGCACGCAACCGCCGGAACACGATCTCGATGTCCCATGCTTCGATCTGGGTGCGACGGTTGAGGTACAGCCCGAAGCCCGCGCCGATGTAGAACGGCTCCACCAAGCTGGTGGCCGTCCACATCACGGCGTTGATGCACAGCTGCAACCAGGTCGGCTGCGACTCCATCACGTTCCAGAGGCGTGCGGCGGTTTCCCTGGCGAATTCATTGGGAACGAACAGCATCACCCCGACCACCAGTCCCAGGCAGATCGCCAGTTCGAAGTTGGCGAACACCACCGTCTGCAGCGAGCCCACGCCGTACATCGGCGCGCCAATCGCACGACGCCGCGCACGCGCGGCTTCACCGCGGCCGCCTTCGAGGAAATCCACCGGCAGGTAGACCGAGCGCAATGGCCCCAGGCGTCGCCACAGCAGGTAGGCGGGCAGCCAGCGCAGCCCCCAGCTCAGCTGTGCGCGCAGCGTTTCCCGCAGCGGCGGCACGTGACCGAACACCGCACGCGACAGCACATACAAAGGCACGCGATCGAAGGCGGGCTTGAGCCACCACATCAGCAGCCCCGCCAGCCACGTCGTATCGATCGACCAGCACAGCAGGTTGGCGAGCGCGAACAGCGGCAGTGTCAGCGCCAGCCATGGCGCCCACACCGCGGCCGCGTGCCGCCGCACCAGCGCGCTGCCGAGTTCACCCGCTTCCCAGGCGCTGCGCGGCCGCAGCGCGACGGTGAGGTCTTCGATCCTCATGCGCGCGAGGCCCCGGCGCGCTGCGACCGCATGACCGCAAGATCATCGAAGGTCGCGCCGGCGCGTCCGCCGCGCCACAACCACACCGCGATCCCGCCCCACAGCAATGCCGCCACCGAATACTTGATCGCCGCCGGCATCCAGCCGATCGACGACCAGAACGCTTCCACAAAGGCGGCGAACGTCAGCATCGCAAACACGCCCAGGCACAACAGCGCGCCGCGTCGGCCCCCGTCGGCCAGCGCATCGGCGCGCGAACGCTGTCCGGGCGCGATCAGGTTCATGCCGATGCGCAGGCCGGCGCCACCGGCGATCACCACGCCGGTGAGCTCGGGCGCCGAATGCCCGCAGACGAAACGCCAGAACGGGTCGCCGTGGCCCACTGCCTGCAGGTGTCCGGCGACGCCGCCGATCACCAGGCCGTTGCTTACCAGCACGTAGACCGAACCGATCCCGGAAATCAGCCCCAGCGCGAAGGTGCGGAAGCCGATGCTGATGTTGTTCCAGATGTACATGCCGAACATCGCCAGGTCCGTACCGCTGTCGCGACCGAGTTTCTGTGCCGCGTCGGCTGGGTCGTACATCGATTCGAATTGCGCGAGCTGCATCGGGTCGAACATGGCGCTGGACAGGTTCGGTTCCAGCTGGATCGCGATGAAGACCGCGACCAGCGGCACCCAGAACAGCAGCGCGGCGGCCAGCATCACGCCTTTTTCCTCACGCACCAGGCGCGGGAAGCCAGCGGCGAGGAACTCCACCGCCTTGCGCACGCGCACAGCCGGCGTGCGGTACAGCACGCCATGGCCGCGATCCATCAGCTGCTGCAGGCGATCGGTCACCACCGGGCTGTAGCCGCGACGCCGCGCCAGCGCGAGCTGCTGGCACAGGCGCCGGTAATGCGCGGGCATCTCGTAGTCGGACAAGCCTTCCCAGCCGCGACGCTCGCGGCGTGCGCGTTTCGCACTCTCGCCGCGCACATCGAGCCAGTGCTCGAACGCGTCCCACTCGGCGCGATGGCGGTGGACAAAGGTTTCCTGCTTCATGCGACGGACGGCCGTAACGGGGTCGGGGTCGAAATTCGGATGCTCATCGCCGCCCCAGCAACCAGTTCGCGATGCCGTACAGGCGCTGCACAGCCACGGCGCCGCGTGCATGCACCAGCGGCTCGGCCAGGTCGGCCAGTTCTTCCTGGCGTTCACGCGTCAGCTGCGGCGCGCGCTCGGCGTAGGCCACCAGCGCGACCTGCTCGTGCGGCAGCAGCGGCACGCTCGGGGCGAGCGCGACGTTCTCCACCGCGGACCGGCTCTCCTGCTCGACCGTGGCGTGCACGACCAGCGTGCCGGCAACCATGTCGCCCAGTCGCCGCCCCCACGGATCGGCCAGGCTGGCGACCAGCCCGGTGGCATAACCGAACGGCAGCAGGTCGACCACCCGGATGAGATTGCGGGTGAATGCAGCCAGCCAGCCCACCGGCGCACCGTTGGCGGCGATCACGCGCAGGCCCAGTGCGCGCTTGCCGGGCGTGCGCCCGTTGTCGAGCGCCTCGAACAGCACCGGATAGAACCAGAACACGATGAACAGCGTCACCGCGTACGGGCCGGCGCCGCTGGTCCCCAGCACGCCCAGGACGATGCCGGCGACGAACATCACGCCGGCACGGATGGCGAAGTCGATCAGCCAGGCCAACGCGCGCGGCACCGGACCGGCGGCCGGCAGGTGCAGGGCGACGCCTTCGGGCGTCACCACTTCGCGGTAGGTGTCGAGCACGGCGCCGTTGCTCAAGCGCAGCTCCGCCGTGCGCCGCGTTCGGTCTTGTCGGCGCATGCGATTCGCGGCGCCGGACGCGGCTGGTAACGCTCCATGAGTCCCCCGTGGTTCCACGATGACTTTAGACGGCCAGCGTGAAAGCGCCAACCGCGACGTCGCCTGTGTGCCCGGCGGCGGACCAAGCTGGCACGTTCACCCGGAGCGCTCAGACCGGCCATTCCAGATCAGCATTCAAACCGGTTCAGGTCGATGGGTTCGACGAGCGGGCTCAGACAAGTGGGTTCAGGTAGTTGTTCTTGAGGCGGACGTAATGTCCTGCTGAGTAGTACAGCGCCTCGATCTCAGCGTCGCTGAGCATGCGCACCTTCTTCGCCGGATTGCCCAGCCACAGCTCGCCTTCGCCCACCACCTTGCCCGGCGCGACCAGCGCGCCGGCGCCGACGAAGCCGTGCTTCTTCACCACCGCGCCATCCAGGATCACCGCACCCATGCCGACCAGGACGGCGTCCTCGATGCGGCAGGCGTGGATGATCGCCTTGTGGCCGATGGTGACGTCCTCGCCGATCACCGTGGCGAAACCGCCAAGCTTTGCATGCGGCCCGTCGTGACTGACGTGCACCACGGTGCCGTCCTGGATGTTGGTGCGCGCGCCGACACGGATGAAATTGACGTCGCCGCGCACGATGGTGCCCGGCCAGATCGAAACATCGTCACCGAGGATGACGTCGCCGATGACCGTCGCGGCGGGATCGATGTAGGCACGCTCGCCGAGCACCGGCGTCTTGTCGAGGTAGGGGCGGACGTTGTTCATGCGGGCAGTTTACTGCCCCCTCCCTTTCGCCGCAGGCGAAGGGGAGGGCCGGGGAGGGGTGCTTTTGACTTTGCTTTTTCGGGCACAAGGGAAACAAACAAGCAACAGCACCCCTCCCCGGCCCTCCCCTTCGCTGCGCGAAAAGGAGGGAGAAAAGCACGGCGCGCTACACTGCGCCGCATGAAAATCGCCAGCTGGAATGTCAACTCCCTCAACGTCCGCCTGCCTCACCTGCAACGCTGGTTGCAGGAGTTCGCGCCGGACGTGGTCGCGCTGCAGGAAACCAAGCTCGAGGACATGAAGTTCCCCGACGATGCATTGGCGGAGCTGGGCTACCGCAGCGTGTTCTGCGGACAGAAGACCTACAACGGCGTCGCCGTGCTCAGCCGCCTGCCGTTCACCGGCGAATGCATCACCGCCATCCCGGGTTTCGAGGATCCGCAGAAGCGCGTGCTCGCCGCGACCGTCGGGGGCGAGCCAGGTTCGCCGCAGGCGCTGCGCATCATCGATCTATACGTGGTCAATGGCGAAGCCGTCGGCAGCGAGAAGTTCGACTACAAGCTGCGCTGGCTCGCGGCGCTGCGCGAATGGCTGACGGAAGAGCTGCGCCAGCATCCCAATCTGGTGGTGTTGGGCGACTTCAACATCGCCCCCGACGATCGCGACGTGCACGATCCCAAGCGCTGGCGCGAGAAGATCCTGTGCTCCACGCCGGAACGCGACGCGCTGCGCTCACTGCTGGATCTTGGCCTGCACGACAGTTTCCGCCTGTTCAACGAGGAAGCCGGCCAGCACAGCTGGTGGGACTATCGCCTCAACGCGTTCGAGCGCGGCTGGGGCCTGCGCATCGACCTGGTGCTGGTGAGCGAGGCGTTGCGTGCGCGCTGCATCGCTGGCGGCATCGACACTGCCCCGCGTAGCTGGGAACGGCCGAGCGATCACACGCCGGTGTGGGTGGAGTTGGATTGATCGACGAATGCGGATCGGCTGGCTGTTATCGACCGAAGATGGCCCCACCTGATGAAAAGAAAAAGCCCGGACAAGCCGGGCTTTTTCTTTTCACGTCACGATCCCTTCGTCAGCGTACACGCCCTCGCCGGAACAGGTTGACGATCGCCAGCAGCACGATCGCACCCACCAGCGACAACAGCAGGCTGGGCAGGCTGAAGTTGCCGTCATTGATGTCCGCGCCACCCAGGCCAGTGATGTTGCCGATCCAGCCGCCCAGGAAGGCACCGACGATGCCGATGACGACATTGAGCAGCAATCCCTGCTGCGCGTCCGTCTTCATGACCAGGCTCGCCAGCCAGCCGATGATGCCGCCGACGACCAACCAGATGATCAATCCCATTGCCGTCATGTCGCTCTCCTTGGTTTCAAAAGGAAGGAAGCTGCTCGCCCTGAATGAGGGGCGAGAGAAGTCTGTTGTTGGCGGCGTGATGGAGGTGTCAGGAACCTGAACGCGCACTCAGGAACCCGAACGCACGGTGATTCCGCGGAAAATGTCACGTCGCCATCACGTCGTTCGAACATTTCTGGGCGGGACTCCTGGGCGGCATTTCCGCGCGAACTCAAGCCAGGTCGCGCAGCAATCCGGTCAGCGCATCGCGCGGCAACTTGCCGGTGTCGTTGCGCGGCAACGCCGGCACGCAACGCAGCGGACGCGGCAGGAACACCGGATCCACATGCCCGCGCAGCACGGCGAGGATCTGCGCTTCGGTCAGTGTCGGCGCCACGGCAAGCGCGGCGATGCGGCGCACGCCCGTGCGTTCGCAGGGATCGAGCTGGAAGACGACACCATCGTCGACGCCCGGCACCGTCAGCAGGCGTCGGGTGAGATCACCCAGCGACGCACGCTTGCCGGCGATCTCCAACATGTCGGCATTGCGGCCGCGCAGTTCGAAACGACCATCGGCGTGGATTTCGACCAGGTCGGCCAGCACCACCGGTTGCGGCAGGTGCGGCGCCTGTACGGCGGTGCCATCGGGTTGCGGCGACAGTCGCACGCCGGGGAGCGGGGTCCAGGCATCGTCACGTGCGGTGCGGCGACGCGCGATCACGCAGGTTTCGGTGGAGCCGAACAATTCGCGCACTTCGCAGCCGAAACGCTGCTCGGCGCCAGCGGCAAGTTCGCGCGACAACGGTGCCGTGGCGCAGACGATGCCACGCAGCGGCGGGAATTCGACCGTCGCGCCGACCAGCGCACGCAGGTGCACCGGCGTGGTCACCAGCAACGGCGGCGTGGGCGCGTCGCGCAGCGCGCGGGCGACGTCGTCGGGGAAGAACGGACGCGCGCCGTGCACGCAGATCGCACCCAGCAGCGGCAGCAACACCGACATCTCCATGCCGTACATGTGTTGCGATGGCACGGTGGCCACGAGCGGTGTCGTGGCGGATCCGCTGACACCATTGCCTTCATCCAGCAGGTCGGCCAGCGCCACCAGGTTCTGCGCGGTGCTGGCGCGGAACGCGGCCCAGGTCTTCGGGTTCGGCTTGGGCCGGCCGGTGCTGCCGGAGGTGAAGCCGATCGCGATCAGCAGGTCGTCGTCGATCGCGAGCTCTGCGCCGTCGCGCTGCGGCAATGTCGCCGGCAGACGCACCTGCGCCGCGGACGCGCCGATCGATGCTTGGGAACACGCATCACCGTCATCGAGGCAGTAACTGCCGGGATGCTGGGATTGCACCTCGGCGACCACGGCCGGCGCGCGCGAAGGCGGCAGCAGCGTGGTCTGGCCGCGCAGCGCGGCGGCACAGAAGGCGACGAGGAACCGGTAGCGGTCCTCGCACAGGTTGATGGCGCAGGCGGCGTCCGGCAGCAGCGCGGCGACGCCGCGGACTTCGCGGGCGAAACGCGCGTGATCGATGCACCCGCTGCCATCAAACGCGATGGCGCGGCCAAGCCCACCCACGACCAACGCCGTGCGGGCGCACTGCGGCTCCCCCGCAACGGACTGGATCACTGCTGACATTTGAACTTCCCGCGACCGGAACCCGGGTCGCATCCCCTGTGGCTACTTTACGTCAGAAGGGGTCAAATCCAGCCTTCATGTCCCTGTCTGCCGCCAACTACCGCGATTTCCACCACGGCCCGCTGCGCTGGTCCTGGCACGCCCACGCCCGCGGCACCCCGACCGACCCCATCGCCCGGGACTGGCTGGCGGCACAACTCGACCTGCCCCCGGAACGGCTGGCGCTGGTCCGCGACGAGCGCGGCCGACCCCGGCTACCGGCCGGGCTGGATTGCAGCTGGAGCCACAGCGGGCAGGGCCTGATGGTGGCGCTCGGGGAAGGCGTGCAACTCGGCGTGGATTGCGAGCTGGTGCATGCCCGCCCGCGGGCGCTGGAACTGGCCCGGCGCTTCTTCACCCGGCACGAGCACGACTGGTTAGCCGCTTTTGGCGACCAATCGCAGCGTGATCTGGCCTTTTTGCGCTTATGGTGCGCGAAGGAAGCGGTCCTAAAGGCGCACGGCCACGGCCTGTCGTTTGGACTGGAGCGGCTTCGCTTCGTCGAACGCGACGACCGCCTGCAACTGGTCGAATGCGACCCCCGGCTCGGCGTTCCCGCTGACTGGACCCTGCGAGAAGTGGTCCCCACCCCGGGCTACGTTGCCGCGCTCGCCTGGCGCGACTGGCCCGGGTGAACGCCGCCGCGCCCGCTCCTCACGCCCCACCCCGTCACTCATACTGCGCCCCGCATGAACACCCCCACCCTCCCCGCCGACCTGCGCCCGACGCTGGAAGCCGGCCTGCGCGACCTGCAGCTGGACCCGGCTTTGGCCGAACCGCTGCTGGCCTACCTGGCGCTGCTGGCACGCTGGAACCAGACCTACAACCTCACCGCCATCCGCGACCCGCGCGAGATGGTCGGCAAGCACCTGCTCGACTCGCTGGCGATGCATCCCTACGTCGACGCCATCGCGCGCGCCGGCGGCAGCCTCGCCGACCTGGGCACCGGCCCCGGCCTGCCCGGCATCCCGCTGGCCATCGTCAAACCCGGCCTGCGGGTGACCCTGGTGGAGAGCAATGGCAAGAAGGCCCGCTTCATGCGCGAAGCCATCCGCCAGCTCGGCCTGTCGGGCGTCCGCGTCGCCGAATCGCGCATCGAGGCCGTCGCCGAGCCAGGCGCCCACGACGCCATCACCGCCCGCGCACTGGCGACGCTGCCGCTGATCATCGAACTGGGCGGCCATCTGCTCAAACCCGACGGCGTGCTGCTGGCGATGAAGGGCGTGTATCCGGCCGACGAGATCGCGGCGCTGCCGGCCGGCTGGGCGGTCACCGCCTCGCACCCCCTCCGCGTGCCCGGCGTCGAAGGCGAACGCCACCTGATCGAAGTCCGCCGCGCGTAGGGCGGGCCCTGGCCCGCCTTCGGGCGACCCGGAACACCGGAAGGCGGGCCAAGGCCCGCCCTACGACTTCCACACCCCCGGCGACCACGTTTCGAGGTGGTCGGGAGACCTTCCAGACGACTCGCGCAGTCGTTTTGACGTGGCCGGTAGACCTTCCGGACGACTCGCGCAGTCGTTTCGACGTGGTGGGGAGACTTTCCAGACGACTCGGGTAGTCGCTTCGACGCGGTCGGGAGACCTTCCGGGCGACTCGCGCAGTCGTTTTGACGTGGCCGGTAGACCTTCCGGACGACTCGGGTAGTCGCTTCGGCGCGGTCGGGAGACCTTCCAGACAACTCG
Source organism: Lysobacter fragariae (assembly GCF_054779775.1). Lineage (NCBI taxonomy): Bacteria > Pseudomonadati > Pseudomonadota > Gammaproteobacteria > Lysobacterales > Lysobacteraceae > Lysobacter > Lysobacter fragariae. The sequence continues at coordinate 92,806 of NZ_BAAGXP010000003.1, read as the reverse complement.
GGGAGTCGTTTCAACCTGGTCGGGAGACCTTCCGGACGACTCGCGCAGTCGTTTTGACGTAGCCGGAAGACCACGCACGCAATCCCGGACCCACTGCGCCCTCACAGCCCGCCCCGGCCGGGCATAATCCCCGGTCCGGCCATGTCCTGGCCAACCACCGCATCACCTCGAGGCAACGAGCCGCATGGCCCGCATCATCGCTGTCGCCAACCAGAAAGGCGGAGTCGGCAAGACCACCACCGCGGTCAACCTGGCCGCCGCCCTCGCCAAGACGCCAAAGCGCGTGCTGCTGGTCGACCTCGACCCGCAAGGCAACGCGACCATGGGCAGCGGCATCGACAAGCGCGAGATCGAGGACACGATCTGCGACGTGCTGCTGGGTGAGGCGGAGCCGACCGCCATCCTCAAGCGCACTGCCGAGGACTTCGACCTGCTGCCGGCCAACATCGAGCTGACCGCGGCCGAAATCAGCCTGATGAGCGAACCCGACCGCGAGCAGCGCCTGAAGGCCGCGCTCGCGCCGATGCGCGTGCACTACGACTACATCCTGATCGACTGCCCGCCGGCGCTGTCGCTGCTCACCCTCAATGCGCTGACCGCCGCCGACTCGATCATCGTGCCGATGCAGTGCGAGTACTACGCGCTGGAAGGCATCAGCGCCCTGCTCGACACCATCGAGGCGCTCAAGGCGCGCCTCAACCCGCAGCTGGAGATCGAAGGCGTGCTGCGCACCATGTTCGACGTGCGCAACAACCTTGCCAACGCGGTGTCGGCGGAACTGACCAAGCACTTCGGCGACCGCGTCTTCCGCACCATCGTGCCGCGCAACGTGCGCCTGGCCGAAGCGCCCAGCCACGGCCAGAGCATCGTCGGTTATGACCGTGCCAGCCGCGGCGGCATCGCCTACCTCGGCCTGGCCGGCGAAGTGCTGCGCCGCCAGCGCGAGCGCGACCAGGCCGCGAAGACGGTCACCAAGGAGGCCGCGGCATGAGCGCGCCGAAGAAGCGCGGACTGGGTCGCGGACTGGAAGCGCTGCTCGGCCCCAAGGCCGCCGCCGAAGCGCCCGCGCTGGTGGAAGCCCAGCCCGGCGACGCCCTGCGCACGCTGCCAGTCGACGCGCTGACACCCGGCAAGTACCAGCCGCGCCGCACGATGGACCAGGGCAAGCTCACCGAGCTGGCCGACTCGATCCGCGCCCAGGGCGTGATCCAGCCCATCGTGGTGCGCGACATCGGCGGCAAGAGCTACGAGATCATCGCCGGCGAACGCCGCTGGCGTGCCTCGCAACTGGCCGGACTGACCGAAATTCCGGTGGTGATCCGCGAGGTCGACGACCGCACCGTGGTCGCGATGGCGCTGATCGAGAACATCCAGCGCGAAGACCTCAATCCGCTCGAAGAAGCCGTCGCGCTGCAGCGGCTGATCGACGAATTCGACCTCACCCACGCGCAGGCCGCCGACGCGGTCGGTCGTTCGCGTGCGGCGGTCTCCAACCTGCTGCGCCTGCTGGAACTGCCGGTCGACATCCGCGTGCTGCTGGAAACCAAGGCACTGGAAATGGGCCACGCCCGCGCGCTGCTGACGCTGGCGCCGCAGGCCGCGATCGCGCTCGCGCGCCAGGCCGCGGAAAACGGCTGGTCGGTGCGCGAAGTCGAACACCGCGCGCAACTGCTCGCCGCCGGCAAGGTCGCCGACACGCCGCGCGCCAAGCCGGCCAAGGCCAAGCCGCAGGCCGACATCGCCGCGCTGGAACGCGAGCTGTCGGAATCGCTCAACACCCGCGTGAACGTGCTGCACGGCCGCGGCGGCAAGGGTCGTCTGGTGATCCATTACCACGACCTGGATTCGCTGGACGGCGTGCTGGAAAAGCTGCGCCCGAAGTCTGCGTGACGCGACGCGGCTGATCTGGCCGCGTCGATTCCTGCCCGATTCGCTGTTCGTTCCAGAGTGCTCCTGACCCGGGTCAGCGCCTTCCGCCTTCGGATGGCGGCGGCGTGGGCACCACCGAAACCATAAAATTCCTCCATGACCACTCTCGTCACCGGCGCAGCCGGCTTCATCGGCGCCTACACGTGCCGCGCACTGCAGGCCCGCGGTGAATCCGTCATTGGCCTCGACAACTACAACGACTACTACGACCCGCAGATCAAGCGCGATCGCGTTGCCGCACTGTGTCCCGGCGTCGACATCCGCACGCTCGACCTCACCGACCGCGATGGCCTGGCCGCGCTGTTCGACGAAGTGAAGCCCACGCGCGTCATCCACCTCGCCGCGCAGGCGGGCGTGCGCTATTCGCTGACCAATCCGCACGCCTACGTCGACAGCAACCTGGTTGGCTTCGTCAACCTGCTGGAACTGTGCCGCCATCGCGGCGTGCAGCACCTGGCGTATGCGAGTTCGTCGTCGGTGTACGGCGATTCGGCCACGCCGCCGTTCTCCGAAGACCAGCGCGTCGACCAGCCGCGTTCGCTGTACGCGGCGACCAAGGCCGCCAACGAGCTTATGGCGCACACCTACGCGCACCTCTACGGCCTGCGCGCGACGGGACTGCGTTTCTTCACCGTGTACGGTCCGTGGGGTCGCCCGGACATGGCGCCGCTACTGTTCTCGCGCGCGGTGCTGGCGGGTCGGCCGATCGACGTCTTCAACTTCGGCAAGATGCGCCGCGACTTCACCTTCGTCGACGACATCGTCAACGGCGTGCTGGGCGCGCTGGACAATCCACCGGCGGGCGAACCGCCGCATGGGGCAGCCCCACATCGGGTATTCAACCTCGGCAACCACACCCCGGTGGAACTCGAGCAGTTCATCGCGGTGATCGAACAGGCCGCCGGCCGCCCCGCGCAGAAGGTCTACAAGCCGATGCAGCCGGGCGACATGGTCGAGACCATGGCCGACACCTCGCGCGCACACGCCGCGTTCGGCTTCGAGCCGCGCACACCGATCGAAGTCGGCCTGCCGCCGGTCGTGGCCTGGTGCCGGGACTACTTCGGCGACCGCGCCTGACCTGCGGTTACGGCCTTTTAAGACAGTCTGAACACGAGCCGGGTAGGATGCACGGCCATCGTTCCCCATCCGTCCGCCCCACGGCGGGCACTACGCGTATCCGCAGATGACCCCAATGGCCCCGCAACTTTCCGTCGTCGTGCCCGTGTTCAACGAGCAGGACAATGTCGCGCCGCTGGTGCGCGAAATTGTGGCTGCACTACGCGGGACGGCCGACTTCGAGATCGTCTACGTCGACGATCACTCCCGCGACAACACCCTCGCCACGCTCCAGCAGCTCAAGACGGAAGTGCCGGAACTGCGCGTGCTGCACCACGTCAGCCAGAGCGGCCAGAGCACCGCGGTGCGCACCGGCGTAAAGGCCGCGCGCGGCACGTGGATCGCCACGCTCGATGGTGATGGCCAGAACGATCCGGCCGACATCCCGAAGATGCTGGCGCAACGCACGCAGTCCGCGGACGACGTGAAGCTGTTCGCCGGCTGGCGCGTCAATCGCCAGGACACCGGCAGCAAGCGCTGGGCATCGAAGTGGGCCAACGCAATCCGCGCACGCATGCTGCGCGACGACACGCCCGATACCGGCTGCGGCATCAAGCTGTTCGAGCGCGCGGCATTCCTGGACCTGCCCTACTTCGACCACATGCATCGCTACCTGCCGGCACTGATGCAGCGCGCGGGCTGGAAGACGGTCAGCGTGCCGGTGAACCACCGCGCCCGCACCGCCGGCGTGTCCAAGTACACCAACCTCGGTCGCGCACTGGTGGGCCTGGCCGACCTGCGTGGCGTGGCATGGCTGATCACGCGCAGCAAGCGCACCGACGTGCGCGAAATCTGACAGTCGCGTTGTTGGTCATGCGCGGTCGCCGGGGCGACGGATCGCGCGGACGGCTGGAAGCCGGCAACTGAACGCCAACCAGAAACCGTCAACACGGAAAAAACACCATGCACGCCGATTTGATGAACACCCCGATCGCCTGGCTGGCCTGGACCGGCCTGCACATGTCGCCGTGGAAGCTGATCGGCCTGACCGGCGCGCTGATGTTCGGCGGGCGCTGGCTGGTGCAGTTCGTCGCGTCGCGCCGGTACGGCAAGCCGGTCATTCCCCGTTTGTTCTGGTACATGAGCCTGGTCGGCAGCGCGATGACCCTCGCCTACTTCCTGTTCTCGTCCAAGCAGGACTCGGTGGGGATCATCCAGAACCTGTTCCCGGCCTTCACCGCCGCCTACAGCCTGTGGTTGGACATCAAGCACCGCGGTTGGCACCGGGACAAGGCGACGCATTAGCGTCGGACGGGGCTCGACCCGCCATTGGCGCAGCCGATGGCTTCCCGTTCCCGCTAGCTGTTTTCGCCAGGCGTTCCCGGCCAGGCGGAACCGGATGGGACCACCTCGTCGATGGCGGGTCGAGACCCGCCCTATGCCTGCGTGCGACGCCATTGGAGCTGGCAGGTGACGGCCCCGCCAGCCTGTGGATAAGTACTTGCCTGGCCGCGCCGGCGCATGCATAATGCGCGGCTCGCTGCGTCCGGTCGCCCCTTGGGGCAGGACCGGGTGGCCCCCGGGACCACGATCCCGACCCACCGCCGGCAGCGGAACTCCACCCTGTGGAGCCCACCAAGACCCTGAATCGTGTGCCGCCGCAGAACACCGCGACGGAGGAGCCGCCGCCTCCCTGGCCAAGGGAAGCACTCATTACCTCTCGAGGTGCGTATGTCCCGCGTATGCCAAGTTACCGGCAAGCGCGTGCAGACGGGTAACAACGTCTCGCACGCCAACAACCGAACCCGCCGCCGTTTCCTCCCGAACCTGCATGAACGCCGGATCTGGGTTGCCAGCGAAAACCGCTGGGTGAAGCTGCGTCTTTCCACCGCTGCCCTGCGCACCATCGACAAGAACGGCATCGACTCCGTCCTTGCCGAGCTGCGTGCACGCGGCGAGAAGATCTGAGGAGGATCGAACCATGGCTTCCAAGCGCGACAAGATCCGCCTGATCTCCTCGGCCAACACCGGCCACTTCTACACCACCGACAAGAACAAGAAGAACACGCCGAACAAGATGGAGGTCAAGAAGTACGACCCCGTCGTTCGCAAGCACGTGATCTACAAGGAAGGCAAGATCAAGTAAGCCGCCTTCCGGCTTGTTGGATGCAATACAGAAGCCCGCCGCAAGGCGGGCTTCTTCTTTTTGCGGATCCGTCGCCCGGCGGCGACGCCGCAGACTTTCCAACCGCGAGGACAACACGATGAACATCCGCAAGCCCAACCGTGCCGCACACAGCTATACCCAACACTTGGTCGCCGCACCGGAGCGCGTGTTTCCGCTGCTGTGCCCCGTGCGCGAAGCCGACTGGATCGAAGGCTGGAACCCGCTGCTGGTGCTGAGCGAATCGGGTGTCGCCGAAACCGACTGCGTCTTCGTCACCGCCGCCGATCCTGCCGACGCGATCTGGTACGTCACCCGCCACGAACCGCACGCCGGCTTCGTGGAGATGCTCAAGATCACCCCCGGGGTCACCGCGTGTCGCCTGTCGATCCAGGTGCAGGCCACGCAAGCCGGTTCGCAGGCGCAGGTGACCTACACGCACACCAGCCTGGGCGCCGAGGGCGATGCCTTCGTCGCCGCGTTCACGCCGGCGTACTACGAACAGTTCATGCGCGACTGGGAAGCGCGACTCAATCACTATCTCGTGCACGGCACCGCGTTGCACGGCAGTGGTGGCTGAAGGACCCGCAAAAGCGCTTGCGACGTCAGCGCCCAACCCGGGCCGTACAAGAACAGCCTTCCGAGCGGAGCGCACTACCGGGCTGGCGGTCAGGCGTCGCGCCGCTCCCGCACCAACGCCTCGACCACCGACGGATCGGCAAGCGTGCTGGTATCGCCCAGCTGATCCGGTGCGTTCTCTGCGATCTTGCGCAGGATCCGCCGCATGATCTTGCCGCTGCGCGTCTTGGGCAGTCCCGGCGCCCACTGCAGGTGGTCGGGCGATGCGATCGGACCGATCTCCTTGCGCACATGGGCGATCAATTCCTTGCGCAGCTCGTCGCTGCTGGCTTCGCCCGCCTTCAACGTCACGTACGCGTAGATGCCCTGCCCCTTGATGTCGTGCGGAAAGCCGACCACGGCCGCCTCGGCGACTTTCGGGTGCGACACCAGCGCGCTTTCCACTTCCGCTGTGCCCATGCGGTGGCCGCTGACGTTGATCACGTCATCGACGCGGCCGGTGATCCAGTAGTACCCGTCGGCATCGCGACGACAGCCGTCGCCGGTGAAGTACATGCCCGGATAGGTCTTGAAATAAGTTTCGATGAAGCGCGGATGGTCGCCGTAGACCGTGCGCATCTGGCCGGGCCATGAATCGAGCAGGACCAGGTTGCCTTCGGCTTCACCGATGAGCAGCGCGCCATTGGCGTCCACCAGTGCCGGCTGCACGCCGAAGAAAGGCTTCGACGCCGAACCGGGCTTGAGATCGGTCGCCCCCGGCAAAGGGGTGATCAGGATGCCGCCGGTTTCGGTCTGCCACCAGGTATCAACGATGGGGCAACGCGCGTCGCCCACGACTTCGTGATACCAGCGCCACGCTTCCGGATTGATCGGTTCGCCGACACTGCCAAGCAGGCGCAGCGACGCGCGCGACGCCTTGCGCACGGGCGCGTCGCCCTCGCGCATCAGCGCGCGGATCGCGGTCGGCGCGGTGTAGAAGATCGTGACCTTGTGGCGATCGATCACCTGCCAGAAGCGTGAGGCGTCCGGGTAGTTGGGCACGCCTTCGAACACCAGCGACGTCGCGCCGTTCGCCAGCGGTCCGTACACGATGTAACTGTGGCCGGTCACCCAGCCGACGTCGGCGGTGCACCAGTAGATGTCGTCGTCGCGAAGGTCGAACACCGCTTCGTGCGTGTAGCTCGCATAGACGAGGTAGCCGCCGGTGGTGTGCAGCACGCCCTTGGGTTTGCCGGTGCTGCCGGAGGTGTAGAGGATGAACAGCGGATCCTCGGCATTCATGCGCTCGGGTTCGCACGTCGCGGGCTGGTTGTCCACCACGGCGGCGTACCAGCGGTCGCGCGGCATCTGCATGTCGACCGCGCCGCCGGTGTGGCGCACGACAAGGACGGTTTCCACCGAGTGGGTGCCGGGCAGTTTCAGCGCGGCGTCGACATTGGCCTTGAGCGGGATTCGCTTGCCGCCGCGCCAGCCTTCGTCGGCGGTGATGATCAGCTTGCTGCGGCAGTCGTGGACGCGGTCGGCGATCGATTGCGGCGCGAAGCCACCGAACACCACCGAGTGGATCGCGCCGATGCGGGCACAGGCCAGCATCGCCGCGACGGCTTCGGGAATCATCGGCAGGTAGATGGTGACGCGGTCGCCCTTGACGACGCCGAGCGCACGCAGCGCGTTGGCGAGTTTGCACACGCGTGCGTGCAGTTCGCGGTAGCTGATGTGCTGCGCGGGTTTCGCCGGATCGTCCTGCTCGAAGATCAGCGCGGTGCGGTCGCCGCGCGCGGCCAGGTGGCGATCCAGGCAGTTGACGCTGGCGTTGAGCTCGCCGTCGGCGTACCAGCGGATGTGGAAGTCGTCGACCGCGAAGTTCACGTCGCGAACCTGCGTCGGCGCCTTCATCCAGTCGATGCGCTGGGCGACGTCGGCCCAGAAGGCGTCCGGCGCGGCGACGGATTGCGCGTACAGGCGCGCGTAGTCGTCGGCCTTGATGCGCGCCTGCGCGGCAAAGGCGTCCGGCACGAGATAGACGTCTGGCTGCGACATTGCGCGCTCCTGAGTCGGGGCCTGCCAGTGTGCCCCAAGCTGTTGGCCGCCGGCACATGGTTTCGCGATCCCCCGCACTGACCACGGCTCCGCATCGGTGGCGATGACTTTCGACACATGATGCAAAGAGCGACGCGGTTAAGGTGGGGACCCGCCTCCCTTGCCGAAGACCGCCATGCCCGCTTCCCGCTCCGCCACGCTGCTGCGCAGCGCCTTGTTCGTCGCGCTGGGATGCGCGCTCGTCACCGCCTGCAAGCAGGAGTCCGCCGGCCCGACCGCCGACACCGCCGCTACGGCACCGCAACCGGCCGCCGCGCCCACCGCAGGCGTGGACCTGGCCGGCATCGACAAGTCGGTGAAGCCCGGCGACAACTTCGACGGCTACGCCAACGGCGCGTGGCGCCAGGCCACGACCATCCCGGAAGACCGCTCCAATTACGGCACCTTCACCGTACTGGTCGAACGCGCCGAGCAGCGCAACGCCGACCTGGTGAAGTCGCTCGCGGCCGCGCAACCCGCCGCCGGCAGCAACGAGCGCCGCATCGCCGACTACTACGCCGCCTACATGGACGAGGCCGGCATCGAGGCGCGCGGCCTGGCGCCGCTCAAGCCGGAGCTGGCGAAGATCGACGCGATCGCATCAAAGGCCGACCTCGCCCGCGTGCTCGGTGCAGGCGTGCGCGCCGACACCGATCCGCTCAACGCGACCAACTTCCAGACCGACAACCTGTTCGGCGTGTTCGTCGCGCAGGGCCTGCAGGATCCGGAGCATTACGTCGCCAGCCTGATGCAGGGCGGGCTGGGCATGCCCGACCGCGAGTACTACCTCTCGGCCGACAAGGAAATGGCGACGGCGCGGCAGCAGTACGAAACCTACGTCGCCGCGCTGCTCAAGCAGGCCGGCATCGCCGATCCGCAGGACAAGGCGAAGGCCGTTCTCGCACTCGAAACGAAGATCGCCAAGGCGCATGCGCCCATCATCGACTCGCAGGACGTACACAAGGCCAACAACCCCTGGGACACGGCGGGCTTCGCGCAGAAGGCGCCGGGACTGGACTGGCCCGCGTTCTTCGACGCCGCCGGCCTGTCTTCGCAGAAGACCGTCGTCGCCTGGCAGCCTGGCGCGATCAGCGGCATCGCGAAACTGGTCGGTAGCGAACCGCTGCAGTCCTGGAAGGACTACCTCACGGTCCACGCACTCGACCACAACGCCGCGTTACTGCCCAAGGCCTACGCCGACCTGCATTTCGGCTTCCACGGCACCGCGCTGCAGGGCACGCCCAAGCAGAAGGACCGCTGGAAGCGCGGACTGGACGCCACCAACAACGCGCTGGGCGACGCCGTCGGCCAGCTCTACGTGAAGAAGTACTTCCCGGCTTCGTCCAAGGCGCAGGTCGAGGAGATGGTGCACAACATCCTCGCCGCGTTCGGCGAGCGCGTGGACTCGCTGGCGTGGATGACACCCCAGACCAAGGAGAAGGCCAAGGAGAAGGCGGCGACGATGCGCGTGAGCGTCGGCTATCCGGACACCTGGCGCGACTACTCCGCGCTGGACGTGCGCGCGGACGACGCGCTGGGCAACCGCCTGCGCGCGGAACTGCAGGAATACCATCACCAGATCGGCAAGCTGGACAAGCCGGTGGATCGTGGCGAGTGGTGGATGACACCGCAGACGATCAACGCCGTGCAGTTGCCCTTGCAGAACGCGATGAACTTTCCGGCGGCGATCCTGGAAGCGCCGTTCTTCGATCCCGCTGCGGACGCCGCTGCGAACTACGGCGCCATTGGCGCGGTGATCGGCCACGAGGTCAGCCACGGCTTCGACGACACCGGCGCCGAATTCGACGCGCAGGGCCGCCTGGCCAACTGGTGGACGCCGGAGGATGCGAAGCACTTCAAGGCAGCCACCGCGAAGCTGGCCGCGCAGTACAGCGCCTACGAGCCGCTGCCCGGCCTGCACGTCAACGGCGAACAGACGTCCGGCGAGAACATCGCCGACGTGTCCGGCCTGACCATCGCCTACATGGCGTGGCGCAAGTCGCTGGGTGGCAAGGAATCGCCGGTGATCGACGGGCTCACCGGCGACCAGCGCTTCTTCCTCGCCTACGGCCAGGCCTGGCGCAACAAGATCCGCGATGCCGCACTACGCCAGCGCGTGCTCACCGACGGTCACGCGCCAGCCGCGTATCGCGCGATGACGGTCCGCAACATCGACGCGTGGTACGACGCGTTCAAGGTGCAGTCCGGCGAGAAGCTCTACCTCGCGCCGGACGACCGGGTGAAGATCTGGTAACGCTTGCGCCAGCACCCGAGGAAACGGCCGCAGTTGCGGCCGTTTTCTTTTGCTTCGATGCCTCCGGTGTGAAAGTCGCTTTGCTGGGGCGATGACCGACAGCCGTGGCAACACCGGAGGTTGTCGCCGTCAGGCCCTGGAATGCAGGCCTTACCAACCCTGCCCTGTCATCCCGAGCGTAGCGAGGGATCTGTTTCCAGCAGGTAGCCGATCCCTCGCCACGCTCGGGATGGCATTCGAGATATTCAGACGTTCCTTAGCGTGGCGGCGCGGCCAGTTCCTTCGCGCTCAGGAAACCATCGCCATTCGCGTCCTGCCGACGGAACGCGGCCGCCAGTGTTTCGCGATGTTCGGCCAGGCTGACGGTGCGTCCCCGGCCGCCGGGCAGCTCGTTCGCGGTGAGCAGGCCGTCATGGTTGGTATCCATGTGCTCGAATGCATAGCCCATCCACGCCTGGTATTCGGTGAGCGCGACGCGGCTGTCGCGGTCCACGTCCATGCGCGAGAGGTACTGGTCGGCGGCGGTGACCTGTGCGAGGGAGATCGCGGGTAACACCGCGAATGCAAGGGCCATGCATGCGAAGGGCATCCCTGCGATGGTCATGCGCGTAGCAACGGTGGCGGCGGGCTTGCTCATGGCTTGCGTCCGATCATGGCAGGGCCCAGCGAAACGTGGCGGGCAACCACGCGCAGACTGCCGACTTTCCGGCGCCGGGTAAACCGCGAAAGCCGCTTCGCTCATGCGGCGATTCAGCCACGCCACGCTGCGCCGCGATTCAACCAGATACGCGGCGCCCATTCGGGCTTGCCGCGATGTCGGCAGCGGATTTTCGACGGCGACTGTCAACGGCAGGCTCCCGGCAGCAGATCGCGGCGGCCCGCCTCGAAAACGACGAAGGGGCGTCGCCGCCCCTTCGTATTCCATATCCATGAGTTGCGGGTCAGGCGCCTGCGCGCACCGGTGCGATCGCGTAACCCTTCATGCGCATCGAGAACGCCTGCAACGCGGCGTTGCCGGAAGCCTCGGCTTCCGCGCACCACGCCTGCAGCTTCGCCAGCGTGGCCTGCGCGTCATGCGAACGCTCGTCCAGCACCTGCGAGAGGCGGGCGCGGAACTCGGCCAGCTGCGCCATGCGCGGGCGCTCGGCCAGCCACGACTGCAGCTTCGCGCGCTTGTCCTCATCCAGCCAACGGCCGCCATCGGCCAGGCCGCGGCGCAGCTTGCGCGGCAGCTTGAACTTGGCCTCGCGCAGTGCCGGCAAGGTGACGCTGCGGTAGTAATCGGTCATCGCCTGGAAGCGGATCGCGAGCAGCGCCTTCATCGTCTCGCCGTCGGGCATGTTGATGTTCGGGCGCACATTCAGGGAGGGCGCGATGCGCAGCACCTTGGCCAGGCCAACGGCCTCGAAGGCCTTGATCACGACCCAGCCGATGTCGACTTCCCACTTGCGCAGCGCGAACTTCGCCGACGACGGGAAGGCGTGGTGGTTGTTGTGCAGTTCCTCGCCACCGATCCACACACCCCAGGGCGAGAGATTCGTTGACGTGTCGGCGCTTTCGAAGTTGCGGTAGCCCCACCAGTGACCGATGCCGTTGACCACGCCGGCGGCCCAGAACGGGATCCACGCCATCTGCAGCGCCCACAGCGCCACGCCGGCGAAACCGAACAGCGCGAAGCTGATGATCAGGTAAAGCGTCGGGCCCATCGTCGCGTGCGGCGTGTACAGGTGGCGCTCGATCCAGTCTTCCGGGCAGCCCTTGCCGTACTGCTCGATGCTGGCGCGGTCGTCGCGGGCCTCCTTGTAGAGCTCCACGCCGTGCCAGAAGACGTTGCCGATGCCCTTCACCTGCGGGCTGTGCGGGTCTTCCTCGGTCTCGCACTTGGCGTGGTGCTTGCGGTGGATGGCGGCCCATTCCTTGGTGACCATCGCCGTGGACAGCCAGGTCCAGAAACGGAAGAAGTGGGCGACAACCGGATGGAAGTCGACCCCGCGGTGCGCCTGGCTGCGATGCAGGTACAGGGTCACCGAGAAGATGGTGAGCTGGGTCGCGACGAGGAAGTAGATCGCCAGCGTGCCGATGCCGGCTTGCAGCAGGCCGCCGGCGAGGAAATCGAGCAGAGAAGACATGGAAACTCCGGCGGGACGCGCCAGACCTGACGGGAGCAGGCCTGATGAGAGGCGATGGATGGACAGAGCGGTGCTTCGCGCGACCCCGGCCGGAAGTTTGCCACTGTCCGGTGACGTGCGCTTCGGTATGGAAGCCGCTTTTGTGATGGGGGTCGTGACCGCCCGGGCCAAGGGCTAAGTCTTTGCCTGTTCAGCCTTTTCTTCGTGCAAACCGGTTCACGTCGGAGTGGGCTCCCGGGTCACGGCGCGGCGGCGGCGATCTGCTGGCGCAGGCGCGCCAGCTCGGGTTCGGCGAAGGCGCGCAGCGCGGCGCGGTCGTTCCTGGCGAAACAGGAGCGCCGGCCGCAATGGTCCAGGAGCAGGGTCAGGTCCTGCGCCAGGCCCAACTGCTCGGTGACGTGCTTGTCGAAGCCGGGTTGCTTGCCCGGATCGAGCCCGATGGCCGCCAGGGCCCGACGCTGCTGCGACACCCGGCGTGCCCGACGACGCCAGGCATGCCAGTCCTCGTCGCGGCCGCTGCGGCAGGCGCGGGCACGCGCGGCATCCAGGCGCGCGCGACTGTGCGCGGTGGCGGCTTCGAGTTGTCCGGCGTGCACCGCGTCCCACGGCAGCGCCAGCAGGGTGGCGCGCAGGACCCCCAGCAGCGCGCGGCGGCGCGACAGGTCGGCGTCGTCGCGCTGGAATTGGGCCGCCACCTTCGCCCGCCGCGCGGCGGCGATGCGGCGCGCGCGGCCGAGAAGCGCCGTCGTGCGGGAGTCGTAACCCGCCTTGAGCAGGCGGTCGAAGGTTTCCACCAGCGCGTGCGCATCGCGCAACCGCGACAGGCCACGATTGAGCTTCCGCAGCGCCCGGTCGACCAGCCCCGCGCCCGGGCCCAGCCGCTCGCCACCCAGCGCGAGGGTCGCGCGAACGCGGCGCAGCGACTTGCGCGCCTGGTGCACGCCCTCGTGCCGGCGACCGCCGCGCCAGGCGAGGTGGCCGATGGCGGCGTCGAGCTCTTCCAATGCATGGCCTTCCAATGCATCGCCTGCCAGCGCATGTTCCTCCAGCGCATGCGCACGCAGGCCCGGGGGCGGCGGCGCGGCTTCGATCGGCGCGGAAGACATGCCGCCCACGATATGCCAGCGCGCACGCCGCGGGTACGCTGCCGCCATGCCCGAATTGCCCGAAGTCGAGACCACCCGCCGCGGCCTGGCGCCGCATGTCGAAGGCCGTCGCGTCGCTGGCGTCGTGCTGCGCCGGCCCGACCTGCGCTGGCCCATCCCGACTGAGATCCGCGAGGTCCTGCCGGGCCAGCGCATCAACGCCGTGCGTCGCCGCGCCAAGTACCTGCTGCTGCACACCGACGCCGGCAGCGCCCTGCTGCACCTGGGCATGTCCGGCAGCCTGCGGGTGCTGCCCGCGACCACGCCGGTGAACCCGCACGACCACGTCGACATCGCGCTGGAAGGCGGCGGGCGCGAAAGTCGCAGCCGCGTGCTGCGCTTCACCGATCCGCGCCGCTTCGGCTGCCTGTTGTGGCAACCGCCGGGCGAAGTCCACGAACTCCTGCGCGACCTGGGCCCGGAGCCGCTGCCGGACGCATCCGGCGCGACTGTCGACGCGGCCGCCGCCAGCGCGGTGTTCGACGGGGACTACCTGTTCGAACTCTCGCGCGGCCGCAAGGCGCCGGTGAAGACCTTCCTGATGGACCAGAAGGTGGTGGTCGGCGTCGGCAACATCTACGCCGCCGAAGCGCTCTTCGCCACCGGTATCTCGCCGCTGCGCGCGGCCGGCAGGGTCTCGCGCGAACGCTACGTGCTGCTCGCCGATGCGGTGAAACGGATCCTGGCGCATGCCATCGACCGGGGCGGCACCACGCTGCGCGATTTCATCAGCCCGGACGGGCTGCCGGGCTACTTCGAACTGGAACTGTCCGCCTACGGCCGCGGCGGCGAACCGTGCCCGCGTTGCGGGCGGCCACTGAAGCAGGCGGCCATCGGCCAGCGAGCGACGGTGTGGTGCGGGCATTGCCAGAAGTAACCCGATCCGCTCGCCGGCAGCCTTCCATACCTGCCCGTCGGGCCGAAAAGTTTCGAACGCAGGGCCGTACCGCAATCGGCCAGACCCCTGCCCCGGCAAACCAAAGGGTTTATATTCGCGGCAAGGATTGGGGAGAGGCATGGCAGACAGCGCCGATATCACCTTGCTGCTCGACGCCGCCCGCGGGGGCGATCGCGGCGCGCTCGACAACGTGCTCGCGCGGCTGTATTCGGAACTGCATTCCATGGCGCGCCGCCAGCTCGCCGGCCAGCACGGGCAGACACTCGACGCCACCGCGCTGGTGCACGAGGCCTACCTCAAGCTGATCGGTCGCCGCGAAGCCCGCTTCGACGATCGCGCGCATTTCTTCGCCTATGCCGCCTCGGCCATGCGCAGCGTGGTGGTCGATTACGCCCGCCAGCGCCTGGCACAGAAGCGCGGTGGCGACCTGCACCGTGTCACCGACCTGCCCGAGGACGTCGAAGGCGGCGTGCGCCTGGACGAGGAAACCCTCGGCCTGGACGTGGCGCTGACCAAGCTCGCCGCGGTCGACCAGAAACTCGCGCAGGTAGTCGAGCTGCGCTATTTCGCCGGCCTGTCGGAGATGGAAATCGCCGGACTGCTGGAACGCTCCGAACGCAGCATCCGTCGCGACTGGCAGAAGGCGCGGCTGTTCCTGCTGGCGTCGTTGAAAGACTAGGGTTGCCGGTTCGCGGCTGGACTGCGGACGCAACAGCGTTCTGACTGCCGGGCACCGCATCCAACGACAACCGATCATCGCGAGCCGACGACCGCCCCATGGATCCCGAGCGCTGGCAACGCCTCTCACCGCTGCTCGATTCCCTCTTCGAGCTGCCGGACGACGAACGCGCGCAGCGTCTGCATGAGCTGCGCGCGGAGGATCCGGTGCTGGCGGTCGAACTGGAAGCGTTGATCGCGCTGGAAGAGGAACGCACCGACTTCCTCGCCGAGCCGCTGGTTTCCACGCGTGGCGCGATGCCGGGGATGGAAGTCGGTCCGTATCGCCTGGAACGGATGCTCGGCGAAGGCGGCATGGGCCAGGTATGGCTGGCGGCGCGATCCGACGGCCTGTACCAGCGCCGCGTCGCGCTCAAGCTGCTGCGACCCGGGCTCACCGACGCGAACCTGCGCCTGCGCTTCACCCGCGAGCGGCAGATCCTCGCGCGGCTCGCGCACCCGCACATCGCGCGCCTGCTCGACGCCGGCGTCACCGCCGACGGCCTGCCGTACCTCGCGCTGGAATACGTCGACGGCGAACCGATCACCGACTATTGCCGCCAGCTCAACACCTCGCTGTCGCAACGGCTGCAGATGTTCCAGCAGATCTGCGATGCGCTCAGCCACGCGCACGCCAACCTGATCGTCCATCGCGACCTCAAGCCGTCCAACATCCTGGTCACGCCGGCGGGCGAAGTGCGCCTGCTCGACTTCGGCATCGCCAAGCTGCTCGACAGCGACGTGCCGCTGGTGGACCAGACCCGCACCGGGGTGCGCGCCTTCACCCTCCACTACGCCGCACCCGAACAGATCCGCGGCGAACCCATCACCACCATGACCGACGTGTATTCGCTCGGCGTGGTGCTCTACGAACTGCTCACCGACCGCAAGCCCTACCGGCTCAAGCGCGACAGCGACGCAGCGTGGGAAGAAGCGATCCTGGTCACCGACCCGTTGCGCCCCTCGCAGACGCTGTTGCGCCGCATCGAGACGGACACCTCGCCGCGCGTCGACATCGACACCTCCGACCTGCGCCGGCGCGCGCGCATGGTCAGCGGCGACCTCGACAACATCGTGCTGAAGACGCTGTCGAAGAAACCCGAGCAGCGCTATCCGTCGGTGGAAGCCCTCGCGCTGGACCTGCGCCGTTACGCCGAAGGACGTCCAGTACAGGCGCGGGCGCAGAGCGTCGGCTATCGCATGCGCAAGTACATGGCGCGACACCGCTGGGCGTTGGTGACCGCCGCCGCGGTGACCCTGGTGCTGGCGATCGCGCTGAGCCTGGTGGCATGGCAGGCCAACCAGGCGCTGGCCGAAGCCGCGCGGGCACAGGCGATGCAGGATTTCATGGTCGGCCTGTTCGAATACGCCGGCGGCGCCGCGCCCGGCGAATCGATGGACCTGCGCTCGCTGCTCACCGCGGCCGAACAGCGCGACCGCAACGAACCCGCGCGCCAACCGCGCACGCGCGCCGAACTGCTGGGCCTGCTCGCCCGCCTGCGCCTGGGCCTGGGCGACTATCCCGAGGCCGAATCGCTGCTGCTGCGTCAGGCCGTGATCGTCGATGCCGGCAAGGACATCCCGGCCAGCCTGCAGTTGGAATCACTCACCCTGCGTGGACACATGGACACGCAGCTCGGGCGCACGCGCGACTGCATCACCCTGATGCAGCCCGCGCTCGCCCTGGCACGCAACGAACAGGCGCAGCTGCCGACGCAGTCCAGCGAGTTCTATTCGCAGCTTGGCCGTTGCCGCCGCGCGATCGGCGAACGCCAGGGCGCGCGGCAGATGTTCGAGCGTTCGATGGCGATTCGCCGCGAGACGCCCACCGACGAAGCAGGCATCGTCGAGAACATGATCGATATCGCAGGCCTGCACGGCGACGTCGGCGAAACCGCGATCGCGCTGCGCGAACTCGATGAAGCACTCGCCTACCTGCAACGTCGCGTCGGCGAGCGCAACCCCTTGGCCATCGACATCCAGCGCAAGCAGTGCTCGCTGCGACGCCAGCAGGGCGATTCCGCCGGCGCCGAGCGCGACTGCCGCGACGCCCTGGCGCTGGCATTGCAGTTGCACGGCCACGACCACCGCGCCAGCGTCGATGCGCGCCGGCAGTTGGCCGCGTTGTATGTCGACCAGGGCCGATTCGCCGAGGCACAAACCGAGTTCGCCGACACCCAGGCCTGGCTCGTCGCGCGCCTGGGCAGGGAGAACAAGGACGTCGCGCTCAACTACAACAGCCTGGGCATCACCGCATGGGAGCGCGGCGACCTGGAGACGGCGCGATCGTCGCTGGAACGCGCGGTCGCGATCTGGCGCAAGGGCGAAGACAAGCCGATGCTCGCCAGTGGCCTGTTCAACCAGGCGATGGTCCTGCACGACGTCGGCGAGGACGCGAAGGCGCTGCCGTTGCTTCTGGAGTCCCGGCGCCTGCGCCAGGCGCAGTTCGGCGCGCAGCACGGCATCGTCGGCGATACCGACCGGATGATCGGCGAGGTCAGCGACGCATTGGGCGAGCACGAAGCCGCGCGCACGGCGCTGCAGCAGGCAGTGGCGACGACGCGCCTGGGCTACGGCGCGAAGCATTCGCATACGTTGCGCGCGGAACTGTCGCAGGCGCGCCTGCTCGCGCGCGATGGCGACATCGCCGCGCTGCAGTTCCTCGCGACCACCGCCCAGCGGCGCGAGGCCGACCCGGAGCTGCGCAAGGCGGTCTGGCTCGCACGTGCCTACGCCAGCGAAACGCGCTGCACCAGCGCACCCGACCAGGCGCGACTGGAGCTCGATGCCCTGATGGACGAGATGCAGGCCGCGCTGCCGGAGGGCGGTGTCGTATTCCGCGCCGTCGGCGTGGTCCGCGACCATTGCGGCACGGCGGTCGCGCCACGGCAATGATCGTTGCGCGCGCCGCGTTGGCGCTTCACAGCAGTGGTGGCTGTGCGGGGTCCGGCAGTGCGTCGATGGTGCTTTCGCCGCGTATCACTTTCTTGAACTCCGCGCGCGACACCGACACGTAGCGATCGTTGCCACCGATCTCCACCTGCGGTCCTTGTTGCACTGCGTGGCCGGATTCATCCACGCGCACCGTCATCGTCGCCTTCGCGCCGCTGTGGCAGATGGTCTTGATCTCGCTCAGCTCGTCCGCCCACGCCAGCAGGTACTGGCTGCCCTCGAACAGCTCGCCACGGAAGTCCGTGCGCAATCCGTAGCACAGCACCGGCACGCGCAACGCATCCACCACTTCGGACAGTTGCCACACCTGTGGCTTGGAGAGGAACTGCGCTTCGTCCACCAGTACGCAATTGAGCTTGCCGTGCGCGTCGATGTCCTCGCGCACGCATCGTTCCAGGTCGTCAGAGCGATCGAAAGCGACCGCCTGCGCCTTCAGCCCGATGCGCGACGCCACCGTGCCGCTGCCGGCGCGATCATCGAGCCTCGGCGTGAGGATCAGCACCCGCATGCCGCGTTCGCGATAGTTGTGCGCGGACTGCAGCAGCGTGGTGGTCTTACCGGCGTTCATCGCCGAGTAGTAGAAGTAGAGCTTGGCCATGCTGTGAAGTGTAGGGCGGGTCTCGACCCGCCGGTACGGGCACCGGGCGTCCGCAACGGGCATCCGCAACAGGTTCGCGCTTTTGCGCAAGCGCCCGCTGTTTGCGGCAGCGGCGGGCCAGGGCCCGCCCTACAATGGGCGCCCGCTTCGCCCCGATGTCCAATGCACGGCCTCAACCCCCCACAACGCGCCGCGGTCCTGCACTGCGAAGGTCCCTTGCTCGTCCTCGCCGGCGCCGGCAGTGGCAAGACGCGGGTGATCGTCGAGAAGATCGCGCACCTGATTTCGTCGGGCCGCATGCCGGCACGCCGGATCGCCGCGATCACCTTCACCAACAAGTCCGCGCGCGAGATGAAGGAGCGCGTCGCCAAGCGCATCAAGGGCGACGCCGCCGAAGGCCTGACCATCTGCACGTTCCATGCGCTGGGGCTCAAGTTCCTGCAGATCGAGCACGCCAAGGCCGGCCTGCGTCGCGGCTTCTCCGTGTTCGACAGCGACGACACCGGCGCGCAGCTCAAGGACCTGCTGCCGCCTGGCAGCAAGCCGGACGTGCTGGACAACGCGCGCAATCTGATCTCGCGGGCGAAGAACGCCGGGCTGTCGCCGGACGAGGCGCTCGCCAAGGCGCAGAGCCCGCGCGAGATGGACGCGGCGATCCTGTACCAGAAGTACCAGGCGCGACTGACAACATTCAACGCGGTCGACTTCGATGACCTGATCCGCCTGCCGGTGCAACTGCTCGAAGCCGACGAGGACATGCGCCTGGGCTGGCGTGAGCGCATCGGCTACCTGCTGGTCGACGAATGCCAGGACACCAATGACGCGCAGTACCGCCTGCTCAAGGCGCTGGCGGGCGACAAGGGCCTGTTCACCTGCGTGGGCGACGACGACCAGTCGATCTACGCCTGGCGCGGCGCCAATCCCGACAACCTGCTGCAGCTGTCGAAGGACTACCCGGCGCTGGAGATCGTCAAGCTCGAGCAGAACTACCGCTGCAGCAACCGCGTGCTGCGCGCAGCGAATGCACTGATCGCCCACAACCCGCACGAGTACCCCAAGACGCTGTGGAGCGACCAGCCCGATGGTGAACGCATCCGCGTGTGGGAATGCCGCGACAACGGGCACGAAGCCGAGAAAGTCGCCTCCGAAATCCATTTCATCGCGCAGAAGAACGCCGCGCCGTGGAGCGACTTCTGCATCCTGTTCCGCGGCAACCACCAGTCGCGCGCGCTGGAAAAAGCGCTGCAGCTGCTGCGCGTGCCCTACCACCTCAGTGGCGGCACTGCGTTCCTGGAACGCCAGGAAGTGAAGGACACGCTCGCCTGGCTGCGCCTGGTCGCCAATCCCGACGACGACGCGGCCTTCCTGCGCGCGGTGCAAGCACCCAAGCGCGAAGTCGGCGCGACCACGCTGGCGAAACTGGCCGAGCTCGCCCATGGACAGCACATGCCGATGTCGCGTGCGGCCGAGTCGGTCGGTGCGTTGAAGCAGCTGGCGCCGCGCGCGGCGAATGCGCTGGATGGTTTCACCGGCATCGTGCGTTCGCTGCGCAGCGACGCGCAGCGCTTGAGCCCGGCGGAACTGGTGCGCGTGCTCGGCGAAAAGTCGGGGATGCTCGCGTCGATCCGCGCGCAGTGCAAGGACGAAGCCAGCTTCCTGCGGCGCAAGGAAAACCTCGAGGAACTCGCGGGCTGGTTCGACGGCGGCAAGGGCTCCGGTCCCGGCGAACTCGCCGCGCAGCTCGCGCTGCTTTCGCACGCCGACAAGGGCGACGCCGGCAACCAGGTGCGGCTGATGTCGATGCACGGCGCCAAGGGGCTTGAGTTCCGCTACGTGTTCATCGTCGGCTGCGAGGACGGCACCTTGCCGCACGAGATGGCGCTGGAGGAAGGCAGCCTGGACGAGGAACGTCGCCTGCTTTACGTCGGCATCACTCGCGCGAAGGAACAGCTGTGGCTGTCGCACTCGCGCGAAGCACAGCGCTGGGGCGACAAGATGCGGCTCAAGCCGAGCCGCTTCCTCGACGAACTGCCCGCGGCGGAACTTCAGCGCGACGGCGCCGACCCGGTCGCCGACGCGGTGCGCAAGCAGGAGCGCGCGAGCGCCGGTTTCGCTGCGATCAAGGCGCTGCTGGACGGATGACGATGGCGCTCGACGCTCACGATGCTGTCGTTCGCGACGCCACCGAACGCGACCTCGCCGCGATCCTCGCACTCAATCTTGAGTCCGAAGACCTGATGAGCCCGCTGGATGCGGCGCGCCTGGCGCAGCTGCATGCGCAGGCCACGTACCACCGCGTCGCGTGCGACGGCGACACGGTGGTGGCGTTCCTGCTCGCGTTCCGCGAAGGCGCCGCTTACGACAGCCCCAACTACCTGTGGTTCGCGCAACGCCACGCCGCATTCCTTTACATCGACCGCATCGCGGTGGCCGGTACGCACCAGGGCCGGCAGATCGGTCGGCTGCTGTACGAGGACCTGTTCGCGTTCGCGCGCCAGCACGGCGTCGGCACGATCGCGTGCGAGTTCTACATCGAACCGTTCAACGAAGCCTCGAGCCGCTTCCACGCGAAGTTCGGCTTCCGCGAAGTCGGCACGCAGTGGGTCGCAGGCGGGAAGAAGCAGGTGTCGCTGCAGGTCGCGGCGGCCTGATCGCAGGCGGCGACTTCATCGCGAAGCGACTTCGCTATTCGCAAATCCATCGCGAACCCGCCACGGACGCGTAGCAACGCTCGGCTAAACTCACGCCGAGTTTCCAGCGAAGCCTATCCATGCGCCTTCCCGTCCTGCTCATCCCGCTCGCCCTGCTCGCCGGCTGTGCCAGCGTCCCGGCCACCACGGCGCCGGAATCCACGACCGCCATCGGCAGCGCCGCGGAGTCACAGTATCCGCCGGCCGACGACAGCCTCAACGCCACCGTGTGGTTCCAGACTTCGGTCGAACGCGACCTGGTCTACACCGCGATCTACCGCGCCGCCGGCCAGCGCCTCGACGCGGCCCTGCGCGACCGGCACTGGGACGCGCTGCCCAAGGACGAGCGCAGCAACAATCCCGCGCGGCTGCCACCGGCGATCATCGTCGACGTCGACGAAACCGTGCTCGACAACTCGCCCAGTTCGGTGCGGCAGATCCGCGAGCACCGCGGTTTCAACGAGGCCGCCTGGGGCGCATGGGTGAACGAACGCAAGGCGAAGCCGTTGCCCGGCGCGGTCGAATTCCTCAACGCCGCTGCGAAAAAGGGCGTCACCGTTTTCTACATCAGCAATCGCGACGCGAGCCTCGCCGAGGCGACCGTGGCGAACCTGCGGCAAGCCGGCTTCCCGCTGGAGGACGCCAGCCAGTTCCTCGGCCTGGGCACCGTGGTCGATGGCTGCGAGCAGAACGGATCCGAGAAGACCTGCCGACGCCAGCGCGTCGCCCGCGACTACCGCGTGCTGATGCAGTTCGGCGACCAGGTCGGCGACTTCGTCCAGATCGTGGCCAACACCCGCGACGGCCGCCGCGACGCCATCGCCCCGTACCTGAAGTGGATCGGCGAACGCTGGTGGGCCCTGCCCAACCCGCTTTACGGCAGTTGGGAGCCGGCGCTGTTCGACAACGAATGGGGACAACCCGAAGCCGCCCGCCGAGCCGCCAAGCAGGCCGCTCTGGACGACGCATCAAAGTAAATCAATAAGTTACATCGCATAAATTCAAGTATTGCATCAGCTTTTGATTGCGGTTAGCCTGATCCCGCCCGGCCTTGCCGGAACCGCGCCACAACCAAGTCCTCCGGCCTCGCGCCGGATTTGCGGGAGGCCCCACCGGCCTCCCTTTCTTTTGCCCGCATGCCGGCAACCGCGCGAAACACGACCGCGGCAGGCAAGCCCAGTGGGCAAACACTCAGTACGTGACCGTCGCCGTCACCGTGTCGGTGTAGGTGCCGCCGGCAGGCGTCGCCTGGGCCGGCACCCGGCCAAAGACCGTCAGGGTCTGCGCGGTGCCCGAACCGGTCCCCACCCACGCACTTCCGCCGGCGACCCCGTCTCCCCAGACGATGGTGCGCGGGTTGTCCTGGTAGAGCTGGTAGCTGACTACCCCCGCCCCCGCGCCACCCAGCGCGAGCTTGCGCGCGGCGATGGTGTTGCCCGTGGTCGTACCGGCGTTGAGCGCGACGCTGTAGGCCAGGGTGTTGCTGCAGGTCACCGTCAATCCGCCACTGGCATCGATCGGGCTGGACAGGTTGGCGGCGATACCGAAATTGAGCGGTACCGCGCTGATGGTGCAGGTGCCGGTCAGGTTGGCCGACGCCAGGAACGTCGTCGTCGGCAATGCCGAGCCGGTGCCGTTGACGCAGGGCGAGCCGCCGCTGGGAATGCGCCCCAGCACGGACAGCGTTGAGCTGTAGGTGGTCGCCACGACGTTCTGGCCGCCACCGATGCGCCCGAACATGGTCGTGCTGGCGGATCCGCTGCCACTGCCGTTGAGCGGGACGGTCACCTCCGAACCCGGCCGACCACCGATGTTGTCGCCCCAATTGGCGCCGCCCGGCGTAGTGGTGATCTGGTAAGCGACGTTGTTGCCGCCGTTCACCAGCAGGCGATTGGTAGGCGTCACCCCGCCGGTACCCGCCGAGATGCCCAGACACACGCGTAACGAGCCATTCGCGGCGCCACCGCTGCAGGTCACGGTGATATTCGCGGTCGTGTCGCGCTGTGCGGTCGGCGTGCCCATGACGCCGAAGGCCAGCGGTTGCCCCGCCGTCGTGCAGCTTTGCGCCCACGCCGCCGGAGCCAGCACCGACAGCAGCAGAGCCAACAGCGAAAGGATCTGGCGACGGATCATGGTGCCTCCTGGCAATGCTGCGGGTCCAATCGGGTTACACCGGACGCGTCGCGGCCGGACGGCAGCGGATAGCGACAGCGCCCGCTGGCCAATTCCAGCTCCAGCGTACCGCCATCGGGGAGGTCATCCACGTAGGCCTCTCCGTCCAGGCCAACCAGGAATTCGGCGCCGCTTCCCGCAACCGTTCCGCGCGACCCGGCCGGCGCCGGCTGGCCGGCACGATCCAGCAGCGTGACCAGGGCCGGATGCGTGCGTGCCACGTCGAAGCTGACCATCACTGCGCCGCTGTCTGCCGGCGTGACCAGTTGCTCCAGCGGCGGGAGGCGGTAACCGACGCCCAGGCCATCGGGATCGATGGCGATGCGGTTGCGCTGCCATCCGCGCAGGTCGGTCAACAGGACGTAGCCGCGTGCGTTGGTCCTGCCGAATTCGCGGTTCTCGTACAGCACCGGCACCCCGCCGATGCGCGCATCGACCACGGCAAAGGCGTCGCCCACCCGGCGGCTGGCGAATGCGGCCGCACCCATCCACACCAGGCTGCCGCTGCCCTGGGCGAAGTAGCCGTTGCGTCCATCGGAATGATCGGCACCGAAGGCCGCTTCACCATGGCGACCGCGCACGTTGGCCGACGCCAGCGCGTGACCACCGCGGCTGTCGCCGGCCTGCAGGTCCCAGCCCCAGCCGCCGTCGTACGGGGCCGACTGGCGCAGCGCAGCGACGGTATCGGTATTGCCATGGCTGCGACTGACCGACAACGACGCGTCGCGTTGCCGCCCCAGGGGCAGGTTGAGATTCAGGCTCACGCCGCGGCCCGTACGGCCGCTGTCGAACACGTTGAGGCTGGCAAACAGCTCGCGACCGATCACCTGCGACCACGACAGCGTGTTGATGCGATCGGTGTCGCCGCCGCGGTTGCGCCAATGCAGCCACGAGAGCGCGATGCTGCCGCGCGGGATCGACCACCACATCGACGCGCGATCCTCCGCACGCAGCGAGGTGGGTTCGTTGCCGCCATCGGCCAGATCGCCCAGGTCGCGAAACCCGCGACTGCGCCGCTGCGCCTGCAGGTCGATGCCGAACTTCGGACTCATCCACTGGTAGCCAACAGTGCGCTGGCTGCCCTGCGCCAGACCGTCGCTGCGTGCGAGCGCGGCGGTCACCACGCCCAGGTAGCCGCCCGGCGCCCAGACGGCCCCGAGCCCGCCCACACGCAGGTCCGGGCCGTACTCGGCGTGCGCTTCGAGCGTCACCGCATTGCTGACGCCGCGGCGATAACTGCCGCTGGCGGTTAGATCGTCCGCATAGCGGTCGTTGTCGCCGCCGTAGCCCAGTCGCAACTGTCCGGCTTCGAGACTGAAGTCGCTCAGGCCCGGTGCCAGCCGCTGGTGGTCGACATAGATCGGCACGCTGGTGCGGGTGGCACGGCCCAGCACGTCGCGCACGACCAGGGTCGCTTCGCCCGAACCCGTCAGGTGCGGAAAGGTGTCGAGCACGAACGGCCCGTCGTCCACCTCCGCGCCGAACTGCTGGACGTTGTTCACCAGCAACTCGACCGAGGACGGCACCGTCGCCTGCCCGGCGAAGTGCGGCACCGGAAAGGTGATGAGATCCGGGCGCACGCCGAAGTTGCGGCGCCACTGCAGGCCGCCCAGCCGCACCGGCCGCGTCCAACCCAGGCCACCGCTGATGAGGTCGCCCGCGGTCCAGGTGGTCATGCGGGCCGGATCGCTCCACGTCCAGCGCGTGTCCAGGCGCTGGTAGGCATCGCCGCCACCGTCGCCGGCGCGACTGAGCGCGCTGGTCTCGATCGCGCCAAAACGCCCGAACCCACGCAGCAGCGTGGCGAGCGAAGCCGTGTCGTGCCCGTCGAAGCGGCGCGCGTAGGCGTCGTAATTGAGCAGCAGGCCGGTTCCGCGCGAGGCCTCGACGGGCTGCGGCGCGCGATAACCCAACGCCTGGTTCGGCCGCAGCGTCGGCGCGAGCGTGAATATCAGGCGCTGCGCTGGCACGTCATAGCGGTAGGCGAGCCCGGGCACGGCGTCGAGCGCGACCAGCCCATCGGCCGGACTCGCCAGCGCGGGGTCCACCACGATTCCAATCGATTTCAACTCGTCGACGGTGGCGTGCAGCCGTCCGTCGCGCAGTCGCACCTGGACAAGCTGGCCGCGCGGACGCTCGTCGAAGTAGACCTCGAGGTAGAGCGGCTGGTCGTTGGCCGCCGCTCCGGGTGCGCTGCCGATTTCGGGCAGGTCGAGTTCACCCAGGGAAATTGAAGCCGCGTCCGTCCCGGTGCCTGCGCTCGCCGTCGCCGCGCACGCGACCAAGGCCGCGCCGACGGCGAAGGCCAGTGACTTACGGTGTACCGGCAACGGGGACTGTGGCCGACTTGCCATTGATCCGGGTTTCCAGTCGAAGCTCGGCGAGCGCCGGCGACGCGGCAGGCAATGCCCAACGGCGCTCGCTTCCAGGCAGTACGTACCCGAACAACCCGGGGCTCAACGGCAGGGCATGACCCTTGCCATCTACCAGTCGACTGGCGCCCAGTTGCGCCGCCTGGCCACCGCTGTTGCGGCACGCCAGCTCGGCGGACTGCAGTCGGCACGTCAATGCCGGCGGCGTGGCGCTGGCGGAGCGCAGGTACACCGGCACCACGTAGCGCATGCGGAACTGGATGCCGGATTGCGTTGCCGTGTCCGCGCCGGGGAGTTCATCGACCACGACGCGGTAGGTCGCGTCCACGGCCGTTTCGTTCGCCGGCCCGATCCGCACCACCCGCACCACCTGGCTCGCGCCGGGTGCGATCTGCACGATGGCCGGGCTGAGCGCGAGATCGGTCGTCGGGCGCAGTTTGTCCTCGCCCGACTCCTGGCTCCACGCGAACGCACGCACCTGCGCCGCCACCGGCGCGTCGCCGGTGTTGGACAGGGTCAATCGGCCCGCGGTGGCCCCGGGGGCGAGCTCGACGAGAGTCGGGCCCGCCTGCAGCTGACCACGCGCCCCTGCCGCCGACGCGAACAGGCCCAGCGCGCCCGCAAGCGCGATGGTCCAGGCACGCCGCACGATCAGAACTCGACGGTAGCGATGATCGTGTCGTTGTAGGTGCCGGCGCCGACCGACTGCACCGGTGCACCCGGGACGCGGCCGTAAACGGTCAGGGTCTGGTTGGCATTGGTGCCGGTACCGTCGACGTCGGTCGCGGTGCCACCGGCGGCGGTGACGCCCCAGCGGACGGTGCGGCCGGAGGTGGTGAACAGATCGTAGTTGACGAAATCGCCGGTAGCCGCACTGAACATCCGGCGCTGGCCCGCCGCAGCATGGAGGCCGTCATTGAGGCCGACGTGGTACAGCGCGTTGTTGTTGCAGTTGACCGTGAGGTCGGTCTGCGCATCGATGTTGGTGGCGATGTTGCCGGTAACGGTGAGGAAGTCCATGTCGGCGGGGCCATTGCCGGCGGTGATGGTGCAGGAGTTCTGCACGATCAGCTGCACGCCAAAATTGGCGGCGGCGTTGGCGGCGTAGGCACTCGGTGCGCCCGCGGCGAACAGGGCGAGGGCAAGCAGTGCGGTGTTGCTGGACTTCATGGGACTCTCCGGATGCGGTGGAACGTTAACGACACGTGACGGTCGGTACGATAACGCATGAAGCGTGCCAACCATCACGAAGTGGACCAAACGCGGATTCAGCTTTCGTGAAGACCCGGTCAGCAAGTGCGACGCCGACGGCAGGCCAGCTGATTCCCGACCCACCGGAAGGGCGGTCGCGTCACTTTCTGTCCCCACACGACAGGGCAGCCGGCGCCGGAAGCGCGACCAGTTTGGCTTGTACCTCCGCCAAGTCCCCGTGAAACTCGCGGCAGCGATCGGGAATCCGCATTCATGTCCTCGTCCCTCCTCCGGCGCGTCCGCGTCGGCGCCCTGCTCTGCCTCCTCGTCCTCGCCCCGGGCTGCGACCGCCTCGCCGCGCCCGACGGCGCGGGCGCGGCTGCGCCCGCGCAGGCGGTGCGGCAGCTCGTCGACGACCTGCGGAAAGGCGAGCTCGACGCCTATGCCCGCCACGCCGTCCCGCCCGACCTGCACGCGCGGCTCGCCACCGCCTGGTCGCAAGGCCACACCCTGTGGCCACTGACCGAGCTGCCGCTGGACGCCAAATTCCAGGATTTCATCACCGCATTGGCGGCACCCGGCTCGGAACAGCGCCTGCTGGCGACCTACCGGCTGCAGTTCGCCGGTGAACGCATCGAGCTGCGCACGGCGGCGGCGACGCTGGGCCTGTTCGCCACCCGCTACGTCGGCCAGGAAGCGGCGTACAGCGACGTCGAGCGCGACCACTACGTCCAGCTGATCGCCGCGCTGACCCGCTGGGGCCAGCGCGCGCCGCTCGCCGACCTCGCCCACGCGCGCAAGGCGATCCCGCAGCTGGCGCTGGCCGCGCGCAGTACTGGGCTGGCCGGAGCGGACGGTCTGAGGAAGGCCGGGATGGATGCCAGCCTGGAACGACTGGGACCCTTCGTGCAGCGGCTGGGACAGGTCGCCGACGACTACGGGCTGGGGTTGAAGGCGTCCCTCGCCGGCCTCCAGGTCCGCCTCGACCAGCAGACCGGCGACCATGCCCGCGTCCGCCTGCAGTACGCGATGGCCGGGCAGCCCATCGACGCCATCGTCCTGGTCGAGCGCCGCGGCGGGCGCTGGTACCTCACCGACCTGCTGCGCCGGGCCGAAGTCGAGGCCGGCGCCGGAACCCTCACCGCCACGGCCGAGCCGTCCACGGGCGGCAAACCGGCGCCCGCCGCGATGCACCCCTGAGCCGTCCGGAACGTCCTCAACCCTGGCAGGACCGCCTGGCGAAGCTCTGCCGACAGCCCTGCTGAAAAACCCCGCCCGGCGACCCTGAACACGCCACCGCCACGTTCCCGCAGGCCGGTGCGGGCATAATCCGACGGATGCCGAAGCAGACTTCCCTCTTTCCGGACGACGATTCCCGGCGCCAGGCCGCTCCGGTTGCGGCCACGCAACCCGCTGAAAATGCTACCGAACCGTCTGGCGAACTGCCCGCGGATGGGGTGGGCACTGCCGGAAGCGCCGCGCCCGAAGCTGTCGTTGCCGAGACCGCCGCTCCTGAAGCCAACGCCTCCGAATCCCACGCCCCCGAAGCCGCCCCGGCCGAGCCCGTGGCCGAACCGCCGCCCACGGCGCCCCCCCACCTCACCCCCGGCCAGGCCGAACTGGCGATCCCGGCACCACCGCCGGCCGCGGCCAACCCCGCAGACGCGCCGCGCCCATCGCCGTCCGTCCGGCGCCCGGGCTGGATGCGCCTGCTGGGTTGGCTGCTGGAGCCGTGGGTCGACCTCACCATCGAGCCCGCGACCACCGCCGAACACGTCGCCGCACTGGCTGGCCGCCCGGTCTGCTACGTGCTGGAGGACTACGGGCTGTCCAACGCCCTGATCCTGGAGCGCGCCTGCCGCCAGGCCGGCCTGCCTTCGCCGCTGCAGCCGTTGCCGGGCGACCCGGTCGGCCGCAAGCGCGCCTACCTCGCGCTGTCGCGGCGCAACGCCAACGTCGTCAACCCGCTGGGGCCGCTCACCGGCGAACAGCCGGCGTCGGCCAAGACCCATTCGGCCTCGCTGGCGCGCCTGCTCGACGCGCACCGCGACCGCCCGGAACTGGACGTGCAGGTCGTGCCGGTGTCGATCTTCGTCGGTCGTTCGCCGGACAAGAGCAGCGGCTGGTTCTCGGTGCTGTTCTCGGAAAACTGGACCATCGTCGGCCGCTTCCGCCGCCTGCTGGCGATCGCGCTCAATGGCCGCGACACCCTGGTGCAGTTCGCCCCGCCGGTGTCGCTGCGCGGCATCCTCGACGAAGGACTGCCGCCCGAACGCACGGTGCGCAAGTTCTCGCGCGTGCTGCGCACCCACTTCCACCGCATCCGCGCGGCCGTGGTCGGCCCGGACCTGTCGACCCGCCGCCTGCTGATCGACAGCGTGCTGGCCGCCGACTCGGTCAAGGAAGCCATCGCCGACCAGGCCGCGCGCGACAAGACCTCGCTCACCGAGGCGTGGAAGAAGGCGCATTCCTACGCCTACGAAATCGCCGCGGACTATTCGCATCCGGTAGTGCGCTCGCTCAGCTTCATCCTCACCCCGGTGTGGAACCGCATCTACCGCGGCGTGTTGGTGCACCACCTGGAAAAACTCAAGCAGGAAGCGCCGGGCAACGAAGTGATCTACGTGCCGTCGCACCGCAGCCACATGGATTACCTGCTGCTGAGCTACCTGCTCTACACCAAGGGCATCGTGCCGCCGCACATCGTGGCCGGCGTCAACCTGAACCTGCCGGTGGTGGGCAGCATCCTGCGCAAGGGCGGCGCGTTCTTCATCCGCCGCAGCATCCGCGGCAGCGTGCTGTATTCGGCGGTGCTGAGCGAATACGTCGCGCAGCTCGTCGCCGGCGGCTACTCGATCGAGTACTTCACCGAAGGCGGACGCTCGCGTACCGGGCGCCTGCTGCAGCCCAAGGGCGGCATGATCTCGATGACGGTGCGCGGCTTCCTGCGCCAGCCCACGCGGCCGGTGCTGTTCCAGCCGGTATACATCGGCTACGAGAAGCTGATGGAAGGCAACAGCTACCTCGACGAGCTCACCGGCAAGCCGAAGGAGAAGGAATCCATCTTCGGCCTGTTGATGGGCATCCCGAAGGTGCTGCGCAGCAACTACGGCCAGGTGGTGGTGAACTTCGGCGAACCGATCCGCCTGGGCGACGTGCTGGCGCAACACGCGCCCGACTGGGACGGCAAGCCGGTGGCCGAGGACGAAAAGCCTGCGTGGCTCGCCGACACCGTCGACACGCTGGCGCAGCGCATCAACACCAACATCAACGGCGCCGCCGACGTCAATCCGATCAACCTGCTCGCGTTGGCGCTGCTGTCCACGCCCAAGCACGCGATGGGCGAGGCAGACCTGCGCGCGCAGATCGCGTTGTCGCAGAAGCTGCTGGCGGAACTGCCGTATTCCGGTCGCGTGACGGTGACGCCGCACACGCCCGAACAGATCATCGCCCATGGCGAAGAGATCAATGTCCTCGAACGCACCAGGCATCCGCTCGGCGACGTGCTCGGCGTGCACGATGACGACAAGGCGGTGCTGCTCACCTACTTCCGCAACAACGTCCTGCACCTGTACACCGCGGCGGCGTGGATTGCCTGCTGCTTCCAGCACAACCGGCGCATGAGCCTCAACCGCGTGCTGGAATTGGGTCGCAGCGTGTATCCGTTCCTGCAGGCCGAGCTGTTCCTGCCGTGGAGCGAGGACGAATTCGGCGAGCGCCTGACCCGCACCGTCGACCTGTTCATCGGCGAAGGCCTGCTCGAACGCGTGAGCGACGACGACGGCGGCATCCTGGCCCGCAACGCCGGCCAGACCGACGAGGTGTTCCGCCTGCGCGCGATCGGCCATTCGCTGCAGCAGGCTTTCGAGCGCTACTACATCGCGATTTCGGTGCTGGTGAAGAACGGCGCCGGCACGCTGTCGTCGGGCGAACTGGAAAGCCATTGCCACCTCGCCGCGCAACGCCTGTCGTTGCTGTACGCGCCGGCGGCACCGGAGTTCTTCGACAAGTCGCTGTTCCGCGGTTTCATCCAGAAGCTGCGCGAGCTCCGGCTGGTGTGGCCGGACGAGAACGGCAAGCTGGCCTTCGACCAGCGCCTGGCCACCTGGGCGAAGGACGCCAAGGTGATCCTGGGCCGCGAGCTGCGGCACACGATCGAGAAGATCAGCCCGGAGAGCGCGAAGCCGGACGCGCCGTCGACAACGTAAGGCGGGCCTTGGCCCGCTGCTGCGTCACCGCGTCGTGTTGAAACGGGCCTGAGCCCGCCGCTCCATCATTGCATCGTGTTGGAGCGGGTCTTCACCACTGCGCGCCCGTGGCGGGTCAAGACCCGCCCTACGCCGGCTCGTCGGGAATCAGCGCCGACTCCAGCCGGGAGATGCAATCCTTCAACCACAGCTTGCGCTTCTTCATCCGCTTGATTGCCAGTTCATCGGCGGCGAGGTCGGCGGCCAGCCGTTCGATGGCCAGGTCGAGGTCGCGGTGCTCCAGCTTCAACTCGGTTAGCTGGCGCGCGATGACGGAGGGATCGTCGGTTTCGATCATGCAGGCAGCTTACGCGGGTTCGGTGACGTCGCGCATGACGGACCGCAAGCTCCGAAGCGGCGGGCGCTAGGCCCGCCGCTCGGGGCGATCTGGTCGAAACGATTCAATTGAATCGATCCGGTTGAGTAGTGACTCAGTTGAACTTGAACTGCGCGGGGCGGGCCACGCCATCGCCCAGGTTGAGCTCGAGCCGGCGGCAAGCATTGCGTAGCGATGCCGCCGCTGCCCAGTCGAGCCCGTAGTAGCCGTTGCCGAGATTCTGCAACTGCCCGTTGCTACCGCCGTAGATGCTGATGCGGTTTTCGGTGGCGCTGGGGCAGGTGATCGCCAGCGCGGCGACCGACGCGGAGCCCAGGCTGGTGACCGGCGCGCCCTGCGCGTCGATCACGCGCCAGCGCAGCGGAATCGAGCGACCGGCCTTGAACACGTTCAGCACCGACGGGTTCTGCACCGGCGAACTGAATCCGTTGAAACCGTAGACGACACTGTAGTTCCCGCTGCCGCTGGCGCTGTTGCCGGCTTCATCGGTCACCGTGCAGGTCACCGATTTGTTGCCGACCGTGCCCGTGGCCAACGCCCCGCACTGCTTGAGGGCGATGCCCGAGAGCGCGTCGCTGGCATTCGGATTGGCCGTGGTCACCGCGTTGAGCAGCAGCGTGCCCGGCGTCACCGTCGGAGCGAGCGTCGGCGCGGTGCGGTCGATGTTCACCGTCACCACGTTGCTCGTTGCGCTGTTGCCGGCGTCATCCATTACGGTGCGGGCCGACGAGGCGATCGCATTGCCTTCGCCACCCAGCACCTGCGCCGCAGGGCATGACACGACGCCGGAAGCGGCATCGCCGCACGTAAAGCCGACGGTCACGTCGCCGCGATACCAGCCGGCCGCATTCGGCGCGGCAGTCGCCGCGGCGGTGACGACGGGTGCGGTGGCGTCGCGCTTGATCGTCACCGTGCGCGTGGTGGTGCCGCCGGCGCTGGTCGCGGTGCAGGTGAAGCTGGCGCCAGACGTATCGGTGGTGACCGTCACCGTGTTGCAGCCGGTGTTGGTGGTGATCGGCGAATCGTCGGCCACCGACCAGCTGACCTGCACGTTGCCGGTGTACCAGCCGTTGCTGCCCTGCACACCCGTGACGGTCGGCGTGACCTGCGGCGGCGAGGTGTCGACCACCCAGCTGTAGGTCACCGGCGTCAGGTCGCGCAGTCCCGCCTGGTCATAGGCGCGCACGACGAAGGTGTGGTTGCCATCGCCCACGCCGCGCGTGAAGGGACTGCTGCAGATGGTGGGGGCGCCGCCGTCGAGGATGCACACGAAACTACCCACGCCGGAGAGCGAATCCTGCCCGGTGAAGGCGAAGGTCGCCGTCAGGCTGTTGGTCTGCGCGTCCGGTGCGGATTGCAGGATCGTTTCCGGCGCCTCCTTGTCGACCTTGACGACGACTTCCTTGCTGGCCGCGCCGCCAGCGCTCGTGGCGGTGCAGGTGAAGCCGGCGCCCGGCGTCTGCGTGGCCTGGGTCACCGTGTTGCAACCACTGGTTTCGGTGATCGGCGAATCCGGATCCGTCACCGTCCAGCTGACCTGGACATCGCTCATGTACCAGTCGCCCAGTCCGCGGATGCCGTCGATCGTGTCGGCGATGGTCGGCGGGGTGGTATCGGTCATCCACAGGTATTCGGCGACATCGCCATGATGGCCAGCACCGTCCACGGCGAACACCTGCAGCTTGTGCTGGCCCGCGGCGACCTGGAGTTGCAGCGGCGCAGCACAAGCGCCGTACGCCGCACCGTCCACGCTGCACTCGTAGTGCTCGATGCCCGACGCGGCGTCATGGCCGACGAATGCAAACGTAGCCTGCGTCCCGCTGATGGTGGCGGTCACCTCCGGCTTCAGCGGCGCGACCAGGTCGACCTTGACGATCACTTCCTGGTGCGCCGGTCCGCCAGCGCTGGCGGCATCGCAGAGGAAGTGGGCTTCCGGCGCCTCGTAGTCGATGGTCGCCGGGTCGCAGCCGTAGTGGCCGAGGATGTCCGATTCCGGATCGGTGATCGACCACGCCAGCGATACCGGGCCGATGTACCAGCCGTTTTCGCCCTGCGTGCCGCTGACCTGCGGTTCGATCACCGGCGGCGTGCCGTCGATCGACAGCACGAAATCGCGCCGTGCGGCGAAGCCGTTGCGGTCGCGGCCTTCGATGGTGATCGGGTAACGACCGGCTTCGTTCGAGGAACCGCGCAACATGCCGTATGGATCGAACCAGAAGCCCATCGGCAGCGTGCCCGCCACGATGGCGTAACGCGGATCGCGCAGCTGGTACGCCGACTCGCTGCGCAGCTGGAACGACACGTCCAGCCATTGGCCCGGACGCACTTCAGGAACGCGGTCGGGATCGAGCACGAGTCGCGGGCTCAGCCACGGATCGCCCCAACACGCGCGGGTGCCATCGGTACGGATCGCACAGGTGTGGCTGTGTCCAGCGGACACGGCGACGAAGGTGCCTTCCGGCGCCTGCAGCTGGCCGCTCCAGTTCTCACCCCAGCACAGCAGGCTGCCATCGGTGCGGATCGCGCAGCTGTGGTACGCGCCAACCGACAGCGCGCGGAAGGTGGCGAAGTCCGGGTTGTGGGCCGGGTTGTAGTCGCTGGGATCGTACGGCGGCGGGCTCATGCCCCAGCAGCGGATGTGCAGGGCGCTGTCGAGACCGCAACTGTGCCGCTCGCCGGCTTGAACATCGAGGAAGCCCCACTCGGGCGGCAGCGGCGGAATATTGGTCTCGCCATCACCGTTGAATCCCCAGCACTGGCCGTTGCCGTCGACGCCGACGCCACAGCTGTGCATCAGGCCGGCGCTGGTGTTGCGGAACAACAGGCCCGCGGGCGGCACGGTCTTGCCGTTGGTTTCGCGCCCCCAGCACTTGGGCGACCCATCCAGCGCCGCCACGCCGCAGGCGTGTTCGTAGCCCAGGTCGAACTGGCGCATCGGTTCGAATGGCAGGCCCTCGCGCACCATGCCGTTGTTGCCGTAGCAACGCAGGTGACCGCTGTCGTCGCGAGCGCAGGTGGCGTCCTGACCGCTGGAGACGGCGCTGAAGCGCGACCAGGGTTCCGGATCCTGCGGGAAGCCACCCCAGCAACTCAGTTGCCCTTCCGCATTGAGCTGGCAGTCGTGCCAGTCGCCCGCCGCCAGCTGGCCCATGCCGAACACGGTTTCCTGCGGCGGAATTGGCGGCATCGGCGACGACGGCGAAGGGGGCTCGTAGTCGTAGTTCCAGTTCACGGCGCCCCAGCAGGTCACGTGGCCGTCCGGACGCACGCCGCAGGTGTGCTGGACGCCCGCGGTGACGCTGACGAAGCTGTCCGGCGGCGGCGTGGTCTGGCCCGAACCGTTCTCGCCCCAGCACTGCGCGTGTCCATCCGGGCGCAGGCCGCAGGTATGGAAGGCGCCCGCGCTGATGGCGGTGAACAGTTCCGCCGGCGGTGTCGCCTGTCCGGCCCAGTTTTCGCCCCAGCAGCGCGCGCTGCCGTCGGCATGCAGGCCACAGGCGTGGCGCGCGCCGGCGCTGATCGCGATGAAGGCCTCCTGGACCGGCACCTGCTGCTGGTCGATGTAACCCCAGCATTCGGGCTTGCCGTTGGCGCGCAGGCCGCAGGCGAAACCGTCACCCAGGCTCAGCGCGACGAAGTCGCCATTGGGCGGCGCCGGCAACTGCTCCCAGCCCATCGCAGACCAGCAGACCACGTTGCCTTCGGGATGTTCCCAGGGCAGCGCGCGTGCGCGCAGGCCGCAGGTCGTGGACATGCCCGACGCAAGCGCGGTGAACGCGCCCGGCGGAATCGGTGATGGCGGCGGCGGCATCGGCTCGGGCTCGCCTTCGCGTGGTGTGTAGCCGGCGCCCCAACACGCCACGCTGCCGTCGCCCCGCAGGCCGCAGGTATGGTCGAAGCCGGCACTCAGTTCGATGAAGGGGCCCTTCAGCGCCTTCGTCACGCCGTCGTAGTTGTCGCCCCAGCACATCGCGGTGCCGTCCTGGCGTATGCCACAGGTATGGCGCATGCCGATCGCCAGTGCGCCGACGCCGCCGCGGCCATCCGGAATCGCGCCCTCATTGCGGATCTGCGCCATGGCGGGCAGCGCCAGTGCCCACGACAGGCACGCCACAAAACAGCCACGCAGCACGCGGCCGAGCCGAATACTCATCGAACCTCCCTTCCATTTCCCCTGCACGCGTCAGGCCGCGTGTATGCCAGGCCGGCGATCCTTGCCTCGATGCGCTCGACGCGCCGAGTATGCCAAGGCCTTGTGACCGCCGTCACGGACCATGGTCGCCGACGGCAGTCGCACGGACCGCGACTGCCCGGCGCGGGTGGGTCCCGGCGACGACGCTAGAATGACGAGTCGTATCGCCCGTCCGAGTCCTTCGTGAGCATCGCCCTGCCCCTCGCCGAACCGTTGTCGCGCGCCCACAAGCGCGCGCACGAGAGCAACAAACTCGCCAAGCGCCTGCGTCACCAGGTCGGCCGCGCGATCGCCGACTTCGGCATGATCGAAGAAGGCGACAAGGTGATGGTGTGCCTGTCCGGCGGCAAGGACAGCTACACCATGCTCGACATCCTGATGCAGCTGCAGCAGAAGGCGCCGGTGAAGTTCGAGCTGGTCGCGGTGAACCTGGACCAGAAACAGCCCGACTTCCCCGCGCACATCCTGCCGGCCTACCTCGAATCGCTCGGCGTCCAATACCGGATCCTCGAACAGGACACCTATTCGGTGGTCAAGCGCGTCGTGCCGGAAGGCAAGACGATGTGTTCGCTGTGTTCGCGCCTGCGCCGTGGCGCGCTGTATTCGTACGCGACCGAGCAGGGCTTCACCAAGATCGCGCTCGGCCACCACCGTGACGACCTGGTCGCGACGTTCTTCCTCAACCTGTTCTTCCACGCCAAGCTCAGCGGCATGCCACCCAAGCTGCTGTCCGACGACGGCCAGCACGTGGTGATCCGCCCACTCGCCTACGTGCGCGAGGACGACATCGCCGCCTACGCGCAGGCCAAGGCGTTCCCGATCATTCCGTGCAACCTGTGCGGTTCGCAGGAAAACCTGCAACGCAAGCAGGTGAAGAAGATGATGGATGCGTGGGAGAAGGACAGCCCCGGCCGCATCGAAACCATTTCCCGCGCACTGGGCGACATCCGTCCGTCGCAGCTGAGCGACCCGAACCTGTTCGACTTCCTCGCCATCGGCGCGCGCGGCGGCGCGCTGCCGGATGCACGTGCGTGGCTGGCCGGCGAGCCCCACGCGGCGTCGGACGACACCGCCTGATACTCTTGTAACGTTCGATCATCGTCCCGGTTCGCTGCCGGAGCCCACTTTCCGCTTCTCGTTGCGCGCCAAGGGCGGCAGCGGCAGGCCATTGCGGCAGCGATGATCCAGAGGCACGAAACAACAGCACGGACGCAACCCCACGAACGCAATGAATCGCGCTTGCAGAACCTCCCCCGATTCCTGAAGACCGACGCCTGAATGTTCTTCCGTAACCTGACGCTGTTCCGCTTCCCGACCACCACCAAACTCGACGACCTCGACCGCGGCCTCGACGAATGCCAGCTCAAGCCGGTCGGCCCGCTGGAACTGTCCAGTCGCGGCTTCATCTCGCCCTATGGCCGCGACAACGACCTGCTCGCCGCGCGCCAGCCCGGTGCGATCTGGCTCAGCATCGGCGGTGAAGACCGCCTGCTGCCGGGCAGCGTGGTCAACGACATGCTGGCGAAGAAGCTCGAGGAGATCGAGCAGAAGGAAGGCCGCAAGCCCGGCGGTCGCACCCGCAAGCGGATCAAGGACGAGCTGATCACCGACCTGCTGCCGCGCGCGTTCATCAAGCCCAGCCGCACCGACGCGCTGCTGGACCTCGAACACGGCATCGTCGTGGTCGATTCTTCCAGCCGGAAGAGCGCGGAGAACGTCGTCAGCGAGATCCGTCGCGCGCTCGGCAGCTTCCCGGCGCTGCCGCTGAATGCGGAAGTCGCGCCGCGCAGCGTGCTGACCGGCTGGATCGCCGGCGAACCGCTGCCCGACGGTCTCTCGCTGGGCGATGAATGCGAACTGCGCGATCCGGTCGACCAGGGCGCGGTGGTGAAGTGCCAGCGCCAGGAGCTGCAGGGCGACGAGATCGGCAAGCACCTGGAAGCCGGCAAGCAGGTCACGCGCCTGGCGCTGACGCTCGACGACCACGTTTCGTTCGTGCTCGGCGAGGACCTGGTCGTGCGCAAGTTCAAGCTGCTCGACGGCGCGGTGGACCAGCTGGAATCCACCGAACGCGAGGACATCCGCGCCGAACTCGACGCGCGCTTCGCGCTGATGAGCGGCGAAGTGAAGCGCCTGTTCACGGTGCTGGAAAAGGCGTTGAAACTGTCGAAGGTCGAAGCGTAGGGCGGGTTTCAACCCGCCGTTCTGGCGGCCTTCAATGGTGGGTTGAAACCCGCCACGTTAGCTAGCTTCGACGGTGCGTTGACCCACCATCCTTGCGAGCTTCAACGGCGGGTTGAAACCCGCCCTACGCGGACTAAGCTAGTGGCGATGCCTCCCTCACTGCTACGGCGCCTGCTGGCGCCGACGCCACGCGTTGCCGAACGCGACGCGATCGAACTCACTCTCGCCGACGGACGCACCGTCGACGTCGCCTGCGTGCGCCATCCGCGTGCGCGTCGCCTGCGCCTGTCGGTGGATGAACGCGGCGCGCGCCTGACCCTGCCACCGCGCGCCAGCGCGATTTCCGGCGAGCGCTTCCTCGCCGAACATCGCGACTGGCTGGCGACGCAGCTCGATCGCTTCGCCATCGAGGCCGTTGCGCACCTGCAACGCGACACGACGTCGTCGCTGCCGCTGCGTGGCGCCGTGTTGCCGGTGCACTGGCATGCCGGCCGCTATACGCGGATCGAACGCGTACGGATCGAACCCGTCGATAGCGCAGGCAACAACGCCGCGCCCACCGGCATCGAACCGGTCGCCATCGAAGCTGACTGCGACGCACGCGACCGCGAGCGCGGAGCCGGCGAGCACGACGGCGACGCGCTCGCCTTCACCGTCCCCGCGCGCGCCGGCGATGCCGCCCTTCGACGCGCCTTGCGCGAGTTCTACGAAGGCGAGGCCCGCGCCGACGTTGGCCGCTGGCTGCCGCGCTACCTGCCCTCGCTGCCGCGCGCTCCGCGACGCGTGCAGTTCAAGGTGATGTCGTCGCAGTGGGGCTCGCTGGCGCCCGACGGCACCGTCGCACTCGACCTGGCGCTGGTACTGGCGCGACCGTCGGCCTACGAATACGTGCTGGTCCACGAACTCTGCCACCTGGTCCGCGCCGACCACTCGCGCGCGTTCTGGCGCGAAGTCGAAGCGCGTTTCCCGACCTGGCGCGACGAGCGCGACTACTTCCATGCCGAAGGCCGGCGCCTGAAGGCGACGCTGCGTTCGCTGCTGGCCGGCTGAGTCCTCGACCGCCGTTTTCCAGAACGCACGCACGCCGCGTGCGTTCGCCTGCCACGGAGGCAAGCCGATGCGCCGATTCATCCTTCTTTCCCTCGCCACGCTGTGCCTGGCCGGCTGCGGCAAATCCGCCGGCGAGCGCATGGCCGAAGCCGCGATCGAGGCGCGCACCGGACAGCATGCCGATGTCGACGCCGAAAAAGGACAGGTGTCCATCAAGACCGACAAGGGCGAGATGAAGATCAGCACCGGCGGCGGCACGACGCTGCCGGCGACGTTCCCGAAGGACGTCTACTTGCCGGCCGACTACAAGGTCGAAGCGTCGATGGAAATGCCGAACGCGGTGATCGCCCACCTGCTCACGTCGGGCCAGGCGGTTTCGATCGAAGCCGATGCGGACCGCCAGATGCAGGCCCAGGGTTGGAAGACCGGCATGACGATGATGCAGGGGCCGCGCGGCAAGGTCGTGATGTACGAAAAGGACAAGCGCCACGCCACCGTCACGATCGCCGCCGATCCCAAGGGCGAAGGCGTGCGCGTCGGTTATCAGATCGCCACGCAGCAGTAACGCTCGGTACCGTCGTCTGATCGGGCGCTTGCGGTCCGATCAGGGTCCCGGATCAGCGTTACTTGGGCGGCGCGATCATGGCGGTGTGACCATGTCGGCGCGATCCATCGCGTCGCCCGCCACGAAGAAATCACCGATCACGGCCGCGATCGCGGCCGGATCTTCCATGTGCAGGTGGTGGGTGCCGGGCACGACGAACACCTCGCCGTGGCGCAGCAGGCTGGCGCGCTCGCGACGCAGCGCATCCGGAAAATACGGCGGCGCCGGATCGGCGTACACCACCCGCACCGGGCATTCGATGTTCACCAGCAGGTCGCGCACCTGGTCTTCGATCATGCGCACTGCGGTGGTGATGGTCAGGCGTGGATCGCTGCTCCAGCTGTAGCCCGCGTTGCCGTGCTCGTCGTGCACCGCGACGACACCGCGTTCCACCAGCAATCGCGCGACCGGCTCGCTCAGGCCATTGGCCTGGATGCGTGCGCGGATCGCGGTATCGATATCGGGGAACACGCGCAGGCGCTTGGTCGCCAGCGCGCGTCGCGCCGCCACCGATTCGCGCAGGCGCGCGGCGGTGTGGTCGGCGCTGTCGGAGAGCGCGCCGAGCGCCTCGATCGCGAGCAACCGCGAGACGCGTGCTGGCGCCGCCGCACACAGGATGCTGCTGATCGCCGCGCCCATCGAGTGCGCGAGCACGGCGAAGCGGTCCCAACCGAGCGCATCCGCGGCATCGAGCACCGCATGCACGGTGCCGGCGAGCGAATAATCCGCGCCCAGCGGCAGGTGTGCGCTGGCGCCGTGGCCTGGCAGGTCGAGCGCGACCAGTTCGATGCCCTGCAGGTGTTGCGACAGCGGTACGAAGCTGGCGGCGTTGTCGAGCCAGCCGTGCAATGCGAGCACGCGCGGCGCACCGGCCTGTCCGCAACGCAGGCCCGTGAGGCGACCGAACGCGGTGTCGAGCGCGAACTCGCGCATCGGGCCGAGCCCACCGCTGGTGGCAGCAGTGCTTGCGGCAACTCCGGCCACGTCGGCATCGCTCACGGTGCGTCCAGCGTGCGCCGTGCGATCGCCGCCAGCGCGCGCGCATGCGCATCGCCGTCGTTGAGGCACGGGATGTAACGCAGCTCGCCGCCTTTTTCGCGGAACTGCGCCGCCAGCTGCTGCGCCACTTCCTCCAGTGTTTCCAGGCAATCGACGGCAAATCCCGGCGCGACGACATCGACGCTGCGCACGCCGCGCGCCGCCAGTGCGTCCAGCACGTCGGTCGTTGCCGGCTCCAGCCACTTCTCGCGGCCGAAGCGCGACTGGTAGGTCAACGTCCACGATTCCTCACGCAGGCCCAGCGCCTGCGCGATCGCGCGCGCGCCGGCCTCGCACTGGTGCGGGTACGGATCGCCGTTGTCGGCCAGTCGTTGCGGCAGGCCGTGGAAGGAGAACAGCAGGTGCGCGGCGTTGCCGTTTTTCACGCGATGGTCGCGAATGGACTGGGCGACGGCTTCGACCCAGCCGGCGTCGAGGTGATAGTCATCGACGAAGTCGGCGCGGGCGGTGTCGTTGCTCCGTGCCGGCCTCGAGCACGCCAACTTCGCGCACGCGAACTTCGAGCGCTCGACCACGTCGCGCACGGACGCCGTCGTGGTCGTCGAATACTGCGGGTACAACGGCAGCACGCACACGCGGCGCACGCCATCGGCATGCAGGCCGGCGAGCACCTGGTCCAGCGCCGGCGGGCCGTAGCGCATCGCAGGTACCACGCGCAGCGTCGGGCATTCGCGCTGCACGGCAGCGGCGAGGTCGCGCGTGTACACCGCCAGCGGCGAGCCGTTGCGCAGCCAGATGCTGGCGTACTTGCGTGCCACGCGCGGCGCGCGCAGCGGCAGGATCACCAGGTTCAGCAGCGGCCACCACAGCAGGCGCGGCAGGTCGACGACGCGACGGTCGGACAGGAATTCGCCCAGATAGCGGCGCACGGCACGCGCCGTGGGGCCTTCCGGGGTGCCGAGATTGACCAGCACCAGTGCGGTGGCGGTGCGGTCGGTGGACGCGATGGCGGCCGGGGGGAGGGGCGCTGACATGCCAATAGGATGACAGTCGGGTGGCGCGGGCGGAAATGGCCGGGGCGTTCGCGGGCGCGGGGCGGCTCGGCGAAGACGTTGCGGTGGAGCGCTGCGACGCGCAGGACGGTTCGTTCGTCCGCATGTCGTGCTGTGTCGGTGCGTGCGTCTGCGCCGCGGATGGCCAGTCTGTCGTGGTCGTGGCTTGCCATCGCCGGCCGCCGGCGAGGCGTTGGTGCTGAGGTTCCGGTGCCGTCGTGGCGCGCGCCGGCTGATCGAAGTGGAAGCGTTGAAGCGCCCGTGGCCGGGCATCGCGGGCCCCGCCGCGGCCTCGTTCGTATTGGCATCCTCTTGTCGCCGTGGGGCGGCGGCAATTCGCGGCACGTTCATCGCCGCGCTTCCATGCTGCCCGCAGCCCCCGCTGCCGGAGAATCCGATGCCCCGCTTCAACGTCCTGCTGCTGAGCGCGCTGCTCGCGCCGTGTTCGACCATGACCGCGCTGGCGGCAACGCAATCCGACAACGCCCCGGCCGTCGAAGCAGGCGCGTTAACGAGTGCGCCAGCAAACGACGACGCCTACGCCCAGCGTGCCCGCGATGCCGTGCGCGTGCTCAGCCAGGTTCAGCAGATTCCCGAGTCGGCGATCCCGGACAAGCTGTTCGACGACGCCCGCGCGATAGTCGTCGTCCCCGACACGCTCAAGGTCGGCCTGCTGATCGGCGGTCGTCGCGGCCACGGCCTGGTGTCGGTGAAAAACCCCGACGGCACCTGGTCGAACCCGAGCTTCGTGAAACTGACCGGCGGCAGCATCGGCTTCCAGGCCGGCGTGCAGTCGGCCGACGTGGTGCTGGTATTCCGCGGCGAACGCGGACTGGATTCCATCGTCAACGGCAAGATCACCCTCGGCGCGGATGCGGGCGTCGCCGCCGGCCCGGTCGGTCGCAACGCCGCCACCGCCACCGACGGCCAGCTCAAGGCCGAGATCTGGTCGTGGTCGCGCGCCCGCGGCCTGTTCGCTGGCATCGCCCTGGATGGCGCCGTGCTCTCGATCGACGATGCCGCCAACCAGCTGGCCTATGGCGAAGGCACCACGCCGCGCATGGTCTTCGAAGGCCGCACCGCGCAGGCGCCGGGCGCCGACATCACCGCCTTCCGCGACGCGTTGGAGGAAGCCAGCGCGCTGGCTCGCGACCGCCGCGGGGAAGCCGCACCCCAACGTACCGCCGCCGTTTCCACGCCCGCGGCTGCTCCCGTAGCAACGACCGGCGCCCAGACCCAGCCGCTGGCAGCACCGGCCACCAGCGATCCCGCTCCCGCACCGTTCCAGGACGTTCCGGCCGATGGTGGCGTCCGTACCGAGCCCCTGCCGGAAACCACGCCGCCACCGCCTACGCCGCGCCGCTGACTGTCAGGGCTGAAGTCCGGCTGCGGTAGCGATCGCACATCCGCGCGGCCAACCGCTGCGCTAACACGCCCTGCGGTATCCTGTCCGCCTACTACCGAGGGCGACACGCGATGGGCGGTTTGAGCATTTGGCACTGGCTGGTCGTGCTGGTGATCGTGGTACTGATCTTCGGCACCAAGCGCCTGGGCAGCGTGGGCAAGGACCTGGGCGAGGCCGTGAAGGGCTTCAAGAAGGGCCTGCAGGACGACGACGACAAGCCGCGCGGCCAGCTGCCGGACGACTCGCGCCGCGACGCCGACAACGCCAACGCGTCGCAGCGCGACGACGAACGCACCCCGCGCTGACGCCCGCGCCCGCCGCAACCGGCGGGCTGACCCATGTTCGACGTCGGCGCTTCCGAGATATTCCTCATCGCGCTCGTGGCCCTGCTGGTGCTCGGCCCCGAGCGCCTGCCCAAGGCTGCGCGCTTCGTCGGCCTGTGGGTGCGCCGCGCGCGTGCGCAGTGGTATTCGGTGAAGGCGGAACTGGAGAACGAACTGGCCGACGAAGAGCTGCGTCGCAGCCTGCGCCAGACCCAGGACGACCTGCGCGACGCACGCGACTCGCTGGCCGAAGGCGGCGCGCAGCTGCAGCGCGATATCCATAACGCTCAGGTGCAGATGCGCCAGAACCTGCGCGGTGCAATGAGCGGCGAGGCGGCGGCGGATACGCAAACTGTCGACACCGAAGCGACCGACGCCCACGATTCGCACACTGACACGCCACGCGATGCGCAACGCTGAGCCAGAGATGGGCACCGGCCCCGGCACCACGCACGACGAGCCCGCCGAATCGCGCCTGATCGACCATCTGATCGAACTGCGCGCGCGCCTGCTGCGTGCGGTAGCCGGGCTGCTGCTGGTGTTCGTCGTGCTGATGCCATTCGCGTCGCGACTGTTCACCGAACTGGCCGCGCCACTGATGGCCACCTTGCCCGTCGGACAGAAGCTGATCGCCGCCGACGCCACGTCCGGCTTCTCCGCGGTGATCAAGCTGGCGTTCTTCGCCGCGCTGATGATCTCGATGCCGTGGCTGCTCTACCAGGCCTGGGCCTTCGTCGCGCCCGGCCTGTACCGGCGCGAGAAGCGGCTCGCCGTGCCGATCCTGGCGTCGGCGGTGGCGCTGTTCTATGCCGGCTGCGCGTTCGCGTTCTTCCTGGTGGTGCCGGGCGTGTTCGCCTTCCTGCACCGGTTCTCACCCGACGTGGTGGGCATGAACTCCGATCCGGTGAAGTACCTGGACCTG
Source organism: Lysobacter fragariae (assembly GCF_054779775.1). Lineage (NCBI taxonomy): Bacteria > Pseudomonadati > Pseudomonadota > Gammaproteobacteria > Lysobacterales > Lysobacteraceae > Lysobacter > Lysobacter fragariae. The sequence continues at coordinate 48,566 of NZ_BAAGXP010000003.1, read as the reverse complement.
ATCTCGGTGATCTTCATCGCATTTGGCGCCAGCTTCGAACTGCCGGTCGCGCTGGTCATCCTGGTGTTGCTGGGCTGGGTATCGCCGCAACAGCTGCGCGACGTGCGTGGCTATGCCGTCGTCGGCATCTTCGTCGTTGCCGCGGTGATCACGCCGCCCGACGTGATATCGCAGCTGATGCTGGCCATACCGATGTGCCTGCTGTACGAGATCGGGATCCTCGCCGCGGGCTGGATCGCACCACGACGCGAAGCGTAAGCGCCCCGAAGGCGATCGCGTCGCCATCAGGCGGGTGGCGCCCTTGCGCAGCGTCGGTCCAGCGCAGGCGCGGGTGTCTCGTCGAGCGCTGCGTTCAGCGGTTCAAGCTCCACCCATGCGCCCCTGAACACTTCGCTCGCATCGTTCGAGCGGCTTCGTTACCGCTCGATCAAGCCGATCGTTCAAACCGGCCCGATCACACAGTGATCAGAGCTCGATGTGTCCCGGCGCGGCCCCGTCGCCCGACGCCGCGTTCGGCACGTCGCCGGCGATGTCGCGCCACAGTTGGTACATCGTGCCGAACATCACCACGTTCACGATCAGCAGGAAGAACAGGTACATCGGCACCATCAACGCCATCGCCAGCGAGGTGTGCACCAGGGACGCGATCACGCTCACCAGTGCGGCAACCAGCAGGAACACCAGGCTGAAGGCGAAGGCCAGCGCGAACGCCAGCACCGCCAGCACCAGCAGCGGCAACAGGTTGCGCAGGGTGCCCATCACGCCGTCGGACAGCGCTGCGCCCAGTGAGCTGCCGCGCAACGCCACCTGCCCCATCGCCACCGCGAACACGCCACCGGCAAACAGCGCCAGCAGGCTGCCTAGGCCGAGGAATCCGCCCGTGCCCGACGGCGGCGGCGGCAGCTCCAGCGGGGTGCCGGGCTTGGCCTTGCTCATCAGGTCCATCACCTGCTGCGCCCACTTGGGCAGGTCGGCGACCATCAGGCTGGCCAGCACGTTGCTCGCGATCAGGTACACCAGCAGCACCAGCAGGGTGAGCTGGAACATCCGCCGCGCGTCGGCGCCTTCGCGGAAGGGCGCGAAGATGTCGCGCGGCTGCATCGGCTGGCCCTGTTCGCCGGCGTGGATGATCCGCAGGTAGCCGCCGACCAGCGGGCCGAGCAGGAAGATCGCCAGCAGCGTGGTGAGCGCGGCGATCACCAGCGCGGCACCCGGACCCGGTCGCAGCACGGCATGCACCAGCACCTGCACGAGGCTGGGCACCATGGGCGCCGCCATCAGCACGGCCGCGCCGCCGAGAATCGCGCGCGGGTTGTTGCGGCCGGTGTTGAGGCCGCCCTTGAGCCATTGCAGGCCCATCAGCGGTCCGTTGGCGCGGGTAGTCATCGGGGAAAAACTCCAGGGGGAAGAAGGCGGTCTGCTGCGACGTGCCGTGGCTCAGCGCGAATGCAATCCACGGGCATGGCGGACGAAACGCTGCAGCACCTTGCGTGCATGCGGCGTGGCGCTGACACCGCGCGCCAGCTGCTTGTGGCAGTGGCCTTCGCGAGCGAGGGCTTCCTCGCGCGCGCGCACGTAGCCGCGCATGTGCGTGGCGCTGAATTCGGGGTGGAACTGAACGCCCCAGGCGCGATCGCCCCAGCGGAAGGCGTGGCAGGCGTCGTGCGCGGATTTCGCCAGCACCGTCGCGCCCTCGGGCGCGCGCAACACGCTCTGCAGGTGCGTCGCTTGCGCCGGGAACTGCGCGGGCAGGCCGGCGAACAGCGGATCGTGTTCGGCTTGCGGGTGCAGGTGGAGTTCGACGGTACCCATCTCTCGTCCGGCCGGGTGGTAGTCCACCTCGCCGCCGAGCGCGTGCGCGATCAGCTGGTGGCCGTAGCAGATGCCCAGCAGCGGGAAACCGGCATGGGCGGCTTCGCGCAGCCAGTCGGCGCTGCGCTCGCTCCACTCATGGCGCTCGGTGACCATCGCGCCGGAGCCGGTGATGATCGCGCCGGCGAATCCGTCGCGCGACGGCAGCGGCTGCCCGGCTTCGACATTCACCACCACGGCGTCGTCAGCTTCCAGTCCGGCGGCGACGCGGATCCAGTGCGGGAAGCCGCGATGGCGGCGCATGGAGGCCACCGGCTGGCCGGTTTCGAGGATCAGGAAGGGTGAATTCACGGCGGCAATCAACGGGCAGTCAGGAGTTCAACGAACCTCGCTTGCCCCTCCTCCACGCCGGTAGCGAAAAGGAGGGCGAAAAGCGGGAAAAAGCCAGTAAAAGCAAGGCCGCCGCTATACTACCGCGCTTTGCCACGCGGCCTCTCCCGTCCATGCCAAACGCTTCCGCGCCCCCGACCTTCCAGCAGCTCATCCAACGCCTCAACGCCTACTGGGCCGAGCGCGGCTGCGTGCTGATCCAGCCGCTGGACCTGGAAGTCGGCGCCGGCACCTTCCACCCGGCCACCTTCCTGCGTGCGCTGGGCCCGGAGCCGTGGAACGCCGCCTACGTGCAGCCCTGCCGCCGTCCCACCGATGGCCGCTACGGCGAGAACCCCAACCGCCTGCAGCGCTACTACCAGTACCAGGTGGCGATGAAGCCCTCGCCCGACAACATCGTCGAGCTGTACTTCGATTCGCTGAAGGCGCTCGGCGTCGACCCGCAGGTGCACGACCTGCGCCTGGTCGAGGACAACTGGGAATCGCCGACGCTCGGCGCCTGGGGCCTGGGCTGGGAAGTGTGGTTGAACGGCATGGAAGTCACCCAGTTCACCTATTTCCAGCAGGCTGGCGGCATGGAATGCCGTCCGGTGCTCGGCGAGATCACCTACGGCCTCGAACGCCTGTGCATGTACCTGCAGAACGTCGACAACGTCTTCGACCTGGTCTGGACGCACGGTCCTGATGGCACGCCGGTGACCTACGGCGACGTCTACCACCAGAATGAAGTCGAGCAGTCCGCGTACAACTTCGAGCACGCCGACGTTGCCGAGCTGTTCCATCGTTTCGACGCCTGCGAAGCCGAAGCGCAAAAGCTGATCGACCTCGGCCTGCCGCTGCCGGCCTACGACCAGGTCTGCAAGGCCTCGCATTCGTTCAACCTGCTCGACGCGCGCCGGGCGATCTCCGTCACCGAACGCCAGCGCTACATCCTGCGCGTGCGCAAAATCGCCCAGGGCGTCGCGGAGGCGTACTACGCGCAGCGCGAGAAACTCGGATTCCCCGTCTTGAACAAGTCGAAGAACACCCAGGAGGCCGCGCGATGAGCCTCCAGCCCCTGTCGATGCTTCCCCTGCTTGTCGAAATCGGCACCGAAGAACTGCCGGTCAAGGCGCTGCCGGGCCTGGCGCAGGCCTTCTTCGACGGCGTGCTCGATGGCTTGAACAAGCGCGGCATCGCGTTCGAACGCGGCGAAGCCAAGCCGCTGTACACGCCGCGTCGTCTCGCCGTGCAGCTGTCGGGCGTCGCCACCGAGCAGCCGGAACAGGCGTCGGAAGTCCTTGGCCCGTATCTCAACATCGCGCTCGACGCGAACGGCGAGCCGACCAAGGCGCTGCAGGGTTTTGCGGCCAAAGCCGGCGTCGAGTGGACCGCGCTGGAAAAAACCACGGACAACAAGGGCGAACGTTTCGTCCACCGCTCGGTGAAGCCAGGCGCGACCACGGCGTCGCTGCTGCAGGAAATCATCGTCGAAGCGCTCGCCGCGATGCCGATCCCCAAGCCGATGCGCTGGGGCGACCACGATTACGGCTTCGCCCGTCCGGTGCACTGGCTGGTGGTGCTGCTGGGCAAGGACATCGTCGACGGCGAGGTGTTCGGCATCCGCGCCGACCGCATGAGCCGCGGCCATCGTTTCATGTTCGACAAGCCGGTTTGGATCAACGCCCCGGGCGAATACGTCGAAGCGTTGCGCGGCGCGAAGGTGCTGGTCGATCCCGACGAGCGCCGAAAAGCCATTGCCCGTGAGGCAGCAACCGTTGCCGGGAAGATTCATGCGAACTACCCGAACTCCAGCGTCCACCTCAACGTTGACGTTCACGAGGAGGTGAATGGGCTGGTTGAATGGCCGAAGGGAATTCTTTGCTCCTTCGATAGCGAATTTCTCGCCGTGCCGCAGGAAGCGCTGATCGCCACGATGGAGACGAACCAGAAGTTCTTCCCGGTACTCGATGCCAGCGGCAAGTTGAGCGAGTACTTCATCGGCATCGCCAACATCGAATCGAAGGACGAGTCGGAAGTCCGCAAGGGTTACGAGCGCGTGATCCGTCCGCGCTTCGCCGATGCGCAGTTCTTCTTCGTCGAGGACAAGAAGCAGGGCCTGGCGTCGATGGCGCAAGGCCTCAAGACCGTCACCTACCAGGCCAAGCTCGGCACCGTCGCCGACAAGGTCGCGCGCGTGGCCGCGCTGGCCGAGGCGATCGCGCCGCAAGTCGGCGTCGATGCGCAGCTCGCACGTCGCGCGGCGGAATTGTCGAAGGCCGACCTGCAGTCGCGCCTGGTCAACGAATTCCCGGAGCTGCAGGGCATCGCGGGTCGTTACTACGCCGCTGTCGAGAAGCAGCCACTGGAAGTCGCCACCGCGGTCGACGAGGCGTACATGCCACGGTTTGCCGGCGACGCGATCGCGCCGTCGAAGCTCGGACAGGTGCTGGCGATTGCGGAGCGGTTGGATACGCTCGCGGGCGGTTTCGCCGCCGGCCTCAAGCCGACCGGCAACAAGGATGCATTTGCGCTGCGGCGCAATGCGCTGGGACTGGCGCGCACCCTGATCGAAGGCGGCATCGAAATCGACATCGACGCGATGTTGGCCAAGGCACGCGACACAGTCGGCGCAATAGCGCTGGACAAGGGCACACCCACGTTGGCCAACGTCGATGAGCTGCGCGACTTCATCGTGGATCGCCTGCGCGGCTACTTCACCGACGTCCCGCCGCAACAATTCGAATCGGTCGCAGCAATGCGTCCGGCCTCGCTGCTCGACTTCAGCCACCGCCTCAAGGCCATCGGCGAATTCGCCAAGCTCCCCGAAGCCGAAGCCCTCGCCGCCGCCAACAAGCGCATCCGCAACATCCTGAAGAAGGTCGACGGCGAGCTGCCGACCGCGATCGATCCGGCCCGCTTCAGCGAAGCCGCCGAGCGCGACCTGGCCGACGCCGTGGATGCCGCCGTTACCGATACCGATCCGCTGCTGGCATCGCGCGACTACGTTGCCGTGCTCGGTCGCCTCGCGCGCCTGCGCCCGCAGGTCGATGCGTTCTTCGACAAGGTGATGGTCAACGTTGACGACGCCGCCGTGCGCAACAACCGTCTGGCGCTGCTCAAGCGTCTGAGCGATCGCCTCGGCAGCGTGGCGGCGATCGAGAATCTGTCGGTCTGAATTGCTCCCTCCCTTGCGCATAGCGCAGGGGAGGGTTGGGGAGGGGTGCGAGCGCCGCAGGCGCAAGCGCTGTTGCTGTTGCTGTGTTTGGCCCGACTCGTTCGATCAGTTGAACAACCAGAGATCAAGCAGCACTCGCGCCTACGGCGCTCGCACCCCTCCCCAACCCTCCCCTGCGCTGCGCGCAATGGAGGGAGCAAAAGCGACGCGACCCGTTTGCGCCCGACCGCTGGCGCAGATACCGACGGGCTCCTCCACTCGCCCACTCACGTTAAGCGCTTTTTGACACCGCGCAGTTATCCTCCCCCCATGCACGGACCGCTCCGCACCCTCTCCCTCGCTGCGCTGTTCGTGCTTGCCCCCTGCGTCGCGCAGGCGGCGAAGGTCACGCGCGTCGACGTTCGCGGCCTGGACGAGGTGATGACCCGCAACGTCCTCGTCTCGCTGTCGCTGGAAGATGCGATCGGCAAGAACCTGTCCGGCCGCCGCCTCGCCTACCTGATCCGCGAGGCCGAGAAGGAAACGCGCGAGGCGCTGGAACCCTTCGGCTACTACTCACCCACCATCACCGTCGAGCGCACCAGTGAAAGCGACGGCGATGACGCGGTCACCGAAGCGATCATCACCGTCGCGCTGGGCGAGCCGGTGACGGTGCGACGCTCCAACGTCGGCATCGAAGGCACGGGTGGCAACGACAAGTACCTGCGCGCGGACCTTGCTGCGTTCACGCCGGCGCCCGGCGCGGTGTTCGACCACGAGATCTACGAAGCCAGCAAGGCACGCATCACCCGCCGGCTGGCCGAACGCGGCTACTTCGACGCCGATTTCCTGACCCGCCGCGTGGAGGTCACCCGTGCCGAGAACGCGGCGGACATCGACCTCACCTGGACCAGCGGCGAACGCTACAACATGGGTCCGATCACCTTCACCCAGACGCCGCGCATCCTGCGCGAGCACCTGCTCACCCGGCAGGTGTACTGGGAAGAAGGCAGCTACTACCACCAGGGCAAGCTGGACAAGCTGCGCGATTCGCTGGCGCGACTGGATTACTTCGCCGGCATCGACATCGAACCGCATCCGGAAAACGCCGTCGAAGGCCGCGTGCCGGTCACCGTCACGCTGACGCCCGCCAAGCGCAGCATCTACACCGCCGGCCTGAGCTTTGGTACCGACAGCGGCGCGGGCGTGCGGCTCGGCGTGGAGCGCCGCTACGTCAACAGCCGCGGGCACAAGGCGCTGGCGGAACTGGACTGGGCGGAGCGGCGCAAGACGCTGACGCTGCAATACCGCATTCCCGCGTTCGCGTGGTACGACGGCTGGTACACGGTGTCGGCGCAGTTTGCCGACGAGCAGACCGACTTCATCGACACCCGTCGCATCGAACTGGTCGCCAGCCGCAGCGGCAAGATCAACGACAACTGGGACGCGGTCGCGTCCATCCACGCGTTGCGCGAGCGCTGGGCCTATGCGGCCGAGGACGACGGCGATCCGGCCACGCCACCCGACTTCCATTTCGCCACCGTGACCTACCCGTCGCTGCGCGGTGAGTACATCGACGCCGATGACCGCCTGCATCCACGCAACGGCATGGGCGGCACGATCCTGCTGCGCGGCGGCTTGAAGGGCGTGGGCTCGGACGTGAGCTTCGGCCAGGTGCACGCCAGCGCGCGCTGGTACAAAGGACTGGGGCCGAAGAGCCGCCTGATCACCCGCGGCGAACTGGGCCACACCTTCATCGACGCCCGCATCGGCACGGTACCGCCGAGCCTGCGCTTCCACGCTGGCGGCGATCGCAGCATCCGCGGCTACGGTTGGCGCGAAGTCGGGCCGCGTGTCGGCGAGACGGGCAAGAAGTTCCCGGTCGGCGCGCGCGACGTCGCCACCGGCAGCGTCGAGTACGAACAGTATTTCGGCAGCGGCGAATGGGGCGCGGCGGCATTCGTCGACAGCGGCAGCGCGTTCAACACCAGCAACGACTTCGACCTGCGCACCGGTGTCGGCATCGGCCTGCGCTGGCGCTCGCCGGTGGGACCGCTGCGACTGGATATCGCGCACGGACTGGACGCTCCGGATTCGCCATTCCAGATCTACCTCAACATCGGAGCGGACCTGTGATGACTGCGGTCGCCACCATGGCGGAGCGCTCCGCATGAACACGCCCATTCCCATGGACGAACACGAAGCCCGCATCGCGGAATTGCGGGCGAAGCGGCGTGCGCGGATGCGGTACGTCGCGATCCGCGGCAGCTTCCTCGCCGGCGTGCTCACGCTGGCGATCGCGGCATTCCTCTACTGGCTGCTCGGCACGATCGGTGGCCGCAACGCGCTGCTCGGTCAGATCCAGCAGCGCCTGCCGGCCGAAGCGGAACTGTCGTGGGAACGCGCCGAGGGGCCTGCCTCGGGCCCGTTGACGCTGCATGGCGTGCGCTTCACCTATGCGATGGCGGACAAGGACGGCAAGCGCGACCCCGCGCATCCCCGCCTGCTGGAATTCGCCGCGCAGCGCGTGATGCTCGATCCGGCGCTGCGCCCGTTGCTGGGCAAACGCCTGCGCCTGGATGCGCTGGAGGTCGAAGGCGCGACGCTGGAGATTCCCGAAAGCGACGAGCCCTTTGAACTGCCGCGCTGGCCCAAATCGCTGCCCGCGATCAACCCGCCGCTGGCACTGCAGGCCGATGACGTGCGCATCGACGGTCTACGCATCACCCGCGAACGCGAACCACTCATCGACATCCGTCGCCTGCGCGCCGGAGTCGATGCCAGCGGCGGCAAGCTGCACGTGGAGGCTCTCGACGCCGACACCGACCGCGGGCAGTTCACCGCGCACGGCGACTATGTGCCGCGTGACGACTACCGCATGGACATCGTCGCCACTGCGGTGCTGCCGGCATCGCTGGGACACACGTCGCCACGGCTGGGACTGGTCGCACGCGGCGACCTGTCGCGCATGGATGTCGGCCTGGCCGGCCGCGCGCCCGCACCGGTGCGTGCCACGCTCACCGTGCGCGGCAAGGACGATCCGCGCTGGCAGTTGAGGGCAAAGAGCGACGCGATCGACCTCGACCTGCTGACGCAAGGCACGCCGGGCGACACGCCGTGGGCGCTGGACTTCAACGCCGATGGCATGGGTGGTGCGATGACGCTGCAGGGCACGGTCGTCCGCGGCGACGCCGCCAAGGACGGTTTCGCTGTCACCGTGCTGCCGTCGAAACTGCGCATCGAGGACCAGGTGCTGGATGCGCAGCCACTTGCGCTGCGCCTGTTCGACGGCACGGCGACGCTGCGTGGCCACGCCGATTTCAACGATCCCGAAAACGCAACGTTGCGCTTTGCCGTCAACGCGCGCGGACTGAGGTGGGGTGGTGCACCGGCATCGTCGGCGACGCGCAGCGGCACCGCGCGCACGTCGGACACACCGGCCATCCAGGCCGACGCCGACCTGGGCATCGCCGGCACGCTGCAGTCGTGGGCGGCGATCGGCAAGGCGACACTCCTCCGCGATGGCCAGCGCGCCAACGTCGATTTCGATGGTCGTGGCGACGACACGCGCATGACCCTGAAGACGTTGCGCGCGCGCATGCCCACCGGCGTGCTGGACGGCAGCGGCGAACTGACGTGGGCACCGGCGCTGGGCTGGAAGTTCGAAGCCACGCTCGCCGGCTTCGATCCGGGTTATTTCGCGCCGCAGTGGAACGGCGCACTGCACGGCAGGCTCGCCAGCACCGGCGCGACCCGCCGCGATGGCGGCCTCGACGTGGTGGTGGATGCGCCGCAACTGGGCGGCCAGCTGCGCGGACGACCCTTGAACGGCCGTGGCCGCTTCGTCATGCATGCGGCCGCGAACGACAACGCGGACGCCGCGTACGAAGGCGACATCGCGATGACGCTCGGCGGCAGCCGCATCGATGCCAAGGGCAAGCTCGCGCGAACGATCGACATCGATGCCACCTTCGCACCACTGCAGCTCAATGACCTGCTGCCCGATGCTTCCGGCACGCTGCGCGGCAAGCTCAAGCTCACCGGCCTGCGCGATGCGCCCGACATCGACGCGGACCTCGACGGCAGCGGGCTGCACTACGCGAGCTATCGCGCCGACACCTTCAGCGCCAAGGGCCGGTTGCCCTGGCGCTCGGGCACGCACGGCGCGCTCGCGATCCGCGCGGCGGGACTCGAGATCGGCACGCCGATCGAAGTGCTCACCCTCGATGCGCGCGGCGCAGTGGAGAACCTGCAGCTCGATGCGCAGGCGCGTGGCGACATCGGCATGCTGGCGCTGTCCGGCAATCTTGCGCGGCGTGGCGCGCAATGGCAGGGCGCGTTGGCCCAGTTGCAGTTGGAACCTGTGAAAGGCGCGCAGTGGCGGCTGCAGCAGCCGGCGCAATTCCGCTGGGCATCCGCTGCGGGAGCGCTCGGCAGCGGCGCGCTGTCGAACGCCTGCCTGGCCTCGAGTGGTGGTGGCGTGCTGTGCGCGAGCGCGGAATGGCCGCGGCGTGGCCTGGACGTACATGGCGATGGGTTGCCGCTCACGCTGCTGCTGCCATACCTGCCCGAGCGCAGCGACAAGCGTCCGTGGATCGTGCGTGGCGACGTCGCGCTTACCGCGCAGGTGCGCCCGGTCGGCAGCAGCTGGCGCGGACAGGCGCACCTCAGCTCCGGCGGCGGCGGCATGAAGTATTCCGAACGCTCGCGCAGCGAACTGATCCGCTACGACGCGCTTGAGCTCACCGCGAGCTTCGATCCGCAGCGCTTCACCGCGGAGTTGGGCGCCACACTCAACGGCGATGGTCGCGTCGATGCCCGCGTCGCCACTGGCTGGGACGCCTACGCGCCGCTGGTGGGCGACATCGCCGTCAACACGGACGAGATCACCTGGCTGGAGCTGTTCTCGCCGGACATCGTGGAGCCCAAGGGTCGCCTCGACGGCAACATCCGTTTCTCCGGCACGCGTGCACAACCGCTGCTCGGCGGCAATGCACAGCTCACCGGCTTCACCGCCGAGGTGCCGGCGCTCGCGATCACGCTCCACGATGGCCACGCGCGCCTGGACGCGCTGCCCGATGGCACCGCGCGCATCACCGGGCAGGTCGGATCGGGCCAGGGCACGCTGGACATCGACGGCTCGCTGGGTTGGCGCGGCGATGACACGCCCTTGGTGTTGTCGGTGAAAGGCAGCAACGTGCTGCTGTCGGACACGCGCGACCTGCGCGCGGTCGCCGATCCCGACGTGCAGGTGCGCTATGCCGCACACCAGCCGCTGAAGATCACCGGCACCGTCACCGTGCCGTCCGCGCGCATCGACCTGGAACGCCTCGACGAAGGTGTTTCCGCGTCGCCCGACGTGGTGGTGCTGGATCCGGTCGATCCGGAAGCCGTCGCCGATTCACCGCTCGACATGGACCTCACCATCGCGCTGGGCGATGCGGTGCAGCTCTCCGGGTTCGGCCTGGACGGCACGCTGCGTGGCCGCATGCGCGTGCGCGCGATCCCCGGCCGCGAGATGACCGCAAGCGGTCGGCTGGACGTGGACGGTCGTTATCGCGCCTACGGGCAGAAACTGGAGATCACCCGCGGCGAACTGGTGTGGAGCAACGGCCCGGTCGCCGATCCCATCCTCAACATCCGCGCCGAGCGCGAAGTGGGCCAGGTCACCGCCGGCGTCGACGTGCGCGGTCGCGCGTCCTCGCCGGATGCGCGGGTGTGGACGATCCCGGAGAGTTCGCAGTCGGAAGCCCTCGCCTACCTTGCACTCGGTCGCCCGCTGTCGAGCGCCAGCAGCGACGAGAGCCGCCAGCTCAATGCCGCCAGCGCCGCACTGTCCGCCGGCGGCAGCATGCTGGCATCGCAGCTCGGCGCGAAGATCGGACTCGACGATGCCGGCGTGATGGAGAGCCGCGCGCTCGGCGGCAGCGTGCTGGGCGTCGGCAAGTACCTGTCGCCGCGCCTGTACGTCGGCTACGGCGTCGCCCTGCTCGGCACCGGCCAGGTGCTGACGCTGAAGTACCTGCTGCGCAAGGGTTTCGACATCGAGGTGGAATCGAGCACGGTGGAGAACCGGGCTTCGATCAACTGGCGCAAGGAAAAGTAACGCGCGGTGTGCGCCGCGCGGTCGGATGCCTCTGAAGCCAAAGCTCTTGCCGCCATCCCCGCGAAGGCGGGGATCCAGTGTTCGTTTACGGCAAAGGTAACGGATGACCAGCTCCGGCTGTTGTAAAGCACTTCCCGCGTTCGCAGGCATGACACAGAGCAGTGATTCTTCGACATACCCGGTAGCGCAGTCAGCAATCGGCCGTTGGCGACGTGGCATCTCGCGCGACGGAGGATCCGATTCTTTTGTTGCATCAACAGGTCCCGCTCTCGGGATGACAGCGAAGGGACGGCGGCACTTTCGCGTCCTTAGACCCCTGCCGCCGTCTGGCGATTTCCGACTCGCCCTTCCTGTCACTGCTTTCGGCTGCGTTACCGCCCAAAAAAGAAAGCCCCGGCTTTCGCCGGGGCCTGGTGTTCACGTCGCGCCGGAGAGCGACGTTTCCGATTCCTTCCGGAAGCCAGGGGCGGATGCTTTCGACGGCGTCCGCCCGGAGATTGCTCAGAAAGCGATACTCCAGCTGTTGATGTAGCCGACATCGCCAGCGGCGTTGTCGTTCACGCGCAGCTTCCACGTGCCATTCAGCGCTTCGGTCGACAGGTTCAACGTCACCGTCTTGTTGATGTTGTCGGTGCTCGAACCGGTGTGGTTGTGGATGTTGTACAGCGTGCCATCCGGCGCCACCAGGTCGACCTTCAGATCGCCGATGTAGGTGTGCACGATCGCGACCGTGACGGATGCATCCGCCGGTGCATTGCCGCTGCGGCCGGACACCGTGACCGGGCTGTCCACGGTGGCGTTGTCGCTGATCGTGTAGTCGGTGGTGTTGCTGTAGCTCGTGCGCGGGCCGGTGATGGTGTAGCTGCCGGTCAAGCTCATGCCGGAGAACGCCGAGTAGCCCTTGACCAGCACGTGCCACGTGCCCGGCGTCGCCGACGGCAGGTTGCAGGTCTCGGCGGTGGTGCTGCCTTCGGACTTGCAGTCGTAGCTGGTGGTCGTCGGCGCGCTGCCGAACTTCACATACAGGTCCGCATCACCCGTGCCGCCGGAGGTGACGAACTTCAGGCCAGTCGAATCGGTCGGTACCACCATCGTCCAGCGCTGTTCGCTGGCGGCTGCGCCGGAGATGCCGCTCACCGGCTGGCCGTTCTGCAGCACGTTGCTGACGGTTCCAACCGTCACCGACTGCGTCTTGCTGTTGGTCGCGCCGTTGTTGTCCGTAACGGTCAGCGTGACGTTGTAGCTGCCGGCACTGGTGTAGGTGTGGCTTGGGCTGGTGGCGGTGGACGACGTGTTGTCGCCGAACGACCAGCTGCGCGAGGCGATCGAGCCGTCGCTGTCGCTGGAGCTGTCGGTGAACGTCGCCGTCAGGCCGCTCGCCGAAGAGGTGAAGTTCGCCACCGGCGGTGCGTTCGAGGTGCCACCGTTGGTCTTGGCCAACTCACCCAGGAACGCGAGGCCGAACTTGGCGAAGTTGATCGACGGCGCAGCGGTATTGCCCGTGTTGGCCAGCGTATCGCTGGTGCTGTGGATGTACGGGTTGTAGTTGCCGTTGTTGTCGCCGCCCTCGAACATGATCGCCGCCGGATAACCGGCACTGGTCCACGAGGCATGGTCCGAGCAGCCGTAGCCGCAGGTGTAGGTGCCGCGCTGGATGCCCAGCGGCGCCAGGTAGGTGTCGAACAGGCTGCCGAAGAACGTCTTCATCTCCGCGCTGGAGTAATCGGTGACTATCCGCATCTCGGTGCTGCCGGTCTGGTAGTTGGTCATGTCCAGCTGCAGCACGCCCACAACGTTCGTGCCTGCGCTCTGGAACGATGTCGCGATGGCGTTGGAACCGCGCAGGCCGACTTCCTCGGCGGCGTAGCCCATGAACTTCACCGTGCGCTTGGGCTTCCAGCCGTTCGCCAGGGCCACGCGCAGCACTTCGGTCAGCGTGGCGATGCCCGACGCATCATCGTCGGCGCCAGGCGCGACCTGCGTGTTGCTGCCGCCCGCGGAGCCGTTGATCGAGTCCAGGTGGGCGCCGAGCACGACGACTTCGTTCGGCAGGTCCACGCCCTGCACGGTCAGGATCACCGACGGCTGGGTCGAGCAGTTACTGCACGCGGTGAACAGTTCACTGCTGACATCGCTGCGACCGGTGGCGAGCGAATCCCACTGGCTCTTGATCCATTCGGCCGACGTCTTGCCGGTGGTCGAGGTGTAGTAGCGGTTGGTGTAGTTGGACAGCGAAGTGATGGTGTTCTTGATGCGCGTGCCATCGACGGCGCCCAGCCACGGATTGACCGTCGCACTGTTGTCGATGGTGTAGGCAACCAGTGCCGCCTTTGCGAGCGACTTGGCGGCCTTGTCGTTGCGGATGAAGTTCTCGGCCTGCGCAAGCGTGTCGAAGGCGAAGAAGCCGCCGCAGCGGTTTTCCTTCTCATGGACGCGCTGCGCCACTTCCGACACCTGGTGCGACTTGATCTTCGAGATGATCAGTTCCTTGCCCAGGCTGTCGCGACGCGACGTGGCCTGCGTCGCAAGCGACTGCAGGTGGTTCCGATAGGTTTCCGCCGAACTGACCAGGTAGGCCGGCGCGAACGGGTTGGCGGCGACCGGCGCAACGCCGGTGTTGCCGGCGCGCGTGGCCTTCGCGGCGTGTGTCTGCGCGAAGACCGGGGAAACCAGGGCCACGCCGATCAGCGCGGCGGCAATGCGGTGGTGCGACTTCATCGGACACTCCTTTGTTTGGACCGCGGCCGGTCGTTGCGGCAGTCGGGGACGCCGCGCCGGCGCGCGTTGAGTTGGGCATGTTTGTTCGATGCAACGACGCCCCGGAAGGCGCCACTGGTTCCGGCTCCGTTGGCCCGGACAGAAATCGCGTTGCGTACTGCGCCGACCTGCCGTGTGGCGTGCCGGTTGGTTCGTTTTTTCCAGGATGGGCGGCCGGTGGCCGATGTCATCGCCGCCACGCCGCCAGCAGATCCGGGCCGTGGATGACCACGGCCCGGCGTTTGCTGCAGTACTTCGATTCGACTTAGAACGTGATCGACCAGCTGTCGATGTAGCCGGTGTCGGCCGCGGCGTTGTCGTTCACGCGCAGCTTCCACGTGCCGTTCAGCGCTTCGGTCGACAGGTTCAGCGTCACCGTCTTGTTGATGTTGTCGGTGCTGGAACCGGTGTGGTTGTGGATGTTGTACAGCGTGCCATCCGGAGCCACCAGGTCGACCTTCAGGTCACCGATGTAGGTGTGCACGATCGCGACGGTCACCGACGCATTGCTCGGGGCGTTGCCGCTGCGGCCGGAGACCGTGATCGGCGAATCCACCGTGGCGTTGTCGTTGATCGCGTAGTCGGTCGTGTTGCTGTAGGTCTGCGTGCTGCCGCCACCGCCGGCGGTGTAGCTGCCGGTCAGGCTCATGCCGGAGTACGCGGTGTAACCGTGGATGGTCACGTAGTACGTACCGGCCTGGGCCGTCGCGATGTTGCAGGTCTCGGCGGTGGTGCTGCCTTCGGACTTGCAGTCATAGCTGGTGGTGGTCGGCTGCGAACCGAACTTCACGTACAGGTCGGCGTCGCCGGTGCCGCTGGCGGTGACGAACTTCAGGCCCGTGGCGCCAGCCGGCACGTCGAGCTTGTAGTACTTGTCGCTGCCGCTGGCGCCGGAGATGCCGGTCGCGGCCACGCCGTTGCTCAGTGCGGTCACGGTGCCGCCACCGCCACCACCCGAGCAGCTCACGCCCACGGCGGTGAACGCCGCGGTCACGTCGGCCTTGGTGTAGCCCAGGTCGGTCGCCGCGGTTTCAACACCGCATGCACCCTGGTTGAAGGTGCTGTTGGCGGTCCAATACACCGCATTGGCACGGGCGAACACCTTGAACGCCTTCGGCACGTCCCAGCCGGTCGTCTTGGCCAAGGTGCAGAACGCCTTGTTGTACACGCCCGACGTGTTGTGCACGTCCATGCTGCTGGTGTAGTTGGCGGCGTTGTCGATCGAACGGCCGTCCTGGGTCGGATTGCACATGTAGCGCAGTGCACCGGACGACTTGAAGATCTCGGCGCCGACCAGGAAGTCGGCACTGCCCTTCCAGTAGTGCTCGGTGGCTTCGCCGCCCATGTCGGAGAAGGCTTCGTTCATGCCGCCGGACATGGCCGAGTAGACCAGGCCCGAATGCTGTTCGGTGAAGCCGTGCGAGACCTCGTGACCGGCGACGTCGGCACTGACCAGCGGGTAGAACGTGCTGGCGCCGTCGCCGAAGGACATGGTGCTGCCGTCCCAGAACGCGTTCTCGTAGCTGGAACCGTAATGCACGCGCATGACCAGCTGGAACGACAGTGCGTTGTAGCCGGTGTAGGCCGGGTACATGTTGGTGATCACGCCGCCGAAGTAATGCGCATCGTTGATCGGCGAATACGCGCCGTTGATGGTCTTGTAGGTGTTGTTCGGGCAGGTGTACGAGTACGCAGTGGTGCTGGTGCCGGTGCTGCCGTTGAGGTTCACCGACTTCACGTTGGTGTTGTTCATCGTGCAGGTGCTGCCCGACTGGGTCACGTCGAGGTAGCCATAGTTGCCACCCGAACCCCACTGGTACTGGCCGGTCTTGGCGTTGCCGCCAGGGCCGGTACCGACCAGGGCGTGGGTCAGGCCGTCCCACTTCTTCAGGACCTTGCCGCTGTTGGCATCGACGATCACGAACGGGCGGGTCGGCGAACCGCCCTTGGCCGAATCGGCGAAGTACGACACGACGTAGGCCAGGTGGGCCTTGCCGGCGTCGTCAACGAAGATCATCTGCTCGGACTTCTCGTTCTGCGTGTGCAGCTGGCTGGCACGCAGGCCCATGCCGGCGCTCTTGCCGATCGACAGCGCCTGCGCGCTGCTGAGCTTGGCGGCACTCGCCGCGATCTCGCGATCCAGTCCGGACGTCGTGCGGCCGAACAGCGAACGAACCGCGCCGTTCTTTTCAGCAACGATCACCTGCTCACCGAACACCGGGATGCCACGGAACGTCTGCGCATAGCGGACGTGCCTGGTGCCATCGGCGTCGGTCACGCTGTTCAGCACCTTCAAGCCGGAGTTCGCGTCCAGGCCGAGCAGTTCGGCGTGGCGATCCTGCGGACGAGCGGCAACGCCAAGCTTGGTAGAAGCCGCCTTGTACTGCTGGTTGAGCTTGGCAACATCCAGGCCGTGCAGGTCGACGTGACCGGCGGCGCCGGCGGTGCCGGCGGACAGAGCAACAGCAGTGGCCACCGCGAGGGCGGCCCTACGGGAAATACGATTCACTTGGGGACTCTCCAACGTTCAAATGGGTGGATGGCCGCGCGAACGCGACCGGCTTTCCTTGGCCCTTCCAATTGAAACGTCAGTTCTCGCCCATTTCGGCGCGCCTTGGTCGAGCGCGCTAGAACTGCCGTAACCGGAGCCGCGACTGGAAACATCGCGGCCCGGGCAAGCTATGGACGCTGCCGCCGGGCGTCAACACGTGGCGTTGAAATCGTTATCAGCGCAGCCGTTCTGTTTTTCGCGGCGCGCACGGTTTTCAGCGGAAACACGGCAAAACATGGCATATCCGAGGTGGTGCCGCGCAACAATCCGCCTGCGGATGCTGGCGGGTTGCGTTGGCATTTTCCTCGCACTGCAACATGCCTTGGGCGCAACAGGCACCAATTATTGCTAGCTCGTAGCACGGGATTTCAATGGTGCATGGTGCGCAGGTGCGGGCACGCAAGGGCGCCTACGCACCGCTCATTGCTCATTGCTCATTGCTCATTGCTCATTGCTCATTGCTCATTGCTCATTGCTCATTGCTCGTTGCTCGTTACACGGTGCGCATTCGCCGCGCCTCGCGGGCCCCGCTGGGAATGCTGCACGTCGCCGCGTTCGCTGCTTTAGCGCGTTGTTCCAGGCAGCAAAAAAACGGCCCCGGTGTTACCCGGGGCCGCGTATTGAAGCAGTACTGCTGTTGCGACTTAGAACGTGACCGACCAGCTGTTGATGTAGCCGACGTCGCCAGCAGCGTTGTCGTTCACGCGCAGCTTCCACGTGCCGTTCAGCGCTTCGGTCGACAGGTTCAGCGTCACCGTCTTGACGATGTTGTCGGTGCTGGTGCCAGTGTGGTTGTGGATGTTGTAGAGCGAGCCATCCGGAGCCACCAGGTCGACCTTCAGGTCACCGATGTAGGTGTGGACGATGTTGACCGACACCGACGCATTGGTCGGGGCGTTGCCGCTACGGCCGGAGACCGTGATCGGCGAATCCACCGTGGCGTTGTCGCTGATCGTGTAGTCGGTCGTGTTGCTGTAGGTCTGCGTGGTGCCGCCACCGCCGGTCGAGTAATCACCCAGCAGGCTGACGCCCGAGAAGGTCGAGTAGGCCTTCAGGTTGACGTAGTACGTGCCCGCCGACGGTGCCGCGAAGGTGCAGGTCTCGGCATTGCCGGACACATACGGACGGCAGTCGTAGACGGTGTCGGTCGGCGCGCTGCCGAACTTCACGTACATGTCGGCATCGCCGGTGCCACCGGAGATGGTGAAGGTCAGGTTGGTCGCGCCGGCCGGCACGTCCAGCTTGTACTTCGCGTAGCCGCCGGTGCTGGCGCCGATGCCGGTGACCGTCACGCCCTTGGTCAGCGCGGTCGTGGTGCCGCCACCGCCGCCGCCGGCGCAGCTCACGCCCACCGCGGTGAACGCCGCGGTCACGTCAGCCTTGGTGTAGCCCAGGTCGGTCGCAGCGGTTTCAACGCCGCACGCGCCGCTGTTGAAGGTACTGCTGGCGGTCCAGTACAGGGCGTTGGCGCGTGCCATCACCTTGAACGCCTTCGGCGTATCCCAGCCGGCGGTCTTGGCGAGCAGGCAGAACGCCTTGTTGTACACGCCCGAGGAGTAATGCACGTCCAGCGAGCTGGTGTAGTTGGCGGCGTTGTCGATCGAGCCACCGTCCGCGGTCGGGTTGCACATGTAGCGCAGCGCGCCGTTGGCCGACTTGAAGATCTCGCGACCGACGTCGAAGTCGTTGCTGCCCTTCCAGAAGTACTCGGTCGCTTCGCCGCCCATGTCGGAGAAAGCTTCGTTCATGCCGCCGGACTGGCCGGAGTAGGTCAGGTTGGAGTGCTGCTCGGTGAAGCCGTGCGAGACCTCGTGGCCGGACACGTCGGCGTTGACCAGCGGGTAGAACGTGCTGGCGCCGTCGCCGAACGACATGTTCGAACCGTTCCAGAACGCGTTCTCGTAGCTGGAGCCGTAATGCACGCGCATCACCAGCTGGAACGACAGCGCGTTGTAGCCGGTATAGGCCGGGTACATCTGCGTGATCACGCCGCCGAAGTAGTGGGCGTCGTTGATCGGCGAGTACGCGCCGTTGATGGCCTTGTAGGTGTTGTTCGGGCAGGTGTACGAGTACGCGGTGGTGCTGGTGCCGGTGCTGCCGTTGAGGTTCACCGACTTCACGTTGGTGTTGTTCATCGTGCAGGTGGTGCCCGACTGGGCCACGTCGAGGAAGCCGTACTGGCCACCCGAACCCCACTGGTACTGGCCGGTCTTGGCGTTGCCGCCAGGGCCGGTGCCGACCAGGGCGTGGGTCAGGCCGTCCCACTTCTTCAGGACCTTGCCGCTGTTGGCGTCGACGATCACGAACGGACGGGTCGGCGAACCGCCCTTGGCCGAATCGGCGAAGTACGACACGACGTAGGCCAGGTGGGCCTTGCCGGCGTCGTCAACGAAGATCATCTGCTCGGACTTCTCGTTCTGCGTGTGCAGCTGGCTGGCACGCAGGCCCATGCCGGCGCTCTTGCCGATCGACAGCGCCTGCGCGCTGCTGAGCTTGGCGGCACCCGCCGCGATTTCGCGATCCAGGCCCGTCGTGGTGCGACCGAACATGTTGCGCACGGCGCCGTTCTTCTCGCTCACGGTGATGCTTTCGCCGAACACCGGGATGCCGCGGAACGTCTGCGCGTAGCGATAGTGCTTGGTGCCGTCGGCGTCAGTCGCGCTGTTGAGCACCGTCAGGCCCGAATTCGCATCGAAGCCCAGCAGTTCGGAATGGCGCTCGTTCGCCTTGGCGGCGACGCCGACCTTGAGCGAGGCAGCCTTGTACTGCTGGTTGAGCTTGCCCACGTCAAGACCGTGCACGTCGACGTGGCCCGCAGCTGCGGCATTGCCGGCAGCCAGGGCAAGGGTAGTGGCAGCAGTGAGCGCGGCCAGGCGGTGATTGCGATTCACAGGGTGGATCTCCTCAGGGGATATGGGTAGATGCTTGTGCAACTGACGCCCAGCGGCCCACGCTCCAATGAGCAAGTCGCTCCCCTGCCACGCGCCGGGGCGCATGTCGGGAAAGAACCAGCTCGGAACCACGGGGCAAGGCGGAAGCCCCGCGGCGCAGCGACGCTAGGTGCGACCGTGCGCAGCGTCAACGATTGCGACTGAAATCGATTTCAGGCGGGGGTTCCGGGGGCCCCCTGTGGATAGATGAAAATTGGCTGCAGACCGCATTGACGCTGGGTTCTGCTCCCGTTCAGATAGCTCATTGGGCAAAGTCAGGCGCCAAGATTTTCTAGTGCGCTGCAACATGGGAATTGCGCCGTCAGTCCGGCTGAGACGACCGCTGGGCTGTTAGCCGTAGCGTAATAACGCGTGGTTTCGCGGCTGATTCCACGAGTCCGGGAGTGCGGCTGGGCGGGCGCGGATGGATCGCATCGCCGCCTTTTCCGGGGGGATATCCGGCCCGCTTCAGCGCATCTCCACCGTGGCGCCCTGCAACCGCGCCTTGCCGGCGACGAGGTCGGTCCAGACCAGGTAGGCCCGGCCATTGCGGGCCGCCAGTTGCGGGAACCCGGTGCCGCGGCCGCGCCCCTGCAACCTGGCTACCTCGATCCGGGCCAGCTCGCGCGACAGGTCCGGGGAGCGGCGGGACAATTGCAGCGATTGGCCGCCGGCGTCCTCGCGCAGCCAGGCGACCCATACCGAGGCCGCGTCCAGGGCGACATCGACGCGCCCCTGCACCGCCTCGCCGCTGTCCTGGGTGACCGCCGGGCCGAAGCTGTCCCCCGCGTCCGCCGACCGGGCGAGCTTCAGCGTCGGCACGCCAGCCGCCGCCGTGTACCAGCCGACCACCGCATCGTTGCCGCGGGCAGCGACCGAAGGCCCGTTGACCGGGCAGGCGGGCATCTTCCAGCCATCGGCATGCACGACGCGCGCGGCGGTCCAGCCGCCGGGTTGCAGGCGCGTGGCGTGGATGTCGCGGATTTCCTCCGGCGTGCGGTCGCGGTAGACCAGCAGCGGGCCGCGCGCCGTCAGCGCGACGTCGGTCTGGCAGCAGTCGCACGTCATCGGGTCCAGGCGCGCTTCGTCGCGACGCTGCAACTGCATGTCGAACACGACGCTGCGCAGGCTCATCGCGCCCTCGCCTGCATCGGGTTCGTGGCCGCCGTGCGCGTGCCCGGCCGATTCCTCGGCAGTCGATGCGGTCTCGCGTCCATCCAGCCAGGTCATGCCGAGCGAATCCGGCGATGCCGGCCACAGCGAGACAAAACCGTGCTCCGTCGGCGTGCCGTCGTCGTTGACCCGCGTCGGCGCCGACCAGGTGGCGCCGCCGTCACCTGACCGCACCAGGGCCACGTCATAGGCATAACTGGCGACGGCCGACTTGCGCAGCCAGTGCGCCCACAGCGCGCCGTCCATCGTCGCCAGCAGGTGCGGCGTGTCCGCCCAGTTCACGAACCAGTCCGTGCCGCGTGCGATCACCCGGGGCGCGCTCCAGTGCGCGGCGTCGTAGGCGGCGAACCGCATCGCGTGGCCGTCGTTGCGAGGCTCCACCCAGGACAGCAGCAGGCGACCGTCGGGCGCGACGACGAGGTCGGGTTGCGCAGCCGCGACGTCCACCGGCAACGACCACGGCGTGACTGCCAGCGTGTGCGACGCGGTGACCGATGCGGTGGCTGGCGTGGCGGCCTCGCGATTGCAGGCAGTGAGCAGGCAGGCGGCGAGCAGTGCAGGCTTCAGGGTCGAATTCATGACGACAGGTTAGCGCGCCCCGCTGGGGTCGAGGCGGAACCCGGATACGCTTCGGCGACGGCGATGCTGCTTGCGCGCTGCATTGCGTTGCGTGAGCGCGAGTCGTGGCCGCGCGCTTGCCCTGCTGCGCGGCGAGTACGTGACGAAGGCGCGAGGCAGCAACCCTCATCGCATCTACAAGACCTCCGCGGCGCCGCACATTTCAATCACCACATCGCGACACACTGCAGTGCGCGACTCCCCAGAGAAGGTCTGAACAATTCAAATGTCATCCCGAGCGTAGCGAGGGATCTGTTGGTTTGCCTGGGAAAAGCAGATCCCTCGCTGCGCTCGGGATGCCAGGGTGAGAGTTGTTCAGAGCTTCCCTACGCGACGCGGCTACGCCCGGAACGGGCGAGGTGCACCAGCAACAGCGAAATCGCCGCCGGCGTCATCCCGGGAATGCGCTGCGCCTGGCCCACGGTCTGCGGCAGCACGCGCTGCAGTTTCTGCGTGGCTTCGGCCGACAGCCCACGCACGGCGGCGTAGTCGAAGTCGCCCGGGATCGCGGTGCTTTCATGGCGCTGCTGGCGTTCGATCTCCTCGCGCTGGCGATCGAGGTAACCCGAATACTTCACGCCGATCTCGACCTGCTCCGCCACGGTGGCGTCTTCCACCGCGGGGCCGAGCGATGCGACCTGCATCAGCTTCGCGTAGTCGAGCTCCGGTCGCTTGAGCAGGTCGCGCGCGCTGGTCTCGCGGGTGATCTCGATGCCAAGTGCCACGTTGATCTCGCGGCCGAGTGCATTGTTCGGCGCCGCCCACACGCCGGCGAGTCGCGTGTTCTCGCGTTCGATCGCCTCGCGCTTGCGGTCGAAGGCCGACCAGCGCGTGTCGTCCACCAGCCCGAGCTCGCGTCCCACCGGCGTCAGGCGCAGGTCGGCGTTGTCTTCGCGCAGCTGCAGCCGGTATTCGGCGCGCGAGGTGAACATCCGGTACGGCTCGGTCGTGCCGTGGGTGATCAGGTCGTCGACCAGCACGCCGATGTAGGCCTCGTCGCGACGCGGGCTCCAGCCTTCGCGCTGCTGCGTGTAGCGCGCTGCATTGACGCCGGCGAGCAGGCCCTGCGCGGCGGCCTCCTCGTAGCCGGTGGTGCCGTTGATCTGGCCGGCGAAGAACAGGCCGTCGATCGCCTTCGTCTCCAGCGTGGTCTTCAAACCGCGTGGGTCGAAGAAGTCGTATTCGATCGCATAGCCGGCGCGGGTGATGTGCGCCTGCTCGAAGCCGCGGATCGAACGCACCAGCTCGAGCTGCACGTCGAACGGCAGCGAGGTCGAGATGCCGTTGGGATAGATCTCGGCGACGTCGAGGCCTTCGGGTTCGACGAAGATCTGGTGGCTCGCCTTCTCGGCGAAGCGCACCACCTTGTCCTCGATCGACGGGCAGTAGCGCGGACCGATGCCTTCGATCTGGCCGGTGTAGAGCGGCGAGCGGTCGAGCGCGCCGCGGATGATCTCGTGGGTACGCTCGCTGGTGTGGGTGATCCAGCACGACACCTGGCGCGGATGGTCGGCCGGCGTGCCGAGGAACGACATCACCGGACGCGGATCGTCGCCGGGCTGCTCTTCCATCACCGTGTAGTCGAGCGAGCGGCCGTCGATGCGCGGCGGCGTGCCGGTCTTGAGGCGATCGACGACGAACGGGCCTTCGCGCAGGCGCTGTGCAAGCGCGACCGCGGGCGGATCACCGGCACGGCCGGCCGCGTAGGTGGTCTGGCCGACGTGGACCTTGCCGGCGAGGAAGGTGCCGGCGGTGAGCACGACGGCCGGCGCCGTGAACGTCAGGCCGGTCTGGGTGATGACGCCGGTGACCTTGCCGTTATCGAAGACGATGTCGTCGACGGCGGACTGGAACACGGTCAGGTTCGGCTGGCTCTCGACCGCACTACGGATGAAGGCGCGGTACAGCGCGCGGTCCGCCTGGCAGCGCGTTGCGCGCACCGCCGGGCCCTTGCTCGCGTTGAGCCGGCGCCACTGGATGCCGGCGGCGTCGGCGGCGCGCGCCATGATGCCGCCGAGCGCGTCGATCTCCTTGACCAGGTGACCCTTGCCGATGCCGCCGATCGCCGGGTTGCAGCTCATCGCGCCGACAGTTTCCACCGAATGCGTGAGCAGCAGCGTGCGCGCGCCGGCACGTGCGGCGGCGAGCGCGGCCTCGGTGCCTGCATGGCCGCCGCCGACGACGATCACGTCATGGTTGTAGAACGACTGGCTCATGGACTCTCGTTGGAAGACTCTCGTTGGAATCGGGCACGACGTGAACGCCCTCACCGCACGGGGCAACTGCCCATTTTAGGTCGCGCGCCCGCGCCGTGAATGCCCGTGAAGACGGCGTGAAAACTTGGCACGGTTTCTGCGACATTACTCCTGCACCCAGCGGGGCAGGCGCGAGACGCCGGCTAGATTTGGAACAGGGGCTGGCCAAGCGCTCGCAGGGGAAGCCAGGGGTCGAATGTCGGGGGACGTTCGGCCCCTTTTTTTGCCCCGCCTCCGGGACTGTGAAACCGGTCACGCGACCGGGTCGAAATTCCATACGCTTTCGAATGGAATCGACTGGAAATGTCGGTCGAGGGGCGCGCGTGTCCGCGCTGCGAGGGAGTCGGCCGGGTGAAGGAGCCGGCGCCCAGCGGGGACGGAACAGGGGGGATCCGTGATTCCCAGCGGGACGCCGACATCGGCGCTTGCAACCCTCAGCTGGCCTGCCAACGTCGAAATGCGACGCAACCGGTCAGTGGTTGCAGCTTGCCGTCACTTCCTTCGAGGTGCAAGCCCTTGATGCGATTGAAATGTGACCGAAGTGCCAGCCTGCGATGGCATTCGATCAGGGCTCGCTTTCCCGTCCGGATTCACCACTCCCGCGGCGCGGTTGCGCACGCGGCATCGGCGGCGGCGCGTGCATGCGCGGCTCGTCGCGGCGGTCGTCGCGGCGCTGCTCGGGGCGTGGCTCAAAACGCGGCATGGATCGGGCGTCGGCCGCGCGCTCGTCCGGGCGCACCATCGGTCGCGGCATCGGCCGGGACATGGGCTCCCTGGACGGACGTTCCATTGGGCCCGGCGCCACCATCGTGGCCGGATCCGGTTGCGCCACCCGCCCCCGATTGAAATCGCGCCACGGCGGCGGACGGGGGGAGTCGTTGCGGTTGTCGTCCGGTCGCGGTTGGCCGCCGGTCTGGTCCGGCGGCGGGTTCCCCTGCGGCGGACGCGGCCTGTGGTGGCGCCAGTAGGGGTAGCCGTAGGAATACGGATAGCCGTAGTAGGGATAGCCGTAATAGCCGGAGTACGGATTGCCGTAGTAGCTGCCGTAGCCATACGGGTAGTAGTAGCCGGGGTAGTAGCCGTAGTCCTGATAGCGGTATTCCACGCCGGGTTGACCGTAGTAGTAGCCGCCACCGTCTTCGCGATAGGCGTAGTCGGTGACGCAGCCGGCCAGCAGGCCTGCGGCCAGTGCCGGAACGAGCAGTTTGCGGATCATGGCGGAACCCCCAAGTCAGTGATGCAGCTTCGGTCCATGGGATTGAACTCGCGCTTAATTCTTCCGATGAAGCGTGCCGGGCCGGAGTTCCGACTGGGGCCAGTGCATGGATCCCGCGCGTCCCGCGTCGGCCATCGCGCTAGCATCTGGTGATGACCGAACCCGCTTCCGCACACCTGCCCGATTTCGCCGCCGTCCTGGCCGCCGCCGCCCGCATCGCACCGCACGCCCACCACACGCCGGTCCTACGCTCGCGCACGCTGGACGCACTGGCCGGCTGCGAACTGCACTTCAAGGCCGAACACCTGCAGCGCGCGGGCGCGTTCAAGTTCCGCGGCGCCTGCAACGCGGTGTGGTCGCTGACGCCGGAACAGGCCGCGCACGGCGTGGTCACCCACTCCTCCGGCAACCACGGTGCCGCGCTGGCGCTGGCGGCACGCACGCGCGGGATCGCCTGCCACGTGGTCGTGCCGGAAGGCGCGGTGGCGAGCAAGGTGGTGGCCATCGAAGCCTACGGCGCGACGCTGCATCGCTGCGCCGCTTCGATTCCCGCGCGCGAGGAGAAATGCGCGCAGGTGCAGCGCGACACCGGCGCGGAACTGGTGCATCCCTACGCCGACGCGCGCGTGATCGCCGGCCAGGGCACGGCTGCGCTGGAACTGCTGAGCCAGGCCGGTGGCCATTTCGATGCGGTCATCACGCCGGTCGGCGGCGGCGGCCTGCTCGGCGGAACGGCCATCGCCACCCACGCCACGTCGCCGTCGACCCGTGTGTATGGTGCCGAGCCCACCGGCGCCGCCGACGCCCACCTGTCGCTGCAGCATAGCGAGCGCGTCACTGCATTGACCCCCGATACGATCTGCGACGGCCTGCGTGGCCTGCTCGGCGCGCCCAACTTCGCCTTGCTGCGCGAGCACGACGTGCAGGTGCTGCTCGCGGACGATGCGGCCACCGTGCGCGCGATGCGGCTGTTCTGGCAGCGGACCAAGCAGCTGATCGAACCTTCTTCCGCGGTCGCGCTGGCGGTGGTCCTCAGCGATCGCGAACGCTTCGCCGGACAGCGCGTGGGGGTGGTGGTGTCGGGTGGCAACGTCGACCTCGACGCGCTGGCAGTGCTGTTCGCGGACGGCAGCGCAGCCGTAACCGGGGCGTAGCATCGCGCCGGCTACGCTGGTTGGATCATCTCCGCGCGATCACTCCCACTGCATGCGTCAATGGCTGCGCACCCCTGCTGCATGGACGACCCTGCTGGCAATCGTCCTCGCCTTCGGCCTGCTCGGGGCGCGCGGCATCTGGGATCCGGACGAAGGCCGCTACACGAATGTCGCGCTGAACATGCTCGACAGCGGCGACTGGCTCAACCCGCATCGCAGTGATGAAGTCGCGCACTGGACCAAGCCGCCGCTGACCTACTGGGTGATCGCGTCCAGCATCGCGGTGTTCGGGCACAACCCGTGGGCGGCGCGGCTGCCGTCGGCGCTGTCGTTCCTGCTTTGCACCTGGCTTGCGTGGCGCGTGGCTGGCCGATTGGTGCCGGCCGCACGCATGCCGGCCGCGGTGGCGTACGCGACGATGCTGGTCACCTTCGGCGCCTCGCACATGATCACCACCGACTACCTGCTGTCGGCGTGCGTGGGCGCGGCGATGTGGGCGTTCGTGGAATCCCGCTTCGGGCCGATAGGACGCAAGCGCTGGATCATATTGATATGGATCACGTTGATGTGGGCCGCGTTCGCACTGGGGTTCCTCACAAAGGGGCCGCCGGCACTGCTCTACCTGCTGGTGGTACTCGGTTTCAATGCGTTGATGCCGCAGCGGCATGGGCGCGTGCTGCAGCTGTCGGGCATCGTCGTGTTCGTGCTGCTGGCGTTGCCGTGGTACGTCGCGGTGATCGCCAACCATCCGGGCCTGTTGCGCTATTACATCGGCGACGAGGTGGTGAATCGCGTCACCACCAACGACTTCGGCCGCAACGGCGAGTGGTACGGCTGGCTCAAGGTCTACGCGCCGACGCTGCTGGTGGGTACGCTGCCATGGACGCCGGCGCTGTGGCGCTGGGCGCGCGCGCTGCCACGACGGTTGCGCGACTGGCGTGATCGCACGCGACGCGACGCGGACGCCGCTGGCGTGCTCCTCGCGCTCTGGCTGCTGGTGCCGCTGATGGTGTTCTGCCTGGCGCGATCGCGCATGCCGCTGTATCTGCTGCCATCGTTCCTGCCCCTGGCCGTGATCATCGCGCGGCAACGGTGGCAGGAAGGCCGATCACCGCCACGTTGGCGCTGGCTCGCGGCGTGGGCCGCGCTGCTGCTGGTACTGCAGGTGGCCGCGGCGAAATGGCCGACGCACAAGGATGCCTCGGCCTGGGCCGACACGATCCGCTCGCGCGCCCACCACACGGTCACCGAAGTGCTGTTCGTCCAGGACATGGCGCGTTACGGATTGCACCTGCACCTGGATGCGCAGGTGGAGAAGATCTCGCTGGCACCGTTGCGCGGCCCACGCTTCGATCCCGAATACGACGAAAGTCTCGCGCAGGAACTGGCCAGGGGCGAACCCGGCCAGGTATGGATCTGCAAGCAGGGCCTGTGGCCGCAGCTGCGCGACGAGCTGGCTGCACGAGGCTATCGCGCGGAACCGTTGGGCGCGCCGTACCAGCGCCGGGTGATCTTCGAGGTAGTGAAGCGCTAGCTGCGCGACCACCGGCACCCAAGCCGAGCCGCGAAGCGGCTTCGGCTTGAAAGAATCGCGAGGCTACGTACCGGTTGCCGCAACCCAGTAGCGACGTTTTGGGCGGCGTAACGTGTCGTCGTGATAGGTGTCCTCAAAGACGCCGCCATTCTTCTCGATCACGCGCATGGAAGCGATGTTGTCGTCGTCGCACGTCACCAGCACGCGATCCAGGCCGAGCTCAGCATGTGCGAAGCGGACTGCCTCTCCAAGTATCTGCGTCGCGTAGCCGCGGTTCCGGAACTCCGGGAGAACTGCGTAACCCACATGTCCTGCCACTCGCTCGAGTTGGGGAGTGAGTGCGTGGCGAATGGAGGCACGCCCGACGATGCGCCTCTGGCCGAACGCGAACAGAAACGAAGAAGGGACCACATCCGGCGGCAACCCGCGCCCGACGCGATGATCATCCAGGAGGCGAAGAAAACGCGGGAATGTCATGCCCCGACGGTAGTCCCGCAGGAACGTTGGATTGTCCGCAGGCACCGCGGACCGTGCCTCAAGGAAGGCATCCTCGTCGTCCGGGCAAAGTCGTCTCAGTTCAATCATGCGCTGCGGGAAATCCTCACGATCGACCCCACCACTGTCAACCGGCACTAGCCGCCCCTATCGCTGCGCAATTCCTGCGTCGCATGGCGATCACCCGCCGCGGCACGTGCAGCGACGACGCTGAAGGCGACGATGCCGACGATCACGACCAGCGCACCCCACAACGCACGCCCTTGCGGCCAGGCTTCACCCAGCCACAGCACGCCAATCAGCGTGGCAAAGAGGATTTCCGCGGCTTGCATCGCTTCGGCGGCGGCCAGCCCGGTGGGATCGTTTCGGACCATGCCGGTGGCCTGGAAGAACAGCACGGTGGCGATCACGCCCGCGCCCAGCGCCACGCCTGCGGCAAACATCACCTGCCCGGCCGGCGGCGCGCCCGTCTTCGCGAAGGCAAACGCGGCGACCGCCCACCACAACGGCTGGCTCGCCAGGGTCATGCCGAACACGCGCTGGGTCGCATTGAGTTCGGTGCCGGCATGCTCCTTACTGGCATGCTCCAGATGCAGCAGCAGGCCACGATTGCCGAGTGGATAGGCGAAGGCGCTGATCGCCACCGCCACCAGTGCGATCCACCCATCACGATCCAGTCGACCGCCCCCGTGGCCGAACTGCATCAGCAGCACGCCTGCCACCACGACAATCCCGGCAAGCAACGCAGGCAACGGAATCCGGCCGCGCGCATCACCGCGGCGATAAAGAAACGGCGCGCACAACATGCCCGCGATCACGGTGAGCTGGAAGGTGCCCGCCACCAGCCACGAGGGCCCGCTCGCCGCGGCGAAACTCAGCAGCAGGTAAAACAGCACGAAGCCAACCCCGCTCCACAGCAACCACGGCCCCGGATGCGCGCGGATCGCCCGCCACACCGGCGCCATGCCGCCTTGCCATGGCATCACCAGCAGCATGATCGGCAACGTGATGAGGTAGCGCAGGCACGCGGTCCACGCCCAGTCGCCGCCGCCGTTGGCCGCGGCGCGATTGAGCACGTAGGTGCAGGTGAAGAACAACGCCGACGCCAGCGCGATGGCGACGGCAAGCAGCGTGCGTTGGCGAAGCTGGGGATTCATGCGCTGCAATCTACGCGGCGGGCGCTGTGCTGGCCACGATGGTCTTTCAAGCCCGAGGACATTGGGGCCGCGCCCGCGGCCACTGGAAATTGAACGACCGAAGCTGCTCCGCCCGCTTTCCCAACCGGCCTGTATGGCCGGATGTTACTGAGCGCGCGCCGGCACTCAACGTCGCCGGATCGGAATCCTTGCCGCCGGCACCCGCACTTCATCGACGCCACCGACACGGATCGGCGTCCCCGGTGGTGGACCCCAGGCCTGCGCGGTGATGACTTCCCACGTCGCCGGCAACCGGCCGTCGCGACGCGCGGGTTCATAGGCCTGCGCGGCGCGGGCGAAGCGGGCGCGACCGGTGAGGCTGCGCCGACGGGTATCCAACGCATTGGTCGCACCGAGCGTACGCAGCTCGCGCATCAGGTCGGCAAGCGTGTCGTGGCCGAGCACGAATTCATCGCGATCCAGCACCGGATCCTTGAACCCGGAAGCGATCAGCGCGTCGCCGAACTGCGCGATCGAGGCGAACGGGCTGACGTGCGGCGCGCTGTCGGCGTGAGTGAAGGCGTCGCGCAGTTCCCACAGGGTGTCGGGGCCGAAGGTCGACAGCACCATCAGTCCGCCGGGCTTGAGCACGCGACGGAATCCGGCGAACACCGCCGGCAGATCCTCGACCCACTGCAGGCACAGGTTGGAGAACAGCACGTCGACGACGCCGTCGGCCAGCGGCAGCGCGCGTGCATCCGCGCACAGCGGTTGCGGGCGCGGCGTACGCGCGAACGGATTTGGAATCAGCGATGCGGACGACCGCAGCTGCTTCGCGTTGGCACCGGCCTCGCGCGCCATCGGCAGGGCGAGGTCGAGCGCGATCACCTGCGCCTTGGGCCAGCGCTGCTGCATCGCCACGGTCGCATGACCCGGCCCGCACCCGACGTCGAGCACGACCTCCGGCGCACGCGGCTTGCCGTTGCCGGCTTCGCGTTGTGCGCGCTCGTCGAAGTAGTCCAGCGATTCGAGCAGGCGCGCGGCGACTTCGCGCTGCAACGCAGCGGCGTCGTCGTAGTGGTGCGCGGCGCGGGAGAAGGCGCGGCGGACCTGGCGGTGATCGAAAAGTGGAGGCATAGGTGGTCGTCTGCCTGTTGCTATCAGTTGCTGGTGCTGGTTAAGGAGGGCCTGGATGGTTGCCGTCATCCCCGCGAAGGTCGGGGATCCAGCGACGTCAGGAAAGCAAGGGCGGGAATGACGAGCAAAAAACCGAGCTCTTCAGTTAACTGTTTCTTTCTGCGCCATTCCATCGGCTTAACAGCGAAGCGGAGCAAGCAGGAATGACCTCATGTCACTTATCCCAACCCATCCATGAACGCCGCGATCTCGCCCGCCACTTCGTCCGGCGCGCCTAGGAACGGCGCGTGACCCGCGTTGGCGATCACCACGCTGCGTGCGCCAGGCGTCAGCGCGGCGGCGGCTGGCATCGCACCCGCGGGCACCAGGCGATCGCGACGACCCGACAACCACAGGCTGGGAACGCGCAGCATCGGTAGTTCGTCGCGCGCGTCGAACGCATCGAGCAGACGCAATCCCTCCAGCAGCGCACGCGGCGCCGGTTCGCCACGTTCGAAGGCCTGCGCCCGCAGGCTGCGCAGCTCTTCCTGCGCGTGCGCGGAACCCAGCGCTTCCAGCGCAAGGAATCCATCCAGCGTGCCGCGGAAATCCTTCGCCAGCGCGTCGCCGAAATCGCGGAACAGCTGCGGGCCAACACCATGCGTCCAGTCCTCACCGACCACAAAGCGCGGCGACGACGCCACCATCACCAGCCCGCGCACCGCATGCGGGTGGTCAAGCGCCGCCCGCAACGCGAACTGCCCGCCGAGCGACCAGCCCAGCCACACCGCATCGGGCACGCGCGCCACTAGTTCCGTCGCCAGCGCGTCGGGCACGAGCGGCGTCTCGTCTTCGCGCGCGTGACCGTGGCCCGGCAAATCGACCAGGTGCAGCGTGTAGCGATCGGCCAGTCGATCCACCAGCGGCGCGAACAGGCCGCCGTGCATCGCCCAGCCATGGATGAGCGCCAGCGCGGGACCCTGCCCGCGCGTTTCGATATGCATGGCCCGCCTCAGCGCAGGAATTCGGCGACGCGCGCTTCGGCTTCGGCCTTGTCGCGGGCGCGGCCGAGCGCATCCACCAGGCCGTTGACGTCTGCGTCGGAATGCAGCGCCGACAACGTCACGCGCAGGCGCGCGCGGCCTTCGGGCACCGTCGGCGGACGGATCGCGGTGACCCAGTAGCCGCGCTGTTCGAGCGTGGCCGACATCGACAACGCGCGCTTCTCGTCGCCGCACATCACCGGCTGGATCGGCGTCTCGGACGGCTGCAGCACCAGCCCGGCCTGCTGCGCACGTTCGCGGAAATGCGCGATCAGGTCGAACAGCTTGCCGCGACGCCATTCCTCGGTGCGCGCGAGCTTGACCGCGGCGAGCGTCGCGGCGGCCTGCGCCGGCGGCAACGCGGTGGTGTAGATGTAGGAGCGTGCGGTCTGCGCGAGGTGATCGATGATGTCCGCGTCGCCGACGACGGCAGCGCCGTAACCGCCCAGCGCCTTGCCGAGCGTGACCAGCTGCAGCGGCACCAGGTCGATACCCAGCTGCGCTTCGGCGACGCTGCCGCGACCGCCGGGGCCGACCACGCCGACGCCGTGCGCGTCGTCCACGTACATCAGCGCCTTCTGCATGCGTGCGACGAGGGCGAGTTCGCGCAGCGGCGCCACATCGCCGTCCATGCTGAACACGCCGTCGGTCGCGAGCATCGCCACGCCGTCGGCGGCTTCGCGCAGCAGGCGCAGCGCACCCGCGGAGTCGCCATGCGGGTAGCGGCGCAGCTTGCAACCGGACAGGCGCGCGGCATCGATCAGGCTGGCGTGGTTGAGGCGGTCCTGCACGCAGACGTCGTCGTCGCCCAGCAGCGACTGCACGACGGCAAGGTTGGCCATGAAACCGCTGCCGAACAGCAGCGCGCGCGGCGCGCCGAGCCAGTCGGCCAGTTCCTTCTCCAGCGCTTCGTGCATCTGGTGGTGGCCGCAGACCAGATGCGAGGCGAGACCGCCGGCGCCTTCGCGTGAAGCGGCATCCTGCAACGCGTTGATCACGGCGAAGTGCTGCGACAAACCGAGGTAATCGTTGCCGCAGAAGTTCAGCAGCTTGCGGTGCGCGCCCTTCTCATCGAGGACTTCCACGCGCGCGCCGTCGCGATGGACGACCGGCCGCAGGGTGCGCACGCGCGACTTGGCGACGCGCTCGGCCTGCGCGGCCTGGAGGCGTTCACGCCAGGATTCGCGCGGCATGTCAGGCCACCGCGCGGGCGACGTCGCACACGGACGCGGCGTCGGTGGTTTCCAGGATGTCGGCGTGCACGGTCTCCCCCTGTTGAACGACCGGCATGGGCACCAGGCCCAGACGGTCGAACAATGCCATATCGCGCTCGGTGTCGGGGTTGCCGGTCGTCAGCAATTTCTCACCGTAGAAGATGGAGTTGGCGCCAGCAAGGAAGCACAGCGCCTGCAGTTCGTCCGACATCGATTCGCGGCCGGCGGAGAGGCGGACCATCGAGCGCGGCATCAGTATCCGGGCGACGGCAATCGTGCGCACGAACTCGAACGGGTCCAGCTGCGCGGTGCCCGCCAGCGGCGTGCCTTCAACCTGCACCAGGCGATTGATCGGCACCGAGTCCGGATGCGCTGGCAGGTTGGCCAGGGTCTGCAGCAGGCCGGCGCGCTGGTCGCGCTGCTCGCCCATGCCGACGATGCCGCCGCAGCAGGTCTTCATGCCGACGTCGCGCACGTGGCTGAGGGTGTCCAGCCGGTCCTGCATCTCGCGGGTGTGGATGACCTCGCCGTAGAACTCCGGCGCGGTGTCCAGGTTGTGGTTGTAGTAGTCCAGGCCGGCGTCCTTGAGCGCGCGGGCCTGATCGCCCGAGAGCATGCCCAAGGTGGCGCAGGTTTCCAGGCCGAGCGACTTCACCTCCTGGATCATCGCGGCGACCTTGGGGATGTCTCGGTCCTTCGGCGAGCGCCACGCCGCGCCCATGCAGAAGCGCGACGCGCCGGCGGCCTTGGCCTGCTTCGCCTTCTCCACCACGGCTTCGGTCGACATCAGCTTCGTCGCGTCGACACCGGTGTGGTAACGCGCGGCCTGCGGGCAGTAGCCGCAGTCTTCGGGACAGCCGCCGGTCTTGATCGACAGCAGCGTGCTGACCTGGACCTCGCGCGGGTCGAAGTGTTCGCGATGCACGGTGCCGGCACGGTGCAGCAGTTCCGGGAACGGCAGGTCGAACAGGGCGCGGACTTCGGCGCGGGACCAGTCGTGGCGGACGGGCGCGGGGGAGTGGCTGGCGGCAGGCATGGGGATTCCGGGCACGGCGGTGAAAACTCGTCAGTGAGCCCCGGAAGTCTGGGAAGCCCCTTCGGCACTGTCAACCGGACATTGACGATTCTGGTTTACGGGCCTGTCGGCCATCGGTACGGCGCCTGCCGGCGCATCGCCTGACGCCGCGACGCGGCGTTTTCCGACAGACACCGCGGGGCGGTCCCGCCCAGTCTGGATTCCATGACCATGCCCGCATCCGCACCGACCCTCGTCATCGAAGGACCGCGCCGCCACCTGCTCCACTGGCTGCGGCTGGACCCGGCGCACCTGCTGTGGCCCAGCCGCTGCCTGGCCTGCGAAGCCCCGGGTCTGGACGGACTGGACCTGTGCGACGCCTGTTTCGATGCCCTGCCCTGGAACCGCAGCGCCTGCCTGTCCTGCGCGATCCCCATCCCGAATCCGTTGCCGGCACCCGCGGTCTGCGGTGCCTGTCTGCGTCGCGAAGCATTGCTCGCCCGCCGTCGGCGCCGCTCGGCGCTGGCGGAGGTCCATGCCGCCTGCGTCTACGCCGCGCCGTTGGACCGCCTGCTGCCGCGCTTCAAGTTCCATGGCGACCTGGCCGCCGGCGCCCTGTTGTCGCAGTTGATGGCACAGGCATTTGCGGGCCTGCCGCGCCCGGAAGCCATCGTCGCCGTGCCGCTGCACCGCGCGCGGCTGCGGCGGCGTGGCTACGACCAGGCGCTGGAGCTGGCCAGGCCGTTGGCGGCGGCACTCGATATTCCATTGCACGCGAACCTGTTGCAGCGCATCCGCGCGACATCGCCGCAATCGGAACTGAGCGCGGCGGCGCGACGGCGCAATCTCAAGGACGCGTTCGCCGTGGACGCGCGCGCGCCGTTACCGGCGCACATCGCACTGGTCGACGATGTGATGACCACTGGCGCGACGCTGCACGCCGCGGCAGGGGCGTTGCGACGCGCCGGCGTGGCGCGCGTGGATGCCTGGGTATGCGCGCGTGTGCCGTAGCGGGAATCCGACGCGACAACGATCACTCGCGCGACAGCGATGTGCGCGTCGCCCGCGCCTACGGCATCACCGGCGGCACATAGTCCAGCGTCCGACCCAGCAGCCACAACAGGCCCAGCACCAGCGGGACGTGCGCCAGCAGCTGCAGGAAGGTGAAGCCGACAATGTCGCGCGCCTTCAACCCCAGCACGCCCAGCAACGGCAGCATCCAGAACGGATTGACCAGGTTCGGCAGGGCCTCGGCGGCGTTGTAGACCTGCACTGCCCAGCCGAGGTGCACGCGCAGCTCGTTGGCGGCCTGCATCACGTACGGCGCCTCGATGATCCACTTGCCGCCACCCGATGGCACGAAGAAGCCCAGCACCGCCGAATACACGCCCATCACCACCGCGAAGCTGTCCTGCGATGCGACCTGCACGAACACGCCCGCGAGCCGGTGCGCCAGCGTCTGCCCGCCGTCGCCGGCCACGCCGGTAAGGATCATCGCGATGCCGCCGTACAGCGGGAACTGCACCAGCACGCCGGTGGTGGACGGCACCGCCTTCGCCACCGCATCGAGGAAGCTGCGCGGCCGCCAGTGCAGCAGCAGGCCCAGCGACAGGAACAGCAGGTTGTAGGTGTTGAGATCCGCAATCGCGCTGACGGGCGGCCGGGTCGCGAACTCGCTCCACAACCAGCCCAGCGCCAGCAACGACAGCGCGATCGTCAGCAACGGGCTGCGTTCCAGCCATTCGGCGGGACGCGCGGTGGCCTTGGCGTCGACGGCGCCGGCGTCGACAGCGCCAGCAGTGTCGGCATCAACGACTTCGACACCCACACCGCACTCCCGTGCCGTGCGCGCCGAATCACCCGTCGGCGCCGTGAGCCATGCCACCAGCACCGACACCGCGATCAGCACCGCCGTCAGCGCCATCGACTGCCACAGCGCGATCGTCTGGGTGAACGGCAACACGCCGGTGATCTCCAGCAGGCCGGGCGGCATGCTCGCCGGGTTGGCCTGCAACTGCGCCGCCGACGAACTCAACCCCATCGCCCACACCGCACCCAGCCCGAGGTAGGCCGCAGCGCCAGCAGCGCGATAGTCCATGCGCAACGATTCGCGCCGGGCCAACGCGCGCGCCAGCAGGCCCGCGAACACCAGCGAGAAACCCCAGCTCAGCAGCGAGGTCGACATGCTGACGACGGCGACGAACGCGATGGCGCCGCGCCCCGTCGTCGGCACGCGCGCCAGCCGTTCGATCAGCCGCGCCACCACCGGCGCCGTGGCCACGACATAGCCACCGATCACCACGAACACCATCTGCATGGTGAAGGGAATCAGGCTCCAGAAACCCTTGCCGAAGCCCTGCGCCGTCGCCTGTGGCGTGGCGCCCATTGCCATCGCGGCGATAGCAACGATCACAACGCCAAGCACCGCGAACACATAGGCATCGGGGAACCAGCGCTCGGCGAAGGCGGCGCTGCGCAACGCCGCGCGCACCATGCGGCTGTCGCGCGACACCGACGCCGCCGTCATGCGCCTTTCTGCCACAACGCCGCCGCAAAGCCGGCGAACACCACCGCCCCTACCCAATGGTTGTGCAGGAAGGCCCTGAAACACGTCTCACGTTCGCGATTGCGCGCGATGACGAACTGGTAGGCCACCAGCACCGCCGCGACGCCCAATCCATACCAGTAGTAGGTGCCCAGCTCAGCGCGCCTGCCCACCAGGAACAGCGCATAGAAGAACAGCCCATACAGCAGGCCCTGCGCGACCAGGTCCATCTCGCCGAACAGGATCGCGGTCGACTTGCTGCCCATGCGCAGGTCGTCGTCGCGATCGACCATCGCGTACCAGGTGTCGTACCCGGTCGCCCAGAGGATGTTGGCGACGTACAGCAGCCATGCGACCGGTGGCACCGTGCCCTGGATCGCCGCGAACGCCATCGGGATACCCCAGCCGAACGCCAGCCCCAGATAGACCTGCGGCAGGTAGGTGTAGCGCTTGAGGTAGGGATAGCTCGCCGCCAGCAGCACGCCGACGAAGCTCATGTAGACGGTCAACCTGTTCAGCGTCAGCACCAGCGCGAACGCCACCAGCATCAGCACCGCGAATACCGCCAGCGCCTCGCGTCCCGATACCGCGCCGGTCGCCAACGGACGCTGCCGGGTGCGTTCCACGTGCGGATCGAGCCAGCGGTCGGCGTAGTCGTTGATCACGCAGCCGGCCGAGCGCGTGAGCCACACGCCCAGGCTGAACACCACCAGCGGCCACAACCGCGGCATGCCCTTCGCCGCCAGCCACAAGCCCCACCACGTCGGCCACAACAACAGCAGCCAGCCGATCGGACGATCGCCGCGCACCAGTCGCCAGTACTGGCCCAGTCGTTCACGCCAACGTGGCACGGGTACCGGGATGGGGTCGTAGTCGCGTTCGTAGGTCATGCGTGGCCGTCAGATGGGGCTTTTTCGCGTATCGGTGGCGTGTTTTGCCGCCGGCATTGGGTCATATTAGGCTAGCGCCAGCGCCTGGCCCGAGGGGATGCCTGGGTATGGACATCAATAGCAGGGAAGTCAGGATCAGCGCCAAGGGCCTCGCCCATGGCATGTATGTCAGCCGGCTCGATCGACCATGGCTGGAAACGGCCTTCCTGTTGCAGGGCCTGAAGATCACCACCGACGACGAGATCGCGATGCTCCAGCGCATCTGCAATCACGTCTGGGTGGACGTGAGCCTGGGGCGCTCGCCCGACCCACGCTTCCTCGCCTTCGACGAACCCGACAAGGTCCGCCAGCAGCGCGCGGCCGAAGAAGTGCAGCGCCTGCGCAAGCAGGACTGGCAAGCCGAGCACGACGTGCAGACCGAACTGGCGCAGGCCGAACAGGTCCACGCCACGCTGGAAGCGGCGATCGACGAGGTCATGACCGATCTGCAGACCGGCAAGCGCCTGGACCTCGAGAAGCTCAAGGACGGCGTCAGCGCGATGATCGACTCGATCCTGCGCAATCCCACCGCGTTCGTGTGGCTCAAGGAGATGAAGCGCCGCGACAGTTACGGCTACCAGCACGCGATGGGCTGCGCGATCTGGTCGGCGAGCTTCGGTCGCCACCTCGGGCTGGATCGCGCCGAACTGCAGATCCTCTCGCTGGGCGGGCTGCTGGCCGACGTCGGCAAGACGCGCCTGCCGATGGAACTGCTGACGAAGACCACGCCGCTGACGCCGGAGGACATCGAACTCGTGCATCAGCACGTGCAGCACGGCCTGGAGATCGTCGACGACACGCCCGGCCTCTCACCGAAGATCCGCGAGATCGTCGCCACCCACCACGAGCGCCACGACGGCAGCGGCTATCCCTGGCGCCTGAGCGGCAGCGAGATCCCGATCTTCGGCCGCATCATGGGCCTGGTCGACAGCTACGACGCGATGACCTGCCAGCGGCCGTACGCGAAGAGCCGCTCACCGCACCAGGCCGTCAACGAGCTGTACGAACAACGCGGCAAGCAGTTCCAGGCTGAGCTGGTCGAACAGTTCATCCAGAACTGCGGCATCTATCCCACCGGCTCGCTGGTGGAACTCTCCAACGGCCAGGTCGCCGTGGTCACCGACGTGCACAGCCTCAAGCGCCTGCGCCCGCGGGTGATGTTGCTGCTGGATGCCGACAAGCTGCCGTTGCAGCAGTTCCGCGTGCTCGACCTGGGCGAGGTGGAACACGACGAACGCGGACAGCCGCTGAGCGTCAAGGGCGGTCTGCCCAGCGGCGCCTACGGCATCGATCCGGTCGAACTGTTCCTCGCCTGACCCGCGCATGGCCGGCATCGAGGACGATCTCACCGGCCTGCACAACCGTCGCAGCTTCCTCTCGTTGCTGCGCCGGCACGTGGCGCTGTGCAACGAGCAGCAGAGCTCGCTCGCGCTGATCGTCATCGACATCGACGGCTTCGCCCGCCTCAACGCCGCGCACGGCTACGAGTTCGGCGACCGCGCGCTGCAGCACCTGGCGGCGCAACTGCGCGACGTCACCCGCATGCAGGACCATGCCGCGCGCATCGGCGACAACCGCTTCGCCCTGATCCTGCCGCGCATCCTCAACAAGGGCCACGCCGAACTGGCGGTGCAGAAACTGTTCCGCCTGCTCGAGGTCCCGTTCGAGGCGCCGCAAGGCAAGCTGCGCATGACCGCCACGATCGGCGCCGCGTTGTGCCCGATGCATGCCAGCCAGGGTGAGTTCCTGCTGCGCCAGGCGGAGAAGAGCCTGGAGATGGCGCGCGCGACCGGCCAGCATTTCCTCTTCGCCCCCGACAACGACGAAGATCGCGGCTTCTCCGAATTCTGGGACCTCGAGATCGAGCTGGGCGACGCCCTGCAACGCGGCGAGCTGTACCTCACCTACCAGCCCAAGCTGCGCATGAGCGACCTGCGGCCGATCGGCGCCGAAGCACTCATGCGCTGGCAGCACCGCGCGCGCGGCCTGGTGTCGCCCGAGCAGTTCATCCCGATCGCCGAACAGACCGGGCAGATCAAGACCATGACCGCGTGGGCGCTGAACACCGCGCTGCGCCACGCCAGCGAGTGGGACAAGCCGCACGGCCCGATGTCGGTGGCGGTGAACGTGCCGGCCGAACTGGTCGGCCAGGACGACCTGCCCGACCTGGTCGAGAACGCCCTGCACCTGTGGGCCAAGCCCGACGTGCAACTGGTGCTGGAGATCACCGAACGCTCGCTGGTCGCCGATCCGCGCCACAGCTTCGGCGTGCTCTCGCGCATCCGCGACATGGGCGTGAAGATCTCGATCGACGATTTCGGCACCGGCTATTCCTGCCTGGCCTACTTCAAGGACATCCCGGCCGACGAACTGAAGATCGACAAGTCCTTCGTCCACGGCCTGCTCACCGACGAAGCCAGCGCCGACATCGCCTCGCTGATCATCGACCTCGCCCACCGCTTCGACCTGTCGGTCGTGGCCGAGGGCGTGGAAGACCAGGACACCTTCGACGCATTGCGGCAGCGCAACTGCGACGTCGTGCAAGGCCACCTGTTCGCCAAGGCGATGCCGTTGGCCGAGTTCAGCGGCTGGTTGCAGCGGCATTCGCGCAACGTGGCGTGATCGTGGATGCGCATCCTGGATGCGTGGCTGAAAGGTGGCCCTGGCGGTTTTGAAGGCGCGGCTCCGAAGGCGCGACCCTGAACTCACGAACCTGATCCGATGCCGCAACGCCGGGGGCATGCACTCACCGGAGGATCCCGTCGCCAATCGCACCCGCTGCGTTGCTCGCACCCCTTCAGGCAACGTGCGATGATGCGCGCCCTAAAACGCGCCTGTAGCTCAGCCGGATAGAGTAGTGGCTTCCGAAGCCATTGGTCGGGGGTTCGAATCCCTCCAGGCGCGCCAGTTTCGCGGCAGGTCCGCATCATCAGAGCGGCACATGCCTTGCTGTCTCCCGGCCAGCTCGAGCCGTGGCCGAGCTGCCATTCGCCCCCGGCACCTGAAAGCGTCAGCCGCCCCTCCAGCTCCGCAGCTGGCGCGAATCCCACCCGGCAAGACCCGGGCAGCAGTCCCGCAGCCGCCCGTTCACCCCCAAAAGCCCCTCGCCGACACGCGGAACTCGCGCCGATCCGGCGCATCTGGAATAATTCCCGCTCTTTGACCCGGCCGTCTGGCCAGACCACAAGGTCCGGGCCAGTCCTCAGGAACAGTCCTCGTGCGCAATTACGACCTCGAATTCCTCAAGAAATTCTCCCTGGTGATCGGCTTCCTGATGCTGGTGACCGTTGGTTTGATCTGCGGTGCCTACTTCGTGCACCTGCAGCTGCCGGCGGAAGTCCACCCGGACGCCGCGCGCCTGACCCACGAACGCATCGCCCCGGCCGGCGCGGTCTACGCCGGCACCACCGGTGCCGCGGCCCAGACCGCCGCGATCAAGGCGGCGGCGGACAAGGCCGCTTCGCAGGTCGCCTATGGCGGCACGCTGGATGGCTCGGTGATCTTCGGCAACCTGTGCACCGGCTGCCACACCTCCGGCGCCGGCGGTGCCCCGACCCTGACCGCCGCCGGTTTCGGCGCCCGCGTCGGCAAGGGCAAGGACACGCTGTACAAGCACGCGATGGAAGGCTTCACCGGCACCGCCGGCGTGATGCCTGCCAAGGGCGGCAACCCCGGCCTGAGCGAAGCCCAGGTCAAGGCCACCGTCGACTGGATGATGGCCAACATCAAGTAAGCGGACCTTGCACCACCCGCCGCAACGACGCCGCCTCCGGGCGGCGTTGTCGTTTTGGGGCCGGGACGTCTGCCGTCACCCGCACGCGCGACCACTCAAGCTGTCGGCCAAGCCAGCCCGTGACCGGCAAATCCCGGCGCCAACCCGCCATCGCCCCTAAAATGCGGGCATGAGCGACATCCCGTTCCCCACCGCTTCGGCCACCGTGCATCTGCCCGGCCCCGCCGGCCTGCTCGAAGTCGCGGTCGACCCGCCCGACGCCGACGCCCTGCCCCTGGTCGCCATCGTCTGCCACCCGCTGCCCACCGAGGGCGGGACCATGCACAACAAGGTCGTGACCATGGCCGCGCGCGCGCTGCGCGAACTGGGCCTGACCACGGTGCGCTTCAACTTCCGCGGCGCCGGCGCCTCAACCGGCCATTTCGACGAAGGCCGCGGCGAGTCCGATGACCTGCGCACCGTGGCCGCCTGGGTGCGCGAACAGCGTCCCGGCAGCGGCCTGTGGCTGGCCGGCTTCAGTTTCGGCTCCTACGTCACCATCAAGTGCGCCGCCGAACTGCAGCCGGGGGTGCTCGTCTCCATCGCCCCGCCGGCTGCCGGCCGCAGCTGGGACTTCAGCGCGATCACGCCACCCGATTGCCCCTGGTTGGTGATCCAGGGCGAAGCCGACGAGATCGTCGACCCGCAGGCCGTCTTCGACTGGGTCGATTCCCTGCGCCACCTGCCGCAGCCGCCGGAACTGGTACGCATGCCCGGCACCAGCCACTTCTTCCACCATCGCCTGATGGACCTGCGCGGCGCGATCAAGGCCGGCGTGCGGCCCTATCTGCCGCACCTGACCGTCGCGGACTGAACCGATGCCGCTTGCCCGGATCTCCGCGCCAACCGATCACATTTCCCCGTTCCGCCGCGACCTCGCGGGCGTCCGCGCGCGCATTGCCAACGCCAGGCAGCACGGCGCAGGCACCGGCTTCGACATGAATTCCATACGCGCCTATCCGGCCGCAGGCACCGCCTCGTCCGGAAGCCGACTCGCAGGACTCACCGTCGGATGACCGACGCCGCACTTCCCTCCCAGCGCTACGCGCAAGGCATCGCCCGCGGCGACTGGCAGGACGACCCCGCCCAACATTCCGCCCTGCGCGAACTCGATCGCCTGCACGCGTCGTTGCTACAACCCGTACGACGCGGCTGGCTCGGCTCCCTGTTCGGAGAGAGCAAGCCAGCCCCACGCGGCCTGTACCTGTGGGGCGGCGTCGGCCGCGGCAAGACCTTCCTGATCGACCTCTTCTTCGACGGCCTGCCCATCACGGAAAAACGTCGCACCCACTTCCACCGCTTCATGCGCGAAGTGCACGCGCAACTGCGCGCCCACGCCGGCGAGCGCGACCCGCTTGCCGCCATCGCCCGCGAATGGAAGGACACCCTGCGCGTGCTGGTGCTCGACGAATTCTTCGTCAACGACATCGGCGACGCCATGCTCCTGGGTCGCCTGCTCGAACGACTGTTCGCCGAAGGCGTCGTACTTGTGACCAGTTCCAACACCGCCCCCGGCAACCTCTACCAGCACGGCCTGCAACGCGAGCGTTTCCTGCCCGCCATCGCGCTACTGCAACAACACACCGTCGAACTCCTGCTCGACAGTCCCCACGATTACCGGCTGCGCGCCCTCACCCGATCCCCCGTCTATCGCACCCCGCTGGACGCCGGATCCGACGCATGGCTGCAACAACGCTGGCACGAACTCACCGCCGGCCTTCCCGAAGACCCCTGCGCGAACGTTGCAACAAACAGTGCGGGCGGCGCGGGTCACATCGAGATCGACGGCCGCCGCATCCCCGTGCGCGCCACCGCCGAAGGCCACGCCTGGTTCGACTTCGCCGCCCTGTGCGAAGGCCCTCGCGCCGCTGGCGACTACATCGAGATCGCCACCGAACACCACACCCTGCTCATCGGTGGCATCCCCACGCTCGACGACAACCAGGCCGACCCCGCGCGTCGCTTCGTCCACCTCATCGACGAACTCTACGACCGCCACGTCAACCTCATCTGCACCGCCGCGCAGGTACCGCCATTGCTTTACCAGGGCGAGAAACTGACCGGCGCATTCGAGCGCACCGCATCGCGCCTGATCGAAATGCAGACCGCCGAATACCTCGCCCTCGAACACCGAGCCTGATCCACCATACGGTCTTATCATCCGTTCCCGGGCAGGCGATTGGTTAGCAGCCCGGTTTTGTGCTGTGGTTTATTGGGCGATGTGGGGTAGTCGGGCCTTTGCGGGTGGTTTGAGCGGGGTTGCAGCAATGAATGAAGGCGCTGTATTTGGGTTTCTTTCTTCTATTAGGTGTTAGGCGGCACCCAATGTCCAAGCGACTTGCAGCAATTGCCCTTAGCTCTCTTGCAACAATCGCGTGTGGTGGCGACCAATTGTTGTCGCCTCCGAGCACATGGGGTGGAGATTTCACCGATCGGTCTCCCGCCACTGATGATTGTCCTGGGGGCACCCTCGCCCGCCTTCGCACTCGCATGGCCGTCTCGGAGCCATACACCCTGACGGAGTTTGGGCCGCGCATTCCAGACGCTATTCGCTCACGCATAGCGGATACTGACAGGCTCCACTCGTTTCAATTCAGCACGGCCCCAGACTCGGGCAACTTCTGGGGGTTTAGCGGCTACTTAGTTTCGCGCGGCGATTGCATTGTTCACGCGCATGTCACCGGCTATGACAACTGAGCAGCCGCCTAACAATTCATTCAAGCCGAAGCCGCTTCGCGGCTCGGCTTAATTCAGGTGTTAGGCCTCATGAAGACATTTGTGGCATCTGTAGGGTTGGCGTCAGCGCTTCTGTGTGGCTGCGCAAGCATGCGCTCTGAGTCGGTGCCTTCTGGCTCGG
The DNA here is from genome assembly GCF_054779775.1 of Lysobacter fragariae. Classification (NCBI taxonomy): domain Bacteria; kingdom Pseudomonadati; phylum Pseudomonadota; class Gammaproteobacteria; order Lysobacterales; family Lysobacteraceae; genus Lysobacter; species Lysobacter fragariae. The sequence continues at coordinate 4,812 of NZ_BAAGXP010000003.1, read as the reverse complement.
AACTGGTCGGCACCTACTACATGGGCGATGGGTTGGGCATCTGTATGGAGGTCACGCTCCGCCCCGACGGGGCCTTAAGCGGCGTCGCCTGTGGCGCGGAGCACATCGGCGTGCCCGGCCGCGAGTTCACAGGCACTTGGTCGCTCTCCGGACCCATCCTCCATGTCGCCACACCCGCTGGCGAGATCGGAGACTCTGAGGTCTTCTTCTGGCAGGGCAGCCCTGCTTTCGTGGAGCTAGAGAACAAGCGTGGCAACCGGGTCGAGCGGTGGGCAGTCTTTCACAAGGCCACTCGCTGAGGCCTAACAATTCATTCAAGCCGAAGCCGCTACGCGGCTCGGCTTAATTCAGGCGTTAGCACCCATGCCAAAGATCCTGGCCAACCTAGCTATACTTCTTGCATTGTGCGGGTCTTGCGTCGCTCAAGAGGCACAGTTGCCAGCCTTGTTCGAGATTGGCACTGACTTAACTAGCAGACGCCTAGAACAGCCAAGTCTTTGCGGCAACGCTTCACTGCCCAAAGACAAGGCAAGTGAGATATCGCAATTGGTATCTAGCGTTAGTCAGCCCGGAGCTAAAGACGCCCTTGGCAACTCGCCGGCGTACTACGCTGTTATGGCGGACAACCCGTCGCAACTGGATAGATTGCTTTCACTCGGTTATGACACGACTGTGCCTGAAGGCTCACTGCTTCACGCAGCTGCTTTCTGGAACTCCGTTGATTCTGCTAACCGCCTGCTGGATATCGGCGTTGATCCGAATGTCCAGAACAAGGGCGGTGGCACCCCGTTGATGGTGGCAGTTAGCGAGGGTGGCCCTGACGTAGCAAGATTGCTATTGGCTCGCGGTGCACGCGTTGACACCAAAACACTTCGGCACGCCATCACATGCAGAGATCAATCCATCGTTGATCTGCTCGTCAAGCATGGCGCTCGAGTAGATGCTGATACACGCCGCATCGCAAACAAGTTCGGCGTACAGCTTCGTGCTGATGGGCGCTAACAATTCATTCAAGCCGAAGCCGCTTCGCGGCTCGGCTTAATTCAGGTGTTAGACCTTGTGACGGCTAATTTCGCAGTCTTTGCTTACCTTCTTCTACCGCTCTTCTTCCTGGCGGAGGTGATCTCGTTCTTCCGCACGAGAGCGGTAGAGCGCATCCTGTTCGACGAGTACCCGCGAGTAGCGAAGCAACTTGGGTACAGCGATTCAGATGGAGCCTACCGCCATCAGTTCAGAACTACTTACATGCTGCCCTTCTCGCCGGCCACGGTGTCTCTGCCTGAGCGACTCCGGCGGGAGATTCGCTTCCTCGCAGTCTTTCGCATAGTTTCCATCGCGTACTTCCTAGTCGTTGTCTGCGTAACTCTCGCGGACAAGGTCTAACAATTCGTTCAAGCCGAAGCCGCTTCGCGGCTTCGTCTTAAACTCTGCCGGTCTGACAGCGCGTAGGTTCTTAACCATGGCGTTGCGGCTCGGCTTAACTCAGGTGTTAGGGCGCATATGGAGACCATCGAGATTCGTGGGTTGAGTGTTGTGGTAGACCCGGATCGCACTCGAAGTGCCTACCAATCGATTGCCGCCGCTTCTCCATATCAGTGCTCGTGCGCTTACTGCGTCAACTTCAGAGCACTCGGCACTAGTCCATTCCCACAAGACGTACTTGCCTTCTTCGCAGGCGCGGGAATCGATCCTGCGTTACCTGCCGAGACGTACGAATACAACGAGACCGAGCCAGGCAAGCACTTGTACGGTGGGGAGTACTATTTCTTCGGAAAAGCACCGCTCACAGACGGCTCTGACTTAGATCCGTCAGGGGTATTCGATTTCACATTCACTGCGCCATCGCCACTGGCACAGCAAGAGTTTCGCGTAGAGGGCGCGGTGTGCCTTAGTTTCATAGCTGAGCTGCCGTGAGTCATCGCAGATGCGCCCTAACAATTCATTCAAGCCGACACCGCTTCGCGGTGCGGCTTAATTCAGGTGTTAGGCCCCACGTGTGAGTTCAATGGAATGCATTCATTGCCAAAGGCAACTAACCGTGCAGGAAATCCTGCAGCATGGCGCCTTCTCTTGGCCGGCGCTAAGCGCTTTTTGGTTCGTCTGCCCTTATTGCAATAGAGGCAGTCATTTCCGGGCAATGGATCGCGAGCTTTCCCGCATCCAGATTCTTAGCGCGCCAGGCCCAAATTGGGAGACTATTGATACGCTGCCAGTCGCAGATCTTGCGGTCCGCGTGGATCCAGGCTTCTTGCATGTGTGGTTTGGCAGGGTGCACTTTGAGTTTCCGGCTCGTGGCGCCTAACAATTCATTCAAGCCGAAGCCGCTTCGCGGCTCGGCTTAATTCAGGCGTTAGGCCGCATGGAGGGTTCAGTGAGCTGGCCAGATGATGCAGATGGGGACGTCTTTCGGCGTCTTGAGGCGGATGGCTTCGATTTTTCCAAATCCTATGCCATCGACTACAACGTCGACTTTGAGACTTGGCCTCCGGCTCCAGCGGCACTTGAGATACTGCGGTCGCAATACAACAACGTTGAGGTGTTCGAGCCAGACGAGGACGGAGATGGGTACGTTCTCTTCCAAATCACAGGACTTGTCACCTATGAGGGAGTCACTTCAGTTCAGCGCCGCACCAGTTCGACAATGCAGCCATATGGCGGCATTTGCGATTCCTGGGGAGTCTTGCACTAGTGCGGCCTAACAATTCATTCAAGCCGAAGCCGCTTCGCGGCTCGGCTTAATTCAGGCGTTAGGCCTATGAGAAACATTGTCGCGTTTGCAGCAGCACTCTTTGTTTCCTCGTTCGCTTCTGCGCAACCGGCTCATGCATGTGAGCCGGTTGACCCAACGGTTCGCATCTACGGTCCCGAGCTGACTATCGCGCAACTTGAAAAAATCGGGCTAGAGCTTGTCGCTGACAACCCCACGATTCCCCAAGTTGCATTTGGCATGGGCAATCGCAACTGGGAACGTCTAAAAGCCCAGTACACACCAGGGGACGTCTTCAAGGCCTTCGATGGACCTCGCTGGAGTGATGGCACTCCAATCGCCGGCGGCTATATCCTACTTCGGGGCTCGTGTGTCGTCGGCCAAATTGCAACCTGGCGGGCATAGGCCTAACAATTCATTCAAGCCGAAGCCGCTTCGCGGCTCGGCTTAATTCAGGCGTTAGGTGCCATGGCCAGTTCTTCAGAGGTGGATGAGGTCTATGCCCCGCCCAAGTCGCGTATTGCTGGCAGCTCAACTCAGCCATCGCTCCGATGGAGATTCTGGCTTACGTGTTTTGGCATAGCGCTTGCTGGCGCAATTGTCTTTGCCGGGCTTTCCGCTCCACCTATTTGGGCGAGTCTATCGGCGGTTTTTGGCACTTGGCTATCGGCGGCCTACTGGATACTTCTTCCCTACTTCAGATATAGGAATCGGGGTGCAGGCGTTGACTTCACTTACGTGGTTTGCGTCGCCCTCGGCGTGCCCTTGGGAGTAGGCATCGCGCTCCTAGCGCTAGGATTAACGGCACTAGTCGTGGGGTTGTTCCTTTCGCCGATTTTGACGCTGCATTAGGATGGCACCTAACAATTCATCCAAGGCGAAGCCGCTTCGCGGCTCGCCTTAATTCAGGTGTTAGGCGGTCGCTGCGAGAGATTTGTGGGTGTTCAGTTACAGCGCGTCAACGACGCCGGCACCCGACGCAACCGCACATCGAGTTTTCCAGTTGGAGCCGCGCCAGTCCTTCCTGGCACCCAGCCTTTTGTCGCCTCAGGTTTCCCACCGCATCTCGGCGGCCGCTGCCGTTTTCGCGCTTCCGGTCTTCGGGTAGATTGTCGGCTAGCGGTTAGCTGGCGGAGTGTCGCTTTGCTTCAAGGGGCATCGCCACCTAACAATTCATTCAAGCCGAAGCCGCTTCGCGGCTCGGCTTAATTCAGGTGTTAGCGCTCACATGCGAAAAATTGTCGCCGCTGTAGCACTCATGGCTATCGGCTTTCCTGCCGCCGCCTCTGATTATTCAGGTGCTGCAACCATGCTCATAGGCATCCCGGCCTTCTTGGCTTTCGACGTGATGCTAGCCATATTCATAGTTCTGCCCGCAAGCAGGTTTAGGCGGGCACTTGCATCCGTTGGCATTACCTTGCTTGCGATTCTTGGCATTGCTGTCACGGGCGATGCGATCGAAACGTTCGATCGACCATCTCCAGATTGGCTCATCGGCGGTGCGTTCTTCTTACTTGCCGGGTTGTCGTTATTCTTGTTCAACCACTTACTGTCCAAGGCTGCCGGAGCACCGAGTGAGCGCTAACAATTCATTCAAGCCGAAGCCGCTTCGCGGCTCGGCTTAATTCAGGTGTTAGACCTATGCAAACAGAGAGCTGGACGTGCCCAGCCTGCGAGTCGGCCGGCCCGCTAACGTCGGAGCGCTGCCCTATTTGCGCCTGCCCGAGGGACGCATCTGAGTCTGTTGTTGAGTACCACAAAAGGCGTCTCGCCTCTGTGGGCCAGATCGTCAAGTCAAAGCCGTACAAATGTGTCAAGTGTGGTGGACTCACAAAAGAGACCGGAGAGTTGCGGGCCTCTGGAGGCGCGCTATCCTCAATATTCGATATCAGTACCAACAGATTTAAGTACGTCACCTGTTCGTCGTGTGGCTACACCGAGTTTTATCGGGCAGACATGAGCGGGATCGCACAAGTTGCCGAATGGTTCGGCGGATAGGTCTAACAATTCATTCAAGCCGAAGCCGCTTCGCGGCTCGGCTTAATTCAGGTGTTAGCCCTCATGACGATTAGTTTCGCGACCCAAGTAGCTGCAGTTGTCGTTCC
>NZ_BAAGXP010000002.1:0-506439 GCF_054779775.1 Lysobacter fragariae | reverse complement strand
GACCCCCTGCGCACCTTCGCCCGACCCCCTGCGCACCTTCGTTCGACCCCCTGCGCACCTTCGTTCGACCCCCTGCGCACCTTCGCCCGACCCCCTGCGCACCTTCGCCCGACCCCCTGCGCACCTTCGTTCGACCCCTGCGCACCTCCACGCACCCATTGCCTCCGCGCTCCGGCGAGATGGGCGTGTCGGCGGGTCCGCGACGGCGGGTCGCGCGCCCTACGTCTCCAGGCGGGTCGGTGACCGACACCATTGCCGCTGCCCGTCCGGCGCTACCGGCTAAACTGCGCGATCTCCCCGCTTCCACCGCCCCGAATGTCCGCCACGCCTGACACCGCCGTCCCCGCCACCCCGGAAAAAAATGACTTCATCCGGCAGATCGTTCGCGAGGACCTCGCCAGCGGCAAGCACGCGGCCATCAAGACCCGCTTCCCGCCGGAGCCCAACGGCTACCTGCACATCGGCCACGCCAAGGCGATCTGCCTGGACTTCGGCGTCGCCCGCGAGTTCGGCGGCGAGTGCAACCTGCGACTGGACGACACCAACCCGGCCAAGGAAGACCCCGAATACGTCCGCGCCATCCAGGACGACGTGCAGTGGCTCGGCTTCGCGTGGCACGACCTGCGCCACGCCTCCGACTACTTCGAAGTGTTGTACCTGGCCGGCGAGAAGCTGATCCGCCAGGGCGACGCCTTCGTCTGCGACCTCAGCGCCGATGAAGTGCGCGCGTATCGCGGCACGCTCACCGAACCCGGCCGCAATTCGCCGTACCGCGACCGCTCCGTCGAGGAGAACCTCGACCTGTACCGCCGCATGCGCGCGGGCGAATTCCCGGACGGCGCGCGCACGCTGCGGGCCAAGATCGACATGGCCAGCGGCAACATCAACCTGCGCGATCCGGCGCTGTACCGCATCAAGCACGTCGAGCACCAGAACACCGGCAACGCCTGGCCGATCTACCCGATGTACGACTTCGCGCACTCGCTCAGCGATGCGGTGGAAGGCATCACGCATTCGCTGTGCACGCTGGAGTTCGAGGACCACCGCCCGCTGTACGACTGGTGCGTGGACAAGGTCGACCTGGCGCATTCGCCGGAGCTGGTCGCGTCGCTGACCCGCAAGGGCTTGCCGTTCGAGGCCAGCAAGCCGCGCCAGATCGAATTCTCGCGCCTGAACTTCAACTTCCTGGTCATGAGCAAGCGCAAGCTGCTGGCGATGGTGGACGAAGGCCTGGTCGACGGCTGGAACGATCCGCGCATGCCGACGCTGCAGGGGATTCGCCGACGCGGTTACACGCCGTCGGCGCTGCGCCTGATGGTCGATCGCGTCGGCATCAGCAAGCAGAACTCGCTGCTCGACATCTCGATCCTGGAAGGCGCGCTGCGCGACGACCTCGACGCGCATGCGCCGCGCCGCATGGCGGTGATCGATCCGCTCAAGGTGGTGCTGGCCAACCTGCCGGAGTCGCACGAGGAATCGCTGACATTCTCCAACCATCCCAAGGACGCGACGCAGGGCGAGCGCAGCATCCCGTTCGCGCGCGAGCTGTGGATCGAGCGCGAGGACTTCGAGGAAGTTCCGCCGCCGGGCTTCAAACGCCTGACCGTGGGCGGCGACGTGCGGCTGCGCGGCGCCGGCATCATCCGCTGCGACGAGGTGGTGAAGGACGACGCGGGCAAGGTCGTCGAGCTGCGCTGCACGCTCGACCCGGAATCGCGCCCGGGCATGGAAGGCGCCAACCGCAAGGTGAAGGGCACCATCCACTGGGTCAGCGCGAAGCACGCGGTGGCGGCGGAAGTGCGCCTGTACGACCGGCTGTTCACCGTTGCGGATCCTGACAACGACGAAGGCGGCAAGACCTACCGCGACTACATGAACCCGGAGTCGCGCCGCGTCGTCACCGGTTATGTCGAACCTGCCGCCGCGCAGGCCACGCCGGAGCAGTCGTTCCAGTTCGAGCGCACCGGCTATTTCGTCGCCGATCGCTATGACCACACAGTCGGCAAGCCCGTGTTCAACCGCAGCGTGACCCTGCGGGATACGTGGTCCGGAAAAGCCTGAGCCACCAGCAACGCTGCGCGCCTGCCTGCCGATGCGCGCAGCACACGATGCTTTTCTCCTCCCCTTTTCGCGCAGCGCAAGGGGGAGGCTGGGAGGGGGTGCTTCTGCTGTCGTCGTTGCTTCTGTTCTTCCAAGCCAACAGCAGAAACGAAGGCACCCCTCCCCAACCCTCCCCTTCGCCTTTGGCGAAAGGGAGGGGGTAAACAGCAGCCCGATTTGCTCCTCCCCTTTGCGCGCAGCGCAAGGGGGAGGTCGGGAGGGGGTGCTTCTGCTGTCGTCGTTGCTTCTGTTCTTCCAAAGCCAACAGCAGAAACGAAGGCACCCCTCCCCAACCCTCCCCTTCGCCTTTGGCGAAAGGGAGGGAGCAGAATCTCCCGTCACTGTCTTCCGACCGTGACCACGCCCGGAGCACGCGATGCGCACACTGCCCGCCCTGATCATCCTGCCCCTCCTCATCAGCCTGCTTGCGCTCACCGCCTGCGTCGCGCCGACGCGGCAGGGCGACGATGCGAAATCGTCCGCCGATCAATCCGCAGCACCGACAGCATCACAGCCGGCAGCAACACCACCCGCCGCACCCAAGCGCGAATGGCACACCGGCGGCGAGCTGCCGCCGCCAAGCATCAGCGACGACGCCACCGCTTCGCCCGGGAAGGCGCCGGTCGCCGTCGACACGACCTGCAAGGTCGACGCCGATTGCGCGGTGAAGAATGTCGGTAACTGCTGCGGCGCGTTCCCTGCCTGCGTCAACGTGAACAGTCCGACCGACCCGGAAGGGGTCAAGGCGCAATGCGCGAAGCAGGGCATGGGCTCGGTCTGCGGCTTCCAGGAAATCGCCGGCTGCAGCTGCGTGAAAGGCCACTGCGAAGCGCAGGCCGGCGGGGCGCTGCAGTAATGCTCTACGCGCAGGTCCATCTCACCCTGCCCGCCTGGGTCCACGAATCGATCGACACCGCGCGCATCTACACCAGCGACGACGACAAGGTCGCGCTCGCCATCGAACTGTCGCGACAGAACATCGAAGCCCGCAGCGGCGGTCCGTTCGGTGCCGCCGTGTTCGGCCCCGACCATCGTCTGGTCGCCGTCGGCGTCAACCGCGTGATCCCGCATTCGTGCTCGGTCGCGCACGCCGAGATGATGGCGTACATGCTGGCGCAGCAGCGTACCCAGCGGGTGCGACTCAACCGCGACGCCGACGACAACCCCATCGGACCGATCACGCTGGCGACGTCCTCTCAGCCGTGCTGCCAGTGTTACGGCGCCACCGTGTGGGCGGGCATCGACCGCCTGCTGATCGGCGCACGCAGCGAGGACGTGGAAGCCCTCACCGAATTCGACGAAGGCCCGCTGCCGGCGGACTGGGTCGGCGAACTCGAACGCCGTGGCATCGCGGTGACACGCGACGTGCAGCGCGAAGCAGCGCGGTACGTGCTGCGAACCTATGGGGAGCGTGGTGGCGATCGCTATTGAGGGTTGTCCGGCCGTCGCACCATTGGCCTCGTCGTGCATCCCTTTCATCCCGGATACATCCGTTCTACGCCCGTTCAAGCCCGCCCCGTTTCCGAACGCGGTCACTTGCTTCACGCTCCTCCTGTCATCCCGAACGCGATGCGGACCCCGCGGCCGTCTTGTTGCGGCACCACAACCCGCAGTCGCACCACGAAACCCGCATGGGTTCGAGGGCACTGTGACCCACACCGACATCACCGCTGTACTCCGGACCACACGCCATGACCGCTGACGCCCTGTTCTGCTGGTGCCGCGCCGGCTTCGAGCCCGAACTCGCCGCCGAGCTCAACGAACGCGCCGGCCAAGCGGGTTTCGCCGGCTACGCGCGCACCGAGCGCAACAGCGGCCACGTGGAGTTCCTCTGCGACGATGCCGCGGCGTTGTCGCGGGCATTGCCGTTCTCGAAGCTGATCTTCGCGCGGCAGAAGCTGCTGCGCCTCGCCGACCTGCGCGGCATCGACCCGAAGGACCGGATCACGCCGATCCTGGCCGCACTTGACGCGATGCCCAAGCCGGCTGGCGGCGCGTTCGGCGAACTGTGGGTCGAGCATCCCGACTCCGATGAAGGCAAGCCGCTCGCTGGCCTCGCGCGCAGCTTCGGCAACGCACTGCGCCCGGCGCTGCGCAAGGCCGGCTGGCTCACCCGCGAAGACGACACACGCAAGCCGCGATTGCACGTGGTCTTCCTCGACGGCGACCACGTCGTGCTTGCCAGCGCCGAGCAGCGCGACAGCTCGCCATGGGCATTGGGCATCCCGCGTCTGCGCATGCATGCCGAAGCGCCCAGCCGTTCGGCGCTGAAGCTGGAGGAGGCGTTGCTCACGCTGCTCACCGACGACGAGCGTCAACGCCTGCTGCGCGACGGCATGCGTGGTGCCGACCTGGGCGCGGCACCCGGTGGTTGGACCTGGGTACTGGTGCGCAACGGGCTGCACGTAACCTCGATCGACAACGGCCCGCTGCGCCAGAACCTGCTCGACAGCGGTCGCGTGGACCACCTTCGCGCGGACGGCTTCCACTGGCAGCCCAAGTCATCGCTGGACTGGATGGTGTGCGACATGGTCGAACAGCCGCGCCGCGTCGCCGAGCGCATGGCGACCTGGCTGCGCGAAGGCTGGTGCCGGCACGCGATCTTCAATCTCAAGCTGCCAATGAAAAAGCGCTGGGACGAAACGCGGTTGTGTCTGGAGCTGTTCGAGCAGCAGGCGAAGAAGCCGCTGCTGGTGCGCGCGCGGCAGCTCTACCACGATCGCGAAGAGATCACGGTGTTCGCGACGACCCGCAACTGAAAGCCGCGCTGAACGATCCAGTACGCATGTTCAGCCGCGGTTTCGCTGATTGACGCGGGATTTATTTCCGCCGCGCTAGGGTCGGGTCGTCCCACCATAGGGAGGACACCGCATGAAACGCACGATCTCAATCATTCTGCTGACCGCAATCGTGTCCACGGCGTGGGCGCAGTCCGCGCCGGAGCAGACGCCGCCCACGCCGGCCACGCCAATGGAAAGCGTGCCAACCGAAAGCGTGCCGCCCGAAACCACGGCGCCGCCGACGGAGGAGGCACCCGTGCCTGCCAACGAACCGATGCGGGACGCAACGATGAATGGCACGACGATGCGCAGGGAGTCGATGCCGCCCCCGCCGACGCAGGAAAGTTCGCCGCCCGTGCCGCCGAACGCGCATGCCGTGGTCCTGCCGCAGGCCAGCGCCAGCATCGGTGCGAACGTCACCGTGAGCTCGCATCCGAACGATCCGGTCGCTACCGGCTGGCGCCCCGGCTTCCGTGCGCTGGACACCGACCAGGACGGCGAACTCTCGCGCGCCGAAGCCAACCGGAACGCGACGCTGCAACAGCAGTTCGCTGTGCTGGACGCCGACCACAGCGGCCGGCTGTCGCGTGACGAAACGCAAAGCGTGGTGAACTGACGCGGCCGATGTGACCTGATCATCGCGCGATGGCCACGGCACGAACGCCGCGGCGCGATGACTACCGCGCCGGTTACGAGGCGCTGATTACAGCCCGGCCGCGTGCTTCCAGAACGCATGCCGCAGCGGCGGCAGCTTGCCGACCAGGCCCAGCAACGGCCCCCGCGCCAGCGTGGCGAGCAGGTTGTCGTTGGAGAACAGTCGGTTGAGGCCATCGAAGGAATACGCCGCAACGGCATTCTCGCTGCGGCGTTCGCGTGCCCAGCGTGCCAACGGTGTCGCGGCACCGGGATCGCGACCGGCTTCGCGTTGCTTTTGCAGCACGCCACGCAGCGCGGCCACGTCGCGCAGGCCCAGGTTCACGCCCTGCCCGGCGAGCGGATGCACGACGTGGGCGGCATCGCCGATCACCGCGACGCGGCCCGCGGTGCACGCCTGCGCCAGCTGGCGCCGCAGTGGAAACGCCGCGCGTCGCGAAACGGCAGTCAACGCACCCAGCGTGCCGGCGAACGCGTTGTGCAGCTCGCGCAGGAAGGACGCGTCGTCGGCCTGCAGCAGGCGCAGCGCTTCGGCTTCCGGCAGCGTCCACACGATCGAGCTGCGGTGACCGTCATTGCCGGCAACACGCTCGTTCGAAAACGGCAGGAACGCCAGTGGTCCGGTGGGCAGGAAGCGCTGCCAGCAGGTCGCGGCATGCGGGAGCTCGTGGTCGACGAAGGCGACCAGGCCGTTCTGGCCGTAGTCGTGGGTGAAGGTCTCGATCCCGGCCAGCGCGCGCAACTTCGAATCGCCCCCGTCGGCCGCCAGCACCAGTCGCGCGCGCAGGCGCGTGCCGTTGTCCAGCTCCAACGTGGCGTGGTCGCCCGTCGCGTGGTCGTCGCCCTGCTCGAGCGCCGTGACTTCGCCGGGGCAGACGATGCGCACGCCTGCCGCGGGCAACGCAGCCCACAGGCGATCCACCAGCAGGCCGTGTTCGACGATCCAGCCCAGCTCGCGCCGCCCGAATGCATCCGCGTCGAACGTGAGCGCATCGCCGCCGGCGGCATCCCACACGCGCATGCCACGGTACGGCTGCGCGCGTGCATCGCGCACCGCATTCCAGGCGCCAAGGTCGTCGAGTAGCGCGGCGTTGTCCGGCGCGAAGGCGTACACCCGCAGGTCGGGCGCGTCGGCGCGCCAGCGGGCGGGTTCGCGCGCCTCCACCAGCGTCACCTGCCAGCCGTCGCGCGCCAGCGCCAGCGCCGCGGCGGCGCCGACGACACCGGCGCCGACGATGGCGATGTCGATCACGTCACGGCGGCTCATGCGGCGCCCTCCGCCAATACTGCGTTTCGGCAGAGCGCGGGCACGTCGCCGCGATAGCCCATCGCCGCGCCGACCAGGAAGGCCTGCGCCGACGGCAGCCGATCGAAGGCGAACAACCCGAGGCTGCGCAACGGCCGCAGCACGCGCGAGGTGTGGGACGTGATTCGGGCGAGGCCGTCGGAGAATGCCAGCGTACGTTCGCGGTCTTCCTGCCGGCGCTGGGCGTAGCGCGCGAGTAGCGCTGCGTCGCCGCAATCGAAGGCGCGATCGGAAGTACGACCGGCTTCGATCATTTCAGCCAGCGTCAGCGCATCGCGCAGGCCGAGGTTGAACCCCTGCGCGCCGATCGGATGGATGGTCTGCGCCGCATTGCCGACCAGCACGGCGCGCGGCGCGGTGAGTGCGTTTGCCATCACCCGGATCGCCGGGTAGGCGCTGCGTGTGCCGCAGGACTCGAAGCGGCCCACGCGCCAGCCGAACGCATCCTGCGTACGCGCCAGGAAGGCGGTTTCGTCCAGTGCGGCGACGGCGTCGGCGTCCTCGCGTGCGACGGCGTGGATCAGGCCGTAGTGGCGATCGCCGCGCGGCAGCACGGCGGTGGGGCCGTCGATGCCGAAGCGCTCGTAGGCGGTGCCGTCGGGGGCACGCTGCGCGCGCAGGCGGGTGACGAAGAGGGTCTGGTCGTAGTCGTGTTCTTCGGCGCCCATGCCCAGAGCATCGCGCACGCCGCTGCGGGTGCCGTCGGCGGCCACAAGCAGGCGCGCGCGCAGGACGCGTTCGCCATGCACGTCGTCGTTGATGCGGATGGCGCGGAAGGCGTCGTGGGTGTCGGCGAGCCCGACGAAGCGCGCCGGACGGTAGCGGTGCAGGCGCGGCAGCTGCGCCAGGCGGGCTTCCAGCGCGTCGCCGAAATCGCGCGCGACCACGATCCGGCCGAACTCGCTACGGCCATGGCGATGCGCGTGCAGCAGCGTGCGGCCGAAGTCGCCGCGGCGGCTGATATGGATGCGCTCGATCGCACCGGTCGGCGCGCGCAGCTGCTGCATCACGCCCAGCGCGGTGAGCGCGTTGACGGTGGCTTCGGCGAAGCTGAGATTGCGTTCGTCGAACACGGCCGGCAGCGCGCCCACGGCGCCGGCCTCGACCAGCCCGACATCGACGCCGATGCGCTCCAGGGCGATGGCCAGGCTCGCGCCGACCAGTCCGCCGCCGATGATCAGGACGTCGTGCACGGAAGCCACCGGCTCGGACGCCGGGGCCAGGGGGGAAAGGTCGGTCTGGGGCATTGCGTTATGCTAGCGAACCGCGCTGGAAACCACCCGCGCCACGGCGAAATCCGCCGTCCGGCCTTCGCTCCTGCTTTACGGAATCCACCTCATGAACCGTCCGACTTCCCCGTCCTTCGCTCCCGGCCCGCTGGTCCTGGGCGTCATGATCCTGCTGGCCGCACTGAGCCGCCTGCTGCCGCATCCGTGGAACTTCTCGCCGGTGGAGGCCATCGCGCTGTTCGGCGGCGCCTATTTCGCTTCGCGCAAGTGGGCGCTGATCGTGCCGCTGGCGAGCCTGCTGGTGTCCGACGTGGTACTGGGGCTGGTCAACGGCGGCACCTACTTCGAATACTTCAGCACGCCGAGCTTCTGGATCGTCTACGCCTGCATCGCGCTGTCCACGGTGCTGGGCTTCGGCCTGCGCGGCAAGGTCAACGGCACGCGCGTGCTGGGCTTCTCGCTGGCCGGTTCGGTGCTGTTCTTCGTGGTCAGCAACTTCGGCGTGTGGCTGACGGCGGTGGTCGTGCCAGGTTATCCGGCCTGCGGCACCGGCCTGATCCCCTGCTACGTCGCCGCGATCCCGTTCTTCCAGTGGACGGTAGCGGGCACGCTGTTCTACTCGGCGATCCTGTTCGGTGGCTTCGCCCTGCTCCGCCAGCGCGTACCAGCGCTGCACGCGCAGACGGTCTGACACCCGCGAGGTGCCTCTTGGTTGCCGGTCGTCGGTTGCGACCACCGGCAGCCGATGACCGCCTACCGACCAGCAACTGACAACCGGCTCCTGCACGCATGGGCAACCGACTCTCCAAGATCTACACCCGGACCGGCGACGACGGTTCCACCGGACTGGGCGACGGCTCGCGCGTGGCCAAGGACTCCGCACGCGTCAACGCGTACGGCACGGTCGACGAAGCCAACTCCTGCATCGGCCTGGTATTGGCCACAGAGATCCCGGATGACGTGCGCGCGCTGCTGACGTCGATCCAGCACCAGCTGTTCGACCTGGGCGGCGAGCTGTGCATTCCCGGCCACGCGGCGATCTTCGACGCCGACATCGACAACCTGGAAGCCAGGCTCGACGCCTTCAACGAGCCGCTGCCGGCGCTCAAGGACTTCATCCTCCCCGGTGGTGGCGAGGCTGCCGCGCGCTGCCACATCGCCCGCACCGTGGTGCGCCGCGCCGAGCGCGATACCGTCACGCTGTCGCGCCACGACGCCGTGCGCCCGGAAGCCATCCGCTACCTCAACCGCCTGTCGGACCTGCTGTTCGTGCTGTGCCGCGTGCTGGCGCGCGCCAGTGGGCAGGGCGAGGTACTGTGGGACCACGATCGCCGCAAGGGCTGATTTCAAAGGCTGGTTTCGAAGGCTGGTTTCGAAGGCTGGTTTCGAAGGCTGGTTTCGAAGGCTGGTTTCGAAGGCTGGTTTCGAAGGCTGGTTTCGAAGGCTGGTTCCGAAGGCTGGTCTCCCAGCCTGTTTCGAAGATCGATTTCGAAGACCGATTTCAAAGGCCAATTTCGAGACCGTCGCCCGAAGTCGTCCTTCGCATCGTTGCGAGCCACGGCTCGATGAGGCAAACGCGGGTCGACACGCTTCCAGCTGATTCGACGCGGGCCGACTCGACTCCACCGGCCTGCCCTGCGGTAAGCGCCGGATCATCAGTCGCATCGCTTTCACACCGCACCTCAGGCCACCGGCTAGGATCGTGGCCTCTTCATGGCCTCGCCAACGCTACCGGCATCCCGTGCGCTTCTACACCCATCCTGCCTGCCTGCTGCACGACACCGGTCCCGGCCACGCCGAACGACCGGCGCGACTGGAAGCCGTCACCGCCGCGTTGACCGACGCATTTCCGCAGCTGCCGTGGACGCAGGCGCCACGCGCCACGCGCGGGCAACTGCTGCGCGTGCACGACGACGCGCTGCTCGACATGGTGCTCGACACCCGCGTCGCGCAGCGGCTGCCACTGGATCCCGACACGGTGCTCTCGCCGGGCTCCGCCGAGGCCGCCCTGCGCGCTGCCGGTGCGGGCATCGCGGCGGTCGATGAAGTCATCGCAGGCGCGGCCCTGCGCGACGCCAGTCGGACGCGTGCGTTCTGCGCGGTGCGGCCGCCGGGGCATCACGCCACGGCGTCGGTGGCGATGGGCTTCTGCCTGTTCAACAACATCGCCGTCGCGGCGGCGCACGCGCTGGACGGGCACGGACTCGCGCGCGTGGCGGTGGTCGACTTCGACGTACACCACGGCAACGGCACCCAGGCGATCTTCGCCAGCGACTCGCGCGTGCTCTACCTCAGCTCGCACCA
The DNA here is from genome assembly GCF_054779775.1 of Lysobacter fragariae. Classification (NCBI taxonomy): domain Bacteria; kingdom Pseudomonadati; phylum Pseudomonadota; class Gammaproteobacteria; order Lysobacterales; family Lysobacteraceae; genus Lysobacter; species Lysobacter fragariae. The sequence continues at coordinate 496,066 of NZ_BAAGXP010000002.1, read as the reverse complement.
GATGCCGCTCTACCCCGACACTGGTTACCCGGACGAGCGCGGCGTCGGCAACGTGGTCAATGCGGCATTGCCCGCGGGATCGGATGGCCGCTTCTTCCGCGACCTGTGGGAAGGGACGTTGCTGCCGGCGCTGGACGCGTTCCGGCCACAACTCCTGTTCGTGTCCGCTGGATTCGACGCCCATCGCCGCGATCCGCTGGCGCAGGTGATGCTGGAGGCCGCGGACTACGCCTGGTTGACGCAACAGCTGCTGGCGATCGCGCAGCGGCATGCACAGGGACGGGTGGTGTCGATGCTGGAAGGCGGCTACGACCTGGATGCGCTGCGTGAGTGCAGCGTGGCGCACGTGGATGCGCTGGTGGGCGGGTAGTTCGACCACCTGGGGTTCATGGAAGCGGGCGTCGCTTCCGGGCACGTTGCGGCGTCAGTGGGTATCCAGACCAGGCGGGGAGAATCCGCGGCGTCTTCTCTTCTGCACCGGGTAGATATGGCCCGAGTGCTGTTGCGAAACCTTGATGGCAATCGCGCCCTGGGCCGAGGCGCCGTCACGTCACTTTCTGCGGCGCGCTGCGGCGCGACTGATGACTCAGTGGGCCGGCGGTGCCGTGGCGCCCCAAAAAAAAACTCTCCCCCCGCCTGGGCTGCGGGGAGAGAGCTGCATTACGGTAATCGGGACTTTCTGTTCTTTTAGATCATCGGCGCCGGGGTGGCCGGCATGGCAGCAGCAGCGGCCTTCTTGGAAGCGCGCTTCTTGGCAGCCTTCTTGGCCGGCTTCTTGGCAGCCTTCTTCGCAGCCTTCTTGGCCGGCTTCTTTGCAGTCTTCTTGGCAGCCTTCTTGGCGGCCTTCTTGACGGTCTTCTTGGCAGCCTTCTTAGCCGGCTTCTTGGCAGTCTTCTTGGCGGCCTTCTTGGTCGCCTTCTTGGCGGCCTTCTTGGCGACCTTGCGGACGGCCTTCTTGGCGGCCTTCTTCACGGTCTTCTTGGCAGCCTTCTTGGCGGCCTTCTTCACGGTCTTCTTGGCGGCCTTCTTGGCGCCAGCCTTCTTTGCGACCTTCTTCGCAGCCTTCTTGGCGGCGGGCTTCTTCTTAGCAGCTTTCTTAACGGCCATGGTGTGGCTCCTCGTCAGTGGTGTAACAAGCCCCTTTCAGGGCACGGTCTTTCGGGGTTAACAGCCCAGTGCAAAAACCGCCGCAGGCAAGCCCGCGGCAAACCGTAGGTGCGCCACGCGCACCAAAGCGGATGCTTGTTCCGTCGCCATCGGCCCGCGACGGGTGGCTTCCGATCCACGCCCGAAGGCACGGACCGGAGCCGTAGCGATCGCCCCGCAAACAAAAACCCGATCCGCGAAGGGCGAACCGGGTTGGGTGCGATCACTGGGTTGGATCAGGGTTAGCTGCAAATTCGCAGAGGACAGAACGCCAACGTCCACCGTCTTCATGTTGCGGGCGGAGGTCCGTTTTTTGCTGCGTGTTGTCGCGATTGCTGTGCTCACTCTATTCCGCAGGAAACGTCTGCTGGGCGAAACCTAATCACGGTTTTTCGACATGTCAACAATCTGAAGCAAATTTTTTCCACCCCCCTTTCCCGGTCGTCCTGGCGCATCGCCCCGCATCGCGCCACGACGGCGTGCACGAAGTTCGTCCAGCGAACTCGCATGCACGCAACGCGCGATAACCAAAGCACGTAAATAAAGGCATTTCGCATCAGCGCTACGCGCGCATGCCGTGCCATCACGAATGTCGCAGCCGCGCGACGACGCGCCAGGACAACGACGCGATGCGCCGTTTGGCGGCGCTTCACGGACTGGACGAATGGCGACCCGTTTCGGCGTCGCACAAGTCGATTTGCGCAAAACTGCGCAAACTTTTTCCGGGGCAACACGCACCCGCTCGGCGACGCATGCGGGAAGCGCGTGCGATCACGCATCGCGTTGGCGCCGGCATCGCTGCGCGATGGATCGGGGAGCGAAGTCGGGGAGCGCGCCGCTGTCGGCGCGGCGAAAGGCAGCGGCGCAATGCCGCTTTCCACGTTCGTGGCGATCGCGCCGGAAATCCGGTGAGCGGTGACCAGCGCGTGCATGCCGGACGGACGCGGATTCGAGAGAAGGGGGATTTCGAGCGGGAGATTCCAGCAGGAAGATCCCGGGCGAGTCCCGGAAGCGAGACCCCAGAAACGACGATGCCGGCGGGTTGCCCGGCCGGCATCGTGGTGTTGCGTTGCGGGCAGCCCCGCCGACGGACTCAGTGGTCTTCGTCTTCGAGCAGCTCGGCGTAGTCGTCCGGACCCAGCAGGTCGTTGAGCTGTTCGGCGTCCTCGATCTCCATCGTGAACAGCCAGCCTTCGCCGTAGGCGTCCTCGTTGATCGTTTCCGGCTTGTCGGCGAGCGCGGCGTTCACCGCCGTGACCTTGCCGCTGACCGGCGCGTACACGTCGGAGGCGGCCTTCACCGACTCGACGACGGCGCAGGCATTGCCGACTTCGACGCGATCGCCGACGTTGGGCAGCTCGACATACACCAGGTCGCCCAGCAGGCCCTGCGCGTGGTCGGAGATGCCGACGGTGACCTTGCCATCACCTTCGACGCGGGCCCACTCGTGGGACTTGAGGAACTTGAGGTCGCCGGGGATCTCGCTCATTGCTAACTCCGTGTATTCGATCGGTACGTTGGGGGAAGGTGGCTAAGTGTAGAGCAGGCCGGAGCAGGCGGTTCAACCGTCCGGCATCGAACGGTGGACTCAGATGCCGTCCTGCGGCTTGCCGTCGCGGACGAACGGGAACTTGACCACGCGCACCGGGACTTCCTTGCCACGGATGTCGACGCGGACGTTGCCCGCCGCGCCCAGCGGGATGTCGCCCGCCGGCACGCGCGCGAAAGCGATCGCCTTGCCCAGCGTCGGCGAGAAGGTGCCGGAGAGGATCTCGCCCTCGCCATGGGCGGTCAGGACCTTCTGGCCGTGGCGCAGCACGCCCTTCTCGTCCATGACCAGGCCGATCATCTGCCTGGGCACGCCGTTTGCCTTCTGCGCTTCAAGGACGCTGCGGCCGGTGAAGTCGCGCGGCTTGCCATCAGCCTGATCGTCGAGCGCGACGGTCCACGCCAGCGCGGCCTCGTACGGCGACACGGTTTCGTCCATGTCCTGTCCGTAAAGATTCATGCCAGCTTCCAGGCGCAGCGTGTCGCGCGCACCCAGGCCTGCCGGCTTCACGCCCGCCGCGAGCAGTGCATTCCAGAAGGCGACGGTCTGCGGTTCGGGGACGATGATCTCGAAGCCGTCCTCGCCCGTGTAACCGGTGCGGGCGACGAACACATCGACGCCATCGACCGTCTTCGCCTCGCCGGCGACGAACTTGCCCAGCTTGGCGATCGCCGCGCGATCTTCCTCGCGCAGCACGCCGAGCACCTTCTCGCGCGCGGTCGGGCCCTGCACCGCGATCATCCCGAACTCCGGGCGCTCGGTGACCGCGACGTCGAAAGCCTTCGCCTGCGCGGTGATCCACGCCAGGTCCTTGTCGCGCGTGGCGGCGTTCACCACCAGGCGGAAATACTGCTCGTCGCGGTAGTACACGATCAGGTCGTCGATCACGCCGCCCTGCGCGTTGAGCATGCAGGTGTACAGCGCCTTGCCTGACTTGAGCAGCTTGTCGACGGAATTGGCGACCAGCTTGCGCAGGAAGTCGCGCACCTTCGCGCCGCGCAGGTCGACCACGGTCATGTGCGAGACATCGAACATGCCCGCGTCCTGGCGCACCAGGTGGTGCTCGTCGATCTGCGAGCCGTAATGGATCGGCATGTCCCAGCCGCCAAAGTCGACCATCTTGGCGCCCAGGGCGCGGTGGGTGTCGTTGAGGATCGTCTTCTGCGTCATCGGTGCGGGGTCGGGTGTGTGGGGGAGCCCGGGATTATCGCAGAGACCGGCGCGCGGCCGGCCGGTCAACACTATTCGCCATATCCTTCGTTGTAGCAGGCGATTCCCGACGTCTGCAGGCGGACGAACTTGCCGTCCTGCAGGCGCACCGCCCAACGTACGGTCTCGTACATTTCCTCGGCGCCCGTGGTGTCGACCACGGCCACGATGCCCGCATCGGCCGCGCCATCGCGTTCGCACGTCGCCAGGGCGAGCTGTTCGCCGCGGCGCAGCAGCGGAAGCGCGATCGCGTCGGTGATGATCCAGTGCGCCTGGTTGCCGACGTGCCCCGCCGCGCGCTCGGCGACCAGGTAACGCGGCCGACCGCGGGCGTCATCGAGTACGCCCATGCCGGATGCGCAGATCGCATCCGGCGTCGTGCCCGAACCCACGCACGCCCCGAGGCTCGAAACCAGTCCGTCCGGATAGGGCGGAACCTCCCGCCCGATCCAGTCGGCGCTCCCGGCCAGCACCGGCGAGGCGAAGCACAACAACCACAGGGCGTGGACTCGCATCGCGCCTTCCCCAGATAGCGTTATCAGGCCGTGACGGCTTCGACCTGCAGGCTCATCCCGTCGACGGCCACGATCTTCACCGGCGTTCCCGCCGCGAGGTCCGGACCGCGCACGTCCCAGTACGCGTCGGCGATCTGCACGCGACCGCGGCCGTTGCTGATGGCCTGATCCAGCGGCACCACGCGACCGATCAGTGCATCGGCGCGACGGTTCAGCGTCGGCTTGTCGCTCGCGCGCTGGCGTCCGCGGAACCAGCGCCGGTACACCTGGATCGAGATGAAGCTGAGCACGACGAACAGCGTCACCTGCGCCAGCACCGGGATGTCGAACAGCAGCACCACCACGAACACCGCCGTCGCCGCGAACCCCAGCCACAGCATGAATGCGCCCGGCGCCATCGTCTCCAGGGCGAACAGCACCAGTGCCGCCGCCGCCCACGCCACTACCTGCCAGTCCCAACGCATGGATCAGCCTCCCCGCGCCGGCATCGGCGGCGGCGCCTTGCCACCCTGGTGCGACATGGCTTCCTTCGCCAGCTCGGCGATGCCGGCGAGCGAACCGATCACGCCGGCCGACTCCATCGGCATCATCACGAACTTCTGGTTCGGCGCTTCTGCCAGCGCCTTGAACGCCTCGATGTACTTCTGCGCGACGAAGTAGTTGATCGCCTGGACGTTGCCGCCGGCGATCGCGTCCGACACCACCTGCGTCGCCTTGGCCTCGGCTTCGGCCAGGCGTTCGCGCGCTTCCGCGGAACGGAACGCGGCTTCCTTATTGCCTTCGGCCTCCAGGATCACAGACTGCTTCTCGCCCTCGGCCTTGAGGATCGCCGCCTGGCGGAAGCCCTCGGCTTCGAGGATGTTGGCGCGCTTCTCACGCTCCGCCTTCATCTGCCGCGCCATCGAATCGATCAGGTCGCGCGGCGGCTGGATGTCCTTGAGCTCGATGCGGTTGACCTTCAGGCCCCAGGGATGGGTTGCCTGGTCCACGGCGACCAGCACCTTCGCATTGATCTCGTCGCGCTTGGACAGCGACTCGTCCAGGTCCATGGAACCGATCGAGGTACGGATGTTGGTCATCACCAGGTTGAGGATGGCGATCTCCAGCTGTGCGACTTCATACGCCGCCTTGGCCGCGTCGAGCACCTGGAAGAACACGATGCCGTCGACCTTGACCACCGCGTTGTCCTTGGTGATCACGTCCTGGCTGGGGACTTCCAGCACCTGCTCCATCATGTTGATCTTGCGGCCGACGCCCTGGTAGATCGGCATCAGGAAGTGCAGGCCCGGCGTCAGCGTGTGCGTGTACTTGCCGAAGGCCTCGACGGTCCATTCGTAACCCTGCGGCACCATGCGCACCGCCTTGAACAGCACGACCACGCCGGCGAACAGCAGTACGACGGCCAATAGCGAACCCAGTGTCATTTGGAACCCCCTCCTGTGGATGGGTTCAGTATAGGACGGTGAGATGGTGGACCGGGGGCGACGCGACGGAGCGCCGTGTTGCGCCGGTTCTTTGTGATGCGGTGCTTGCGACCTGCTGTTCACGGGCCGCCGGCGCGGCATCAACGTCATCGTGGCTCGCGGTTGGTCGCGGGCCGCTGCGACGGTTTCCCCACCTGCTGCATCTTTGTCCTGGAATGCCAGCCACCTCGTCCTTCGCCATCGATGTCCCCGACAGCCTGCTTGCCCGGGCGAAGGCGGGCGAGCGTGCGGCGTTCGAGCAGATCTACCGCTGGTTCGAACGGCCGGTGTTCACGCTGGCGCTGCGCATCGCCGGCGACCGCGAGGAAGCCGCCGAGGTGCTGCAGGACACGATGTTGAAGGTGCTCGGGCGCGTGGGCGATTTCCGCGGCAACCAGGGCGAAGGCGGCAGCCCGTTCTGGGCATGGCTGCGACAGATCGCGGTGAACGAGGCGTTGATGCGACTGCGCAGCCGGCGCTCGCACGGGATAGAAGTTGCGATCGACGACGAATACACGCTCGAAGATCGTACCCCGCTGCCGCCCGCCGCCGCCGATGCCGCGCAGTTGCAGCGCGCGTTGGCACAACTGCCGGCGCCCACCCGCAGCGTGCTGTGGCTGTACCACGCCGAGGGCTACACCCATGAGGAGATCGCCACGCTGATGCAGCGCACCGCGAGCTTCTCGAAATCGCAGCTGGCACGCGGCGGACGTCGCCTGCGCCAGTTGCTGGACCCGCAGGACGTCGCGCCCTCACCCGGCGCGGCCGCAATACCGATGGAGGTGCGTCATGCCTGATTCCTTCGACCCGCGCCGCGCGGACGATGCGCCCGCTGGATGGTCGCAGGCGTTCGCGACGATGCCGCTGGAAGCCGCGCCCGCGGATGGCTGGGCGCGAGTATCCGCCGCACTCGACCGGCGCGAAGCCCCCAACCACCGTGCGCGCCGCGACCGCCGCACCAGCTGGTTGATCGGCGCGGCCAGCGCAGCCGTGCTCGCGATCGTCGCGTGGGCACCACTGCAACGGATGATCGTTGCGCCGGGCGAAGCGGTTGCCGTATCGCCTGCAAGTGGACGCGCGACCACCGCGGTGGTGACGACATCGGTGGGCACGCCGACCGCCTCGGGCATGACGCCATCGCCCAGCACGACCGCGCCTGACGAAGCCGCCACCCCGGTCGGCGACACGCAGCGCGGGCCCGTGAACACATCGCGTGCCGCGATCGCCTCCACCTCCACTGGTTCCGACGCCCCCACCACGCCCGATCCGCTCGCGCAGCAGCGCCGCGCCAACCGCGACGCCGCGCGTCGCGCGACCAGCCGCCTCGTCGCCACCCTGCCGATGCTCGCGCCGCCGTCGCTGTCGTCGACACCGGTCGCTGGCGCCGGTGCTGCCGACACCACTGATGCGACCGCGGCCATCGCCGCGCTCCGGGCGCAGTCGTCGCAACTCGAAGCACTGGTCGCGCTCGCACGCGACGAGCGTTTCGGCAGCGCCACCACGGTGGCGATCACCCTCGCGCTCGAGGGCGACATCGCCAGGATCGACACCGCACTCGCCCATCCCGACCTGGACGCAGCCCGCCGCGCACACCTGTGGCAGCAGCGTGTCGAAGCGCTGCGGCAACTGGCCGGCGTGGAGACCACACAGCGCTGGTTCGCCGCGCAGGGCGCGCACTACGACGACGCGATGGTCAGCGTCTACTGAGTCCTTCCCACCTGTCCATCGCATCACCTCGTTCACCGCACCACCCACATCGCGGAGTCTCCAATGAAACGCAAAACCCTCGTGACCTCGCTCGCCCTCGCGCTGGCGCTGGTCGTCACCGGCGCTATCGCGCAAGGCCAGGCTGGCGACGCCGCCAAGCAGAAGGAACTGGAAGCCGCCCGCGCCGACCTGCATCGCGCGGCCGAACGCGTCGCCGAGCTCTCGCGCGAACTGGGCGTACACGGCCCGATGATGGAACGCTTCGTCGAATTCCACGCAGAGCAGCACGGCGAGCAGCGCCCGATGGTCGGCGTGTTGCTGGAACCCGACGACGCTGCCGGCGTGCGCATTGCCGATGTCGTGCCCGATGGCGCCGCCGCCAAGGCCGGCCTGCGCGGTGGCGATCGCCTGCTCTCCATCAATGGCCGGGCCATCACCGGCGAAGACGGCGATGCGCGACTGGACGATGCCAGCAACCGCCTGCGCGCACTCGACACCAAGACGCCCGCGAAGCTCGGTTACGAGCGCGATGGTCGCCGCGCCAGCCTCGACGTCACGCCGACGCTGGGCGACCACCTGATGCGGCTGCGCAACTTCGAGCATCCGGGCATGCATCCCCCGGCCATGGGCGGCATGGACGAGCGCGTGATCGTCATGCGCGATGGCGTCGCACCGGAAATCCGCCGCGAGATCATCCGCATGGGCCACGAAGGCGCATGCCGCGACGGCGACTGCATGCTGGCCGAAGCCTTCCGCCTCACCGGCCTCAACCTGGCGTCGGTGGACAAGCAGCTGGGCCATTACTTCGGCACCGACCACGGCGTGCTGATCCTCAGCATCCCCGACCAGATGGGCGGATTGAAGGCGGGCGACATCGTGCAGAAGGTGAATGGCAAGCCGGTCAACACGCCGCGCGAAGCCATGGTGGCCACGCATTCGCAGCCCGCGGGAACGAAGATCAAGGTGGAGTACCTGCGCGACCGCCAGGTCGCATCGACCACGCTGGCGCTTCCCGAGCGCCGCGCACTGCCGGTGCCACCGCCGCCGCCCGCAGCACCCGCGCCGCCGATCCCGCCGGAACCGCCGCAGCTGGCGCCCCCACCGCCGCCGCCCGCACCCGCGGCACCGCCTCCGCCGCCGGCACCCCCGGCTGCACCGATGGCGTTGCTGTAACCGGAGGCAAACAAAAAGCCCCGGATTTCCGGGGCTTTCTGTTAGTGCGGATGGATGCACTGTGTCATTCCGTGCGGGGGCGCGGAATCGGCAAGCAGGTTTGCTGTTGGTTCACCGTCCGCGCAACACGCATCCACTACCGGCACTTTTTCACGTGCCAGCCATGCGCGCTCAACGACCCGGCAAGCGGCAGCACTTGCGGGAGGCCCTCAGCTCTGCCGCGCCGCCACCGTTGTTCTGCGCCGAACAGATGCCCTCGCTGCTGTAAACGAAGGGCATGGTCCAGCTGCCACTCTGGCATTGCGTGCCGGTTTCCGTGTAGCCCGCCGGACAGGCGCCGGCAACCACGTTGGCTTGCCCGCCAGCGGCAACGGACTCGACGGTCTGCGGCGACGTCACGCAATCCAGCGCCGTGGCCTGCGGGTTGATGAAGTAACCCACGATATCGGCAACGACGTGCGTCGCGGAATTCGCATACAGGCTGATCTCCGACGCCGCCATGCTCTGGTCCAGGCGCACGATCGCCATGCTGCTGTAGAGCGCGCCGGTCTTGTAGGCCATCGTCGCCGCGAGCGGGCGGGTGGTGTTGTACGGGTACGCGGTGATGTAGCCGTTGTTGGTAGGGCTGACAACGGTGAAGTTGATCGCCGCAGCCGCGAACGAGCCCATGCCGCCAACGCCGCAATCAGTGGAATCACCGCCCTGGAAGCTGTAATTGGCCACGGCCGTCACGTCGACGCCCCGCGTTTCCGCGGCGGCAAAGGCACCGCCTGCCACACGCGTGTCGAGGAGGCGGCAAGGCGCGACCGGCATGAAGACCAGATCCTTGTCGATGTCGATGCCCAGCGACTTGGTTATCGTCGGCGACGACGAGGTGCCCACCAGCGCTTCGTTCATCCCGTCGAACGTGCGCGCGTCCAGGGCTTTCCGCAGGGCGTCCTGCGTGCTGCGCGCGAACGGCTGGGCCAAGCCACGGGCCCACTTGGCCGGCGCGACGTGGTAGGCCTCCTGCACGTAGGGCGCCCACTTGAGCACCAGTGCGCGGACCAGGTCCCCACGACGCGAATGCTGCTCCTTACCCTGCACGGCACCGGGTTGCGCGGCATCGACATTTCCGGCGGCGACAGCCACCAACAGCGCCAGCACCGCCAGGCGCATCCGACTACTTTTCATGTTTTCCCCTCGTCAGTGAAGTTGAGTGGCCGGGTCCAGGTCACGGCCCACCCAACGGGATACGCAAAAAGTCCCGGCTCAAGGCCAGCGGCAGCACGACAGCCTCCGATGCCGGCAACGTACCGGTCCCCTGGCAAAACAGGCTTCCTGAAACCCTCGCGAGGGTCCCGGAATCGACTGCGAGGGTTTCCGGAACGCTCCAAAGACATGTGGCGACCGGTCGCGAAGGCTCCCGGGAAGGGTCGCAACACCGAGTCGCAGGGGCTACACCGAGCAAGCGTGTCGCTGGCCTTACCCGCGCACCAGGCCCGTCAGGCGACCGCTGCTTCCACCCGGTCCCATTCGGCCTCGCCGAGGCGTTGCGTCAGATCCAGCGCCTGCAGGTTCTGCACCAGCTGCTCGACCCGGCTCGCACCGAGGATGACGCTGGACACGTGCGGATTGCGCAGGCACCAGGCCACCGCCAGCGCGGCCGGTTCGACGTCGAGGTCGTGGGCGGCGCCGACGAAGCGGCGCGAGCGTTCGATGCGGCGATCCTCGCTGCCACCGACGACGATCCGCTGCAGCCAGCCTTCCTTGCCCAGGCGCGCGTCCTCTGGGACGCCGGCGCTGTACTTGCCGGTCAGCAGGCCGGACGCGAGCGGCGAGAAGGTCGTGGTGCCCAGGCCGAATTCGGCATAGAGCGGCGCGTATTCCAGTTCCACGCGTTCGCGGTGCAGCAGGTTGTACTGCGGCTGCTCCATCGTCGGTGCGTGCAGGTTGTGGGCGCGCGCGACCTTGTGCGCTTCGCGGATCAGCGTGGCCGGCCACTCGGACGTGCCCCAGTACAGCACCTTGCCCTGGCGGATCAGTGCGTCCATCGCCCACACGGTCTCGTCCACCGGCGTGTCCGGATCGGGGCGATGGCAGTAGTACAGGTCGAGGTAGTCCACGCGCAGGCGCTTGAGCGCGTCGTGGCAGGCGTCGGTGACGTGCTTGCGCGAGAGCCCCTTCTGCGTCGGCCGGGGGTCGACGGCGGAGCCGAACATCACCTTGCTGGACACGCAAAAGCCGTCGCGCGGCAGGCGCAGGTCGGCGATGACGTCGCCCATCACCGCCTCGGCCGCGCCGTTGGCGTAGCCCTCGGCGTTGTCGAAGAAGTTGATGCCGTGGTCCCACGCGGCGGCCACCAGGTCGCGCGAGACGCTGCGGGTGATCTGCCCCCCGAAGGTGAGCCAGGCGCCGAAAGACAGGGCTGACAACTGCAGGCCGGAGGAGCCGAGGCGACGGTATTGCATGACAGGTTCCGTGTAATCGTCCGCGTTGCCGTGCATGCTACCCGCCTTGCACCCCGGACCGTGTGGAGCCCATCGACGTGCAAGCGCTCATCCGCAAAGCCCGCCATGCCTTCGACCTGCTGCTGGCGCAGCCGGACGAGATCATGCTGGAGGTCGGTTCGGGCGGCGAACTGCTGGTCGCCCGCCTGCGCGCGGTGCTCTCGATGCTGTTGTTGCTGCTGCCGCTGGTGAACGCGGCGACCGGCGGCACGGTGCGCGAGACCATGATCGGACTGGGCGGCGCGGTCTTCGTCAATCTCTTCGCGCAGGTGTGGCTGGCGCTGGCGCACCGGCGCCGGCAGCACCGCTGGCTGCCCTTCGCCACTTCTGCATTCGACGTCACCGCGACCACGCTGGTGCTGGTCGTGCTGACGCTCAACCACCTGCCCTCGGGCCTCAACAGCATGGTGGTGTGGTGCGGCTACGTGCTTTCGATCGTGGTCACCGCCCTGCGCAGCGATGGGCGCGTGACCCTGTTCGCGGGAATCCTGGCGCTGCTCCAGTACGGGCTGGTGGTGCTGGTGGTGATGGCCACGACGGCGTCGCCGGAAGACCTGATCTCGCTGGACTACGGCGCCGTTTCCCTGGGCTCGCAGATCCAGCGGCTGGTGTTGCTGGCGATGGTCACGCTCGTTACCGCGATGGTGACCTACCGCATGCAGCGCGTGGTCGAGATGTCCGGCACCGACGGCCTCACCGGCCTGCCGAACCGCATCTGGTTGTTGCATCGCGTCCCGCGCTTGATGGATGCGGCGCAGCTCGACGGCAGCAGCCTGTCGCTGGCGCTGATCGACCTGGACAACTTCAAGCGCATCAACGACGAAGCCGGCCACCATGCCGGCGACCGCGCGATCCGCCATGTCGTGGCCACGCTGCGCGAGACGATCGAACCCGGCGAGAACCTGGTGCGCATCGGCGGGCAGGAGTTCGTGCTGCTGCTGCGCAAGCCCATCGGCACGGCATGGGAGCGCGTCGACGCGATCCGACGGCAGCTGCTGGCGCGGCCGTTCGAGCCCGAGCGCGGTGGCGACGCCTTCCGCGTCAGCTTCAGCGCCGGCATGGCGACCTATCCGCAGGAAGGCGTCGATCTCTCGCGCCTGCTGCGGCGCGCGGACCAGCGCCTGCAACAGGCCAAGCGCGAAGGCCGCAACCGGGTAGTGGCGCGGGACACCTAGGAAGGTCTGAACAACCCTTGTCCTGTCATCCCGAGCGTAGCGAGGGATCTGTTTTTCCCAGCAAAGCAGCAGATCCCCGCTACGCTCGGGATGACATTCGAGTTGTTCAGAGGTTCCCCAACCACTCGGATGCCGGCCTTCGACGCCGGACCACTCCATACGCTTGGAAGAACGGGAGACTGGTCATCCCGGTCCTCCCCCGTTTCGCGCTACCCTGCCGCGGATTTCGCCACTGGCACAGGGGAGCACCGTGGAGTCGATTGCACGCATCGCGTTTGGCCTGTTTGGCCTGGCCTGCCTCGTAGGGCTGGCCTGGCTGTTTTCCAGCAACAAGAAATCGGTCGACTGGAAACTGGTCATCACCGGTGTGACCCTGCAGATCGCCTTCGCGGCGCTGGTGCTGCTGGTGCCGGGCGGCAAGGACGTGTTCGATGCGCTGGGGCGCGGCTTCGTCAAGCTGCTCGACTTCACCGCCGTCGGCAGCGGCCTGATCTTCGGCGACCTGTCCAAGAGCGAGAAATTCGGCTTCATCTTCGCCTTCCAGGTGCTGCCGACGATCATCTTCTTCGCCGCGCTGATGGGCATGCTGTACCACCTGGGCGTGATGCAGTGGATCGTGCGCGGCATGGCCTGGGCGATCACCAAGGTGATGCGCGTATCCGGCGCGGAAACCACCAGCGTCTGCGCCAGCATCTTCATCGGCCAGACCGAAGCGCCGCTGACCATCCGTCCGTACATCGGCCGCATGACCCAGTCCGAGCTGCTGACGATCATGGTCGGCGGCATGGCCCACATCGCCGGCGGCGTGCTGGCCGCGTACGTGGGCATGCTCGGTGGCGACGATCCGGTGCAGCGCGCGTTCTACGCCAAGCACCTGCTGACCGCGTCGATCATGGCCGCGCCGGCGACGCTGGTGATCTCCAAGATCCTGATGCCCGAGATCGGCGAACCGCTCACGCGCGGCAAGGTGAAGATCGAAGTCGAGAAGACCACCGCCAACGTGATCGATGCCGCCGCGGCCGGCGCCGGCGACGGCCTGCGCCTGGCGCTGAACGTCGGCGCGATGCTGCTGGCCTTCACCGCGCTGATCGCGCTGCTCAACGCGCCGCTGACGTGGCTGGGCGAGGCCACCGGCCTGGCGTCGATGCTCGGCCGCCCGACCGACCTGGGCAGCTTGCTGGGCTACGTGCTGTCGCCGATCGCCTGGATCATCGGCGTGCCGTGGCAGGACGCGACCACCGTGGGCGGGCTGATCGGGCAGAAAATCGTGCTTAACGAGTTCATCGCCTACCTGCAGCTGTCCGACATCATCCAGGGCAAGACCGCGGGCGTGCAGCTGAGCGAACACGGCAAGCTGGTCGCGACGTATGCGCTGTGCGGCTTCGCCAACTTCAGCTCGATCGCGATCCAGATCGGCGGCATCGGAGGACTGGCGCCGGAGCGTCGCCATGACCTGGCGCGACTGGGCCTGCGCGCGGTGCTGGGCGGCTCGATCGCAACGTTCATGACCGCGACGATCGCCGGCGTGCTGACCACGTTCGGCAGCTGATGCGCCGCTGATGCCTGTGGGGCGGAGCCCGGCTCCGCTGCCCTGGACCACGATGTGAAAGCAGCGGAGCAAAGCTCCGCTCGACTGGACGAAATCCGAGGCGGCCCGATTCGCCTACGCCGCACCACCGCAGGAGCTATGCATGGCCCGCGTCGTCGTCATCGGTAGCTTCAACGTCGACCACGCCTGGCGCGTGGCCAGTTTGCCCAGCAGCGGCGAAACGCTGGGAGGCACCTACGCCAGCGGTCCCGGCGGCAAGGGCTTCAACCAGGCCACTGCCTGCGTGCGCGCCGGCGTCCACACCACCTTCCTGTGCGCGCTCGGCGATGACGTCGGCGCGCAGCTGGCACGCGCGCTGGCCGCCGCCGACGGCATCGACCTGCGCGACGCACGCAGCGACGCTCCCACCGGCACTGCCGGCATCTTCGTCGACGCGCAGGGCCGCAACAGCATAGTCGTGGCGCCCGGCGCCAATGCCGTGCTCGACGCTGCGTTCATCGCACGGCATGCGAACGACATCGGCGCGGCGAACGCGGTGCTGGGCCAGCTGGAAACGCCGGCCGACGCCATCGTCCACGCGTTCGAACTCGCCCGTGCGTCGGGCATCGCCACGCTGCTCAACCCCGCGCCGGCCGATGCGACGGTGACGCCACGGCTGCTGGCGCTGTCCGACATCCTCACCCCCAACGAAACCGAGTTCTGCGCGCAGCTTGCGCGCCATGCGGACGTATCCGTCGACGCCGACAGCCTGGCCGCACGCGACGACGGCGACCTGCACGCGCTGTGCCGCCGGCTACATCCGGACGGCAGTGTCGTCGTCACGCTCGGCAGTGCCGGCTGCTTCGTCTCGCATTGCGCGCAGCAGTTGCGGGGCGACGCCGTCGACCACTACCGCATCGCCGCCGAAGCGGTCACGCCCGTGGATACCACCGGCGCCGGCGATGCCTTCAGCGGCGCGCTCGCGGCTCGCCTTGCGCGCCAGCCGCAGGATGCATTCCAGTCACACGTGCGCTACGCCAACCGCTACGCCGCGCTCTCCACGCAACGAGCGGGCGCGGCGATCGCGATGCCGCGCGACGACGACGTGACGGCGCGCTTCGGCTGAACTGCGCACGCGTCTCCAGCGGCTTGGGAAAGCGCGGCTCCAGGCGCGTGAAATCTTCGTAAGGCACCAGCAACTCCACGACACCAGCGACCATGCCTTCGGCATCGGCACTGGCGCACTGACCGAGGTACGCTGACCGATCCGGCAGCACCTTTGCGTTGCCTCTACAGGGAGCCGCGCAACCGGGGCCCCATGGATTTCCAACGGAATGGCGTAGGGAGACCACGATGAATACGGTCATCGAAGAACAGGCATGGGCTGACTACGCCCGCGCGCTTGGAGTTGAATCCGCCACGCTGCATGCCGTGGCCGAAGTGGAAGCCGCAGGCGCGGGCTTCCTGCCACCGCCCAACGGCGACAAGCCGAAAATCCTGTTCGAAGGCCACGCCTTCCACCGCCTCACCGGTGGCCGCTTCAGCAAGGCGCACCCGGGCATCAGCTACCCGAAATGGGACCGGAAGAAATATTCCGGTTCGCTGACCGGCGAATGGAAACGCCTCGACGCCGCCTGCCAGCTCGATCGCAGCGCGGCGCTGCAATCGGCCAGCTGGGGCATGTTCCAGATCATGGGCTTCAACTACCCGCACTGCGGTTGCGTCGACGTGGATGCCTTCGTCGTCGCGCAACATGCCGGCGCGACCGAACAGCTGGCGATGTTCGTCAAGTTCATTTCGCGCCCGCCCTTCCTGGCGACGTTGCAGGCGAGGAAGTGGGCGGCCTTCGCCAAGGCCTACAACGGCCCGGGCTACGCGCAGAACAAGTACGACACCAAGCTGGCGACGGCATACGCAAAGTGGAAGCTCGCGCTCGCCCCGCCCGCGGCTGGCGCCGGAAAGACGACGGTCGCGGCGGCCAAGGCGGCCGCCAAGGCCGCGGCGGCGAAGCCCGCCCTGCCACCGGGCCGCGAGGACTTCCCGCTGGTCAAGGCGGTGCGTCGTGGCAACACCCGGCGCCGCAACGTGCGCCCGGATCCGGTCGACCTGCGCGACTGGCAATACCAGCCCAGCGTGCGCGACGCACCGGCCCACCTGCATCGCCCGACCAATCCGCGCCCGACCAAGTTGCAGGGCCAGACCAACGCCTGCACCGGTTTCAGCCTGTCGCTGGTGATCGAGTACCTGCTGGCCAAGGCCGGCCGCGACGTCGAGACGATCTCCGGTTTCATGATCTACAACATGGCCCGCCGCTACGACGAGTGGCCGGAGGAAAGCGAGAACGACGACAGCGGTTCCTCCCTGCGCGGCGCACTCAAGGGTTGGTCGCGGCATGGCGCGGCGAAAGACGCGCTCTGGAACGAGCCCAAGATGCCCAAGGCCACCAACGAGGAAGACACCGACTGGTGGCTGGATGCGATCAAGCGGCCGATGGGCGCGTACTACCGCATCGAGCCCGCCAACATCCGCGACATGCACGTCGCCATCGCCGAAGTCGGCGCGATCTACGCCAGCGCCTTCACCCATACCGGCTGGGACAAGCTGCTCCGGGCCGTCGCGGTGCCCGCACCGACCGAAGAAACCCATATCGACGTGATCCAGCCCGGCAGCGGTGCGCACGACCAGGGCCATGCGTTCGCCATCGTCGGCTACAACGCCAAGGGCTTCATCGTGCAGAACTCCTGGGGCGAGGCGTGGGGCAATGGTGGTTTCGCGGTGCTTCCGTACGAGGACTGGACGGCCAACGCGATGGATTGCTGGGTCGTGCAGCTGGGCGTGGTCACCGAGGAACACGACAAGGTCGCCAGCGCCTCCACGCTGCGCACCGACGCGCGCAGCGGCAAGGCGGTGGTGTCGCGCAACCCGGTGCTCGCCGACCACGAGATCTCCCCGTTCGTGGTCAACATGGAGAACAACGGTCGCCTGAGTTCACGCGGCCGCTTCCGCACCGGCAGGGACGACCTGAAGCTGCTGATCGACCACCACATGCTCGCCGCCAGCGACGCATGGAACAGCAGCAAGGCCGGTTACATCGACGTGGCGCTGTACGCGCACGGCGGCCTGACCGACGAGGAATCGGCGGCGGTGACCGCGCGCGAATGGATTCCGCACCTGTACTCGCAACAGATCTTCCCGATCTTCCTGATGTGGGAAACCGGCGCCTTCGACACCTGGGCCAACATCTTCGAGGACACCGTCAAGGGCGAGAGCGAGAAGACCGGCGGCGAACGCTGGAACCGCATCAAGCGCGACTTCCGCGAATGGGCGAACGAACGCATGGAAGGCCTGGCGCGCGTGCCCGGCAAGGCCATGTGGGACGAGATGAAGGAGAACGCCGACAAGCTGTCCCGCAAGGACTCCGGCATCGGCCAGCTGTTCGGTTTCTTCAGCAAGTCCAAGGCGGCCGCGCGGTTGCCGGAGATCCGCCTGCACCTGATCGGCCATTCCGCCGGCGCGATCGTCCACGCCTACCTGGGACCGCGCGCGGTGGCGGCGAAACTCGAAGTCGCTTCGATCAGCCTGCTCGCGCCGGCAGTGCGGCTGGACCTGTTCGACACCAACCTGGGTCCGCTGATCGCGAACACGCCGATACCGGTGCTGATCTCCAACCTCACCGACGCCGCCGAGCGCGCCGACGACACCTGCAAGCCGTACGGCCACTCGCTGCTGTACCTGGTGTCGCGCTCGTTCGAGGATTTCGAGGAAACGCCGATCCTCGGCATGGAGAAGCACCTCACGCCCTTCCTGCCCGCGCGTTCCTGGGGCGCACAGGTCCGCCTGTTGCGCACGCCCGGCGAGACCTGGGCGCAGGGCATGGGCGCGACGCGCGCAACCACGCATGGCGGGCTGGATGACGACGCGGCGGTGCGCGACGCCGTGGCGGCGTTCATCAAGGGCAAATAGGCCCGAAGGCGCAGGTATCCGGTTTCCGGATCCCTGCGTCGTCCCCGTTCAGCCGGGCGCCGTCGCAGGGTTCGGGAGCGCGGTTTTCCCCCGGAATCCAGGGCCCCGGGGCGCCCTTCCCGCCTGCCGGGACGGGGCCGGGCACTCGTGTAGGATGCAGGACGCCACTGCTCCATTCGCGCGTCCCGCCCGACCAAACCGGTCGCTCGCTTCGCTCCCTCTCACGCGTCACCACCCTTCAACGGTGGCGCCCACACGGGAGCCCTCTTGCCCGGCTACACCACCCGGAACCTGTCCCTCACCGTAGGCGGCGATCCATGGCAGCTGCGGGTGCTGTCGGACCTGCAACAGTTCGGCGACCCCGACGGCCACGGCGCTCGCCTGGGCATTTCCGATTCCCAATGGAGCCTGTTCGGGCAGATCTGGCCGTCCGGGCGCCTGCTCGCGCAGGCGATGCACCGTTTCGACCTGGGCGGCGAACGCATCCTTGAACTGGGCTGCGGCATCGGCCTGGCCAGCCTCGTCCTGCAGCGTCGTGGCGCTGACGTGGTGGCGTCGGACATGCATCCGCTGACCGAGCCCTTCCTCGCCTACAACGCCGCGCTCAATGCCCTGCCCGCCGTGCATTACCGCCAGCTGCGCTGGGACACGCCGCTGCCGGCGCTGGGGCATTTCGACCTGATCATCGCCAGCGATGTCCTGTACGAACTGGGCCACGCGGACCTGCTCGCCAAGGTCGTCACGCGCCATGCGAATGAACAGGCGCAGGTGCTCATCACCGATCCGGGACGCGGCAACAGCGCGCGTTTCACGCGCCTGATGCGCGATCTCGGGTTCTCTTTGGACGAATCGCGCTGCCCGATGGATGACGGCGATCCGCCGCCGCATCGCGGCCGCCTGCTGCACTACCGACGCGGACCCTCGTCGTGAATGCGCAGCCGCCCTTCCATTGAATCTCACATCGGCTCCGGAGACCCCCATGGCACGCAGCAACACTCCTTCAGACGACAAGGCATTCCGACGCAAGGAGCCCGACTCCCGCCTGCTCACCAGCGAGCGCATCGCCGACGACATCCAGGCCTTCCGCCAGGCCGGGGGCCATATCGAGGTGCTGGGCGTTACCCGGGTCCTGACCAAGCTCGAGGACACCGTCGCGGACGCAACGGCACCGGCACGCCCGGCCGCCGGAACGCGCCGCGGAGCGACACGCTGACGAACCGCGGGCGGCGCACAGCGCTGATCGCCCGCGCGACACTTACACGAACCGTAATTCAGGGGCCTTGGATGAAACACCAGATCGCGATCTTCCGATTCACCCTCGGCACCGGACAGAGCATCGGTCCCAGCGAACTGGAAGCGCTGTGGGCGCGCGCCTGCCAGACCCCGAACGTCAGCGTCAGCCGCATGCACGGCGCACGTGGAAGCGACAAACCGACGTACTCGCTGTACGCGCCGCAACAGCTCGACAACCTGTCACAGGTCGAACAGCGACTGCGGCAGTCGCTCGATGAGTGCAAGCTACGGGTGATGCTGATTCCGCTGCATGCCACGGCGTGAGCTGATGGGTGGCTGCGCAATGCCCTTTGAAAGATGCAGCAGCAGCTTGAACAGATCGAAGCGCTGCCTAAAGCCAAGCAACGCGCCATCGCGCAAGTGCTCGCCTCCATGCTGACCAAGCCGTAACCATCGCCTTCGATCGCCAACAAAAAGCCCGCGCAGTGAGCGGGCTTTTTGTTTCATGCGGCGGGTCAAGACCCGCCCTACGCGGATTTTCTTAGGGCGAGTTTTAACCCGCCTTACGCGGGTTACGAGTTCTTCAACCCGCCTTACGCGGGTTCTTGTGCGTTATGGGGTTGGCTTAATTGCCCCCGGCTCCTTTGACTGGGGAGCATTTTCCGTTACCTCTCGCTCAATCATTTCAGTACGCCCATCAATGAGAGCATAAATGGCGACTGCAGAGCCCTCTATGCCATTTTCCGTTGCAACGTAGTCCAAGTTGCAAAAAACAGCTGCCGACTTAGGAAATGCACTCAAATCCTTATCACTGCACCTTACCTCCACGGAGAGAACTACTTGACCAACCGCATTGGTGGAAAAGTATCTATATCTTTCAACATAGGCTCTATACCCAAAGCGACCAACATCCACACCAAAGACCGCACCATCATGAAAATCAGAAGCCGATAGCTCGCACTTTTCATCTGTATCGCAAGTTAGCTGACTCCAGCCTCCATCGACATAGACTTGCCTAACAGATACTGGGGCTCTGGCCAGCTGCGGCGATGCCAACGTCACTCCCGCCACCCCAAACAGCGAAACCAAAAGCACCAGGAGAGATCTAGTTGCCATAGTGGATGTACCCATTTTTCTCGGTGGAAAGATAACCCTCACCATCTCCAGCGACGTCCTGAGGTGATGCACTACTTCTCTTTATACCTTCCATAATCCTGATTCCATCTATTCCATTCAGAAAATCCCCCTCTCGGAGATTGCGATATCCAGAATCCCGAAAGAAGGAAGCATCCAGAGCCGACAACGCCCTTCCTGAAGCAAAAAAGCCATGTGAATGCATGTCGTTCTTTCTGCCCAAGTCGGTCCAGCCATCCGAGTTCAACCTAAACTTGGCAAGCGATACGATGGGTGAGTCAGAGGTATTTATCCGCGCACCATAGATTTTTTGCTCTCCGGCGCCTTTCTCACCAAATGCCGCCTTATGCTCATTTCCGGTTGAGCCAGTTTGAATCGCCCCGGGTTTCGTAGACACCTACAAGCCTGATTGTCCCGCCTGCCGTTCGAACTCTACCGGAGAGACACCTCCGTTGGAGCCATGCCGGCGCTTGGGGTTGTAGAACATCTCGATGTAATCGAACACGTCGCTGCGGGCGGCTGCTCGCGTCAGGTAGATCTTCCGCTTGATCCGCTCGCGCTTGAGCAACTGGAAGAAACTCTCCGCGCCACCGCGTTGTCGTGGCAGTTGCCACGTCGGCTCATGCTGCAGACGATGCCATGTGACCTCAGGAATGCCTGCCATTCGTTACCGGTGAACTGGCTGCCCTGATCCGAATGCAGCATCAGGCCTGGAGCTGGCTTGCGTCGCCACACGGCCGCCAACAGCGCCTGCAACACCAGATCGGCATGCATCTGGCCCTGCATGGCCCAGCCCACGACCTGGCGCGAGTACAGGTCCAACACCACGGCCAGATACAGCCAACCTTCGTGCGTGCGCAGGTAGGTGATGTCCGTGACCCAATGGGTGTTGGGCGCGGCCACGTCGAACTGCCGATCCAGGTGGTTCGGTGCCACCGAGGACGCGCGGCCACCACGGGGACGCGGACGGCGTCCGTAGCCAACCTGTGCCTGCAGGCCTTCGCCGTGCATCAGCCGGGCGACCCTGTGCTTGCCGCAGTGCTCACCCAGATCCCGCAGGTCGTCGGTGACCTTGCGATACCCGTAGACCGTGCCGCTCTCCAGCCACGCTTGCTTGATCATCCCGAGCAGGCGCTGGTCCTCGCGATGGCGGTCACTGTGCGGCTCCTGTTGCCACGCATAGAAGCCGCTGCGTTGCACGCCCAGGACACGGCACATGCTGGTTACGCGGAACTGATCGAGATGCGCCTGCATGAACGCGTACTTCGCCCTTACCCCTTGGCAAAGTACGCTGCGGCCTTTTTTAGGATGTCGCGCTCCTCGGTCACCCGTTTGAGCTCGGCCTGCAACCGGCGCACTTCCGCCGATTGCGCCGCATCCGCCTGTCGCACCTGCGGCGCCTTGCGCTGCTCGCGAACCCACGCATACAACGAGTCGATGCTCACCCCCAGGCGAGTGGCGACATCGCGCACCGATCGACCTTGCTCAAGCACCTGTTTGGCCGCCTCGGCCTTGAACTCGTCCGAATACCGCTTGCTGCTCATGCCCACCTCCGTGATTGCCGTAATGTACGGCTCGGAGATGTCTAGTGAACCCGGGGCGATTCAAGCGTGTTGTTGCCATTGCAGGTGGACGCGACGTTCCAGGTGAAGGTGGCGCCGTCCTAGGTGATGGTCGTCGACTTCAGGGGACGGTTCTTCGCCGGCAGCTCGTTCCCTCGCTTCAACCGAAACATACCGAAGCCCGCGCAGTGCGCGGGCTTTTTGCTTCATGCGGCGGATCAAGACCCGTCCTACGAGTTCTCATCCCCTTCCTGCCCGAGCGACACGCAGGCGGGCTGGACGACGACGCCGCGGTGCGCGGTGCGCGAGGCGGCGGTGGCGGTGGCGGTGGCGGTACATCAAGCGGAAATGATCAAAGGTGCCGGTGCAGATACAACAAGCCCGCCGATAGGCGGGCTTGTTGGTTGCTGAAACGGCAATCACCAGGCCGTCGCCTGCATTACCGTCTCACCTTAGTCTGTTCGAGAAACCACGAACATCAGGATCGGTCACGAACACAAAGCGATGCTGGTAAGTATCATTTACCATTTGCTGTGTGTAGTCGATACCAATTGTATGTGGAGTCTTTGGACTCTTTTCGAAGTCCGCCCACCACGCTTGATATGAGCTATCGTCACGCCCACCTGTGACCAGCCCCATACACAAGCTCAACCCACAAGCCAGTCGAGGCGAGCCATGATGCATGCCAGCGTTCTGTAGCTGCTTTTGAAGCTCGGCAGCGTAAGTGCGTGTCAAATCCGAAGCATTCGGATCGACCAACATCTGCTTTTCCAGCAATTCCAGTTGCTTCTCAAATCCCGATCCAGTCATCGTCCTCTGGATTGCAGGAATATTTAGCTGGTCATTGGAAAAATAGCTTGATTCCGCTAGCAAATACTTCTGCTCAGCAGCTCCTCCAGGCTTGGCATGGCTCGATGAGGAAGCAAGCGATGACGTCTCAGTCCCATCTTCATTTCCCGTCCGCTCCTCAATAACAGACTGAGAAGCTGGGACACTCATTCCGCTCTTCGTACTCCGTTGGATGACCGTCTGATCTCGGCTCGCGACGATCCAAACGATTGCCGCACCGAATATCAGCGTCGTAACCACCAGCAATAATCCACGCATTGGCTTTGCAACCCACCCTCAAGAAAATTAATGAGGCTGCGCGAAGCGCACCCTCATTAATTGGTGAAAAATTTAATCTTTGCGCCCGGGGAATCGAAGATGAATTCTCCCACCGCAACAATCCGCGATATGGTAGGTACCATCTGGGTCAATTGTTACGACACAACTGTTGTCGCACGTTGTAGTAGTGCCATTGACCGTAACGGTGCCTTCCGCCGCGGCCGTGACCATGAACGACAAACCCAGAGCCAACACTAGCAAACTGCAACTCTTGCTTCGCTTCACTTTTGTAGTCCTTTATCAATCCGAGCAACTGGCTGGCAGCAGTTGCACAAGAGCCGGACATCCTTGCCAGCATTAAATTTGATGCTATCGCCCCGGACCCGTACCGTGCAAGCAGCCTCCGCTGGCATCCCCATGCCCATCGGCCCCTACAGCATCTCGCCCCGGGTGATCCTCGCGCCGATGGCCGGGGTCACCGACAAACCCTTCCGCGTGCTGTGCAAGCGGCTCGGTGCGGGCCTGTGCGTATCGGAGATGACTACCAGCGATCCGCGTTTCTGGAAGACCAGCAAGTCGCTGCATCGCATGGACCACGAAGGCGAACCCGCGCCGATCAGCGTGCAGATCGCCGGCACGGTCCCGGAGGTGATGGCGGACGCGGCGCGTTACAACGTCGATCACGGTGCGCAGATCATCGACATCAACATGGGCTGCCCGGCCAAGAAAGTCTGCAATGCCTGGGCTGGCTCGGCATTGATGCGCGACGAGGCGCTGGTCGCGCGCATCCTCGAAGCAGTCGTGAAGTCGGTCGACGTGCCGGTGACGCTGAAGATCCGCACCGGTTGGGACCACGACCAGCGCAACGCGCCGGCGATCGCGCGCATCGCGCAGGAATCGGGCATCGCCGCACTGGCCGTGCATGGGCGCACGCGCGACCAGCAGTACACCGGCGTCGCGGAGTACGACACCATCGCCGCGATCAAGTCGCAGCTGTCGATCCCGGTGATGGCCAATGGCGACATCGACTCGCCGCAGAAGGCGGCGTTCGTGCTGCAGCACACCGGAGCGGATGCGGTGTTGATCGGTCGCGCAGCGCAGGGACGGCCGTGGATCTTCCGCGCGATCGCGCATTACCTGGCCACCGGCGAAACACTCCCCGAGCCGTCGGCGGCTGAAGTGCGCGACATCCTGCTCGGACACCTCGAACACCTGCATGCGTTCTACGGCGAACCGTCGGGCGTGCGCATCGCGCGCAAGCACCTGGGCTGGTATGCGAAGGATCGCCCCGAGAACGTCGCCTTTCGCGCCGTGGTCAATCGCGCCGAGACCGCGCAGGCACAGTTGCAGCTCACCCGTGACTACTTCGACGCGCTGGTCGCCGGCGTCAATCCCGGTCTGCCTGTCGCGGCCTGATCGCTTCGTCCGCGGCCATTGCGTCGAGCCCGCCGATCGTGCCGCTCAGCGCGCTGCGCGCGGTTGCTGCGGTGGAGCGTCGTCGGCGGGTTCATGCCAGATGCGCTGCCACACCCAGCCCAACCTGCGGCGTGCCTGCCAGGGCCAGCGCAGTTGCCGCGGCGCGATCTCCTGCCAGCGCCCGCCGACGTTGCGCGCGACAGCGAAGCGGAAGCCGTAGTCGGGTTCGGCGCCCATGCGCAGGTCGCTGAGCACCAGCAGGCCCTCGCGCGATTCCGCCTTGGCGAAGTGATGGTTGAACCACAGCAACCGGGCAACGGCGCGATAGTGACTCACCTGCGTGAGCGCCTGCGTGTCGGAACGGTAGTGGCGAAAACGCATCGGGCCGTGGTCGGCGAGCAATGAACGCTCGCCTTCCAGGAAGCCATCGGGCGTCATCGCCACCACGCGCCAGAGCACGATGTTGAACGGCATCGGTACCGAGAACCGCGGCGCGTCCTGCAATCCCAGCGCGGCCAGCGAGCGATCGGCCTCGCGATCGATCGCCGTTTTCGCCAATAGCGACAGCCCCAGGTAGCACGCCGCCAATGCGAGCCCCGCCACCAGCGCACGCTGGCCGATGCGCTCCCGTGCAAACCAGGCCACCACGCAGGCGCATACCAGGCACAGCGAGAACACCGGATCGATGATGAAGACGCTCGACCACATCGTCGGCGGCACCGGCAGCGGCCACCACAGCTGCGTGCCGTAGACGGTGAAGGCATCCACCAGCGGATGCGCGAGCAGCGTGGCCTGGAACACCAAGAACCAACGCCTCGGCGCCTGCGCCACGCGACCATTGCGACGCCGGAACCACGCCCACAGGGCCCACGCCACCAGGGGCAGCACCAGCAGTGAATGGGTGAGGCCGCGATGCCAGACCATGCGCAGCACCGGATCGTCGTTGGCCAGCAATGGCAACACGTCGAGATCGGGCAGCGAGTTGATGAGCGCACCGGCGAGCAGCGCGGCCCGCCGATGCCGGGCCGGCGCGATGGCAGCGGCAATCGCGCCGCCAAGGAACAGATGGGTGATCGAATCCATGCCCGGATGCTAGCGGCTGTTGCGGACACAACCAAAACAGCACGAGCCAGCACCCGGAATATCGACGGCAACCGCTCATCGCGATTACAGGCGATTTGTCCACTGCAACGGGTGTCACCCACCCACGATTCAGGTTTCCGGCCCGTTGCGTCGCCCGACAGCGTTAACCTCAGTGACGCTCCGATGACGGGGCCTTGCCGCAAGAAGGACCGCACGCGGTGATCCGTGGATGGACGGATTGGAACGCGGCCAATGGCACGATTTGCAACCACGCGATGGAGCCTGATTCTGGATGCGCGCCATCCTGAAGTGGCGCGCCATGCGCTGGAGGAAATCTGCCGCGCCTACCGCGGCCCGGTCCTGACCTACGTGCGTCGCGCGGGCTACTCCGCCGATGACGCGGAAGACCTGACCCAGGAGTTCTTCATGCGTTTCCTCGAAGGCCGTTGGGACGTCGGCGCGGATCCCACCCGCGGGCATTTCCGCGGACTGCTGCTGGTGTCGCTCAAGCGCTTCCTGATCAACGCCGATGAAGCCGCGCATGCACGCAAGCGCGGCGGTGGCCAGCTGCGAGTGGACGTCGACGACGAACTCGAACGGCTTTCCGGGCCCGAAAGCGATTCGCCCGAGAGCGCCTTCGAGCGGGCGTGGGTGTTCACCGTGCTCGAGCGCAGCTTCGCCCGCCTGCGAACGGAGGCCGAAACCGCCGGCAAGGGCGAGCTGTTCGAACAGCTCAGCCCCTATGTCGCCGAGCGTCCGATCGCCGACGACTACCAGCGCATTGCCGCGCAGCTGGGCCTGCGCACCAACACCGTCGCGGTGGCGGTGCATCGCCTGCGCGCGCGCCTGCGCGAACTGGTGCGCGCGGAGCTGGCCGATACCTGTGCCGACGATGGCGTGGACGAGGAGATGGCCGCGCTGCGCGAAACGTTGTGGCGCACGCACCACTGACGGCGCGGCCATGATCGGGATTGCCGCCTTCGCACCCAGTGGCGCGCCGCCATGAGCTCCGGCGGAGTCGACAGGTCCGGCGAACATCCGCCGCATCCGGATCCGCGGTCCGCACCGGCCCGTGGATTCCATTCGGCGCTCGCCCGGCTGGCATTCATCAGCAAACGTCGCAACGGCGGGAATGGTGGGGACGGTCGCGCGCAAACGCCCACGAATGGCGCCGTGCCGACGAACACGCTGGAGCTGGACCTGACCGATCCGGAACAGCGCAGCTTCGGTGACTTCGACCTGATCGAGCGCATCGGCGAAGGCGGCATGGGCCTGGTGTATCGCGCGTGGCAACGCTCGCTCGATCGCGAGGTCGCGCTGAAGCTGCTCGCCGCCGGGCCATGGGCGTCCACCGAGTTCATCGCCAGCTTCAAGCACGAAGCACAGAACGCCGCGCGACTGCAGCATCCCAACATCGTCGCCGTGCACGCCATCGGCGAACAGGAAGGACTGATCTATTACGCCATGGAGCTCGTGCGCGGCGAGACGCTCGCGCGCCACCTGGACCGGCGCCAGGAAATGCCCGCGCGCGATGCCGCGGTCATGATCCAGACCATCGCCGAGGCCGTCGACTACGCGCATCGCCTCGGCGTGCTGCACCTGGACATCAAGCCGGAGAACATCCTGCTGGACCTGATGGGCACGCCCAAGATCGCCGATTTCGGCATGGCCCGGCGCCTGGGCGAAGCACTGTGCCTGGAGAACGAAAAGGTGTCCGGCACGCCCAGCTACATGGCGCCGGAGCAGACCGCACTGAACCAGGGCGTGCTGTCGATCGCCACCGACGTATGG
This sequence comes from Lysobacter fragariae, assembly GCF_054779775.1. Classification (NCBI taxonomy): domain Bacteria; kingdom Pseudomonadati; phylum Pseudomonadota; class Gammaproteobacteria; order Lysobacterales; family Lysobacteraceae; genus Lysobacter; species Lysobacter fragariae. Next base: position 468,823 of record NZ_BAAGXP010000002.1, on the reverse strand, counting down.
GGTCTGGGTGCGGTGCTGTACGAATGCATCACCGGTGCGCCACCGTTCCTGGCCCGCACGCCCGAAGCGACGCTGCGCCTGGTGCGCGAAGGCACCGTACGCCGGCTCAGCCGCACGACGCTGGTGCCGCGCGACCTGGAAGCGATCTGCATGAAATGCCTCGCGCATGCGCCGGCACAGCGCTATCCGGCGGCGCGCGCGCTGGCCGATGATCTCGGACGCTTCCTGGAAGGGCGCCCGGTCAGTGCGCGTCCGCTCAGGTCATGGCAGCGCGCCGAACACTGGGCACGGCGCGAACCGCGGCTGGCGATGGCCCTGGCCGGCGTGATGCTGGCGATGCTGGTCGGCATCGTGGCCAGTTCGATGCAATGGGTTCGCGCCGAACGCAGCGCCGCCTCCGCGCGCGAGGTCAACCGCTTCATCAACGAAGACGTACTGGCCGCCGCGGACCCCTATCGCGCCGACCTGGAGCACCACGACGTGGTCGCGCTGCTGGCACGCACGGAAGCCCGGTTGGACAGCAGCTTCGCCGACCAGCCCGAGGCGCGCGCGCAGATCGGACTGTCGATCGCGCGTGCGTACTTTGGCCGCGGGCTGTGGCACAAGGCGCAGCTGCGCATGGAACGCAGCTACGCCGATGCGGTGAAATCGCTGGGGAAGCGCGATCCCATCACGCTCGACATGGGCGACTTCCTGGCGCAGACCTCCGTCTTCGACGGCGAGTTCGCCCGCGCACGCGCCCTGTACCGCGTCCTGATCCCGCTGCGCGTCGCGGCGTCCGGCCCGACCGCAGCCAAGACCATCCACCTGGAACGTGGCGAAGCCGCGCTGCTGTCCGAGGAGGACCATTTCGAGGAGGCCATCGCCCGCTACGAGCGATTGCGGGTCCTCGCCCGCACGCACGCCCCCGAGCAGCTGCCGGAAATCGAATGGGCGCTGTCGGACCTGTACACCGAGACCAACCGCTGGGACGAAGCGATGACATTGGTGCGCAGCGCACTGGAGCGCACGCGCGCGCGGCTTGGGGAAAACCATCCGCAGTACCTGTGGGAGAGCATGTCGCTGGGCGACATGCAGATGATGCGCGCCCAGTGGGACGACGCCGAAGCAACCTTCACCCGCATCCACGAAGGATTGACGGCGTCGGTGGGCTACAGCCATCCCAAGACGCTCAGCGCAGTGCATTACCTGGGCCTGATCCAGCTCGAACGCGGCCAGCCCGCGCGAGCGCTGCCCCTGCTGCGTTCAGCGATGGAAGGCCGCATGCGCGCGCACGGGCCCGACCACAAGTGGACGCACTACAGCATGAACCGCGTCGCGCAGGCGCTGATCGCGCTGCATCGCACCGACGAAGCGATTCCGCTGCTCGAACAGGCGTTGGCGAGCGCCAGCAAGGTCAATCGTCGGCAGGCCTACGTGATCCTGATCCTCGACAACCTCGGCCAGGCGTACATGCAGCGCGGCGACCTGGACACCGCACGGCGCTACCTGCTGGAAGGCGTCGACATCGCGCAACACGAACTGCCCGCCAACAACGTGCGCCGCGGCATGATCGAACGCAGCCTGGCGCAACTACTGGCCCGGCAAGGACGTGTCGAGGATGCGCGCACGCACTACGCCATAGCCGAACGCATCTTCACCCAGGGCTGGGGCCCGCGACACCCTTGGGTCGTGGGCATCCGCCTTGAGGTGGCGGCCTTGCCGGTCAGTCACTCGCCAGTCCCGGCACGAGGGGCAGCGAAGCGCCTGTAATTGGCCACGCCGTTACCTCAACCCACCTATGCAGGAACGCTCCCCTGTCGGCAGGCGCCCGTGCGCGCCCTGCTTGGAGGTAGCCATGAAACTCCCATATCTGGCGGCACTGGCACTGGGCCTTGCTCTTCCCTTTGGTGTGTATGCCGATGATTCATCTGGCGTAGTCGACAAGATCGCTGCGGAAGCCGGCGTCACGCCACGCGAGGTGCAGATGGTGTACGGCGCCCGTACCGCGTTCGCCGAATACCGGACCAGCTTCGACCGTGTCGAGAAGCGCGTGTACCTGGCCACACAGCGCTTGGCCGCGCGCGAAACCCGGCCCGAGCAACGCGAGGCCTACCTTGCCTTTGCAGCTTCGATGCGTCCTTAGTGCCTGAATCACTCAGCTCTGCTCGTCACCTTCAACAGCAAAGCTGGTCAAACGGGGGACGACATTGGTCACCCGGATGGGTCTGGAGTCGGACTGCGCGCGCGCGAGTATCGGCCTCCCGTGTGCGCGTCGTTCGCGCTGCCCATGGAACCGCGAACCGCGGCTGGTGACGCCTACGCCGCCTTCGGCAACACCTGCGTACCGCCGTCGGTGCGCATCCGCGGCGGTAGCGATACCCGTGTCTCACCGGTATGCGAAAGCAGTCGCAGCGTGCCATCCATGTCTTCACCCAGCGCGGTGAGGCTCTCAACCCAGTCGCCATCATTCGCGTAGACGCGGCCGTCGCGCTCGAACAGTGCGCCGCGATGGATATGGCCGCAGACGATGCCGTCCAGCCCGCGCTGCTTTGCATCGTCGAAACCAGCCTGCACGAAGCGCGCGATGTAACGCTCTGCCGCGCCGCTGCGGCGCTTGAGGAATTCCGACAACGACCAGTACCTCAGGCCGAAGCGTGCGCGCACGAAATTGAGCATGCGGTTGCCGGTCAGGATGCGGTAGTACAGCCAGTCGCCGAACGCATGCTGCATGTCATTCATCAATCGCGACCAGCCCCCTTGAGTCAAGGGGGCAATCGCATCGCCGGCTACCGGCGATGCGATGGGGGATGTGGACGGCCGCGCCGTTGGCGTCGGCAGATGCCAACGGGTGACGCTGTCGTAGTCGTCGCCATGCACCACCAGCAGGCGACGTCCGTCGGCAGTGACGTGGATCGCGCGACGGCGGATCGCCATGCGCGGCAGCACCAGCCCGCAGAAACGTCGGATCGGGCGATCGTGGTTGCCGGGAACGTAGATGATTTCGGTGCCGGCGCGACGCAGCGCATGCAGCGCCTCGACCACGCGGTTGTGGGCGTTGTTCCAGGTGGCGCGCCTGGATGCCATCCACCACAGGTCGACGATGTCGCCGACCAGGTACAACCGCTCGCAACGCAGGTTACCCAGGAAATCCGCCAGCTCCGCCGCGTGGCAGTGCTTGGAACCCAGGTGGACGTCGGAAATGAAGACCGCGCGGCGCAACGTGCCGGGCTGCGCGGTCCGCGACTTCATTGCGCGGCGCCCTCGGCCTGCGACGCGTCCGCATTGCCAGCCGTACTGAGGTAGCGCTCGCGCTTCTTCGGGCGCAGGCGGTGCATGTCGACTTCGATCAGGCCATCCACCGCATCACTGAAGGCCGGGTCCACGCCGAACGCAAGGAAGCGCGCGCCGCCGGGTTCGCACAGGTCGGTGTACTGCTTGTAGAGCATCGGCAGCGTGGCGCCGAGGGCGTCGAGGTTGTTCTTGAGCACGCGGAATGCGGTCTGCGCGTCCATGTCCTCGCCGAACTGCGGTGGCGCGGCGCGATAGACGAAAGGTAGCCGCGACGTCGCCGCCTGCTCCTGCGCCCCGTAGTAGTGCGCGTAATAAGCCACGATCTGTTCGCGCGCCTCGGGAGGCAGCGCGGCACTGATCGACACCGGGCCGAACAGGTAGCGCACGTCCGGATGCGCCATCAGGTACGCGCCGATGCCTTGCCAGAGGTAGTCAATGCTGCGACTGCCCCAGTACTCGGGCACGACGAAGCTTCGCCCCAGCTCCATGCCCTGCGCGATGCGCTCCAGCGCGTCGTCGCGGTAGTCGAACAGCGACGCGGTGTAGAAACCATTGAGGCCGCGTTCGGGCAGGATCGCGCCGCCACGTGCAAGCCGATACGCGCCGGCGATCTTCCCGGCCTCGTCGTCCCACAGCACGATGTGCTCGTACCAGCTGTCGAAGATGTCCACGTCCAGGCGCTGGCCGGTGCCCTCGCCCACCGCGCGGAAGGTGTATTCGCGCAGGCGGCCGATCTCGCGCAGCAGCTGCGAACCCGCCGGCAGGCAACCCACGCGGATGTGCTTGCCGTCGAAGGTCTTGCCCAGCAGCGTCATCGCTTCCACGCCGGCACGCACTACCGCAGGATCGACGGGATTGATCAGCGCCTCCGGCCCGACCGGCGCGGCACGCTCCTGCGGCGTGCCGATGGCGTGCAGGTCGCGGCGGATCTCGCGCAGGACCTCCGTCGCCTTGGCATTGGCCGGGATCCGCAGCGGGTGGCCGATGCGCAGGGCGATGCGACGCATGCGCCGGGCGAACATCTCGCGCGCCAGCAGCGCCGTGCCTACGGGCTTGAACACCGCGGACGCGCCGTAGAACAACGCGGAATTGCGCGCTTCGATCCGTACCGGCAGCACCGGCGCATCGGTGGCCTTGGCGAACTTGAGGAAACCGCGGCGCCAGCGTCCGTCGGTGACGCCACGCAGGCCGAGCCGCGCAACTTCGCCAGCCGGGAAGATGATCACGCACTGCTCCTGGCGCAGCGCTTCCTCCACCGCCTTCAGGCTGTCGGCGCTGGGCTTGCCGCCCAGGATGCGGATCGGCAGCAGCAGGCCGGACATCGGCTCCAGCGCTGAGAGCAGGTCGTTGGCGATGATCTTCACGTCGCGGCGCACCTGGCCGACGACGTCCAGCAGCGACAGAGCGTCGACCGCGCCGGAGGGATGGTTGGCGACGATCAGCAGGCGGCCACTCGCCGGAATGCGACGGATCTCGGCCGGATCGGCGAGGTAGCGCGCCTGGACGAACTCCAGCGACGCCTGGACGAACTCGAAATCGCGCAGGTGCGCGCTGGCCTCGATGTGCTCGGCGATGGCGTCGAACCGCGACCAGCGGCCGATGGCACGCAGCAGCGGCCGGGCCAGCTTGGCGCGGCGACCACGGAACCACTGCGGGAACCGTTGCTGCAGGTGTTCTTCGAACTTGCGCATGCCTTCTTGCCCCCTACGCGGCAGCCTGGGCGCGGGATGCGACAGCCGGGCTGCTGGAATACGACAGGAAGGTTACCCGGGTCACGCCCCGGACGCATTCGGCTGGGTATGCGGAGAGCTTTCCTGAACGACTGAAAAGCGCACAATGCGACGCGATGCACCAATCCGGCCGACCCTGTATCATGCCCGGCCATCTTTCCATCCGAATCAAAGGATAAACCCTGCGATGTCCACCAGCTACCTCTTCACCTCCGAATCCGTTTCCGAAGGCCATCCGGACAAGATCGCCGACCAGATCTCCGACGCCGTCCTCGACGCGATCCTCGCGCAGGACAAGCGCGCGCGCGTGGCCTGCGAAACGATGGTGAAGACCGGCGCTGCGATCGTCGCCGGCGAAGTCACGACCTCCGCCTGGGTCGACATCGAAGCGCTCGCGCGCAAGGTCATCAACGACATCGGCTACAACAACTCCGAAGTCGGCTTCGACGGCCACACCTGCGCGATCATCAACATGCTCGGCAAGCAGTCGCCCGACATCAACCAGGGCGTCGACCGCAAGAAGCCGGAAGAACAGGGCGCTGGCGACCAGGGCCTGATGTTCGGCTACGCCTGCAACGAAGCCCCGGAATTCATGCCGGCGCCGCTGTACTACTCGCACCGCCTGGTCGAGCAGCAGGCCAAGGTCCGCAAGAGCGGCAAGCTCAAGTGGCTGCGCCCGGACGCCAAGTCGCAGGTCACCCTGCGCTATGACGGCAACAAGATCCTCGGCCTCGATGCCGTCGTGCTTTCCACCCAGCACGATCCGGACATCAAGCAGAAGGACCTGGTCGAAGCCGTGCGCGCCGAGATCCTGGTGCCGGTGCTGCCGAAGAAGTGGCTCGAGGCGCTGAACAAGAAGGCCGTGCACATCAATCCGACCGGCAAGTTCGTGATCGGCGGCCCGGTGGGCGACTGCGGCCTGACCGGCCGCAAGATCATCGTCGACAGCTACGGCGGCATGGCCCGTCACGGTGGCGGCGCGTTCTCGGGCAAGGATCCGTCGAAGGTCGATCGTTCGGCCGCTTACGCCGCACGCTACGTGGCCAAGAACATCGTCGCCGCCGGCCTGGCCGACAAGTGCGAAGTGCAGGTCTCCTACGCGATCGGCGTGGCCGATCCGACCTCGATCTCGGTCACCACCTTCGGCACCGGCCACATCTCCGACGACAAGATCGAGAAGCTGATCCGCAAGCATTTCGACCTGCGTCCGTACGGCATCACCAAGATGCTCGACCTGGAGCACCCGATCTACCAGGCGACCGCCAGCTACGGCCACTTCGGCCGCAAGCCGAGGGAAATCAGCTACACCGACGGCGCCGGCAAGAAGCACAAGGCGACGGCGTTCTCGTGGGAGAAGACCGATCGCGCCGAGGCGCTGCGCAAGGATGCCGGGTTGAAGAAGTAAGTCGCCACGCTCTCCGCCCATCGCAGGGAGCGCAGCAGATGGAAACGGGCCGCTTTGCGGCCCGTTTTCGTTGCACGTCCTTCGACATCGCCGTATGCGCGGCCCTACAGCTGTCGCTCGAGATCCTCGGCCCGGGCACGGTCGACCTGCTGCGCCAGCACGGTCTCCCGCAGGACCGGCAAGGCCTGATCAAGCAACTTGCGCGCCCCCACCTTGTCATCACGCGCCGCGCGCACGTCGGCCAGTTCCGCCGTCGCCATGGCGCCATAAAGTCCGTGAAGGAGCTTCAGTGACTGCTGGAGGTCGCTTTCGGCTGCGGCGAGATCCCCGTGCATCCGCGCGAACGCCGCGCTGGACCGGAACAGCTGGCCGAAAACGAAGTGCCCCTTGGGCAGCAACTTGCCGACCCGCATGCGGGTTTCCTCCAGCAACGGCACGCCGTTGCGCAGGTCGCCCATCCGTTCGGCCACCTGCATCAGTCGCCACGTCAGCTCGGCGTATTCGAAGGAGTCCTCGCCGTCGAGCTTGCGCGAGCGCTCGCGAAGGGCGAGCAGGCGCGCACGTGCCTCGGCGCCACGCCCCGCGAACGCCAGGTTGAAGGCGTAATACTTCTCGATCCGTCGACGCTCGATGTGATCGGCCTCGATGTCGGATGCGGCCAGCACCGACACGGCCTCGCCGGCGAGCTCCACCGCCTTCGCGTAGTCGCCGTAATCCCGGTACAGGTACCCGATGTTGGACAAGGTCAGCGCCCGATCCAGCGGTCGCGTCCCGGCCGCGGCCTGGGAGAGCTGCGAAGAATGCTCGTGGGCTTCCAGCGCTTCCTTGAAGCGTTCCTTGCCCTGCAACGAGACGCCGAGCAGCGAATAGAGCTCGGCCATCTGCGCACCACCCGGGCCGACGCTGCGCTCCTGCATGGCGATCGCCTGGCGGATCATCGTCTCCGCCGCCGGGTCGTTGAGGGCATACGAGGACTGCGCCTTGGCGAACAGCAGGTCAGCGCGCAGTGGCGAGTTCGCCGGGAGCGAATGGCGATCCGCGAATGCCAGCCCTTCATCGGCGACCTTGAGCCCGCGCGCATAGTCGGCATACAGGAACAGGTGATGGCCGAAGGCCTTGTAGGTCTCCAGGACGTCACGGACCGGCGCGGCGGGCACATCCTTCACCTCGGCAAGCGCGCGGGTCCATTGGGCTTCCGCGTTCTTGTGGTCGCCAGCGCTGTCGAGCGCCACCGCAAGCTGGTTGTGCATCTTCAGGCGCTGGATGGCGTCACGCGGCGCATGGCGGGAACGCAGTTCGGCCGATTGGCGTGCGATTGCCAGGCTCTCCTTTCCGCGTTCCAGCGTGGCAAGGACATCGGAGTAGCCATCCAGGTCGTCGGCGAAAGCGATCGCTTCCGACTTCTGGCGCGGAGTCACGTCCTTCAACCCGGCCGCGAACAGCTCCGCCGCGGCCTTCGACTCACCCAGCGATGCGTACAGATGCCCGAGCATCCGCTGGATCGGCTGCCGCAGCTGAGGATCGGCCTGTGCGCGCTTGTCGAGTTCGTCGCGGGCATGATCCAGCAGGTCGCGCACGCTGACCTGCGTGCTCAGCGCATTCTCCGGTCGCGCCGCGCCGATCGCATCGGACAGGAACGCCAGCGCCGCGCGCGCATTGGCGCCTTCGCGTTCGGCTGATTTCAATGCCACGGTCGCGCGCTGCTCGGCGGCGACGGCGCGGCTGCGTTCCAGCGCCAGGCGCCAGACAAAACCGATCGCAATGGCCAGCGCCACCGCGGTGAGCGCAGCGCCCACGCGATGCCGCACCAGGAACTTGCGCATCCGATACGCCCGCGTGTCCGGGGCGGCGTGTACCGGCCGCCCGTCGCGCCAGCGCTGCAGGTCGGCGCGGAAGGCTTCCACCGTCGGGTAACGCTGCGCCGGTTCCGCTGCGCTGGCCTTCGCCAGGATGCCGCGCAGTTCCGCATTCAATGGCAATGGCTGGAAGCCGTCGGGCATTGGTGCCGACACGCCCGGCTCGCGTTCGCCCGTGAGCATCTCGCGCAGCAGCACGGCCAGGCCGTAGACGTCGGTCGCAGTCGTGACCAGCGCGCCCGATTGCTGCTCCGGACTCGCGTAACCCGGCGTCCACACGCGGGTCGAGGTCTGGCGTGGATCGGAATGCGCACTCAGGTCGACGAGTTTGGCCACGCCGAAGTCGAGCAGCTTGGGCTGGCCGTCGTTGCGCACCAGCACGTTGCCGGGCTTGAGGTCGCGGTGGATCACCAGGCGCTCGTGCGCGTGCTGCACCGCGGCGGCGATGCGGTCGAACAGGTCCAGACGCGACGCCAGTTCCGGTGCACGCGCGGCGACATGCGCCAGCAGCGGCAGGCCGTCGACGTATTCCATCACCACGAACGGCTGGCCATCGTCGCTCTCGCCGCCGTCGAGCAGGCGCGCGATGTTGGGATGGTCGAGCTGGGCGAGGATCTGCCGTTCCTGGCGCAGGCGGCGCTTGCCTTCTTCGGTGGGGAAGCCGCGGATCAGCTTGATCGCCACCTGCTGGTCGAACTGGCCGTCGGCGCGTTCGGCCAGCAGCACCGAGCCCATGCCGCCCACGCCGACTTCGCGCAGCACGCGCCAGGCGCCCAGGCGCGCGCCACTGGCGGTCGGACGGACCAACGCGTCGGCACCCGCAACGACCGCGTGCGCGACCGGGTCGGCGTCATTGGTATCGGCGACCAGCAGGCGCTCGAGGCGTTCGCGCATGTCGGCATCGCATTCGCGCAACGCCGCGTCGCGTGCGTCCGGCGGCAGCGCGACCAGCTGGTCGAACAGTTCCGCCAACAGCTTGTGTCTCTCGCTCATTCGGTCAACGCATCCTTTAACCAGGCACGGGCGAAACGCAGGTCGCGGTCGACCGTGCTGAGGGAGATTTCCAGCGCCTGCGCAATGTCTTCACGCGAAAAGCCGCCGAAATACGTCATCTCGACAATGCGCGCCTGGCGCGGGTCGGCCTCGCGCAAATCGGACAGGGCTTCGTCCACGCGGACCAGGTCCTCGTCGCGGTCGACGACGCCCACGCCTTCGGCCTGGCTCAGCGGCAGCGCCTGCACACCGGAGCCGCGCTTTTCCGACAACCGGCGCCGCGCGCGGTCCACCAGTACCTGTCGCGTCGCCTGGGCGACGACGTGGAAGAAGTGGCTGCGGTTGCTCCAGTCGGCGTCTGCGCCCATCAGGCGCATCAGGGCTTCGTGGGCGAGTTCGGTCGGGGTGAGGGTGGCCCCGCCCTGCCGGCGCAACGAGCCCGCCGCGATGGCACGAACGCGGTCGTAGACCAGCACCATCAGCTGCTCCCGGGCATCGGTGTCGCCGCCCTGCCAACGACGCATCAACGCGGTCAGCTCGGGATCGGGACGATCAAGATCGTTCATTGCGACGCACAGCCCCTGCGGAATGTCCCCGCGGCGAGTGTAGCGCGGGCTCCGCACGTGGTTTCCAGCCCCGCGGCGGGCCAGACAACAGGGTCGGCGCCCGCGGTCGGCATGGCGCTGGCGTGTCAAGGAATATCTGAATGATTGCCGTCATCCCCGCGAAGGCCGGAATGGCGGGCAAGAGCTGGGTTATTCAGACCTTCCTTAACGCGACCGACATGCCCACAGGCTAGAATGCGCCTCCCGCCGAGGGGCGCTGCGATCCGATCATTCCAACGGGAGTGGGGCGGACCAGGCTCGGCGCGGTGCAAATGCCTCAACTGCGCCCGTTAATGCGAGTCCCGCGGACGATACGCGCCGACTCCCAACAACGGAGCTTCACATGAACGCTGTCGCTAAGACCTTCTCCACCGAAGGCGACTACAAGGTTGCCGACATCTCGCTGGCCGACTGGGGCCGCAAGGAAATCGATATCGCCGAGCAGGAAATGCCGGGTCTGATGTCGATCCGCCGCAAGTACGCCGCCGCCAAGCCGCTCAAGGGCGTGCGCGTCACCGGCTCGCTGCACATGACCATCCAGACCGCCGTCCTGATCGAGACGCTGCGCGACCTGGGCGCCGACGTGCGCTGGGCCTCGTGCAACATCTTCTCGACGCAGGACCACGCCGCCGCCGCGATCGCCGCCAGCGGCACCCCGGTGTTTGCGTGGAAGGGCGAGTCGCTGGAGGAGTACTGGGACTGCACGCTCGACGCGCTGACCTTCCCGGGTAACAACGGCCCGGAACTCGTCGTCGATGACGGTGGCGACGTCACCCTGCTGATCCACAAGGGTTTCGAGCTCGAAAACGGTTCCGACTGGGTCAACACCCCGTCGGGCAACCACGAAGAACAGGTCATCAAGAACCTGCTCAAGCGCGTCCACGCTGAGCGTCCCGGCTACTTCGCCGGTGTCGTGAAGGCCTGGAAGGGCGTGTCGGAAGAGACCACCACCGGCGTGCACCGCCTCTACCAGCTCGCCGAACAGGGCAAGCTGCTGGTCCCGGCGATCAACGTCAACGACTCGGTCACCAAGTCGAAGTTCGACAACCTCTACGGTTGCCGCGAATCGCTGGCCGACGGTCTCAAGCGCGCGATGGACGTGATGCTGGCCGGCAAGGTCGCGGTGGTGTGCGGTTACGGCGACGTCGGCAAGGGTTCGGCGCATTCGCTGCGTGCCTACGGTGCGCGCGTCGTGGTCACCGAAATCGATCCGATCAACGCCCTGCAGGCCGCGATGGAAGGCTTCGAGGTCAACACCGTCGAATCGACGCTGGGCCGTGGCGACATCTACGTCACCACCACTGGCAACAAGGACGTGCTGACGCTCTCGCACATGTCGCAGATGAAGGACCAGGCGATCGTCTGCAACATCGGCCACTTCGACAACGAGATCCAGGTCGATGCGCTGGCCGCCTCCGGCGCAAAGAAGCTCAACATCAAGCCGCAGGTCGACAAGTACACCTTCGCCAACGGCAGCAGCATCTTCCTGCTGGCCGAAGGCCGCCTGGTGAACCTGGGCTGCGCCACGGGCCACCCGAGCTTCGTGATGTCGAACTCGTTCTCCAACCAGACGCTCGCGCAGATCGACCTGTGGGCGAACAAGGACACCTACGAGCCGAAGGTCTACATCCTGCCGAAGAAGCTGGACGAGGAAGTCGCGCGCCTGCACCTGGAGAAGATCGGCGTGAAGCTGACCACGCTGACGCAGGACCAGGCCGATTACCTCGGCGTGGCGGTGGAAGGTCCGTACAAGCCGGATCATTACCGCTACTGATCCGCGAGGTTCAGATACCGGAAACGGGCGCTTCGGCGCCCGTTTTTGTTTCCTGACCGGTCCGCGCAGGCACGACGCCCGGACCGCTCCGATGAGAGCTACAACGCGAGCCGCTCGCGCAATTCGCGTGCCTGTCGACGCGAGACTTCCACCACGCTGCCGTCCCGCAGCGTGAGGTCGTAGCCTTCGCCCACGGCCAGGTCGATGTTCTTGACCATGCGCAGGTTCACCAGCGTGTTGCGGTTGGCGCGGAAGAACAGCGTGGGATCCAGCCGCGCCTCCAGCGCGCTCAGGCTGCGTGCAAGCATCGCGTTCTCATCGCGGAACCAGACCCGCGCGTAGTTGCCGTCCACCACGATCCGGCTGATCTCGTGCAGCGAGACGAACCAGCATTGTTCGCCGTCGCGCAGGAAGACCTGGTCGTTGGCACCCAGAGCCCCTCGGTGCTCCGCGTCGACGGCTTCCGTTGTCGACCGTCGCGCATGGGCACGCGCGATCGCTGCTGCCAGGCGCTCGGGCACGACGGGCTTGACCAGATAGTCGAGCGCGTTGGCGTCGAAAGCGCGCACGGCGTAGTGATCGTAGGCCGTGGTGAAGACCACCGGCGGCGCCTGATCGAGGCCTTCAAGCACGTCGAAGCCCGTCCCCGACGGCATCTGGATGTCGAGCAGCACCAGATCGGGCTGCAGCTTTTCGATCGCAGCCTGCGCCCCCGGAACATCGTCGGCTTCGCCGATGCACTCCACGTCCGGAACGTTGGCCAGCAACGTGCGCAGTTCCTGTCGGGCCAGCCGGGTGTCATCGACAATCAGCACTTTCAGCGGCCGCACACGCGCGGCGGCGGTCATTGCGCGATCTCCAGACAGGCCAGCACGCGCGGGCCATTCTGCTGCAGCTCGAAACGGCTTGCGGGCTCACGCGCCAACCGTGCGCGCAGGTAAGCCAGGCCGACGCCATGGCCACTTTCCGACTGATCCACCCGGCCCGGATTGCTGACTTCAATCGCCAGCCGGCCCTCGTGGCGCCAGACCGATACGCCCAGCTCGCCCCCGCCCGGCGTACGTGCGATGCCATGCTTGATCGCGTTCTCCACGAGCAGTTGCAACAGCATCGGCGGCAGCTGCGCGTCGAGTGCATCCCGCGCGATGTCGCGATGCACGCGCAGGCGCTCTTCGTAATGCACGGCCTCAACGGCAAGGTAGTCGTCCACGACCGCCAGTTCCTCGCCCATGGATGCGGACTCGCGTTGGCTGTGTTCCAGCGCGTGGCGGAGGATATTCGACAGGCGCGTGACGACTTCGCGCGCACGCGCCGGTTCCTCGTTGATCAGTGCGCGCACATTGTTGAGCGCGTTGAAGACGAAATGCGGATTGAGCCGCGCGCGCAACGCATCCAGCTCAAGCGCGTTTCGCTGCGCCTCCGCGTGCAGGCGCGCAATCTCGCCATGGCGATAACGACTCAGGGCCTGCCAGCCGGCCCAAAGCGCGGCCCACATTCCGATCACGATCGCGATGTTCGCCCAGTAGCCGAACAATTGGCCCCAGCTGCTGGGTCGCAGATCGCTTGGGACCAGCCAGCCCAGCATCAGCGCGCCGCGCACCATCACCCGGACCAGCAGCAGGGTGACGGTGGCACCGAACATCACGCCCGCTGCGAGTCGCAGTGCGAAGATCGGCCCGCCGCGTTCGATCCAGCGACCGCGCAGCGCGGCGATGCGCAGCAGGCTGCTGCTCGCCCACACGCCGATGCCCAGGCACACCGACACCAACCACGCGGGCGTGTTGAGACGCGCAAATACGGCAAAAAACAGCAGGTTGAGACCGGCGTAACCGATGCCGAACAGACTGTTCAACGAAACAAAGCGCCATTCGCCGCGGGTCAACATCTCGTCACCTGCCTCATGAGCCTGCCTGCACGACGACGGCCGGCATCACGCCGGCCGTCGAAGAGAGGCCGTCGACTACTGTGCCGTCGCGACGAACCCGCGCACCTGCGCTTGCAGCCACTGCGGATCGTCCCACATCAGGAAATGGTAGCCGTTGTCGCTCATCTCGATACGCACATCCTTCAATGAGGCGAACTGCGTCTTGAAGATCGCGGCCGTCGACTCTTTGGTGGCGCCGTAGGGCGCAAACGCCGCCCACGCCCCCAGAACCAGCGTAGGCGCATGGATCTGCGCCATTTGCGGACGCGCGTCGCGGGTCAGCATTTCGTACATCGCCTCTGCAGTAGTGGCACGGTCGCTGGCATCGCCCCACGCAACCAGGGTCTGCGTGCGCTGCGCTTCGCGCGTCATGCCCTGCAGCCACGGCGGCACGCCGTCGCGCTTGGGGGCGGGATCGCGCGCCAGGATCTGCTTGCGCAGGTTGTCTGCGAACGGTCGCGCGTTCTCCTCGGTGGCGGCGGGATTCTGCGCGGCGGTGAAGAAGGGCAGCGCGTCGACGATCACCAGCCGTCCGACGGCATCGGGCTGCTTGATCGCCATCTGCAGGGCAACGAAACCACCCAGGCTGTGCCCGATCACGACCGGATGCGACAACTTGCGGGCTTTGACGTACGCCAGCAGGCGATCGCGCATGTCGTCGAGCCACGCATCCTTGCTCGCGTCGCGGGCGGCGGGCTGCCCGGCGAATCCTGGCAGCGTGACGATATGGCACTGCACATGGTCGGCCTGCAGGGCGGCGCAGGTTTCGGTCCAGGTTTCACCGGCGCTGTTGAGGCCGGGGATCATCAGCACGGGCAGGCCCTTGCCGACGACTTCGATCTTCAGGTCGCGGAACGACTGCGGCGCCGCTTGGGCCGTGTGCCAGACGGCGAACGACAGGGCAAAGCCAGCGGCGAACAGGCGGAAGGAAGTGCGAAAGGCCGACTGGAACAGCGATCGGACGAGCAGTTGCATGGAACGGGCTCCTTGCGTTGGTGTGGTGCAAGCGTGGCCGCCAGCCGCCACAGCCGCGGGAAAGGAATGACGAGCGGCCGGTGGCCGTGGTGGACGGCGGCGCGCCGGGGTGAGGGGCCAGGGCGCCCGCCCAATTTCTTATTTCCTATCATCGCGATGAAGAGATAAGCTCCCCCGACTTCCCCGTCCGGCGGCCGCATGACCCTTCCCCCGATCAGCTTCGAGTTCTACCCACCCAAGACCGAGGACCAGCGCGCCCAGCTGGACAAGACCGCCGCGAAGCTTCGTCCGCTGTCGCCGCAATACGTCTCGTGCACCTTCGGCGCCGGTGGCTCGACGCTGTCGTACACGCCGGAAACCGTGCAGCGCCTGCACAAGCACCACGGCCTCGTGGCGGCGCCGCACCTGTCCTGCGTGGGTGGCACGCGCGCCGAGCTCAGCGAACTGATCGAAAGCTACAAGGCGATGGGCTGCCGCCGCATCGTTGCGCTGCGTGGCGACCTGCCGTCGGGCATGGGCCAGGCCGGCGACTTCCGCTACGCCAGCGATCTGGTCGAATTCATCCGCAAGGAGCACGACGGCTTCTTCCACATCGAAGTCGCCGCGTACCCCGAATGCCATCCGCAGGCCGACGACGCCTTCGCCGACCTGCGCAACTTCAAGCGCAAGGTCGATGCCGGTGCGAACGGCGCGATCACCCAGTACTTCTACAATGCCGACGCCTATTTCCGCTTCGTCGACGACGTGCGCAGGCTGGGCGTGGACGTGCCGATCGTGCCGGGGATCATGCCGATCTCCAACTTCACCCAATTGCGCCGCTTTTCCGAAGCCTGCGGTGCGGAAATCCCGCGCTGGGTGGGCAAGCGCATGCAGGCCTACGGCGACGACGTCGACAGCGTGCGCGAGTTCGCCGCCGAGTTCGTAGCTGCGCTATGTCGCCGGCTGATAGAGGGCGGCGCGCCGGGCCTGCACTTCTACACGCTCAACCTGTCCAAACCCACGCTGGGCGTGCTGTCGCGACTGGATTGAACGGCACCGGGTTCGACGCGTCAGAGTTGGACGCGTCAGAGTTGGACACGTCAGAGTTGGACACGTCAGAGTTGGACACGTCAGAGTTGGACACGTCCGAGTTGGACACGCCCGAGTGAATCGGCGCATCGCGGGCACACGCCCATCCTGGTGATTGCAGCGCTTGACCGGCGCACTTCGCGACGCACGCCCGCGATGCATGTTTCGCCACGAGTGTTCCATTTCGGGCTGCGTGCACTTTCCGCACCGGGGACGCGGCGCTAGGCTGCGGCCACATGCCGGCCCGCCTGCCATTCTGCTTCGTGATCCTCGCCTGCGCCCTGTGGCACGGCGACGCGGCCGCGCAGGTACGGCGTTGCGTCCTGCCCAGCGGCCAGGCGGTGTTCACCGACAAGCAATGCGGCGACATCGGCGCGGCCGAGCGGTTGCCACGTGAACAGGTGCAGGCAGGCAGCGGCGCGCGGCGCCTGCCAGGCGGCTGCGCGCACAACCTGCAGGACCTGGTGTTCGAGATGACCACCGCCATCGATTCGCACGACGCCAACCGCCTCGCCGGCGTGTACCACTGGGTCGGCATGTCGGGCGACACCGCGTACCAGGTGTGGACGCGACTGGATGGCATCGCCAGCCGTCCACTGGTCGACATCGTGCCAATCACGCCTGCGAGCCATCCCGCGCCCGCGCCGGAACCCGAACCCGGCTGGACCGAAGCCAGGCCGCTCACCCCGGATACGGACGTCACCTCGGACAACGCGCAAGCGCCTGCGGATCCCGGTTACTACCCGCAGACGACGGTACGACGCGCGCCGGTCGCCCTTCGCGTCGAACAGACCCTGGGTAGCACCGCGACGCCGACGCACACCGTGTTCGCGCTGACCAGGTACTTTGGCTGCTTGTGGGTGCGGTTCTGATCGGTGCGTTCTGATCGGTGCGTTCTGACCAGGGCGGCCTGATCGCCGGACCGCATCACGCAGCGACAATCGCCTGACCGATCGATGCAGCGCATCGTTGTTCGCGCCTGCGGTTCAAACGGCCCCGCCAATGCCAGACAGTGCGCCACCGTGTGGTCAAACGTGCTGCGACGCGGCGTGCACGTGAGTCGCACAGCCAGCAACCTCGCCCGCTGGCGCACCCGCGCCCTGCGTCATGACGACGCGGTCCACCAAGGAGGAAACCTTCGTGCGGAAGAATCCATCGCTTTGTCTCCTCGCCGGCATGACCGGCCTGTTGATCGCCGGCACCGCAAGCGCCGCCGGCAAGTCGCTGTTCACCACCACCAGCGGCAAGGCCGACGCGCGCAACGAGCGCGTACTCGAGCGCCTGCTCGCCAATCCGAGCACACGCGACGTCAAGCTGGTGAAACTGGACTCCCGCGCAGCCGACAACGCGGCGATCGAACTGGTCCTGGGCAACCGCAGGGTCACGGTCGACCGCAGCCGCACCCAGGCCGCCGACGGCAGCACGGTGTGGTTCGGCCACGTCCGCGGCACCAAGTCGCATCCCGCCTACGCGCCGCGCGAAACTACGGCCGATCCGCTCAACGACGTGATCCTGGTGCGCCACGACGGCCACATCACCGGCACCGCGCGCGTCGACGGCAAGCTCTATCGCATCCGTCCGCTGCCCAGCGGCGCCACCGCCGTGGTCGAAATCGACGAAAACCGCATGCCCGCCGACCATCCGGCCGACGCCTACAGGCAGATCTTCGATGTCGCCGCCAAGTCGGCGATGTTGAACAAGGGCAAGCCGTGCCGCACCAACTGCGGCGGCACTCCGGTCGAACCCGGCCCGACCCAGACCATCCGGGTGATGGTCGTCGCCACCGACGACGCGATCGCAGCCTACGGCGGCGACATGCAGGCGCTGGTGCAGCTGGCCGTGGCCGAATCCAACCAGGGCTACCTGAACTCCAACATCGGCATCAACATGGAACTGGCGAGCTACTCGACCACGACCTACGCCACTGCCGGGATGAGCACGGATCTGTCGCGTTTCCGCAGCACGAACGACGGCTACATGGACTCCATCCACGCCACCCGTGACGCCAATGCCGCCGACGTCGGCGTGCTGGTGGCCAACGATGCTTCCGCGTGCGGCCTGGCGTCGGGCATCGGTTCCACCGCGTCCACCGCATTCGTCACCGCGTACTGGGACTGCATCACCGGCTACTACAGCTTCGCCCATGAGATCGGCCACCTGCAGTCGGCGCGCCACGATCCGGTCAAC
The DNA here is from genome assembly GCF_054779775.1 of Lysobacter fragariae. Lineage (NCBI taxonomy): Bacteria > Pseudomonadati > Pseudomonadota > Gammaproteobacteria > Lysobacterales > Lysobacteraceae > Lysobacter > Lysobacter fragariae. The sequence continues at coordinate 451,033 of NZ_BAAGXP010000002.1, read as the reverse complement.
GATCCGACCACCTCGCCCTACGCGTACGGCCACGGCTACCAGGCCCCGGGCAACGTGTGGCGCACGATCATGGCCTACAACTGCGCCGGCTCCGGCTGTCCGCGCATCAACTACTGGTCGAACCCGTCGGTGACCTACGGCGGCCTGCCGATGGGTACCTACGACAAGAACCACAACCAGCGCGTGCTGGTGCAGACCAAGGCCACGGTGGCCGGGTTCCGCTGAGCGGGTCGCCGCTGAGCCAGCAGCAGCTCAAATCCAGTTGCACCTGAAACAAAGGCCGCGCAGGCAACTGCGCGGCCTTTTCAATGCCGGTGCTGGGGCTTCGGCACGGTAAACTAGGCAGTCTTTGCCCCCACCGAGAATCCCGAATGTCCATGCAATACCCCGAATGGATCTGGCACAACGGCGAGATCAAGCGCTGGGCCGACGCCACGACGCACGTCATGGCGCATGCGCTGCACTACGGCTCCTCGGTGTTCGAGGGCATCCGTTGCTACGAGACGCCCAACGGCCCGGCGATCTTCCGCCTGACCGACCACAACAAGCGCCTGTACGCCTCGGCCAGGATCTACGACATGGGCCTGCCCTATGACCTGGACACGCTCAACGCCGCGTGCCGCGAGGTCATCAAGCGCAACAACCTGAGCAAGGCCTACCTGCGTCCGTTCGCGTATCGCGGCCTGGGCGGCTTCGGCCTGTCGGCGGATACGCCGGTGGAGATGTCGGTAGCCTCGTGGTTCATGGGCCCGTACCTCGGTGAAGGTGCACTGGAAGCCGGCATCGACGCCTGCGTGTCGAGCTGGCAGCGCTTCGCGCCCAACACCATCCCGGCCGGCGCCAAGGCCGGCGGCAATTACCTCTCCGGCCAGCTGATCGCGCGCGAAGCGCGTCGCCTGGGCTTCGGCGAAGGCATCGCGCTCGCGTCCACCGGTCTGCTGTCGGAAGGCGCCGGCGAGAACCTGTTCCTCGTCTTCGACGGTGCGCTCCACACGACGCCGGTCAGCGCCGCACTGCTCAACGGCATCACCCGCAACACGATCATCACGCTGGCGCGCGACAACGGCATCAGCGTCGTCGAACGCGACCTGCCGCGCGAATACCTGTACCTGTGCGACGAGTTGTTCATGTGCGGCACCGCGGCAGAAATCACCCCGATCCGCTCCGTGGACGGCCGCCAGGTCGGCGCCGGCAAGGCGGGCCCGGTGACGCGCCAGATCCAGGACCTGTTCTTCGGCCTGTTCAACGGCAAGACGAAAGACAAGTACGGCTGGCTGGAAGCGCTGTAAGCCTGCAGGAATATCGATCGCGGGAGAGCCGGGGCAACCCGGCTCTTCTTTTTCCCGCCGGTCGGTGGCAACGTAAAAAGTAGCCTCCTCAGTTCGGGTCGGCTTCAAGAAGCAGGAGCCCATCGCACACGCGGCGCGACAGCTTCGAGAACACTCCGGAACAGGACGGCGGTTCAAAAGCCCCAGCCCAAAGCATCGCTGCGCCCGCAGCTACAACGGCAAGGTCCCTTGGGGATCCTTCCCGAACGTCAGGATTGCGACCACGCCACGCTCGCTACCCGGCAGCACGCGCACATCCCAGTCATACAGTTCGCACAGGCGCCGTACGATCGACAGGCCGATGCCGCCACCCTGCGAATGCCCCGCGTGGGTGCCGCGGTAGCCTCGCTGGAATAGTTTCGCGGCATCCTGCTCGGACAGGCCGGGACCGGAGTCGATCACTTCCACCGCCTGCGGATGCAACCGCACCACGACCGAACCTGCCGTCGTGTACTTCACCGCGTTGCCGATCAGGTTGCCCAGCGCGACCGACACGGCGGCTTCGGGCGCATCGACGATCAATCCGCGCTCGCCTTCCACGCTCAGCTGCAGCGGCTTGCCGCCGAGTTGCGCGCGGTGTGCATCCGTCAGCTGGTCGGCCACGCGTGCCACGTCGGTCGCGCCGTGGCCGCGTTCGTTGCGCGAGAGCAGCAGCAAGGCGCTGATCAGGTCGGTGCACTGCTGTTCGGCGCGGGTGATGCGCTGCAGGCGGGCGCGGGTCTTCTCCTCCAGTTCCGGACGCGACAACAGCAGCTCGACCGCACCGCGGATCACCGCCAGCGGCGTGCGCAATTCGTGGCTGACGTCGGCGTTGAACTCGCGGTCGCGCTGGACGACATGGGTGAGCCGCTCGGCATAGTCGTCGAGCGCCTCGGCGAGCTGGCCGACTTCGTCATCGGGAAAATGTTCGGCCAGGCCTTCGGGCTGCGCCTCGTGGCGGCCGGACTGCTTGATCCGGTTGGCCAGCTCCGACACCGGGCTCATCACGCGCGACGCCGCCCACAGCCCCACCACCAGCGACAACAGGGTGAACACCACCACTGAGATGTAGATCGCGCGGTTGAACTGCGCCTCGCCGCGCAATGTCTGGGTCATGTCGTAAGCGAGGAAGAACCACTCGTCCGGCGTCTTGCGCACTGCCAGCTTGTACGAGAACGGAGTGCCGTCGATGTTGCGACCGACAATGTTGTGGATGCCGTCGCCCAACTCGTACCAGTCCGGCTCTTCCAGGCGCAGCTTCTCGAAGTCCTCGTGCTTCACCACCCGCCCGTACATCTGCTGCACCGGCAGCGCCGGATTCCTGTCCGGACTGGCGGCGTACAGGCGCGCGTATTCGTCGATGTTGCGGTTGAGCACGTCCTCGACCAGCGCGTTCTCGACGCGGGACCGGGTCCAGTTGGTCGCGTACGCGAACAGTGCGGTCAGGCCGAAGCCCAGCAGCACGAACGACAGGATGATGCGGCTGCGCAACTGCCGCCGGAAACGGACCTTGCGCGGCGGCGGCGGGGGCGGGCTTTGCAAGGGCGTGCTGTGCAATGGCGTGGAATGCGTCTGCGTGCGGGTGGCGGGACGCGACGAGCTTCGCGACCGGCCAGCCAGTTCGCGCCCGCAGCGACCCGGCGTGATCAGGTGCCTTCGGGGGCGGCGATCCGGTAACCGATGCCGTGCCGGGTCTGGATCAGCGGCACGTCGAAGGGCTTGTCGACCACCGCACGCAGGCCGTGGATGTGCACGCGCAGGGAATCGGAATCCGGCAGTTCCTCGCCCCACACGCGCGTCTCCAGCTCCTGTCGCGTCACCACCGCGGGCGAGGCTTCCATCAGCGCCTGCAGGATCTTCAGCGCGGTCGGGTTGAGCTGCAGCAACTTGCCCTTGCGACGCACTTCCAGCGTGTCCAGGTTGTATTCCAGGTCTGCGGTGTTCAGGACGCGCGTCTGTACGCCGCGGCCGCGACGCGCCAGCGCGTTGAGGCGGACTTCGACTTCCTGCAGCGCGAACGGCTTGATCAGGTAGTCGTCGGCGCCGGAATCGAACCCGGCCAGCTTGTTGTCCAGCGAGTCGCGCGCGGTCAGCACCAGCACCGGGGTCTGCTTGCGCGCTTCGTTGCGCAGCTTGCGGCAGACCTCCAGCCCGTCCAGTCCCGGCAGGTTGAGGTCCAGCACGATGGCGTCGAAGTCGTGCACCACGGCCAGGTGCAGGCCGGTGATGCCGTCGGCGGCGAAGTCGACCGTGTGCCCGCGGTCTTCCAGGAAGTCGCCCAGGTTGGCGGCGATGTCCTGGTTGTCTTCGATCACGAGGATGCGCATTTGTCCGTCCTTATTGGTGGGCGTTCGACCGTCCCGCTCGTGCGGGGTTCCGGAACTGCGCAGCGCAGTGTCTGTGAAATTAACAAATCCGACGCAATCGATGTCATCACCACGATGGCACGCGGTCACGTTGCGGGGATCCGGGCAAAAGAAAGGCCCGGATGCGGGGCCGCCGCATCCGGGCCAAAAAGGGTGTTGCCCCGATTACCGTCATCACTGCGACCGACTACTGACGAGGAAGCGGCAGGGAATCCGGTCCGCTCAGGCTACGCCTGCGGGGACTAAAAAGTCTGTTAAAAACCCGTTGTAAAAAAATGTTAAGGCGCCCGGGCGACCTCGCTAAAACGCCCTTCTTTAACATTTATCTTCATGATTTCTATCGTAAATTTTCGAAGGCCCGCCGGTCCCCCGACTGACGGCCGTTGGCTGGCGAGGGCCGGTCCGGCCGGCCTGCGGCCTGCCTCGGACCTCGGCGCAGGCGCCCGCTGACGTACTCGATCACCTCGCCAGCGACGTCGACTTCGCTGGCCGCTTCGATGCCTTCAAGTCCTGGCGACGCATTGACCTCGAGCACCAGCGGACCACGCTTCGAACGGATCAGGTCGACACCGGCAACGCCCAGTCCCAGCACCTGCGCGGCGCGGATCGCAACTTCCTGTTCGGCCGCGGTTGCCTTCACGCCCTTGGCGGTGCCACCGCGATGCAGGTTGGATCGGAAGTCGCCCTTCGGCGCCTGCCGCTTCATCGCCGCCACCACGCGGTCGCCGACGACGAAGCAGCGCAGGTCCGCGCCCTTGGCTTCGGCGACGAACTCCTGCACCAGGAAGTTGGCGTACAGGCCGCGCAACGCCTCGACTACGCTGCGCGAGGCCGACAGCTTCTCGGTCAGCATCACGCCCGCGCCCTGGGTGCCCTCGTTGAGCTTGATCACGTGCGGCGGCGGGCCGAGCATCGCCAGCAGGTCGTGGGTGTCGTCGGGATTGTCGCCGAACGCCGTCACCGGCAAGCCGATCCCCTGCGCCGCCAGCAACTGGTGGCAACGCAGCTTGTCGCGCGCCTTGAGGATGGCGTCGGAGGTATTCGGGGTGTAAGTGGCCATCAACTCGAACTGGCGCAGTACCGCCGAACCGTAGCGGGTGATCGACGCACCGACGCGCGGGATCACCGCGTCGTAGTCGGCCAGCTCCCGACCCTTGTAATGCATGGCGAAGCCATCACTGGCGATGCGCATGTAGCAGCGCAGCGGGTCGAGCACGCGCACGCTGTGGCCACGCTCGCGGGCGGCCTCGACCAGGCGCCGCGTGGAGTAGAGCTTGCTGTTGCGCGAGAGGATCGCGAGTTTCATGGTCGGTAGTCGGAATTCGGGAATGGAGTGACAGCCTGCGGCTGACGGGAGTTCGGGAACGTTTGGAAAACAGAAGCCGATTGCTGTCGAAGCTGCTTCAGCGCGGCGCCCGCTGTTGTCGGAATCGCTGGACGACGGCGTCCTCGTTGCGATCCAGCTGGCTGAATTCCGGACGTCCTTCAACCATCGGAACCGATTCGCCCACGGCCACCACGCCCTGCCGTCCATGCAGGAACGATCGCGCCGGATCCACCGTGAACACCCGCGCCATCGCGGTGCGTCCCAGCAGCATCGGGAACAGCATGCCGCGCCGATCGGTCAGGTTTATTTCGATCTCGCGTTCGATCCCGGCCAGCACCAGCGGCGTGCGCAGGAAGATCCGCCTGGTGCGGTGGCCGCCGGAATCGGTGACCTCGCGCTCATCAAAGATCGGCGCCACCGTCTGCACCGCGGCCTCGCCCAAGCCGTCGTTGCTCAAGCGGAACCCCACCCACGGCGCGCCAGCCTCGCTGAACCGCCAGTACGCATCGACGTGCAGCGCCGAACTGCGCGCGCCGCTGTCGACCTTTGCACGTATCCGCGGCAGCCCAAGGCCGGGCAGTCCGGCCCATTCGCGCCAGCCGAGCATGATCCGTTCGGAACGAGCCAATCGCGCCACGTGCGGCCACCGGGAAAGAAAAAAACGGCAGTCACTGTGACGCGACTGCCGTTACGGTTTTGTTGCTGGTTGTGGTGTCGCGCAACCGCGTTCAACCGCGATTGCGAAGCGCCCCCGCGTCGCCGGAACAGCGTGGCGCGAGGGCCGGAATGGAGCGGGTGATGGGAATCGAACCCACGCTAGCAGCTTGGGAAGCTGCAGTTCTACCATTGAACTACACCCGCGGCGTACCGCTGCCGAGGCGGAAGTCTATGCCCCGGCGCCGCGCGTTGGCAACGCGGGCCCGCGCTCGAAGCCACAGCGCGTTCGTCGTCCCGCGCCCCATACCTCCCGCCGGCCGCGAAAAAAACGAAGGGCCCCGCAGGGCCCCTCGTTTTCAATCAGTTGGTTCAATCCAGTTGACTCAAACCCATTGACGAGCGGTCAGAACGAGCTGCCGACCGTCACGAACACCGTCGTGTTGTTGCCGCCGGTCTGGCCGACGGTCGCAGCGGCACCGAGGTTCGCGTCGAGGCCGAACAGCTTTGTCTTGGCACCAAACGTCAGCGTGCCGTAGTCGTGGTCGAATTCCACGCCCGGTACAGCGTAGGCACCGGTGCCCGGCATCGTCTGCGAGATCGCGAACGCCTCTTCCGCCGAATCCTCGAACTCGCGATCGGCGGTGAGACGCGCGTACGGCGTCAGGTGGTCGTTGATCGCGTAGCTGGCCTGCCAACCGATGCTGCCGATCATCGAATCGAAGTTCTGGTCCGGGTAGGCGAGCGAGGTGGACAGCTCCGGGTTGCTCTCGGCGAAGCCGTCGATGTCGATGCGCTGCGCCAGCAGGCTGGCAACCGGGCCATGGCGCAGGGCGCCTTCGCCGAACTCGTAGCCGCCGCTGATGCCCAGCGAGATGTTGCGGCCATCAGCCGAACCGGTGTGCGTACGCACGGCCGAGCCCAGGTGCACTTCGCGGTCGATGTCGAAGTCGACCTTGCTCCAGCTCAGCTGGCCGTTCACCCAGCCGCCACCTTCGCCGTACCAGCCGAGGAAGCCACCCAGCGTCAGGTCGCTCTGGTCGAAGCCGCCGCCGCGATGGCCCCAATCCAGCTGCTGGCGACCGTAGCCGGCAAAGCCGCCGTAGACCAGGTTGCCGCTGCTCCAGTCGACGCCGAAGGTCAGCGTCGGGCCGACGCCGTCGTACAGGTCGCCGCCGCCATAGCGCTGGAAGTCGCCGCGGACGTCGCTCCACCAGTTCATGCCGCCCTCGCCCGGCTTGCCGGCGTGCGCAGCGACGCGGTCGGCGCGCGAGCGGCCGACCATCGCGGCGGAGTTGGGAAGCACGGCCATCTGGCGCGGCGCCTCGAGGATCGATTCGGCGTACTGCGCGACGATCGCGTGGCCACGCGAGCTCAGGTGCACGTCGTCAGCGAAGAGGTTGTTGCCGGAATCGGGCGACACATACCCGGCTGTAGTGCAGAACAGTGAGTACAAGGTGCCGCAGGCGCCGCCCGCGGCGGTAACCGGGCTGATTCCGTACGCGCCCGGGTCGGCGGAGACTTCCCGAATCAGATGGAACGTATCGAGGGGAATGATCCGTAGGCCCGCTTGGGCGATGCCCTGGAACAGCAGGGTGTTGTAAGTGCTCGACAATTGCGTGCCAAGTGCGCCAAGCGGACCGGCGGCCAGGCCGCGCGGCGTCGCGCCGAAGTCCAGCATGGTCGGCACGAGGACGTAACGCGCCCCCGCGCCCTGGAGTTGCTGGATCAATTGCACCTGGGCACCGGCAGTAGCGAAGAAGGTTTCCGGCGTGATCTGCAACGCAGGCGGCAGCAGGCCCAGCATGCTGCCGACGAGGTAACCCAGGTCATTGCTACCGCCCCATACGGTGTACAGCGCGTTCGGATCGGCCCGGCCACCGGTGCGGGCCAGGTACGCATCCACCTGCGCCGTCAGCGGCGGCGCGGCGCCAACCGGCACGGGCGTGGAGATCGGCGGATTACCCGGTCCCTGACTGACCCGCGCCCCGCCCGCGGCGAAGTTGGTGCCCGTGCCAGCCACGATGCTGCCGTCGGCATTGATCTGCCATGCAGACGTCGCGTCCGTGCCGTAGAAATCGGCAAGGTATTCGCTCCACACCAGGCCTGGATTGGTGGTGAAGCGTCCCCCCGACGTCGCGCTGGCACCGAAAACCTGCACCAGCGCCGGCCGGTAAAAACCGCTGTCGGTCTGGCTGTCGCCGAAAAAGATCGTCTGTGAAAAGGTTTCGGCCAGGGCAGGCATCGAGGCCAGCGCAAGCGCGGCGGCCAGCAGGCGGCGGACGGGTTTCTTCATGGTTGGTATCCCCTCTTGGATCTGGTCTGGATGGTGGTCGCGCGCCGCAACAGGAAGGGCATACGCGTACGGATGGACGCCGCATCGAAACACGCCGTCGGTCACTGGCACAAGTGGTCGTGCAGCACGGGGCCACGCAGCATGCGAGCCGGCTGGAAAAGCCTGACAGGACAAGCCGGCAGGAGCGGCGCGACTTGCGGAACAGGCGATCACGACCTGCATGGCAAACGCGGGATTTGGCCACGCGAGGCCAAGGGAAGGACAATGCGCGCATGAACATCGTCCTCAATGGCGAGTCCCGCCAGCTTGCCGCACCGCAATCCGTACTCGAGCTGCTGCAGACCGAAGGCCTGGGCGAACGTCGCGTCGCGGTGGAAATCAATGGCGAGATCGTGCCGCGCAGCCGCCACGGTGAGACCGTGCTGGGCGAAGGCGACCGCATCGAGATCGTGCATGCGCTGGGTGGTGGGTGACTGCTGCCGAAGGCGAAAGCGCCCTTCGCGGAACCCTCCCCACAGATCAAGCCTGTCGCTATAACGAGCCAACGTAGGGATGGCAATCCGGGTCGCGGTTACGCACCGCACAAAAAACCCGAGCCGAAGCCCGGGTTGTCGTTTCGCCACCAGAGAAAGCCTGGAAGGCAAAGATCGCGCGGCAGGCACCGGTCGGTAGCGGGAGCCCGGCCATCGCAGGCGGAGGGAGCGCCTGGGATCCTCGGCTTTGCGGCCCCGGCTCGCGCCGGGTGTGCTATTGGCGTACCGCACGGTGCAAACCGCGCGAAGCAGCGTCACGGTCGGAAGGCGATGCAGGGGGCGTCCCCTTGGCCGAGCCGATGGCACCTGCTTCCCTGTTCAACGCGGTGACTGCAGCATGGCGGCCTCCAAATCCCCTCCCCCGAACAGGGGATACGACCCGGCCGCACGGTTCGCGTATAAGCCCGGCGCCGGCGCCGCCGCTGCTAAAATCGCGGCATGACGCTCCCCGCCCTCTTCATGCCGCCCGCCGACCCGTTGGTCATTGCGGGCCAGACCTATGCTTCCCGCCTGCTCACCGGCACCGGCAAGTTCAAGGACCTCGACGAAACCCGCCGCGCCACCGATGCCGCCGGCGCGCAGATCGTCACCGTCGCGATCCGCCGCACCAACATCGGCCAGAACCCGGGCGAGCCGAACCTGCTCGACGTCCTGCCGCCCAACCTGTTCACCATCCTTCCCAACACCGCCGGTTGCTACACCGCCGACGACGCCGTGCGCACCTGCCGCCTCGCCCGCGAACTGCTCGACGGCCACAAGCTGGTCAAGCTGGAAGTGCTCGGCGACCAGCGCACGCTCTACCCCGACGTCGTGGCGACGCTGTCCGCCGCCGAAACGCTGGTGAAGGACGGCTTCGACGTCATGGTCTACACCAGCGACGATCCGATCCTGTGCAAGCGCCTGGAAGAGATCGGCTGCGTCGCGGTGATGCCGTTGGCCGCGCCGATCGGCTCCGGCCTGGGCGTGCAGAACCGCTACAACCTGATCGAGATCATCGAGAACGCGAAGGTGCCGATCATCGTCGACGCCGGCGTCGGCACCGCGTCGGATGCATCGATCGCGATGGAACTGGGTTGCGACGGCGTGCTGATGAACACCGCGATCGCCGGTGCGAAGGACCCGGTGCTGATGGCCCACGCCATGCGCCTGGCGGTCGAAGCCGGCCGCGCCGCGTTCAAGGCCGGTCGCATTCCGCGCAAGCGTTACGCCAGCGCTTCGTCGCCGGTGGACGGGCTGATCGGCTGATGGCCGAACAGGAACAAAAGAAGGCCCCACCCAAGCCCTTCACGATCGAGGAAGGCCACCGCAAGGTGCGCAGCTTCGTGCTGCGCCAGGGACGATTCACGCCGGCGCAGCAGCGCGCGTTCGACGAACTGTGGCCGCGCTTCGGGTTGGACTTCAGGCCCATCGAAAGCGCCGGCACCCCGCGCGACTTCGACGCCGCCTTCGGTCGCTCGGCCAGGCGCGTGGTGGAAATCGGATTCGGCAACGGCGAAGCCCTGCGCTTTGCCGCACAGCACGACAAGGACCGCGACCTCATCGGCATCGAGGTCCACGCGCCCGGCGTCGGGCGCCTGCTCAACGCGTTGGCCGCCGACGGCAGCGACCACGTCCGCGTGTACCACCACGACGCCGTGGAAGTGCTGACGCACGAGATCGCCGACGGCTCGCTCGACGAAGTGCGCATCTACTTCCCCGATCCCTGGCACAAGAAGCGCCACAACAAGCGCCGTCTGGTGCAGCCGGAATTCGCGGACCTGATCGTGCGCAAACTCGCCAGCGATGGCCGCTTGCACCTGGCCACGGATTGGCAGGACTATGCCGAACAGATGTGGGACGTGCTCGATGCAACACAGGGCATCGTCAATCGCGCCGGCAAGCGCGGCTGCGTGGAGCGGCCGCCGTGGCGTCCGCAAACACACTTCGAGACCCGCGGCCAGAAACTTGGCCATGGGGTGTGGGATCTGTTGTACGACCGCACGTGAAAACCGGTTGCCGGTTGTTGTTCAAACTGCCAGCAGCCACTGAAACCGCAACCTGCGACTGAAACCTGCCACCGGAAAAAGGCCACCGTCTCCACGCATGGACACCTCCCTCCCGCTCACCACCGACATGAAGCTCGTCCTCGGGCTGGTGGTGTTCACGATGGTGATGTTCCTGTTCGAACGCATCCGCGCCGACGTCGTCGCGCTGGTGGTGCTGGTGCTGCTGGGACTGTCGGGCGTGGTCGAACCGGAGCTGCTGTTCAACGGCTTCTCCGGCAACGCAGTGATCAGCATCATCGCCACCATGATCCTGGGCGCGGGTCTGGATCGCACCGGCGCCCTCAACCGTCTGGCCGCGTGGCTGCTGCGTCGCGCAAAGGGCGTTGAACAGCGACTGTTGCTGCTGACCACCGCGGTCGCAGGGCTCAACTCCTCCTTCATGCAGAACCCGTCGGTGATGGCGCTGTACATGCCCGTCGCCTCGCGCCTGTCCTCGCGCACGGGCCTGTCGCTGCCGCGCATGCTGCTGCCCATCGCCGCCGCCATCGTGATGGGCGGCGCGCTGACCATGGTCGGCAACTCGCCGCTGATGCTGCTCAACGACCTGTTGCTCGCTGCCAACAGCAACCTGCCGTCGGGCGCTGCGACCATCGAGCCGCTGAAGATGTTCGCGCCGTTGCCGATCGGCCTGGTGCTGGTAGGCGCGTCGCTCGCGTACTTCCATTTCTTCGGCGACAAGATGCTGCGGGACAAGGAAGATCCCGGCCAGGGCGCGACGCCGGCGCGCACGCAGAGCTACTTCGCCAAGACCTACGGCATCGACGGCGATGTCTACGAGCTCACCGTCAGCGCCGAAAGCCCGCTGGTGGGGATGTCGATCGGCGAAGCCGAAGCGCTGCGCGGCGCACCGCTGATGCTCGCCCTGAAGACCAGCGAGGAGTCGCGCCTGGCGCCGCCGGCGGACGCGCGCATCTGGGTTGGCAGCGTGCTGGGCGCGATGGGCTCGAAGGACGATGTCCACGACTTCGCGCAGAACAACTTCCTTCGCCTGAGTTCGCGGCTGCGCAATTTCGCCGACCTGTTCAACCCCAGCCGCGCGGGCATCTCCGAAGCCGTGGTGCCGCCGACGTCCCGGTTCCTCGGCAAGACCGCCGGCGAGATCCGCCTGCGCAAGAACCTGGGGCTGAGCCTGCTGGCCGTCAACCGCGACAAGCAGGTGCTGCGCGAAGACGTGCGGGGCGTGCCGCTGCGCAGCGGCGACATGCTCGTGCTGCACAGCATCTGGACCGACCTGGCCGAAGCCGCCGAGAGCCGCGACCTCGTGGTCGTGACCGACTATCCAAAGGGCGAAACGCGCCCGCACAAGTTGAAGATCGCGCTGTCGATCTTCGTCGTGTCGATGCTGTTGGCCCTGTCGTCGCGCCTGCCGGTATCGATCGCGCTGATGACCGGCGTCGCCGGCATGCTGATCGCCGGCGTGCTGCACATCGACGAAGCCTACGCGTCGATCAACTGGCGCACGGTGTTCCTGATGGCGTGCCTGATTCCGCTGGGCTGGGCGATGGATTCCAGCGGTGCGGCGGCGTGGGTCGCGGGACATTCGCTCGAACAGTTGCCGCGTGGCACGCCCGTGTGGGTGCTGGAACTGCTGGTCGGCGTGCTCACCACGGCGTTCTCGCTGGTGATCAGCCACGTCGGTGCAACGATTGTTGTCGTGCCATTGGCGATCAACCTGGCGCTGGCCGCGGAAGGCAATCCGACCGCCTTCGCGCTGATCGTCGCGTTGTCGGCGTCCAACAATTTCATGACCGCGTCGAACCCGGTGATCTCGATGATCGTCGGGCCCGCGGGATACACCGGCAAGGACCTGTGGCGCATCGGCGGTCCGTTGTCATTGATCTACACGGTCGTGATCGTGGCGATGGTGCAGGTGATGTTCTGACGGACGGCCGGCCCACGGCACAACCTGCACTCCAGAGATAACGATGCCGCGCCGGCGGCCCGTGACAACGAATCAGCCAAGCTTGGAAAACTGAGGCGCCCTACTGCGACACGCACGCCAAGCCAACGCTTTCGCCGCTAGCCCCGCGACACCAACCACACCTCGCCATCGCGCACGTCCACCTTGACGGCCCTCAACGCAGCGCCGCGGCAGGGCCCGGCGACACATTCGCCGCCACGCAACTCGAAGCTCGCGCCGTGCGCCGCGCATACCAGCAGGCCTTCGGCGGTCTTGAGGAATTGTCCCGGCGCCCAGTCGAGGCGACGGCCCGCATGGGGGCAGATGTTGAGCCACGCGCGCACGCTGGCACCCTCGCGATGCAGGATCAGCGACTCCGCATCGCCGTCGATGGAAACCTCGACTTCGGCAAAGCCGCCATCGACGATGCGATCGAGCGCGATCAGCGACGGCGCGGGCTCCTGACCTGCGACCGGGCTCTCATTGTTTAACGGAGTTCTCACACTTTCGTTCATCAGCCGCTCGATACTGCCTGCCCCCGATGCGTCCGCGCATTGTGTCACGAGGCAAACCGTGTCCGCCCAGACCTTCCGATTCGAGCAGTTTTTCGCGCCGCGCAAGCCGCGCCACCGTTTGCTGCGCGTGGTGTTTGGCCTGATCGGCCTGGCCCTGCTGGCGTTGCTGGTGATGTTCGGCCTGTTCGTGGGTGCGGCGATGGTGGTGGCGGGCGTGGTCTACAAGCTGTGGAAGCAGCGCGGCAAGCCCGTCGCACGCGACGGCGCCATCGACGCCGAGTATCGCGTCGTCACCCGGCCGGTGCTGCCGGTCGCGCGTTGAGCGCAAGCGCCGGCTACTCCGGCAAACCGTTGTGGGCCAAGCTCGGCCTGATGGCCGGGCAGCGCGTCGAAGTCATCGATTGTCCTGTCGACTACGCAACGCTCACCGGTTTCGATACTGCAACGCTGGTATTTCCTGCGCGCGGGGAACTCGACGTCATCCACGGCTTCACCCACACCCGCACCGGACTGGATGCGTTGCTGACGCGCGCGGAGAAGCGCTTGGTCGAACGCGGCATGTTGTGGGTGTCCTGGCCGAAGCGCACCTCGAAGATCGCCAGCGCCATCGCCTGTGAGATCACCGAAGACACCATCCGCGAACTCGCCCTGCCGCGTGGCTGGGTCGACATCAAGGTCTGCGCCGTGGATGCGGACTGGTCCGGCCTTAAACTCGTGCGCCGAAAGTCCTGAGGAGGCACTGATGACTGACGCGACTTCCAGAGTGAGTGCCACCGCGGCGTCCGTCGCTTCCGATGTGATCGCGCCGCACCCGGTCCCACGCGTACCGGTGGACGACGTCGCGGGCGGCACCTTCCCCGTGCATCGCATCTACTGCGTCGGCCGCAATTTCGCCGAGCACGCACGCGAAATGGGCGCCAACGTACCCACGTCGGCGGCCGACCGCGGCGCGCCGACGTTCTTCCTCAAGCCCGCCGACGCGATCGTCACCGATGGCGTCGTGCCGTATCCGCCGGGAACGCGCGACCTGCACCACGAAGTGGAGCTGGTCGTCGCGATCGGTTGCGATGCGCCCAGTGGCGTGCTGGACCCGAGCCGCGCAATGGCGCTGGTGTTCGGCTATGCCGTCGGCCTGGACCTGACACGCCGCGACCTGCAGGCCGCCGCCAAGGCCAAGGGCCTGCCCTGGGACACGGGCAAGTCGTTCGATCACGCCGCGCCGATCAGCGCGATTGTTCCTGCCGCGCGCATCGGCGATTACACCTCACACACGCTGTCGCTGCGGGTCAATGGCGAACTGCGCCAGCAAGGGCATTTGTCCGACCTGGTCTGGAATGTCGCCGAGATCCTCCACGAACTCTCCCGGCTGTACGCACTGCGCGCGGGCGACCTGGTCTTCATGGGCACCCCGGCGGGCGTCGCGGCGCTGCAGCCGGGCGACCGTTTCGAGGCCACCCTGGACGACGCCATCGCGCTGCGCGGCCACATCGCGCCTTCGGGCGCCTGACGCGCGATGCGCCGCGCGTACTGCCCGGTGACGTTCGGCTGGCAGGTGGCGTCAACCGCCTCGTCGCCGTACTGACGTCCGGCCGCGCCCCTGCTTCGCAAGTCCTTCACGCCCCCCAGGTCGTACGCTGGCCCTGCGCTGGCCTTGGACAGGCTCTCGGGTATATTCGGCCGCGGGCACGCCCGTGCCTTCAATCCAGGAGCACAAGATGGGACTGATTGCTGAGTTCAAAGAGTTCGTGGCACGCGGCAACGTCGTCGACCTCGCCGTCGGCGTGGTGATCGGTGCGGCGTTCGGCAAGATCGTCACTGCCCTGGTCGATGGCATCGTGATGCCCATCGTCAGCCTGGTCAGCGGCGGCGCCAATGTCTCCGACTGGAAGCACGTACTCACGCCGGCGCAACTGGATGCAGCCGGCAAGGAAGTCGCGGCCGAAGTGGCGATCAAGTATGGCGCGTTCTTCCAGACCGTGATCGATTTCCTGCTGATCGCGCTGGTGATCTTCGTGTTCCTCAAGGCCTACAACCGCATGCGCGCCACCGCGCCGGCGGCCGCCCCGCCGGAAGATGTACTGCTGCTGCGCGAGATCCGCGATTCGCTGAAGAAGTAAGGCAGCCGCCAAGAAGTCCCACGGCCACCGTGGCCTGGGGCACAACACCGGGAAGCCGCGGGCCGTAAGCTCGCGGCTTCCTCCGTTTTTTCCCTGAATTTTTCCCGCTGATTTTCCTGCCAAGTGAAGGACCCGTGATGCGCGTTGCACCCACCGTTCTGGCTTCCCTCCTGACCGCCTGCCTGCCGCTGGTCGCACGCGCCGCCACGCACCAGCCGACGCGCATCCCCGATCGCGCCGTGGCCGTGGCGACGCAACTGCGCGAACAGGCCCTGGCCAGCCACCTCGGGTTCGACGTCGTCGCGTCGCTCACCACCGAAGTCGGACCGCGCCTGGCCGGCAGCGAAGCCGATGCGCGCGCCGTGCAATGGGCGCAAGCGAAATTCAAGGCGCTGGGCTTCGACAAGGTGTGGCTGGAAGAAGTGCATTTCCCGAAATGGCAGCGGCGTAGCGAGCGCGGCGAAGTGCTCGGTGCGAACGCGCAGCCGCTGGCGCTCACCGCACTGGGCGGCAGCCCCGGCGGCGCGGTCGAGGCCGAGGTCGTCCGCTTCGACAGTCTGGCGGCGCTTGAAGCGGCGCCGGCCGGCTCGCTCGCCGGCAAGATCGCCTTCGTCGACCATCCGATGGAACGCGCACGCGATGGCGCAGGCTATGGCGAAGGCAGCAAGACGCGAACCCGCGGCCCGTCCGCGGCGATCCGCGCCGGCGCCGTGGCCTACCTGATGCGCTCGGCGGGCACCGATTCGCATCGCGTTCCCCACACCGGGATCACCCGCTTCGATGACGGGCTCACGCCGATTCCCTCGGCCGCGCTGGCCACACCCGATGCCGCGCAGCTCTCGCGCCTGGCGGCGCGCGGCCCGGTGCGCGTGCGCGTGGCGCTGGATTGCGGTTGGGACGGCGAAGCGGTTTCGCACAACGTGATCGGCGAGATCCGCGGAACGAAGAAGCCAGACGAAGTCGTGCTGATCGGCGGGCACCTGGACTCCTGGGACCTGGGCACGGGCGCGATCGATGACGGCGCGGGCGTCGCCATCGCGATGGCGGCCGGCGCGCTGATCGGGCAGCAGAAGCAGCGCCCGGCGCGCACGATCCGCGTGGTCGCCTTCGCCAACGAGGAGCAGGGGCTGTACGGCGGCAAGGCCTATGCCGAAAAGCACCTCGGCGACATCGGCAAGCACCAGATCGGCGCCGAGAGCGACTTTGGCGCGGGCCGCATCTACGCGTTCCGCAGTGGCGCGCCGGAGTACGCCACGGCGGCGGTGCAGCAGATCGCCGATGCGCTGGCGCCGCTGGGTATCGCGCACACGCCGCAGGAAGGCGGCCCTGGCCCGGATGTCGGTCCGTCCGCCGAGCGCGGAATGGCATGGGCGGCCCTGCGCCAGGATGGCACCGATTACTTCGACTACCACCACACGCCGGACGACACGCTGGACAAGATCGACCCGCAGTCGCTGGCACAGAACGTCGCGGCGTATGCGGTGCTCGCCTACATGGCGGCGAGTGCGGACGGGGATTTCGGCAGCGAGCTGAAGGACGTGAAGCCGCCGCAGGAGTGAGGCGTCACCCTGCGGGGGTGAAGCCGCTTCGTAGCGCTAAGGAAGGTCTGAATAACTCAGCTCTTGCCCATCATTCCCGCGAAGGCGGGAGTGCTTTACAACAGCCGAAGGCGGGGCTTCCGGCGCCTTGCTTTCAATGGTTTGAAGTCGCTGGATCCCCGCCTTCGCGGGGATGACGGCAATTATTCAGACCTTCCCTAACCGGGTTCTTGGACTGCAGAGGAGCGGGCTCCGCTGCAAGCAGTTACGCGACCACGGCCTTGCAATCAACCGCGCTGCCGCCACGCCGCCAGCAGCACCGCCGTCGCCGCGGCGACATTGAGGCTTTCCACGGCGCCGCTACCGGGAATCGACACGCGCAGGTCGCAGGCAGCGGCGAGCTCGCGATCCATGCCCTCACCTTCGGCGCCGATCACGTAGACCAGCCGCTGCGGGAGTCCGGCTTCGAACACGGGACGCCCGCCGTTCACCAACGTGGCCACCATCGAGAATCCCGCACTGCGCAACTGCGCCAGCGCGTTGTCCTGACGTCCCAGACGCACCATCGGCACGACTTCGGCACCGCCTTCGGCCACGCGTGCCGCCGCACCCGACAACGCCAGCGACGAATGCTTGGGCAGCAGCACCGCGCTCACACCAAAGTGCGCGGCCGAACGCAGGATCGCGCCGAGGTTGTGCGGATTGCCCACGCCATCGAGCCACAGCGCGCACTGTGGGCCGGCGGGAAGGTCACGCAGCCAGTGCGACATCGATTGCGGCTCTTCGCGTAGCACGTCGGCAATGACGCCTTCGTGGTGCGTGCTCGCCGCCAGCTTGTCCAGGTCTTCCTCTTCCACCACGCGGTAGCCGATGCGGTTGGCCACGCACCATTTCAGCAGCGGCTGCACCGCGGGAATGCGCGAGGAATGCAGGTACAGCTTGCGGATCGACTGCGGACGGCGCGCGAATACGGCGTGGACTGCATTCAGGCCGTACAGGCGCAACTCGGTCTGGCGGTGCCCACGCGGCGACGCACCCTCGGCATCGACTTCGTCGTGATGGACCAGTTCGTCACGCGGCGGATGCGTGACCCGGGCGCGCGCCTCATACGGGCGCTCCGAACGCACGCCGTGGCTGCGGGCAGGGTGCGCGCGATCGCCACGAGAGCGCTCGACGTCAGGACGATCGCTACGCCCGACGTCGCGACGCCCAACGTCAGCACGCCCGACGTCTCCACGATCGTCCGCTCGATGCTCCCGCCTGGGCGGGTCGGCAGGCTTCCGCTCACCCTGCGGTCGCGCCGCGGGCTGGCGGTCGCCCCAGGGATTGTTGCCAGAGGTGGGACGGCGCGGCGGTCGGGTACGGTCTTCAGACATGCGGCAAGCTTACGCCGCGACCGCCATCTTGTAGAGCGTGGGAGGCCTTGACTCGCCCTACGCGGGGCTTATCGTCGCCATAGTCGACGTAGCGGTGCCCGCAAAAAAAGAACGCCCGACACATGGTCGGGCGTTTCGTTCTCAGGACGGCGGGCAAGACCCGCCCTACAAAGGTCGTACCCGCCTCACGCATGGCGGGTTTTAACCCGCACGGTCGTGCACTCAACCTGATCCTGCTGTCTCGACAAGTGGCTACATCGTCATCGACCGACGCTGTGATTCGCCAAGGTTCTGCGGCTCCGGAATAGCCAGCTGGGTCTGCTGTGCCGTCGTTCGATCGAGCTGATAGAGACGCTGCACCGACTCTTGGACTGGCGTCTGCATTGCGGTGTTCGTCTTCATATGGGCGACGAGATGGGCGGGATCCTCCAGGCGGCCCTGCACCACGAATACATTCTCGCCCTGCCGGACGGCATCGGTCTGCCGGCTAAGCACCACATGATCGATCCTGGTCAGGCCATTTTCGCTTGCGAGGCAGGCCAAGCTTGCGCTCATGCAGGCACTTGCCTCGTCGGGTGTCCGCCCGAGGCTACGATCCAGATGGGCAACCGCAGCTTGTGATTGCAACAGGAGCGGGTGATCGTCCATCGCTCTCCAGGCGGTGGACGCTGGTTCTTGCATGTCCGTTGCGGCTCGACGCCCATGTTGATTGACTGCAGGGGGCGCGACGGCCGGCACCGGCCGGTGGTCAGGATGCTCTGGGTGTCCCGGCGCGGTAGGTTGGAGCGCCGGCCCCTGATACATCGGGCGGCCGGGGACGAATCGGTCATCAATATCGATGACCCGTTGCGCCGGTGGTGGTGCCATCCGCTGCGTGGCAGGGTCAATGTTTCCCGTCTGTGGAATGCCATGGGCGCGCTGAAAATCTAGAAGTGCCCCCTGCATGCCTGGGCGATACACGCCGTCTTGATCCAATGGGCGGCCGCTGACGGCTCGGTACCCCTCGCTCGCCATAACCTGCTGCAGGTCCCTGATACGGTCATCGGACTGGCCCAGTCGGAATGTTCCGTCTCCCATTGCTGGCCTGGCGCTATCAGCACGAAACGCAGGTTGGACAGTGAGCCTTCCACTAGCCAGGTCATCAATGTAATTGCTGAGCTGTTCGTGGTGCCCGGTGTCCATTTCGATGTGGACATGGACGCCAGCGCTGACAGGCAGGCCCTTATTGTCCTGTGTGCCTAGCGACTGACCATAAGTAATCGTATCGCCAACCTCTACCGAGATCGGGTCAAGATGCCGGACACGAGCGATCACCGTTCCGCCTTGGCGATCCATGATCTCCACCATGCCGCCGCTGTCTCGCACAAGGCTCACGTATCCCGCTGTTGGCGAAGGTACGGATACGGCGCGGGCACTTGCACCTGGCGCGGGGGAGGGATCTTCCAGGATGAAGTCCTTCACCATCAAAACCTGGTCGCGCTTGAGCGACTGATAACGGTCGGTGGTGTTGTCGATGACTTCCTGAAACTCCCCATCGATGTGCGCATACGATCTGTCCCCGCCACGATAGCCCGGCTGCAGGTCCTCGACTCCAACGATGCGCCCTTCTTGCATGTGGCTGTTTCGGTTTGCGCCTGGATGGTGCATGACCAAACCGTCCAGGTCAGCCACTGCTTCATTGGCTTGCACGGCTCCAGGTCCGCGTGGAGGGCCCAGCTGTGTGATGGTGAACATCCGAGGCTGTTCTGACATCGCATTACTCCATTACTTGCACTTCGTGTATGAGGTCGTTGCGTCCCCTGCCCGGATAGAGAGCGTGCCGTTCCCGAGGGTAAAGATGATTGTGTCTTCTCCCTCGTATTCACCTGTGCCCGGGCTAAAGGTGGAAAGGATGTGCCAGGTGGGAGGCTGCCGCGCTGTCTGCTCTACACGCAATGGCTTGCTGGTGTTCTCGTACTGCCCGAGCATGCCCGCGTCGATCGACAGCAAGAACTCGCTGTCGTAGTTGATTGCCGTGGGGCAACCCATCCCTTTGGGCATCCATAGTCCATGCAGCTCCCGCGGGTACTCGGCGAAGACCTGGCGGTTGATCGGAGCGGATGATGGCGCTACCGCTGCATCTGTAGCGGCACACGCGGCCAGAAGGATGGCTAGGGAGCAGACGATTGGGAATTTCAGATTCATGGGCTTCTTGGTCCGTGCTGGAAGCGGTGGGATCAGTAGTCATCGATGCTTACTGTTGCCAGGTTCGGAAACATACGAGTGCCGGGAGGTCTCCCTTGGTTCCCCACACAGGCTTCAATGCCAAGCGCAGGTCGGCAGTTTTATACCTGAATCGTGAACGGGCCCTCGCAGCGCTCCAGCCGACTGAAGTCCCGCTCGCAAAGGGAAGGTCAGAGTGGCGGGTCAAGACCCGCCCTACGCGGTGATTTCGTAGGGCGGGTTTTTGCCCGCCTTGAGCGGGTCAACTACCTCCGTTTGTTCGACCTCCCACACCCTCCCAGTCGACTAAAAGTCCTGCTCACTCCGGTCCAAGGCCCGTCATCGCGACTTTCCGCGACCCGGGCGCCACAAGAAGTTCCGGTCGAGCGACTGCCTGGGCTCCCGGATGCCGCAGAAAGTCCCTCGCGCGCGACTTCTTGTTTCTCACAAGGGGCGACAAGTCCCCTCCACGAGACAAAAAGTCGCGCCCGAGAGACTCGCCCGCCCTTCGCGCGCGACTCTTTATCGACTGCGATCAGGTGGCACGTCCCTATCGCGGGACTCTCCATCTTCACCGCCTGATGGAGAGGGTGAGCGATACCGACGTCGCGCTGGGCAGCGATGCGATGACCGCGGCGCTGCAGGCGTATCACTTCCTCAAGTCCGCCGGAAGGGCGGAGGCGTGGACACGCTGCGGCAGATGCTGGGCGAACGCTTCGAGGGCAATGGGCAGCGCGCGGCGCCGCAGCCTGCTACGGCTTGATGCAGTAGCGATACCGGAAAGCCCCGTCTCGGCGGGGCTTTCCATTTGCACGGCCAGGAAGCCGGGGCGTTGGGCGGCGGGTCAAGACCCACCCTACGCGTGTCCACCCGCCTGCGGCGTCTGCGCTTCAAGCTTCTCCAGTTCGTGCGCCACCGCTTCCGGCGATCGCGTGTAGTGCGCCAGCAGGCTGTAGAAGGTGGGCACCACGAACAGCGACAACAGCGTCGAGAACGCCACGCCGAAGATCACCACGATGCCGATCGTCGCGCGGCTCGCCGACCCCGGACCACCCGCCACGACCAGCGGAACCGCACCGACGATCGTCGCGATCGACGTCATCAGGATCGGCCGC
The DNA here is from genome assembly GCF_054779775.1 of Lysobacter fragariae. Taxonomy (NCBI): domain Bacteria; kingdom Pseudomonadati; phylum Pseudomonadota; class Gammaproteobacteria; order Lysobacterales; family Lysobacteraceae; genus Lysobacter; species Lysobacter fragariae. The sequence continues at coordinate 429,742 of NZ_BAAGXP010000002.1, read as the reverse complement.
AGGCGCACCGCGCAGGATTCGACGATCGCCTGGTGGACGCTGCGGCCTTCGTCGCGCAACTGATTGGCGAACTCGACGATCAGGATGCCGTTCTTCGCCGCCAGTCCCACCAGCATGACGATGCCGATCTGCGAGAACAGATTGAGCGTTCCGCCGAACAACCACAGTCCCAGCAACGCACCCAGCACGCCCAGTGGCACGGTCAGCATGATCACGAAGGGATGGATGAAGCTCTCGAACTGCGCGGCCAGCACCAGATAGACGATCAGCAGCGCCATGGCGAAGGTCAGCAGCACCGCGCCACCAGCAGCCTGGTACTCGCGCGACTCGCCCTTCCAGTCGATCTGCGCCTGCTGCGGCAGTTCTTCCTTCACCGCCTGCTGCAGCCACGGGATCGCATCGCCCATGCGATAACCCGGCGCCAGGCCCATGCTGATGGTGATCGCACGCAGGCGATTGAAGCGGTTGAAATTACCCGGCTCGGCGATTTCCTTGAGCGTGACCAGGTTCGACAGGGGGACCAGTTCGCCGCTGCGCGTGCGCACCTGGATCGCGGCAAGGTCTTCCGGTGAACCGCGCAATGCCTTGGCCGCCTGCACGATCACGTCGTATTCCTCGCCACCACGCACGAACGTGGTAACGCGGCGAGAGCCCATCATCGACTCCAGCGTGCTGCCGATGTCGCCAACGCTGACGCCCAGGTCGGCGGCGCGCTGGTGGTCGATCTGCACGCGCATCTGCGGACGGGTTTCCTTGTAGTCGGAATCCGCGCCGACCAGTCCCGGGTTCTGCTCGATGCGCGCGAGCATGCGGTCGCGCCACTCGGCCAGCTGCGCGTAGTCAGGACCACCGAGCACGATCTGCACCGGCTGGCCGCGCGTGCGGACCAGCCCACCGGGCACCTGCGACGACACCCGCACGCCCGGGAGCTGGCTCAGCTCCTTCTGCATCTGCTGCGCGACGTCGGCCGTGGATGCCTTGCGCTCGCGCCAGTCGCGCATGAACACGCTGAGGCGGCCGTTCTGCATGTCGTCGCTGGGACCGAAGGAACCGGGCACGCGCGGACTGGCCCGTTCGATCGGACCACCTTCGCCAACATGCTTGCTGACGATTTTCTCCGCCGCCTGCACCTGCTTGACGGTGTAGTCGAAGCCCGCGCCCTCCGGGCCATTCAACATCACGAAGAACACGCCGCGGTCTTCCGCCGGTGCCAGTTCGGACGGCACCAGCTTGATTAGGCCGTAGCTCAACGCCAACGCCGCCAGCATCAGCACGCCAAAGAACTTTGGCCGCTCCACGCTGTGGTCGATCAGGCGGCGATAGCGCGCGCTGACCGCATCCAGCCACGCGTTGACCCGGCGCGTGAGCGGATTGGACTTCTCTTCCTTGTGCGGCTTGACCAGCTTCGACGACATCATCGGCGTGAGCGTCAGCGCGACGAAGGCGGAAATCGCCACCGCGCCGGCCAACGCCACCGACAGTTCGCGGAACAGGCGGCCGGTGTTGCCCTGCATGAAACCGATCGGCAGGAACACCGATACCAGCACCGCCGTCGTCGCGATCACCGCAAACGCCACCTGCGCCGTGCCGCGACGTGCAGCGACCAAGCGCGGCTCGCCCAGATCCGCGCGGCGCTGGATGTTCTCCAGCACCACGATCGCGTCGTCCACCACCAGGCCGATGCACAGCACCAGCGCCAGCAGCGTGAGCAGGTTGATCGAGTAGCCGAAGGCGTAGAGCGGGATGAACGCGGCGATCAGGCACACCGGCACCGTTACCGCCGGGATCAGCGCGGCGCGCACACTGCCCAGGAACAGCCAGATCACGATCAGCACCAGGACGATCGCTTCGATCAGCGTGTGGTACACGCGCTCGACCGCCGAATCGATGAAGGTCGTCATGTCGAGGGCGATGAAGATCTTGGTGCCCTTGGGCAGCGTCGCCTGGATCCGCTCTGTTTCGGCGCGGACCGCGCGGGCGACATCGAGGCTGTTCGCGGTCGACGTCTTGACGATACCCAGACCGATGTTCGGCTCGCCATTGCTGCGGTAGTAGCTGCGGCGTTCGGCGGAGGCGAGTTCCACCTTCGCCACGTCGCCCAGTCGCACGACATAACCGTCGGCGCCCTTGCGCAGCGGAATCTGCGCGAAGTCGGCGGGCTTCTCGAAGCTGCGCGCAACACGCAGGGTGAAGTCGCGGCTTTCCGACTCGATGCGACCGGCCGGCAGCTCGACGTTCTGTGCGCGCAGGGCCGACTCGATGTCGGAGGCGGTGATGCCACGCGCGGCCATCGCATCCCGGTCGAGCCACACACGCATCGCATAACGCTGCTGCCCACCCAACCGTACCTGCGCCACGCCGTCGATGCTGGACAGGCGATCGACGATGTAGCGCTCGGCGTAGTCGGACAGCTGCAGCGTGTCCATGTTCGCGCTGTTCATGTTGACCCACACGATCGGGTCGGTGTCGGACTCGACCTTGGCCACCTGCGGCGGATCGGCTTCTTCCGGCATGCGGTCGCTCACCCGGCTGACGGCGGAACGCACGTCGTTGGCAGCGCCCTCGATGTCGCGGGTCAGGTTGAACTCGATGCTGATGTTGGAGCGACCGCCGTTGCTGCGCGACTCGATGGTGTTGATGCCCTCGATGCCAGCGAGCGCGTCCTCGAGGATCTGGGTGACGCGGGTTTCCACGACCGCCGCCGAGGCGCCGGGATAGGCGACCTCCACCGACACCACCGGCGGATCGATCGCCGGCAGTTCGCGCAGCGTCAGGCGGGTGAAAGCCATCACGCCCAGCACGATCAGCAGCAGGCTGATCACGGTGGCGAATACGGGACGCTTGATGGAGATGTCGGAAAGTTTCATGCCTTCGCCTTGTGCCCTTGCGCCCCCTCCCTTTCGCCAAAGGGCGAAGGGGAGGGCCGGGGGAGGGGTGCTTTTGTTGTTGCCTTGAATCGCTACGCCAACAGCAACAAAAGCACCCCTCCCCAACCCTCCCCTGCGCTGCGCGCAAGGGAGGGAGTAAAGCCCGGCGCGTTGCGCACGGACCGATGGATTACTTCAGCGCGGCGCCGTGTTCCTTCGCATCGCTTTCGACCACCTTGCTGCCCGGCCGCAACTTCACGGTGCCGTCCACCACGATCCGCTCGCCGGCCTTCACGCCGTCCACTATCTCTGCCATTCCCTCGCGCCTGGCACCAACGTTCACGTCGACGCGTTCCACGCTGCCATCGGCGAGGACGCGGAACACGAACGCGTCAGTGCCGATCTGGACAATGGAAATCTCCGGCACGACCAGCGCCTGCCGCTGCGGGCGCTGCAGCGATACCTGCAACAACATGCCGGGGCGCAAGGCGCGGTCGGGATTGGGGAAGTCGGCGCGCACGGTGACCGCGCGGGTGGATTCGTCGATGCGCGCGTCCACGGTGCTGACCACGCCGTCGAACGTGCGACCGGTGTAGGCCTCGCTGCGGCCACTCACGTGCAGACCGGGGGCGACCAGCGAGAGCATGGCTTCGGGCAGCGGGAAGTCGACGTAGACGCGCGCGGTGTCATCGAGCGTGGCGATCGCAGTGCCCGGCGTCACCAGCGAACCCGGACTGATCTGGCGGATGCCGAGCACGCCTGCGAACGGCGCGCGGATCACGCGGTCGCCCAATTGGGCGTGGATCAGTGCGACGCGGGCGTTGGCGGCGTCGCGGGCGGCGCGCTGCGTGTCCAGGCTGGCGCGCGCGATGAGCTGGCGATCGGCCAGCTCGCTCTGGCGGCGGAAGAGTTTTTCCGCTTCGGTGGCATTGGCCTGTGCTTCGGCCAGCGAGGCCTGCTGCGCCTGCCCGCTCAGCGTCACCAGCGCCGCGCCCTTGGCGACGACCTCACCGCTGTCGAAATGCACCTGCTGGACGATCTCGCTGACCTTGGCGGTCACGGTGATCGACTCGCGCGCCCGCACCGTACCCAGGGCGAGCATGCTGTCGTTCCACGACTGCAGCCGCAGCTGCTGTGTGGTCACGGTAACGGGGCGATCGCCACCTTCGCGCTTGCCAGCCGCGTCGCGACCGCAGGCGGCCAGCAGGGCGATGGCGACGAAGGCAAAGATCCGCTGGCTTGGGCGCATGCGCCGCTCCGTGAAACAGGCAATCGTGGATTCTACGGGGAGCCTGTTACGACGGGATGGGCCATCGGTTGGCCGCGTTGAGGCAGGCCGCATTGAGGCAGAATCAGCAAAGTCGAGCGACCGGGGGGACGCCATGAACATCGAAGTCATCCAGGGCGACATCACCATCCTCGCAGTGGACGCCATCGTCAATGCGGCCAACGAGGCCCTGCTGGGCGGTGGCGGCGTCGACGGCGCGATCCATCGCGCCGCGGGACCGGGATTGCTGGCCGAATGCCGCGCGCTGGCGGAAGTGGAGCCCGGCGTGCGCTGCCCTACCGGCGAGGCACGCATTACCCGCGGGCACAAATTGCTGGCGCGGCACGTGATCCACACCGTCGGCCCAGTTTGGGAAGGCGGCAACGACGGTGAGCCGCGGCTGCTGGCCAGCTGCTACCGCGAATCGCTGCGCCTGGCGCAGGAAAACGGCATCAGTTCCATCGCGTTCCCGGCGATCAGCTGTGGCGTGTTCGGCTATCCACACGAGCTCGCAGCGACGATCGCCGTCGCTACCGTGCGTGAATGGCAGCGCGCTCAGGCGCGTCCGCGGCACGTGCTGCTGTGCTGCCTGGACGCGCGCATGGCGACGATCCTGCGCGGCGCACTGGAGCAGGAACCCGACGATGCCTGACATCACCATCCTGGCGATCGTCATCGCCAACCTTGCCACGCTGGCGATGGCGTGGTCGCAGCACTGGCCGCTGGTCATGCTGCTGTGGCCGTACTGGTGTCAGTCGGTGATCATCGGCTGGTACGCGCGCAAGCGCATCCTGGCGCTGACGAAGTTCAGTACCGACGGCTTTTCCGTCAACGACCAGCCCGTGGAAGCCACTCCTGCGTCGCAACGCAGCACCGCGATCTTCTTCGTCGTGCACTACGGCTTCTTCCACTTCGTCTACCTGGTCTTCCTGGTGGTGATGACAGCGCTGGCGACGTCCGGCACCGGGTTCCCACCAGGACAACCGCTCGACCACATCACGCCCACCGACTTCCTGCTGGTGATCGCGGCGTCGCTGCTGTTCTGGTTCACCCACCGCGCCTCGCACCGTGCGCACGTCGCCGCGGACCTGCGCCGGGTACCGAACCTGGGATCGCTGATGTTCCTGCCGTACCTGCGCGTGTTCCCGATGCACATCACCATCATCCTGGGGATGATCCTCGGAAGCAGCGGCGGGCTGCTGCTGTTCGGCGCGCTCAAGACCATCGCCGACGTGATGATGCACGTGATCGAGCATCGCTGGCTGCAGCGCGGAACGACGGGACTGCCGCAAGTGGTGAGCTGACGCACCGGGATTGATCGCGCGGGCTCGCGCATGCAGCACGCGCGCGACACCTCGCAGCGCCAGCAAAGAAAAACGCCGGCACATGGCCGGCGTTTTTCATGTGGCAGGTAGCGCGGAGGCTTACGCCTTCTGCCACTGGCCCAGCGCGGCCAGGCCGTTGTCCTTGGCGCGGGCGTACACGGTCTTCTGTGCGGCAGCGAAGTTGTTCACCAGGTCCTGGGACCACAGCTTGAGCGCGGCAGCCTGCATGGCGCGGCCGTAGGAGAACGACAGCGGCCACGGGTTCGGGCCCATGCGGTTCATCGCGTCGAGGTGCGCGGTGGCGGCTTCATCAGACTGGCCGCCGGACAGGAACACGATGCCCGGCAGGATCGCCGGCACGGTCGACTTCAAGCACTGCAGCGTGGCCGCGGCGACTTCCTCGACACCGGCCTGTTCGCCGCTGGTGGTGCCCGGCACGACCATCGAGGCCTTCAGGATGGTGCCTTCCAGCACGACGTTCTGCTCGACCAGCGAGGAGAACAGCGAACGCAGGGTCACTTCGGTGACCTGGAAGCATTCGTCGATGTCGTGCGAGCCATCCATGATCACTTCCGGCTCGACCATCGGCACCAGGCCCTGCTCCTGGCACAGCGCGGCGTAGCGCGCGAGCGCATGGGCGTTGGCTTCGATGCAGGTGCCCGACGGGATGTCGTCACCAATGTTGATGACCGCGCGCCACTTGGCGAAGCGGGCACCGAGCTTGTAGTACTCCTCCAGCCGCGCACGCAGGCCGTCGAGGCCTTCGGTCACCACTTCGCCCGGGCAGCCGGCGAGGTTGTGCGTGCCCTTGTCGACCTTGATGCCCGGGATCATGCCGTGGTCCATCATGTACTTGGCGAACGGCACGCCGTCGCTGGTGGACTGGCGGATGGTCTCGTCGAACAGGATCGCACCGGAGATGTAGTCGCTCAGGTTCGGCGTGGTCAGCAGCAGCTCGCGGTAGCGGCGACGGTTCTCTTCGGTGTTCTCGATGCCGACACCGGCGAAGCGCTTGGCGCAGGTCGCGGTGGATTCGTCGATCGCGATGATGCCCTTGCCCGGGGCGACCATGGCCTGGGCGGTTTCGGCAAGCTGTTCGATGCTCATGCGGGGGATCCTGAGGGCTTGGGAAAGTCCGCGATTATAGCCCGGACCGGCGGTCCGACCCTCCCCGCCGGGGCGCCTGGGCCGAGGTCCAGACTGGCTGGCGATGACCGTCCCAGCGGAACCACCGGGACGGTCCAACGGCGGCCGGACGCGAACAGCCAGCGATTACATCCGTGGCCAAGGGCGTAGGGCGGGTCTTGACCCGCCATGACCGACCAGGAAGCCACCCGGCCCTCTCCCCGCGTCGCATCCGTCACGCAAATCCGGGTCCACGGATTGCCTGGAAATCGCAATGGCCGGGGCGAGCCCCCGCCGTACAGCGCTCGATCCCAATGGCGGGTCGAGACCCGCCCTACAGCTCGCCGAGGCCTTCCGCTTTCCCCGCCTCGCCCACCTGCAGCAGGCGCAGCGTATTGGTCGCGCCGTGATGCTCCATGTGGTCGCCACTGGTGAAGATCACCCGATCGCCCTCGACCAGCTGACCGGCGTCGTAGAGCTGCTTGATCGACTGCCGCGCGGCCTCGCGCGACGCCAGGCCGCGGCTGTCGAAATCGATCGGGAATACATCGCGCATCATCGCCATGCGCCGGCGCGCACCGTCGTGGCGCGACAGGCCGAAGATCGGCACCGGTGAGCGGAAGCGCGACAGGAAGCGGGCGGTGCCGCCCGATTCGGTGGCAGCGAGAATGGCGCGCACGCCGATGTGTTCGGACAGGAACATCGCGGCCATCGCGATGGCCTGATCGGCGCGTTCGAGGTTGCGCGGGGCATCCTCGAAGTCGGTATCGGCTTCGAACTGGCGCTCGGCACCGAGACAGATGCGCGCCATCGCTTCCACCGCCTTTATCGGATATTTCCCGGCCGCCGATTCCTGCGACAGCATCACCGCGTCGGTGCCGTCGATCACCGCGTTGGCAACGTCGAGCACTTCGGCGCGCGTCGGGATCGGGCTGTCGACCATCGACTGCAGCATCTGCGTCGCGGTAATGACCACGCGCCCGCACTCCAGCGATTCGCGGATGATCTTCTTCTGCAGGCCGGGCAGTTCGGCGTCGCCGATCTCCACGCCCAGGTCGCCGCGCGCGACCATCACCACGTCGCTGGCGAGCACGATTTCGCGCAGGTTCTCGATGGCTTCGGCGCGCTCGATCTTGGACACCAGCGCAGCGTCGCTACCGGCTTCGCGGGCAACCTGGCGGGCGTCGTGCATGTCCTGCGCGTTGCGGCAGAACGACACGGCAATGAAGTCCGCATCGAGTTCGGCCGCGACCTTGATCAGCTCGCGATCGCGTTCGGTCAGCGCGCCCAGGGACAGGCCGCCGCCCTGCTTGTTCAGGCCCTTGCGATCCGACAACGCACCATCGTTGAGCACGGTGTTGATGATGCGTTCGCCTTCCACACGATCGACGCGCAACTGCAGCATGCCGTCGTCGAGCAGCAGTACGTCGCCGGGCACGACGTCGCCGGGCAGGCCGAGGTAGCTCACCCCGACTTCACTCTCGTTGCCCGGCGCGGCGCTGGCACTGGCGACCAGGTCGAAGCGCGCGCCGGCGCTGAGCTGCACGCGGCCCTGCGCGAATTTCTCGATGCGGATCTTCGGACCGGGCAGGTCGGCGAGGATGCCGACCTCGCGCCCGACGCGGCGTGCGGCTTCGCGCACGGCGTTGGCGCGCGCGACCTGCCCTGACGGATCGCCGTGCGAGAAGTTGAGACGGACGACATCGACACCCGCCGCGAGCAGGGCATCGAGCACGCCCGGTGCATCGGTGGCAGGGCCGAGGGTGGCGAGGATCTTGGTGCGGCGCGGATTGGCGGACATTGGCGTTCTTTCCGGGGATGGCCGAAACCTAGCACAGCGGAAGTTGCACCTGACCGCGCGCGCCGCTGAAAACGAAGTCAGTCGCCGCGGCTGGGGTCGGCGTCACAGGCGGAGATCGGGGAAGGTGACGGGAAGGGTGGCCGGTGTTCTTGCCGTCATCCCGCGAAGGCGGGAAGCGCTTCATCCATCGACTTCCGTGCACGTCGAAAACTGCCGTGTTCCGTGCCGCCAACCACCTGGCGTCACTGGATGACCGGCTTCGCCGTTGTAAAGCGCTTCCCGCCTTCGCGGGGATGACATTGGATACACGAAAGCCCCGATGCGTAGCGACTGGCGCACCAGTCCACAGGCACCGCTGCGATGACGTATCAGGCCGCGAGCAACGCCCGCAACTCACCCGGATGGGTCGCCATCAGCCCTGCACCGGCGCCCTGCAGTTCGTCGCGCCCGCCAAACCCCCACAGCACGCCGATGTTGCGCATGCCGTGATGGCGCGCGCCTTCGACGTCCATGCGGCGATCACCGATCATCCAGCAATCGTCGGGCGCAGCGTCGAGTCGACGCAGGGCCTCGGCGATCAGGTCCGGCTTGTCGCTGCGGCTGCCGTCGATGGTGGCACCGATGACGTCGACGAAGCGCTCGCCAAACGGCAGATGCGCGGCGATCTTGCGCGCATGCGGCTCGTTCTTCGCCGTCACCACCGCCAACCGGTGGCCGGCGTCATGCAGGGCTTCGATGGCGTCGGCGATGCCGTCATAGACCTCGTGCTCCGCCCAACCGTGCGACTCGAAGCGTTCGCGGTAGTGCAATACCGCCTGCTCAACCTTGTCGTCGTCGCGCAGCAGCGGCGCGAAGCTGGTGCGCAACGACGGGCCGATCCAGCGGCGCAGTTCCGCATGCGGCGGGACTTCCAGCCCCATCTGCGTCAACGCGTGCGCGACGCAGCGGGTGATGCCGATCTCGGAATTGATCAGCGTACCGTCCATGTCGAAGAAGATCGTGGCCATGTTTACCGTGCACCTACGTCAAAGGAATTGCAGCCCGCCGCCTGACGTTCCCGGCCGCGGGCGCGGCATCGATATCCCCGCGGCTTCATTTCAATCGCGGGCCGCCTTGAGCGCCGCGACCGCCGGCAGCTCCTTGCCTTCCAGGAATTCCAGGAACGCGCCGCCGCCGGTGGAGATGTAGGAAACGTCGTCCTCGATGCCGTACTTGTCCACTGCCGCCAGCGTGTCGCCGCCACCGGCGATCGAGAACGCCTTCGACGCGGCAATCGCGCGCGCCAACGTTTCCGTACCCTTGCCGAAGGCGTCGAACTCGAACACGCCAACCGGCCCATTCCACACCACCGTGCCTGCGTTGGCGATCATCTGCGCGTAACGCGCCGCGGTGTCCGGGCCGATGTCGAGGATCATGTCGTCCGCGCCAACGGCATCGACCGACTTGATTGTCGCCGGCGCATCCGCGGCGAATGCCGGTGCGACGACCACGTCGGTCGGCACCGGGATGTCGGCGCCGCGCGCCTTCGCGTCGGCGATGATCTTCTTCGCGGTATCGAGCAGGTCCATCTCGACCAGCGACTTGCCGACGCCAAAGCCCATCGCGGTGATGAAGGTGTTGGCGATGCCGCCACCGACGATCAACTGGTCGACTTTGCCCACCAGCGAGGACAGCAGCTCCAGCTTGGTACTGACCTTGGAGCCGGCGACGATCGCCAGCAGCGGGCGCGCCGGGTTGTCCAGCGCCTTGGCCAGCGCGTCGAGCTCCGCCATCAACAACGGGCCGCCGGCGGCCTGCTTCGCGAACTTGATGACCCCATGCGTGGAGGCCTGCGCGCGGTGCGCGGTGCCGAACGCGTCCATGACGAAGACATCGCACAGCGCGGCGTACTTCTTCGACAGGTCTTCGTTGTCCTTGCCCTCGCCGACGTTCATTCGGCAGTTCTCGAGCAGCACCAGCTGGCCCGGCGCGACCTCGACACCGTCCACCCAGTCCTTCACCAGCGGCACGTCACGACCCATGAGTTCCGACAGCCGCGCCGCGACCGGTGCGAGCGAGTCTTCCTGCGTCCACGCGCCTTCCTTCGGCCGCCCCAGGTGCGACATCACCATCACCGCGGCGCCCTGCTCCAGGGCCAGCTTCAGCGTAGGGATGGACGCGGTCAGGCGCTGGTCGGAGGTGACCTTGCCCTCCGCGACCGGGACATTGAGGTCCTGGCGGATCAGCACGCGCTTGCCGGCGAGGTCGAGGTCGGTCATGCGGAGGATGGACATGGGGCTCCTGGGCCGTTGGGGGGCCGGCGGCGAAAAAGGGCGCACATTGTCCGGCGCCAGGGCCGGGCTTTCAAACGCGGCGGCAGCACGGCCCGGCGGAATTGGCGGCGATTGGCATGTTGCCAGCGCTTCCGCAGGTGGATCGCTGGTTCGGATCGCCACGCTGAAGCGACCCGAACAGCGGGCCGCCGCGCCCCGCATCAGGCGTCGCCGCCCTCTGCGGGCTTCGGCGCTGCACCGCGCAGCAGGGTGACCGCGAACGCGACCACGACCAGCGCGCCCAGCCCCAGCACCGCCCACAACAACCATGCCTTCCAGTCGCGCGCCTCGCGCAGCGCGGCGTCGCCGGCAAGCACCTGCGGCACGCCGAGATAAGCCGGCGCAGGCTGCCAGTCGGCACCACGCTTGCGACGCAATTCGGCGACCAGCTGCGGAATCGGCGATGTCGCCCGCTGCGCGCGTGCGCTGCCGGCTGCGAGTGTGTAGGGGGCTGGACCCTGCGCGAGGAACACGACGATTTCCGGCCGATAACCCAGACGCAACGTCGGCTCCGCGTCGAGCTTGCCATTGGCGCGCAGGCGCCATTGGCGGTCACGCACCGGCACATTCAATTCGCGCGGCGCGGAATGATTGCCGGGACCGCTCGCGCCCAGCTGGTACGCCACCCATGGGCCGGCGCGAGGCTGCCAGTCGTCTTCGTCGTTGTCGCGACTTTCCAGTCGCCACTCCACCGCATGGTTGCCGGCGATGGCGACGTCCGCCTGCTGCACGGGGAAGCGGCCTTCGATCTGGAATTCGAAGGCATCGCCGCCGTCGGCCGTCGTGCGCTCGCCCTTCAGCTCCAGCCATTTCGGCTGTACCGCCGCACGCGCCGCGGCCAGCTCGGCATTGACGGCGGTGATGGTGATCGCCTGATCGCGGCGATCGGGCGTGAGGCGCAGGTACTTCAGCTTCTGGTAGTGCGGCAGCAGGCCGTACAGCTCGATGCGTCGATGCAGCAGGCGCACGCCTTCGCGCTGCAGGTCGACCAGGCGACCGCGCGTCGCCAGCGGTTGCCAATGCTCGAGGTCGTCGCTGCCTTCCACGCGGTAGCCGAGATCCAGTGCATCGATCGGCTGCCACTGCAGCTCCAGTGCGACGATCGCGTCACGCACGCGACTCACATCCACCAGCAGTGCGCTGCGCGGCAATGCGGCAGCGGCGGTGTCGGTGATGCGCGCCTCCACCCGGCTAAGCCTGCCATCGGCGTCGGCCTGGCTCACCAGCTCCCACCCCTTCGCACCGGCATCGGCGGCGGACGCCGGCAACGCAAACCACGGCAAGGCGATGCGCTGTGCCGGCTTCACCAGGGCTTCCTCGGGTGCGAACACCGCGGTGGCCACCGGCGTGCCGTCGGCATTGACGACGACGAAGTCGCGCACCTGTCGATCGCGTAGTTGCCGGTAGACGTTTTCGTCGAGCGTGGCGCGATAGGCGCCCTCGTTGTCGTGCGCAAGCGTCAGTGGCCATTGCCGCGCGTAGTCGTCGCGCACCGCGGCGAAGGCGAGCAGCGGCGGGATGCAGGCGAGGATGATCCAGGCGAAGGCGATCAGTCGTCGGAGGGCGGAAGCGTTCATGCAGTTTCCTCCGTCGCGTTCGATTCATCGGACGCAGCCCTTGGCGGCGCCGGCGCGAAGTAGCCCACGGCCGTGCACAGCAGGCCGTAGGCGATGAAGGACGCAATGCCCAGCAGGTTGCCCAGGTGCTGGCGATCGACCAGCACGAGCTTGGCCAGCACCACCGCCATCAGCACCGCACCGGCAAGCCACAACCCGCGTTGGCCGCGTCGCGAACCGACGATCCAGCCCAGCACGCCCAGCACGCTCCACACGATGGTCAGGCTGGTCTGCACCAGGCTGGCGGAGAACATCGCGGAATCCCATGCGATGCCGCCCCAGTGGTGCGTCGCGCGCAGCGTGATCGTGGTGATCAGCGCGAATGCGGCCGCAGCCAGCGCAGGAATGCGCAGCGCGCGCAGGTCGTCGGGCGCGAGTTCGCTCGCGAGCCACTTCATCGCCAGCACAAGTACGGCGGCCTGTGCGAGGTCCAGCGGATTGAGCATCGCAACCCACGGCAGCGGATCGGCCGCACCCGGCGCGAACAATGCACCCAACGCCGCCAATGCCAGGGCCGCGATGAAGGAACCCTGCAACGGCGCGCGCCATTCCGCGAAGCGATCCACAAGCGGCATCGCAACCAGCGCCGGTCGCCATTGGACCAGCGCTGCCGTCAGCAGCCACGGCAGGCCGAACGCCGCCAGACGCCAGCCGTCGCCTAGCTGCGCCTGGTGTGCGAAGTGCTGCAGGAACAACGCGACTGCCAGCGGCCATGCCCACAGCCACGCGCTGTGCGCGACGGCGATACCGAGGTTGGCGTGGGCGGGACCGTCGCGTTCGACGTCCGCATGGTCGACATCGGCATCGGCACGAACGTCGACATCGACACGCAGGCAACCCAGGATGCGCCAGCCGGCCACGGCGTACAGCAGCCACGCGACCAAGCCGTAGTCGCGGAACGGATGCGCATGGGTCGTCGCCTGCACCAGCGCCAGCACCACGGGGAGCGCCATGGCGGCGACCGCCGTCCACGCCAGCGCACGCGCCGGGGCGCGACGTTGCACTTCCGCCGCGATCCAGCCCGTGGCGACGACAAACAACATCGTCGCGTCCACCTGTACGGGATCGGCGACGAAGCGCGCGATCTCGGTGAGGCCGTTGCCGGCCCACCACGCCAGCCCCCACAGGTAGTACGGCAGGGCGAAGGTCGTGATCGCCTTGCGTCGATAGCTCCACGCACAGGCGAAGCCCGCCAACGCGATCAGCAGCGCGCCCATGAAACGCGCATTCACCACGGCCTGCAGCGGCGCGACGGAATTGCCAACGCCAATCACGAAACTCAGCGCGGCCAGCAGTTGCAACAGCAGTCCGGTCGCCTGCGGCAGGCGTCGTCCCTGGTGCAATCCCAGCCACGCCAATGCCGCACCTTCCAGCGCGAATACGCTTGCGGTCGCCTGCGCCGACAACGCCAGCGGCACCGCGAGCGTGGCGAACCCGACGGCGAGCAACGCGCACGGCGTGGAGAGTTCCATCAGCCTCTCGCGATTGCGCAGCAGCCAGGCCAGCGCGGCGTACACCACGCCCAGTCCGAGCGCGCAGAACGCCAGCATCATGCGCGCCGCGTCCGGGAAGGTCCCATGCAGCAATCCGGCTTCCAGCGAGAACGCCACCAGCGGTGTGCCGAACACCAGGCAGCCTTCGATCGCGCCACGGCGACCCGCACGGCGGCGCACATGGAAGATCGGGATCAGCAGGTAGAACGCGTAGAAGAGCGCAAGGAACGGTTGCGTCGTTCCGAACTTCTCCGGCTTGTAATCCCAGGCGCCCCACAGCGTGCCGATGCCGAAGGTGAACACGAAACCCAGCAGGTTCAGCAGGCGCCACGAACGGAACCACGCGATGACGAAGATCGCGGCGTTGAGCACCGCGTAGTAGCCAAACAGCGCGACGTGGTTGCCGCTTCCGGTCGACAGCCACAACGGTGCGAGGAAGCCGGCGAGCAACGCCAGCACCGCCAGCGCGAGCGCATCCTGCAGCACCGCGAGGACGCCCGCACCGGCGACGATCGCCACGCTCAGGCCGAACGCCGCACCCGCGGGAATGAGGTGGTAGAGCTTGAACGCCGCGAACGCCACCAGCAGCAGCACGCCGATCGCACCACCCTGTACGGCCAGTGCGAAGCTGCGCCGCGTCTCGCGCTGGCGCCACGCGAACACCAGCCCGCCCAGCGCCGACAACGCCACGCCCGCCAGTCGCAGTTCGATCGGCAGGTGCAACCAGCCCTGGTCGGTGGCGTACTTGAGCAACGCGGCGACGCCGGCAAACAGCACCAGCACGCCGACCTTCACCGGCACGTTGCCTTCGGTGAACCAGCGTCGCACCGCACGCAGGCCCAGCGTCAGCGGATCGGGGCGGCGCGGCGGCGTGGGAATGCGTGGACGCGCGGACGCCGGGGGGGTGGCATCGCGCACGGACGGTGTTGAAGCCGCGGCGCGCGCCGGCATGTCGGGCAGCGGCGGCGGAACCGCGGCCGACACTGCGGCGCCGTCTTCAGGTTCGACAGTACGGTCGGTAGGCGGTTGGATCGCCGGCGACGCCGCCGACTCGCCTGACGCGGCGTTGTTGCTACCGGTATCCAGGGACGATGATGCAACCGCCGCGCCTGGCATCGGCTCGCGCCGGACAGATGTCGACTCGCGCTGCGCTGGCGAAGGTTGGGCCCGCATCCAGTCGCCCAGCGACGGCTCGGCCGCCTGCGACGCCCCACGCAGCGCCTGCACGTCCGCTTCCAGTCGACCCACGCGCTGCTTGAGTCCGCTGATCATCACCAGCGCCGCGATCAGCAACACCGGCACGGCCAGCAGTGCCAGTACGACCAGTACGATCAATCCTTCCATCGGTCCATGTCCCCTCGCAGTCGGTGGGACGTTACACCAAAAGCGACGGGGCTCCGTCCCTGCGCGAGGCCCTGCCTTCCCGCGAATGGGCGAACCTGACACTGCCCGGCAAGCGGCGTCACCATGTCACGCGACGCCCGTAGCGCGGCGTTCTGCTTTCATCGCAGGTGCCGCAGTTTTCATTGCCAACACGATGGCAACGGAGCCTTCCGGTTCTACAAAAAGCATGGCGTCCCTTGCCACCAACAAAAAAACCCCGCTTGCGCGGGGTTTTTCGTGACTGCTTCGGTATCGCTTACTTGCCGGCGACGACCTTGACCATTTCCAGGCACTTGTTGGAGTAGCCCCATTCGTTGTCGTACCAGCTGACCAGCTTGACGAAGGTGCCATCCAGCGCAATGCCGGCTTCGGCATCGAACACCGAGGTGCAGGTCTCGCCGACGAAATCCGTCGCGACGACCTTGTCTTCGGTGTAGCCCAGCACGCCCTTGAGTGCGCCCTGCGACTGCGCCTTCATTTCCGCGCAGATCTCGGCGTAGGTGGCGGGCTTGTCGAGTTCAACGGTCAGGTCGACCACCGACACGTCGGACGTCGGCACGCGGAAGGCCATGCCGGTGAGCTTCTTGTTGAGTTCCGGGATCACCACGCCGACGGCCTTCGCGGCGCCGGTGCTGGACGGAATGATGTTCTCGAGGATGCCGCGGCCGCCGCGCCAGTCCTTGTTGGACGGGCCGTCGACGGTCTTCTGCGTCGCGGTGGCGGCGTGCACGGTGGTCATCAGGCCGCGCTTGATGCCCCACTTGTCGTTGACGACCTTGGCGATCGGCGCCAGGCAGTTGGTGGTGCAGCTGGCATTGGAGATGATCGCTTCGCCGTTGTACTTGGCGTGGTTCACGCCGTAGACGAACATCGGCGTGTCGTCCTTCGACGGAGCGGACAGCACGACCTTCTTCGCGCCGGCGTCGAGGTGCTTCTGCGCGGTGACCTTGTCGAGGAACAGGCCGGTGGATTCGATGACGACGTCGGCGCCGACTTCATCCCACTTCAGGTTGGCCGGATCGCGTTCCTGGGTCAGGCGGATCTTCTTGCCGTTGACGACCAGGGTGTTGCCTTCGACCGACACGTCGCCCTTGAAGCGACCATGCACGGAGTCGTAACGCAGCATGTAGGCCAGGTACTCGGGCTCCAGCAGGTCGTTGATGGCGACGATCTCGATATCGTTGCCGAAGTTCTGCACGGCGCTGCGCAACACGTTGCGGCCGATGCGGCCGAAGCCGTTGATGCCAACCTTGATCGCCATTTCGGGGGGACTCCTGCGGTGGGATTTGCGACGAAAGGTCGCTATTTTAGCCGTTCCCCCTCCCCCGGGCACCCACTCAGGCGTGCCTGCCCCGAACGAGCCCGCTGCATGCGCCGATCCACCCGCCGCCTCGCCATCGTCGTCCCGACCCTGCTCCTGCTCGTCCTGGCCACCCCCGTCGGGGCCTGGAGCGCCCTGGGGCACCGCCTGATCGGCGAGCTGGCCCAGCGCCACCTGACCCCGGCCGCGCGGGCCCAGGTCGCGGAACTGCTCGCCGATGAACCCACCCCGACCCTGGCCGGCGTGGCCACCTGGGCCGACACCCTGCGCGACAGCGACCCGGCACGCTTCAAGGCCACCAGCCGCTGGCACTACGCCGACATGACCGGTGGCGGCTGCAATTTCGACGCCCGACGCGACTGCCCGGACGGCCAGTGCGTGGTCGGCGCGATCGAGGCCCAGCGCAAGGTCCTGGCTGATCGCAGCCAGCCGGTCGAGGCCCGGCGCGAGGCGCTGAAGTTCCTGGTCCACTTCGTCGGCGACGTGCACCAGCCGCTGCACTCGAGCAACCACCGCGACCTCGGCGGCAACAAGTACCAGGTCAGCCTCACCACCGACCTCGAGCCCGAGGCCTATGCCCGCGACAAGTACGACCGCGCGACGCACGTGATGGGCACCAACCTGCATTCGGTGTGGGACTACTACATCCTCGGCGAGCGCGGCCTGAGCGTCGCGGCGTACGCGGACCGGCTCGATCGCCAGCCGTGGCCCCCGGCGGGCGGCCTGCTGAGTGGCGCGGCCGCCTGGGCCGGCGAATCCTGCCGCCTGATCGATGCGCGCCAGCTCTACCCGACCACCGCGAGCGGCGCGGAAGAACACAAGCTGGACCACCGCTACAACGACGCGCAGCGGGCATTGGCGGAACAACGCGTGCGGCAGGCCGCATGGCGATTGTCCAACCTGCTCAACGAAACCCTGGTCAACGAAACACCAGGCAAGCCATGACGACCGCTGCCATCGCATCGCCTGCACCCGTCGTCCACCCGTTCCACCACGCCGAGTCGGGGACCTGGAGCTACGTCGTCGCCGATCCGGCCACGCGGCAGGCCGCGATCATCGATCCGGTGCTGGATTTCGATGCCAAGTCCGGCCGCACCGGAAACACCTTCGCCCAACAGCTGCTCGAGTGCGTCATCGAACAGCGCCTGCAGGTGCGCTGGCTGCTGGAAACCCACGCCCACGCCGACCACCTCACCGCCGCGCAATGGCTGGCCAAGCGGTTGCCCGATGCAATGGTCGCCATCGGCCAGGGCATCCGCGAGGTGCAGCGCACGTTCGCCACCGTGTTCGACCTGGAAGACAGGATCTCCGGTCCGCACTCGACGTTCGACTGCCTGTTCGGCGACGACGACGTATTCACCCTGGGCAGCATCAAGGCGCGCGCGATCCCGGTGCCCGGCCACACCCGCGACAGCCTGGCCTACCTCATCGGCGACGCGCTGTTCACTGGCGACTCGCTGTTCATGCCTGACGCCGGCACCGCGCGCTGCGACTTCCCCGGTGGCGACGCGGCGATGCTGTATCGCTCGATCCACCACCTCTTCGAGTTGCCGGATGAAACACGCGTATTCGTCTGCCACGACTACGGCATCAAGCCGGTGGAAGGCGGGCGCGACGACAACAAGGGCCGCGGCCCGCTGGGCGAAACCACGATCGGCGAACAGAAGCGCAGCAACATCCACGTTCGCATCGGCGTGAGCGAAACCGAGTTCGTCACCATGCGCGAAGCACGCGATGCCACGCTCGCCGTTCCGGCGCTGATCCTGCCCGCGCTGCAGGTCAATCTGCGCGCCGGCACGCTGCCGGAGGCGTCGCCCAACGGCGTGCGCTACCTGAAGATTCCGCTGGACCAGTTCTGAGGCATCGAGTCCAGAGGGTCGAACCTTCGTAGGGCGGGTCTTGACCCGCCGCCCGTCATCGCAGACTGCGTTCGGAAGAAGACGCGGGATTGGCGCACCAAGGCCCGCCCCATTGATGCCGTCCTGGCGCGGCGGGCCAAGGCCCGCTCTACAGCGCCGCAGCCACCCGGCTGCCCTGGTCGATCGCACGCTTGGCATCGAGCTCCGCGGCGACATCGGCACCGCCGATCACGTGCACGCTGGCACCCAGCGCGCGCAGTTCGTCCGCCAGCGGGCGATGCGGCTCCTGTCCCGCGCAGATCACGACGTGGTCGACGGGCAGCGTCTGCAGCGCGCCATCGACGCGGATGTGGAAGCCTTCGTCATCGACGCCGACATAGTCCACGCCACCGAGCATGCGCACCTGCTTCGCCTTCAGCGTGGCGCGATGGATCCAGCCGGTCGTCTTGCCGAGCTTGGCGCCGGGCTTGCCGGGGCTGCGCTGCAGCAACCAGACCTCGCGCGTCGGGGCTTCCGGTGCGGCTTTGCGCAAGCCGCCGCGGTTGCCGTCGTAGCCCAGGTCCACCCCCCACTCCGCACGCCAGCGTTGCGCGTCCAGCGTCGGCATGGCGCCATCGAAGCCGTGCGCCGCATGCACGAGGAACTCGGCGACATCGAAGCCGATGCCGCCCGCACCCACGATCGCGACCTTCGCGCCCGGCACGACGCGTCCGGTCAGCACGTCGATGTAGCTCACCACTTTCGCGTGCGTTGAACCGGGGAAATCCACCTTGCGCGGCTGGATGCCGCTGGCGAGGACGACTTCATCGAATGCCGTGGCCAGCGTCGCGACATCGGCGCGCGTGTTGAGGCGCACGTCGACCTTGGTAAGTTCCAGCTTTCGACGGAAATAGCGCAGCGTCTCGAAGAATTCCTCCTTGCCGGGAATGCGCTTGGCCAGGTTGAACTGGCCGCCGATGTCACCGGCGGCATCGAACAAGGTGACGCGATGCCCGCGCTCCGCCGCCACCGTCGCGGCGGCGAGCCCCGCGGGACCGGCACCGACGACCGCGACTGTTTTCGCGGTGCTCGCAGGGCGATAGACCAGCTGCGTTTCCGAACAGGCGCGCGGGTTGACCAGGCAGCTGGCGGTGTTGTTCTGGAACACGTGGTCCAGGCACGCCTGGTTGCAGGCGATGCAGGTGTTGATCTCATCCACGCGCCGCGCACGCGCCTTGTTCACCCACTGCGGATCGGCGAGCAGCGGTCGCGCCATCGACACCATGTCGGCTTCACCACTCGCGAGGATGCGTTCGGCGACATCGGGCATGTTGATGCGGTTGGTGGTGACCAGCGGCACCTGCACGTGCGGTTTCAGGCGCGCGGTGATGCCGGTGAACGCAGCGCGCGGCACCGAGGTCGCAATGGTCGGGATGCGCGCTTCGTGCCAGCCGATGCCGGTGTTGATGATCGTCGCGCCGGCGGCTTCGATTGCTTTTGCCTGCGCTACGACGTCGTCCCAGGTGCCGCCGTCGTCGACGAGATCGAGCATCGACAACCGGTAGATGATGATGAAGTCGGGACCGCAGGCCTCGCGGATGCGGCGCACGATCTCCACCGCGAAGCGCATGCGCTTTGCAGCATCGCCACCCCAGGCATCGGTGCGCTTGTTGGTGCGCGGCACGGTGAACTGGTTCAGCAGGTAGCCTTCCGAACCCATCACCTCCACGCCGTCGTAGCCACCGTCACGCGCAAGCTTCGCCGTACGCACGAAAGCGCGGATCTGCCGTTCGACGCCACCAGCGGACAGCGCGCGCGGCGTGAACGGATTGATCGGCGCCTTCAACTTCGACGGCGCGACCTGCAGCGGCTGGTAGCCGTAGCGACCCGAATGCAGGATCTGCAGGCAGATGCGACCGCCATGCGCGTGCACCGCGCGCGTGACCTGGCGATGCTTGCCGACATCCCACGGCCAGCGCAGCTTGCTGCCGAACGGCTTCAGCCAGCCTTCGATGTTCGGCGAGAAGCCGCCGGTGACCATCAGGCCCACGCCGCCTTCGGCGCGTTCGGCGAAATACGCGGCCAACTTCGGGAAATCGCGCGCCTTGTCTTCCAGTCCGGTGTGCATCGATCCCATCAGCACGCGGTTGGGCAACGTGCAGAAGCCCAGGTCGAGTGGAGCGAACAAGTTGGGGAAGACGGGGTGTGCGGCGGTCGGATCGGCGGCGGGGATCATTCGCGTACGCTTGCGTATGGATCGCGCAGGGTGCCGGGAAACGGGCGAGGCCACAAGGGGCGAAGCAGTCCCCTGCCCGTGCCGGCCCTCAATGGCGCGCGGCGGCGCGCACGCTTGCCTTGCCCGCCTCGCGGGAGAACGTGAACGCATACGCCAGCCTGACCGGAACGGCGCGAACCTGCGCATCGGCGCCCTCGCAGTCCTCGTCCTGCGGCGAGGCCGGCTTGCAGATGGCTGCGGCGACGAACGACCACTTTCGTGCCGCAGCGATCACCGCCTGAACCAGCAAGGTGGCGGAAGTGCCGGCCGGGTCCGCGCATTCGGAATCGCCGGGGAGCGGCCGAACATCGCCGACGTCGCCCGTCGCATCCACGACGATATCGGCGCACAGCGTCGTGGGCGCGAAGTCACCGTGGTCGATGCCCGCAGGAAACACCGGCATCGGTTGCTCGACCGGGATCGCCATCAGGAATCGCTCGTCTTGCTTCAGCTCGATCCGCGTCGCGGCCGGCGGGATGAACATGCGTGCTTCGATCTGGTCGCGCGCACCGCGCGTTGCGCAGGCAACAAGCGCGGACAACACCAGCATCGCCGCGAAACAACGAACCCGACTGTCCATGTGCACGACTGCCTCCAGCATTCGATCCCGTCGATGGCTGGTGAGCGTATGGGCGAGGTGCGGGAACGTCAACGAACCACCTGGCGCCGCGCCTGTGGATCGCGCCAATGAAAACGGCGCCCGCGGGCGCCGTTTTACTTTTGCAGCGGGTCGACAACCTCAACCGATCGAGCGGGCCGCCTCGACCACCTTGTCCACGGTGAAACCGAAATGCGGCAGCAGCTGTTCGATCGGCGCGCTGGCGCCATAGCTGTCGATGCCGATCACCGCGCCGTCCAGGCCGACGTACGCGCGCCAGAAGCCGGTGACGCCGGCTTCGATCGCGATGCGCTTGCGGCAGGCCTTCGGCAGCACGCTCTCGCGGTACTGCGCATCCTGTCGATCGAACACGTCGGTCGACGGCATCGACACCACGCGCACCTTGTCGCCGAGCTGCGCTGCAGCCTGCATCGCCAGGCCCACTTCGGAACCCGTGGCGATCAGGATGATCTCCGGCGCGCCGACCGAATCCTTCAGCACGTAGCCGCCGCGTTCGATGTCGGCGACCTGCTGCGCGCTACGCGTCTGATGCGGCAGGTTCTGGCGCGAGAAGATCAGGCAGCTGGGGCCGTCATGGCGCTCGATCGCCTTCTTCCAGCACACCGCGGACTCGACCGCGTCGCACGGACGCCACACGTCGTTGCCCGGGATGTAGCGCAGCGAGGCCAGGTGCTCGATCGGCTGGTGGGTCGGACCGTCTTCGCCCAGGCCAATGGAGTCGTGCGTGTAGACGTGGATCGCGTGCGCGCCCATCAGCGCGCTCATGCGCACGGCGTTGCGCGCGTAGTCGCTGAAGACCAGGAACGTCGCGTCGTACGGGATGAAGCACTCGTGCAGGCCCAGACCGTTGCTGATCGCGGTCATCGCGAATTCGCGCACGCCGAAGTAGATGTAGTTGGCGTTCGGGTCGGTGCTGGCGACCGACTTGCTGCCCTTCCACAACGTCAGGTTGGAATGGGCGAGGTCGGCGGAGCCGCCGATCAGTTCCGGCAGCAGCGGCGCGAAGGCTTCGATCGCCATCTGCGAGGCCTTGCGCGAAGCCACCACCGGGCCTTCGGCCTGCAGCTTGGTGATGTAGGCATCGGCGGCGGCAATGAAACCTTCCGGCAGCTCGTTGCGGTTGCGGCGCAGCAGTTCGGCGGACAGCTCCGGGAACTTCGCGGTGTAGGCCGCGAACACCTCGTTCCACTGCGCCTCGCGCTTGGCGCCGGCGTCGGTGCGCCAGGCATCGTAGATCTCCTGCGGGATCACGAACGCGTCGTGCGACCACTCCAGCGCGGCGCGCGTGGCGACGATCTCGTCCTTGCCCAGCGGCGCACCGTGGCTGGATTCCTTGCCGGCCTTGCCGGGCGAACCGAAGCCAATCGTGGTGCGGCAGCAGATCAGCGTCGGCTTGTCGCTGGACTTGAGCGCGGTCTCGATCGCGGTCTTGATCTCGACGCTGTCATGGCCGTTGACGCCGCGCACGACGTTCCAGCCGTAGGCCTCGAAGCGCGCCGGGGTGTTGTCGGTGAACCAGCCGTCGGTGTTGCCGTCGATCGAGATCTTGTTGTCGTCCCAGAACGCGATCAGCTTGTTCAGGCCCCAGGTGCCGGCGAGCGAGGCGGCTTCGTGCGAGATGCCTTCCATCAGGCAGCCGTCGCCCATGAACACATAGGTGTGGTGGTCGACGACCTCGAAGCCGGGCTGGTTGAAGCGCTGCGCCAGCAGCTTTTCGGCGAGCGCCATGCCCACCGCGTTGGCAAAGCCCTGGCCGAGCGGGCCGGTGGTGGTTTCCACGCCCGGCGTCATGAAGTTCTCGGGGTGGCCCGGCGTCTTGGATTCGAGCTGGCGGAATTTCTTCAGGTCCTCGATCGACAGGTCGTAGCCCGCCAGGTGCAGCAACGCGTACTGCAGCATCGAGCCATGGCCGTTGGAGAGGATGAAACGGTCGCGGTTGAACCACGACGGATTGGCCGGGTTGTGGCGCAGGTAGTCGTTCCACAGCACTTCGGCGATGTCGGCCATGCCCATGGGCATGCCGGGATGGCCGGAGTTGGCGGCCTGGACCGCGTCGATGGCGAGGAAACGGATGGCGTTGGCGAGTTCGCGGCGAGCAGGCTGGGGCGTCGTCATGGGAGGCGGCTGGAGGCGGGAAGCGGGGAAGAGAGGCGCGGCGGGCAGCACTGCGGGCCGGCGAAGGGCGCCATTGTCCCACAGCGGAGGCGGCGGACCCGCGTCTGGGTTGTGGTGAGGGTCGCGTGGGTCGGCCGGACCCGCGCGTGGGTCACGGCGAGGGTCGCGTGGGTCGGCGGGACCCGAGTGTGGGTCGCGGCGAAGGTCGCGCGGGTCGGCCGGACCCGCGTCTGGGTCGTGGCGAGGGTCGCGTGGGTCGGCCGGACCCGCGTCTGGGTTGTGGCGAGGGTCGCGTGGGTCGGCGGGACCCACGTCTGGGTCGCGGCGAGGGTCGCGTGGGTCGGCCGGACCCGAGCGTGGTTCGTGGCGAGGGTCGCGTGGGTCGGCGGGACCCACGTTTGGGTCGTGGCGAGGGTCGCGTGGCTTGGTGCAGGCGTAGGGCGGGTCTCGACCCGCCATCCGACCCGCCATCCGACCCGCCAAAGGTTGCGGCGCAGCGTCGATTCCCTTCGCCACGCGGCGGAACATGTTGGGTGGCGGGTCGAGACCCGCCCCACACGACAACGCCCCGACAGGCGGGGCGTTGTGCGGTGACCCGGGACGGCTTACTTGCCGTTGGCCGTATCGATGATGGCGCACATCTGTTTGATCTGGAAATCTTCGCTGGTGGCGTAGCCGCCCGGCGTCGTCTTGCTGATATTGACCTTGACGCTCTTGCCTTCCGGTTCGATCACCACGTTCACCGGCAGCGAGACCGAACCGCCGTTGTGCGTGGCCACGTACTCGGCCGTGAGCACGCCCATCCCCTTGTCGGAGCTGGTCACCTTGAATCCGGACTTCATCAGCTCGGTATAGACGCGCTTGAACGCCACGTCCCTGGATACGCCGGGCAGCACATCGAAGGTGCTGAAGCTACGGCCGCCGAAGAAGCTGCCTTCCTGCTTGTAGTTGGCCTGGCAGCCGGGCTTGCCCGTGTCCGCATTCGCTACGCCCATGACGGCGAGCAGGCCCAGCAACATCATTCCTTTCATCGGTTCATCCCATCGCGCACGGCACCCGCCATGGACGCCTTCCTTTGCGCCCGTCGAGTATAGCCACGCGCCACGTACCGCCTACGCTTCGCGCTCTCCCTTCGACACCATCGCCGCGATGGCCAGGTCACCGGTCACGTTGAGCGTGGTGCGGCACATGTCGAGGAAGTGGTTGACGCCCAGGATCAGGCCGATGCCTTCGGGCTTCACGCCGACCATCGCGCAGATCAGCGCCACCACCGGCAACGAACCCGACGGCACGCCCGCGGTGCCGATGCCGCCGAGGATGCACACGAACATCACCGTCACCTGCTGGGTCAGCGACAGGTCCACGCCGAAGAACTGGGCGAGGAAGATCACGGTGACGCCTTCGAACAGCGCCGTGCCGTTCTGGTTGGCGGTGGCGCCGACGGTGAGGACGAAGCGCGAGATGTTGCGCGGCAGCTTCAACTTCTCGTCGGCGACGCGCAGCGACGTCGGCAGCGTGGCGTTGCTGGAAGCGGTGGAGAAGGCGAGCAGCATTGCTTCCTGCACCGCGCGGAAAAACTGCAGCGGCGAACGGCCACCGATGAACTTCAGCGCGATCGAATAGGTCACGAACATATGCAGCGCCAGCGCGCCAACCACCACGGCGACATAGCCGGCCAGCTTGAACAGCAGGTCCCAGCCGAACACCACGGTCATGTTGAACATCAGGCACGCCACCGCATACGGCGCCAGGCGGATCACCATGCCGATCAGGGTCATCGATACGTCGAACACGCCCTGGATAGCGCGCGTGAGCGTTTGCGTCGCCTCGTTGCGGGTGACGACCAGGCCGATGCCGAGCATCAGCGCGAAGAACATCACCGACAGGATGGTGCCGTTGCTGGACGCCGCCGCGACGACGTTGTCGGGCACGATCGACAACAGCATGTCCAGGCCCTTGGGCTGTTCGCCCAGGTCACTGACGATGCCGCGCGCGCGTTCGGCGTTGTCGCTGAGCAGCTTGAGCGCCTGCGCCTCGTCCACGCCGGCACCCGGCTTGAACACGTTGACCATCACCAGGCCCAGCACGACCGCCAGCGCCGACATCACCACGGTGTAGCTGAGCGTCTTCCAGCCGACGCGGCCAAAGGCGCGGACGTCGCCCATCTCCGACACACCGATCACCAGCGCGGAAAACAGCAGCGGGATCACCAGCATGAAGATCAGGCGCAGGAAGATCGTCGCCGCGGGCTGGGTGACGTAGGTGGTGAGCAGCTTCACCCACCCGGCGTCGGCACCACGGGTGTAGTACACGAGCAGTCCGAGGGCGAGACCGACCATGAAGCCGATCAGCATCTTCCAGTGCAACGGCAGCTTCGGCGGGACAGCGCGGGCTTCGCTCATCGCCTGGCTCCGGTGTCGGATGCCCGAGCTTACCAAGCGGGTGCGTCGTCCTCGGTCAACGGATGCCTCGCGCCGACGCCAGGGAAGGACTGGATAGAGCGCATGTCGTCCCGAGCGCAGCGAGGGACCTGCTGTTTCGCCGCGAAAACAGATCCCTCGCTGCGCCCGGGTTGGCAGGGTGAGACTTGTTCAGATGTTCCGTGATGGGAGCCGGCGCGGGTGGCCGGCTTATCCAGGCTCGCTCCGCCGTAAGCGGAGCCGGGTGACCGCGGCTTTTACCGCGGCCCCTGCGACGGCTTCTACAGCACGTTTTCCACGGTTTCCACGTTTTCCGTCGCCGCCAACGCAACTTCGGCCTCGCCACTGCGGGCGGAAACCACGACTGCCGTCGCCAGGTCACCGGTCACGTTGAGCGAGGTGCGGCACATGTCGAGGAAGCTGTTGACGCCCAGGATGATGCCGATGCCCGCCGGGTTGAGGCCGATGATGCCGCAGATCATCGCAATCACCGGCAACGAACCCGACGGAATACCGGCGGTACCGATGCCGCCGAGGATGCACAGCCCCAGCACCATCAGCTGCTCGGCCAGCGGCAGGTGCAGGCCGAACACCTGCGCCAGGAACAGCACGGTCACGCCTTCGAACAGCGCGGTGCCGTGATGGTTGGCCGAAGCGCCGACGGTGAGCACGAAACGACTGACCTTGCGCGGCAGGTGCAGGTTTTCTTCGGCCACGCGCAGGGTGACCGGCAAGGTGGCGGTGGAAGACGCCGTGGCGAACGCGGTCAGCACGGCTTCCTGGCTGCCGCGGAAGAACACGCGCGGCGACATGCCGCCCATGAACTTCACCCACAGCGGCAGCACCACGAACATGTGGATGGCCAGCGCCAGCACGACCGTGACCACGAAGTAGGCCAGGCTGGTGAGCGCATCGCCACCCAGCTTCGCGCACAACGTGAACATGAAGCAGGCCACGGCGTACGGCGCCAGGCGGATGAACAGCCCGATCAGGCGCATGCTGATCTCGAACAGCCCCTGCAGCGCGTGCTTGAACGCCTGCGTCGCCGGCGACGGCGTCAGCACCAGGCCGATGCCGATCATCAGTGCGAAGAAGACGATGCCGAGCTTCTGCTTGTCATCGCCGGCGGCGGTGACGACGTTGTGCGGAACGATGTTGACCAGCAGGTCGAAGAAGCGCAGCTGCTGGCCGTTGGTCACGATCTCGCCGATGCGGTCGGCGTTGTCGCTCATCGCCTTCTGCACCAGCACCGGGTCCATGTGCAGCCCGGGCTGGATCAGGTTGACCATCAACAGGCCGATCGCGACAGCCGCACCGGTGACCACCGCCGTGTAGGTCAGCGTGCGCCAGCCCAGGCGGCCGAGGCTGGCGATGTCGCCAAGTTCGGTCACGCCCAGCACCAGTGCCGAGAACATCAGCGGCAGCACCAGCATGAAGAGAAGGTTGAGGAAGATCTGCCCGAACGGCTTGGCCACGTAGGCGATGACGCCAGCCACCCATGGCGTATCGGCGCCAATGTACGTGTGAACCAGCACGCCGAGCACGGCGCCGATGACGAAGCCAAGCAACACCTTCACGTGCAGCGGAATCCCCTTGGAGGGGGCGACGGACAGGTTGGCGTGGGTCATTGCGGGCGGTCTCGGATCGGCAAAACAGCCGCGAGATTACACCAGAGCCCCCTGTTCAGATTCCGATGCCGCCTGCCTCACCCTGGCGGATACAGCGGCGGCAACGGCGATGCCGCGGCTACGACCTTCGGTTTCCAGTGCGGTCCCTTCGCGAAGGCATCACGCAGCTGGCGCCTTGCCAGCGAGCCATCACCGCCACCCCAGCGCGCGCGTTGCAACGCATCGATCGCGGCCTGCTGGCGCGCATCGGCCAGCTGCGTCCGCATCGCATCGACATCGCGCACGGGCGGCATCGCAAGCGCGCACAACGCGTCCGCGACCTCGCCAAGGTCGCCGGTGTCCAGCGCGCGTTGCAGCACCTTGGCGTCGGACCGGTGTCCACCCGACTGCGGGGACGGCGATCCGTCGGCATCATGGCCATGCGACGCGGCACGCGCGTGCGCGTGGTGGCGCTGGTGGAAGCCCCACACCAGCGTGAACAGCCACAACGCGGCGAACAGCAGCGTCGCCAGTATCCACACGCGATTCGCTCCGCTGCTTCCGGCCGCCCGTGCAGGTGCGGGACCGACGATCTCGCCCGAAGGCAATGCCTTCACGGCGGCAGGCGCAGTGCCGTCCGCGCGCGCCACAGCCCAGGACAAGGGCGGCAGGCTCACGGTGCGTGCCGTGCCGGACTTCACGTCCCACCAGGCCAGCTGCATCCCGGACAGCTTCGCCGCGCCCTCGCCCGAAGGCACCAGCGAGAACTTGCGAGTCAGCTTCACGCGCGGACGGCCTTCGCGGAAGGTCTCGTCAGCCTGGACCGGATCGGCAAATACCTGCACGCCATCAATCGGCGGCAATTGCAGTTCCGGCATCTGCGCCGCGCTGGCGCCATCGGCGGTGGCCTCGATGGTGAGCGTTGCGGCGGCGCCGGCACGCAAGTCGCGCGGCGTGGTGACGTAACGCAACTGCAGGTCGCGCAACGGCAACCAGGGCTGTGGTGCATTGGCGGGCACGGCCTGCACCTGCAGCGTCCGCGCCGGTGCCTGTGCGCTGAGCTCCGCGCCACGACCACCGAACAGCTCGTCGAACATGCCGCCGACGCCGCGGCCTTCGAAGCGCGCACCCGGCACCGTCAACGCGCCGCTGCGCTCGGGAATCAGCAGGTAGCGACGCTCGATGACCTCATAGCGGCGCCCGCCGACTTCGCGCGAGTAGCGGGCGTCTTCGCCGACCTGCTGCAGCGATGCACCTTCGGGCGCGGGCTGCTCGATCCCGCCCGACACCAGCGGCGCCGCCGAATACAGCCGCACCACCCAGCCCACGGCCTGCTGCACGTAGGGACGGGCGTCGTCGGGTTCGCTTTCGATGAAAGCATCCTCGTCGCCGCGCGGCGGGGGCGCGGCATTGCCTGGCGCCACCTGCAGGGTCAACGGTTGCGTGCGCTGGTTGCCGACGGTGAGCGCGGGGATCGCCAATGTGCCGTCGCGCAGCGGGCGCAGCGCCACCGCGTACAGGCTGCGCACGCCGGTGTTGTCCACCTGCACGCGACTGCTGCGACCGCTGAGCACGAAGTCGCGCTGCAAAGGCGCGAAGTCGGGTTGGCTGGCGCCGTCGGTCTCGACGTTGAGGGTGACCGTCTCGCCTGAGCCGATCTGGTCGCGATCCAGCCACGCACGCGGTTGCGCGCTGGCCGTGAACACGACCGCGATCAACGACAGCAGCAACGACAACCGCAGCAGGAGGTGCCGACGGGCACGCGCGTGGATCATGGTCATTCTCCGGGCCGTCCCTGCTGTTGGCGGCGTTCGAATTCGAGGCGGAACTTCGCGCGCAACAAGCCACCCGGATCATCGGGCACCCGACGAAGCCAGGCATCGTTGGCGATGCGGCGTTCGCGCTGCTCGGCGGTTTCCTTCGGCGCGGTGGCGGCGCGTCCGTTTTTTTCCGCTCGTGCCTGCTGCGCCTGCAATTCGCGTTGCATTTTTTCGCGCTGGGCGCGGTCGGCCTGCTGCTGGGTGGCGGCGTCCGTTGGTTTGGCGGGCGCTGTCGATTGCTGCGATGCAGCCTGCGACTGGCGATTCGCAGGATCCTGTTGCGTCTGCCCGGTTTGTGGTTGCGACGATTGGCCCAGGCGATCCTGATTCTGCTGCGCGCCCTTTCCGGCTTGCTGCTGATTTTGCTGCTGCTGATTTTGCTGCTGGCTTCGCTGCTGCGAGGATTGCGTGGACGGATCCTGTCGCTGCTGCTGCCCGCCCTGCTGCTGCGACTGCCCGCCCTGCCCCGATTGCGTTTTTCCGCCACGCTGCGATTGG
The DNA here is from genome assembly GCF_054779775.1 of Lysobacter fragariae. NCBI lineage: Bacteria > Pseudomonadati > Pseudomonadota > Gammaproteobacteria > Lysobacterales > Lysobacteraceae > Lysobacter > Lysobacter fragariae. The sequence continues at coordinate 400,040 of NZ_BAAGXP010000002.1, read as the reverse complement.
TTCGATCCACCCTGCTGTTGCCGCTTGAGCGCCTGCTCGACGGCACGCCGGTTGGCCAGTGCGTCGTCCATCTTCGGCCGCTGTCGCAACGCACGATCAAAGGCGTCGATCGCCGGTTGCAATTGCCCGGCCTTGGCGAGTGCGTTGCCGCGGTTGTAGTTGGCGTCGGCATTGTCGATGCCTTCGTACTGCTTCGCGGCGCCGGCGAAATCACCCTTCCGGTAGGCCGCGTCGCCGCGTTGCATCCGCGCGTGTTCGGCCTGGTCGGCGCGACGCCAGAGGTCGGCAGCGTGAGCCGACTGCAGCGGAAATATGAAGCACAGCGCAAGCACGGCGAGCGTGCCCGCGCCACGCCGGAACGCAAACAACGCAAGCAACAGCAACGGCGGCAGCAGCCAGTAGCCTTCGTCCTGCCACGTCAGCCCGGCCTGGCCACGCAACGCGGAGCCGCTGGCACTGCCGGGATCGAGCAATCCGAGCGAACGCAGGTCGCCCACGTCACCGGTGATATCCGCGTAACGACCGTTGCCCGCGCTGGCAAGGCGTCGCAACGAGTCGCGATCCAATCGCGCGTTGGCGATCTGACCGTCGGTGCGGCGGTAGGCCACGCCGGCATCGCCGCCCAGGCCCGTTACCGACACCCGATAGCCTGCGCCCGCTGCGTCGCTTGCAGCATCGCGCGCGGCGTTGTCCGCGTGATCGGTCATCAACAGGATGTCGCCCTGCGATGCGCCGGCGCGCTTGAGCAGCTGCATCGACCAGGCAATCGCGCGATCGGCGCGTTGGCCGTCGACCGGCATGACGTCGGGCTGCAACGCGTCGAGAAACAGCGCGACGTTCGCCGCGTCATCGGTCAATGGCGCGACGGTGTAAGCGTCGTCGGCGAACGCCACCAGCGCCACCTGGCCGCCGTTGCGTTCGCGCAGCAGCGTCGCGAGCTTGGCGCGCGCCTGGGCCAACCGCGAAGGAGGAAGGTCGGCGGCAAGCGATGCGCTCGACAGGTCGAGCGCGATCACCAGCGGCGTACGCGACTGCCACAGCGGTTGCGCGGACTGGCGCCAGCTCGGGCCCGCCATCGCGAGCACGGCGATTGCACCGGCCAGCATCGCGATCCACAGTCCGACGCGGCCGCGTCGGCTCAGGGTGGTATCGAGCAACGTCGGCAGCAGGTGCGCATCGACGATGCCATGCCACGCATTGCGGCGTCGCTGGCGGAAGCGCCACGCCACGGCCAACAGCGGCAATGCAAGCAAGCCAAGCAACCACCACGGGCGCAGGAAGTGAAGATTGGCCAGGCTCGCGAAATCGAAACCCGCGAAGTCGAGTGGCGCGTTCATGCACGCCTCCGCGGAACGGCGAACGCAAGCAGCGCGCACGCCAGCGCGGCCCCCAGAGGCCACGGGTAGCGTTCCAGGCGCGGACGCACAGCCTTGCCCGGACGACGCACCGGTTCGATGCGATCGATCTCGGCATAGATGCCGACGAGCTCTGAAGTGTCGCGCGCGCGGAAGAATTTTCCGCCGGTCTGCGCCGCGATGTCGCGCAGCGCGGTTTCATCGATGTCGTCTCCCGCGCCAGGCATCGGCAGTTGGATGCCGAATAGCGACAGCGACCCTTCGCCACCGAATGCGATGGTGTGCACGCGGACGTGCTCGGCTTTCGCCAGTTCCGCCGCCTTGTGCGGATCCAGCATGCCTGCCGTGTTGACGCCATCGGTCAGCAGGATCAGTACGCGCTGCTCCGCCGGCTGCGCTCGCAGGCGCTTGACTGCAAGTCCCACGGCGTCGCCGATTGCGGTTTCCTGTCCGGCCAGCCCAACGACGCTGTCCGCGAGTTGGTCGCGCACGGATTGCCGATCCAGCGTAAGCGGCGTCAGTACGTAGGCGCGCCGCCCGAACACCAGCAGGCCGATGCGGTCGCCCGCGCGACGATCGAGGAAGTCCGCGAGCACGGCCTTCGCCGCGGTGAGGCGATCGACCGGGCGCGCGCCCAGCTCCATGTCCGGTTCGCTCATGCTCATCGACAGGTCGAGCGCGAGCATCAGGTCTCGACCGGCTTGCGGCGGTTGCAGGGCTTCACCCAGTTGCTGCGGGCGCGCTGCGGCTATGCACAGCAGCGTCCAGCCCAGCCATGCCAACCAACCGGCGCCGTGACCGCGCAGGCTGCGATGGCCACCCTTCGCGATGGGAGCGATGCGTTCGCCATAGGGCACTTTGAGCGCGGCAGCGTCGTTCCGGGCCGCTGGCAGCAGCCAGCGCACCAGCAGCGGGGCCGGCAGCGCCAGCAGCCACCACGGCCACGCGAAGAGGTCGCGCAGGTCATCGATGCGCGTGAGCAGGGCGTCGATCACGGCGGCAACATCCATTGCATGAACCGTGCGCGCGCCAATGTTCGCAGCGCGTCGACATCGCGCGGGTCAGCGTCGCTACGGAACCCGCCGTCCAGCAGCAGACGCCCGACGCCGTCGGAAAAACCGGCGGCCGGATTGCCGGCATCGAGGAACCGCAGCCACGCATCGCCGTGCAACTTGTCCGCGCCAGCATCGCGGCGACGCGCCGCGCGGCGAAGCAGGTCGGACATTGCGGCGATGCGGGCGGGCTCGTCTTTGGCATGTCCCAGCGCGTCGTCGAACACCGCAGCGATCGCGCGACGACGGTGCAATCGTCGGAGGCGCAGGTACCACGCGACGACGAAAATCGCGATCAGCGTTGCCGCGAGCAGCCACCAGCCCGGAGCCGGCGGCCATAGCGGCGGTGCCGGCAGCTCGTGGATGTCGCGCAGGACGAGCGGCGGCGCCTGCATCAGGCCACCAGTGGCCGTGCGCGGCCCAGCAGGGGCAACCAGGATTCGCTCGCTGCCGTCGTGGAGAGCGCCTGCACGCGCACGCCGCGCGCGGGCAATGTGTCCAGCGCGGCCTGCACCGGCGCCATGAATTCCTGGTGCCAGCGTTGACGCTGTGCCGACGCCGCGAGGTCGATTTCCACGCGATGCCCTGCGGTGTTGAATGGCAACGCGGCGTCAGGCGGCGCGGCCTCCAGAGGATCGGTCAACAGCAGCACGATCACTTCGTGGTGTTGCGCCAGCGCCGGCCAGCGACGCTCCGCGATACCCGCGACGCTGCGTGGATCGGCAAGCACGATCAGGCGCGACCCCGGTCGCAACAAGCGCTGCGCGTGGTCGAGCGCGACGGACAGTCCCGCATCGTCTTCGGGTGGCTGCGCGTACCAGCGTACCAGCGCGTCCAGCACGCGCAATGCACCGCGCGCACCGGACGCCGGTGCAACCGGGGGTTCGCGCACGCTGCCGCGCAAGGCTGCGATGCGATCGCCGTCGCGCATGGCGGCCCACGCCGCGACGGCACCCGCGCGTGCCGCCTGCACTGATTTGAAACGCACACGCGTTCCGAAATAGAGCGTTGGTGCGGTATCGGCAACCACCAGGGTCAGGCGTTCGCGTTCGGCCTGGAACAGCTTGGTGTGGGCGCGTCCGGTACGTGCGGTGAGTCGCCAGTCGATATGACGGGCGTCGTCTCCGGCGACGTATTCGCGCGATTCGGCGTATTCCATGCCGCGTCCGCGCAGTGGCGACAACGCGTGTCCACTCGCACCGTGACGGCCCAGCCGTGCGGCGCGTCGCCCGCTGGCAGCGCCGCGTAACGCAACCAGTTCAGCCAGCGTCGGCTGGATGCCGTTGCTGGCGTCGCCCACCGGGCCTTTCGCTTCGTTCGCCATTGCCGTTGAGCCCGCCCGCGGATCAGGGCAGTGGAACCTGCCGCAGCAGTTCACCCACCAGGCGATCGCCATCCCAGCCTTCGGCCGTGGCCTCGTAGCTGGGCAGGATGCGATGGCGCAGCACGTCGGGCGCGATCGCACGGACGTCGTCGGGGGTGACGTAGTCGCGCCCCGCCAGCCAGGCATGTGCGCGTGCGCAGCGTTCGAGCGCGATTGAGCCACGCGGGCTCGCGCCCCATGCGATGCGGCGGGCGAGTGTGGCGTCATAGCGTCGTGCGTCACGCGAAGCAAGCACGAGTTCGATCAGGTAACGCTCTACCGGTGGTGCCACGTGCAGATCGAGCACCGCAGCGCGGGCAGCAAACACTTCTGATATCGGGATGCGCGCGATGGCGCTTGTCGTCGCACGTACGGTCTCACGGGCGCGCTCGCGCGCCAGCCGGAGGATTTCGGTTTCGGCGGCGGCTTCCGGATAGCCGATGCGCACGTGCATCAGAAAACGATCAAGTTGCGCCTCGGGCAACGGGAAGGTGCCTTCCTGCTCGATCGGGTTCTGCGTCGCCATTACGAGGAACAACGAAGGCAGTGGATAGGTGTGACGACCGACGGTGACCTGGCGTTCGCCCATGGCTTCCAGCAACGCCGATTGCACCTTGGCCGGCGCGCGGTTGATCTCGTCGGCGAGGAGGATCGGATGGAAGATCGGGCCGGGTTGGAATTCGAAGCGTCCGTCCTGCGGGCGCCAGACCTCGGTACCGGTGAGATCCGCCGGCAACAGGTCTGGCGTGAACTGGACACGGGCGAAGTCGGCTTCCAGGCGCGAAGCCAGGGCGCGGATGGCGCTGGTCTTGGCCAGGCCGGGGGCACCTTCCACCAGCAAGTGTCCGTCCGCCAGCAACGCGATCAGAAGCCGTTCGATCAGGGCGGATTGGCCGACGATCTCGGCCGAAAGCCCGTCGCGCAGGCGATGGAATGCGGCGTGCAACCCGCTGCCGGGGTCGGTTCGGGGTTGGTCGTGCGGGGGGGCGTGGATGTTGCTGTCCATCGCGCTCTCGGTGCTGGGGCTCGCCGGATTCTGACCGAAGACGCGCGCACTAGTTCGTGCCGATAGTCCGGATCCGCGCGGCCGCCTGCTTCCGTTCATTTTGCCGATCACGCTGCCAAGCGGCGGTCAAATCGCGATCCATGAACGCAAACGGGGGCCCGCAGGCCCCCGTTCGTTACGACCGGCAGCGACTCAGCGCTGTGCTACCTGCAGAACCTTCGGCGTCACGAAGATCAGCAGCTCGGCCTTGTCCTTCGACTTGCCCTTCTTGCGGAAGAAGTTGCCCAGGAACGGGATGTCGCCCAGGAACGGAACCTTCTGCACGTCGCTGCGATCACGGAACTCGTACACGCCACCGATGACGACGGTCTGGCCGTCCTCGATCAGCACGGCAGTGTTGACCTCGCGCTTGTTGATCAGCGGGACCTGGCCGATAGAGGCCTGCACGAAGCCCTCAACCTCATCCTTCTTGACGTTCATGTTGAGGAACACGCGGCCGTCATTGGTAATCGTCGGGGTGACCTTGAGCTCGAGCAGCACGTCCTTGAACTGGACGGTCTGCTGCGACTGGCCACCAGCCTGATTTGTCAGGGTCACGTAGCCGACCTCCTGGCCCTGGCGAATGACGGCTTCACGCTGGTTGCTCGTGACGACGCGCGGGTTCGAGATTACCTCGCCGCGACCCTCTTCCTGCATGGCCGACAGCTCCAGGTCGAGGATGTGGCCGGCGTTGAGAATGGTCAGGGCCAGCGCACCCGCGGGATTGGTGACCGGAAGATTGACGTTATAACCGGCCGGGAACAACCACGAGGGAGTCCGCAAAGTAGGGGCCGTAGGTGCGGTGCCAGTGCGGCCGTTTGCTATCCATGCGGCGAGGGCGTTGTTGTACGTGGCGGTAGCCTCGGCGTTGGAAGCCAACCCGTTCATGTAGTTGTGGTTGCTGTCCAATGAGCCGCTGGCCAGGGCATGATCCCGCTGGCCCGAAAAACCAAAGCGGGCACCCAATTCACGCGAAAACGTTTCGGTCGCGATGACAATGCGGGCCTCGATGATCACCTGATCTACTGGCCGATCAATGACATGCACAAGCTCCCTGATCTGGGCGACCTTCTTCGGAATGTCGCTGACCATCAGCGTGTTTGTGCGCTCATCCGCAACCAGCCTTCCTCGAGTGGAAAGGAAGCCATTGTCATTGCTGGAGTTCTGATTGTTACCTTGGTTACCACCACCCTGACCGCCGCCGCCGATGCCCTTTGCCTCGGTCAACGCCTTAAAGATCTCACCGGCATTGTGGTAGTTGATCTGGATGTACTCGGTCACCAGGTCAGCACGGGAATCCAGCGCGATGCGCGCGTCTTCCTTGTCCTGTTCGTATTTGGCGATTTCGGACTGCGGGGCGACCCAGACCACGTTGCCGCTGCGACGCTTGTCCAGGCCCTTGGCCTGCATGACGATGTCGAGCGCCTGGTCCCAAGGCACGTTCACCAGTCGCAGAGTGACGTTACCCACGACCGTATCGGCCGCGACGATGTTCAGCCCGGACTCTTCGGCGATCAGCTGCAGGACGGTGCGAACCGGTACGTCCTGGAAGTTGAAGGTGACAGGCCGACCGGCGTAGCGAGGCGTGGCACCGGCAGCCGAGCTGCTGGACGTGGATGCCCCCACCGCACGGCGTGCACCGGCTGCGCGCGGCGAGATCTCGACGATGTAATCGCGACCCGTCTGGTACGCCATCGATTCGAACGCACCGTTGGTGTTCAGCACCAGCTGGGACCCGTTGCCGGCCGCCCGTGCGTCGATGCTCTGCACCGGCGTGGCAAAGTCGGTCACGTTCAGCGGCTTCTGCAGGTGTGCAGGCAGCTGGGCGTTACCCACATTGATGGTGATGGTCGAACCGGTGGTGCGCAGGTCCGGCGCAGCACCATCACCACTGAACCGCAGGATGAGCTTGCCGGAACCACCATCACCGCGCTTGAAGTCGATGTTGGCGACAGACACCGTACCCGGCAATTGCTTGGCCGGATCGTTGCTGGGCGTCGGAGCCGTCGCAGAAGCGACCTGGGCGACGAATGTCGGCACGAAGCTGCCCTGCGGGGCTGGCGACGCGGCGTTGGCCGCACTGAACCCGGCGAGCAGCCCGATTGCGAGGCCGATGCCGGTGCGCTTGCAGCGGTTGGCGTTGAAAACGGTCATCGTCTATCCCCCAATCATTGATCTTCTAATGCGACCGACGCTGGACGTTCCAGCCAGCCACCCGCGCCATCCGGCACCAGTTCCACCAGTTCGATGCGGTCTTCGAAGACCCCGGTCACCCGGCCATCGCTCTGGCCCATGTAATTTCCTGGCCGCACTCGATACGTCACCTTGTCCGGCGCCATGACCAGCGCAACGATCCCGCCACCGGTACCCAACGTGCCGACCATGTCCAAACTGTCGAGCGGAAACTGCTCGAGCGTCTGGCGACGGCGGTCGCGATCGGGACGTGGACCGCTACCGGTCCCGTCGTCGGTGAAGGCATTGCTGAACGGGTCACGCATCGCGTAAGCGGCGTACTCGAATGTCTCGAACTGCTGCATCACGGGCAGCGGTTCCAGCGGCGGCGCGGGCTTGGCCTTGATTTCGGCCACCCACTTTTCCAGGTTCGGCGCATCGCCAGGGGTACTGGTGATGCCGCGCGTGCAACCGGCCAGGGCCAGCATCAACGCCAGGCCGAGCACCGTCCTGGAGCCTGGGGCACTCAGCAGGCGAACTCGATGTCCACGCATCTCAGGTACCCCCCTGCTTCTGAGCGTCCGCGTTTTTTGTCGCGGCTTCCTGTTCGGCCACTTCTTCCTCGTCCAGATAGCGGTAGGTTTTCACCGTGCCGGCCAGTTCGAGGGGGCTGTTCGGCGTGATCGGGATGATCTTGCCGGACTTGTCGTGGTTGCGCGGCTGCAGCTGGATGTCATGCATGGTCATGATCACCACGCGCGGCAGCGTCGCCACGCCGCTCACGAAGCCGCCGAACTGGTGGTAGGTACCCACCATGCGCAGCGCAATCGGTTTTTCGGCGTAGAACTCCTTGGGGACTTCCGCGCCAGGCTGGAACAGTTCGTTGGTGATGCCGGTGGCCAGCGCGGTCTGCGAGATGTCAACGATCAGGTCAGGCATCTCGGTCTTGCTGGGCAGCTGGCGCAGCATCTGCTTGAGTTGCTCCTCCATCTGCGCAAGCTGGAGCTTGAGCGGCTCGAGGTTGGCAGCGCGACCCTGCTTGGTTTCGAACTCCTGACGCAGTTCGGTTTCCTTGCTTTCCAGGCCTTCGAGCTCGGTGAGCTTTTCGCGTACGAACAGCCACCATGACAGACCAACGATCAGCAGCGCGATGATCACGCACAGGCCGATCTTCGCCTGCTGGGGCCAGCCGCCGATGTTGTTGAAGTCAAGTTCCCGCAGTGAGATTTTCTTCTTGCTCACGACGCGGCTCCTTCTTTGACTGGCGCTGCGGCAGGTGCGGCCGCCGGAGCTGCGGCGGGTGGCGTGGCCGACGGCGTAGTTGCGGGAGCGGCAGCACCCGGTGCCATGGTTCCGGCGGGAGTCGTACCCGGAGCCGGAGCATCCGGCACGCCATCGCCGTCTTCATCCTTGGCGTTCGGGTTGGCGAGCTTCACCTGAAGCTTGAACTCGTAGGGCAGCGACTTGTCATCACCCTTGGCCTCGATGATCGAGAGGTCAGGCTTGGTCATCCAGCCGGAGCCTTCCAGGTTGCGCATGTAGGTACTGACGCGCGCGTTCGACTGGGCCCGGCCTTCCAGGGTGAGGATGTCCTCGTCCTGCTTGATGGCCGTCAGCACGGCGCCGTCAGGGATGGTCCGCACCAGCGAATCGAACAGGTGCACCATCTGCGAGCGGTTGGACTGGAGCTTCTCGATGACCTGCTTGCGCGCGAGCAGCTTGTCCTTCTTCTCGTCGAGCAGCTTGATCTCGTCGATCTGCTTCTGCACCAGCGCGATCTGGTCGGTAAGGTACTGGTTGCGCTCGTTCTGGCCGCTGATCTGGGCCTTGTAGTAACCGATCATCAAGAAGGAGAGCAGGACTGCGCCGAGGGCCGAAAAGCCCAGCAGGATCCCGAATTCCTTCTGACGTTGCTTGCGGCGCTCGGCGCGCCACGGGAGGAGATTGATGCGTGCCATCAGTCGAAGCTCCTCAGGGCAAGGCCGCAGGCGATCATCAGGGCCGGGGCGTCCTGTGCCAGCGCGTGCGCCTGGACGCGGGGACCCAGCGTCATGTGGGCCAGCGGATTGGCTACGAGCGTCGGCACGCCGAGTTGCTCTTCGACCATCTGGGCAATGCCCGGAATGGCCGCGTTGCCACCGGCGAGGACGATCTGGTCGACGCGGTTGAATTCGCTGCCGGCATAGAAGAACTGCAGCAGGCGACTGACCTGCTGGACCATCGCTTCCTTGAACGGCTCGAGCACTTCGGCCGAATAGCTTTCCGGCAGGCCGCCCTGGCGCTTGGCCAGGCCGGCCTCTTCGTAGCTCAGGCCATAGCGTCGCATCACCTCGTCGGTGAGCTGCTTGCCGCCGAAGACCTGCTCGCGGCTGTAGAGGCTGCGGCCATTGCGCAGCACGTTGAGCGTGGTCATGGTCGCGCCGGAGTCGACCAGCGCGGTCAGGCCGTCACGCGGACCGCTGAGCTGGTTGGCCAGCAGCGCGAAGGCGTTTTCGATCGCGAACGCCTCGACGTCCATGACCTTCGGCGTCAAACCGCCGATTTCCAGCGCCGAGGAACGCAGTTCGACGTTCTCGGAGCGGGACGCCGCCAGCAGGACCTGCAGGGTGCCCGGATTGTTCGGCATCGGCCCCAGGACCTCGAAATCGAGGTTCACTTCCTCGATCGGGTAGGGCACGTAATTGACGGCCTCGAGTTCAACCTGGGATTCCAGGTCGTCCTCGTCCAGGTCGGCCGGCATCGGGATCACCTTGGTGATCACCGCCGAACCAGCCACCGCGGCCGCGGCGTATTTGATCTTGGTTCCCGAGCGGTTGACCGCGCGCTTGATCGCTTCGCCCACCGCCTCGACCTCGACGATGTTCTTTTCGACCACGGCGTTGGGCGGCAGCGGCTCGACCGCATAGTGCTCGACGCGGTAGCGGTCGCCAGCCTTTGAGAGCTGCAACAGCTTCACCGCGGTCGAACTGATGTCCACGCCGACAAGGGTCGGCTGGCCTTTTGTGACGATCCCCACGATTTTTCTCCCCATGCCACAAGCGCTTACGCGCACTTCGTGTGGCCGTGCCTTAAATATCGGACTTTTAACGGACTGGCAACACCCACGTTCCGGGAACTGCCAACCAGACCGCTTTTCCCCTCCAACGCCGAACCCGTCCGGGACCGGCCGACGACCTTTGGAACCCCTAGACGGACCCCTTCAGGCAACCATCGACCCCAACCGGTGCCGGGCACCTGCCTCGATCGGACACCATGGCGTCCGGTCCTGGCCGGGACGGGCACAACCGCAGTCCCGCCCGCTTGAAGACCGCCTCCCCTGAGTGAACTGCGCAAAGCGCCGATCACAGGCGACCTCCCAACCCACATGCCCCACGTGTGACGCCTGCCTCGCGGAACGCTTGTCGCGTTTCCATTCGTTCCAGAGCGTGCACGGGGGTCATCTATACTCCTCGACCAACACACCCGCAATCCTACGCTGCACAGGAAATCCGCTTCGATGCCCCGTTTACGACGTTTGCTGCGCTGGTCGCTCATTGCACTCGCCAGCGTGGCCCTGCTCGGCGTGATTGCGCTGGGTTATCTGTACTACGCCATTGCTCCCAAGCTGCCCGATGTGGAAACACTGCGGAACGTGGAGCTGCAGGAACCGATGTATGTCTACGCACGCGACGGCCGCCTGATGGCGCTGTTCGGCGAGACGCGTCGCTATCCGGTCAACATCGAGGACGTGCCGCCGCGCCTGAAGCAGGCTTTCCTCGCCGCCGAGGACGCGCGGTTCTACAAGCACCACGGCCTTGATTTCAAGGGTATTGCGCGTGCGGTGTGGCTGCTGGCCACGACCGACGACAAGCGCGTGCCGGGCGGTTCGACCATCACCCAGCAGGTCGCGCGCCAGTTCTTCCTCAGCCAGGAATACAGCTACAAGCGCAAGCTCGCCGAAATGATGCTGGCCATGCGCATCGAGCGCGAGCTGAGCAAGGACGAGATCTTCGAGCTCTACCTCAACAAGAGCTTCTTCGGCCATCGCTCCTACGGCGTGGGTGCGGCGGCGGAGTTCTACTACGGCAAGAAGCTCAACCAGCTTTCGCTGGACGAGATGGCGTCGCTGGCGGCGATCCCAAAGTTCCCGTCCACGGCCAATCCACTGAGCAATCCCGAGCGAGCCAAGGAACGCCGCGACGTCTACATCCTGCAACGCATGGCGCAGCTGAAGTTCATCAGCCAGGCCGACGCCGACGCCGCCAAGGCCGTGCCGATGCATGCCACGCCGCACGAGCGTCCGGTCGAGGTCTACGCGCCCTACGTCGCCGAAATGGTCCGCCAGGAAATGATCGCCCGGTACGGCGCCGAGGCGCTGACCAAGGGCTACCACGTCCTGACCACGATCGACCCGACCCTGCAGGCCGCCGCCGACGAGGCCATCCGCGCGGGCCTGCGGGTGTACGACCAGCGCCACGGCTGGCACGGCGTGGAAGAGCACTACGACCTCGCCACCAACGAGGACCCGGCGACCACCGCGGCGCGACTGGACACGGTTCCGACCCAGGCCGCGCTGTGGCCGGCCATCGTGCTGTCCAGCGACGATTCCGGCGCGAAGCTGCTGCTGGCCAATGGCACCCAGGTCGACCTGGCCGGTAACCAGGGTTACGCGGGCCGCAGCCCGGGCAGCCTGCTCAAGCGCGGCGACCGCGTTCGCCTGCGCCGCGTCGAGACGCCCGCCACCGCCGAAGCGCCCAAGGCCACCGACGGCAAGGCGGCCGCCGCCGCGCCGGTGCGCGTGAGCTACCAGCTCGACCAGCTGCCGCAGGCGCAGGCCGCCCTCGTCTCGCTGGAGCCGTCCAACGGCGCCCTGCGCGCGCTGACCGGCGGCTTCAGCTTTGCCGGCAACAAGTTCAACCGTGCCACCCAGGCGCGGCGCCAGCCGGGCTCCAGCTTCAAGCCGTTCGTGTACTCGGCGGCGTTCGAGCGCGGCTTCAACCCGGCGTCGGTGGTGCTGGATGCGCCGGTCGTGTTCAAGGACCGCCGCGGCCACATCTGGCGTCCGCAGAACGACAGCGGCAACTTCGCCGGTCCGATGCGCCTGCGCGAGGCGATGGTGCAGTCGCGCAACCTCGTGTCGGTGCGCCTGCTCGACTCGATCGGCGTGGACTATGCGCGCAAGTACATCAGCCACTTTGGCTTCGAAGAGAAGGACCTGCCGCCGAACCTGTCGATGTCGCTGGGCACGGCTTCGCTGACGCCGCTGTCGATGGCGCGCGGGTTCTCCGCGTTCGCCAACGGCGGCTTCCTGGTGACGCCGTGGTTCATCGACGAGGTGAAAGACAACACGGGCGCGGTGATCTTCAAGGAGAAGCCGCCGACCGCGTGTCCGTCGTGCGCCAGTGGTGGCGCACCGGGCCAGCCGGTGGTGCAGGCATCCGCGGTGGTCGATGGCTTCGACCTTGGCCCCGCCGGTGGCAGCAAGCCCGCCGCGAAACCCGTTGAAACGTCGGCACCCAAGCCGAAGGATGCCAAGCCGTTGCCAAGCGATTTCGTGCTGGCACCGCGCGCGATGGACGGGCGCATCGCCTACCAGATCGTGTCGATCCTGCGCGACGTCGTGCAGCGCGGCACCGGCACCGCGGCCAAGGTGCTCGGTCGCGAGGACGTCGGCGGCAAGACCGGCTCCACCAACGACCACCGCGACGCCTGGTTCTCCGGCGTGGGCGGCCAGTACGTCACCACCGTCTGGGTCGGCCGCGACGACTTCAAGTCGCTCGGCTACCGCGAGTACGGCGGCAAGGCGGCGCTGCCGATCTGGATCGACTACATGCGCGTCGCGCTGAAAGACCAGCCGATTGCCGGCAACGAACCGCCCGACGGGATGGTGAAGGTGTCCGTCGCCGCCAACGGCTCGCTGCTGCCCGAAGGCAGCACCGGCGTGGTCGAGTGGGTCAAGACCGAGGACCTCGAGAAGATGGAAACCTTCGTCGATTACGGCCCGCAGGAAGCGGTGCCGGCCGAGGAGTCGTTCGACATCTTCTGACCGCCACCGGTCAGGTCTGGATCACAAAAGGCGGGCCTCGTGCCCGCCTTTTTGTTGCCGGCAGCACGGTTCGTGCCGGCAAATGTGCCCAATACAGGCAGTGGCGGCGCCGAGATTCCTGATTCACTCCCTGCGTGCTAGCGTTGACTCCCGCCGGCGCCTGTTCCGGTCGCGACGAAGCTTCCAGTCGTCGTCGTGCCAGCCGCGGAGGTCGTCATGCGCCACGCCCGACAGCACGCCCAGCAGCACGCGCTCACTCGCACGTCCGAACGCCGGCGCAGCCTGGCCCACGAAGCCGCCCGCCTGATGGCCGAAGGCGGCATCCGCGACTACCACCAGGCCAAGCTCAAGGCCGCGGAGCGCCTGGGTATCTTCGACGACGCCTCGCTGCCGCGTAACCGCGAGATCGAGGACGCGCTGCGCGAGTACCAGCGCCTGTTCCAGCGCGAGAACATCGCCGAACTTCGCGTGCGCCGCGAAGCCGCCCTGCGCGCACTGGAATTCTTCGAGCCGTTCGACCCGCGCCTCGTCGGTCCGGTCCTGGATGGCACCGCCGATGCGCGCTCCGCCGTCACCCTGCACCTGCACAGCGACGATCCGGAAGCCGCCCACCACTTCCTGGACCGCCACGGCATTCCGGCCGAGTCACGCACGCGCCGGCTGCGCCTGGATCGCGAACGCAGCGACGAATTCCCGGTGTGGCTGTTCAGCGCGGAGAACCTTGCCTTCGACGTGACCGTGCTGCCGCTCGACGTGCTGCGCCAGGCGCCGCTGTCGGGAATCGACGAGAAGCCGATGCGGCGGGCCTCGGCTTCGCAACTCAGCCAGTTGCTCGCCGACGAGGAAATCGCCGGCTACGAGCTCGACCAGGGCTGAGCCGTACTCCCACGGGCGCGACACGCGACCGCGGACTCGAACGCCCATCCAACCAGAGGAACCACACCATGCCAGCAACGCCCCACCGCGCGCTGAGTGTTTTCGCCGCCACGGCATTTGCCTTCGCAGGCGCAGCGATCGCCGCGGACGCAACCCGGGACATGGACGCCATTCGCGCGGAAGTGACGCAGCGCCACGGCGAAGCGGTCAAGCGGCTGCAGGACTGGATCGGGCAGCCCGCCATCGCTGCGGAGGATCGCGGCTATCCCGGTGGCGCGCAGTACATGGCGCAACTGGCCCGCGACGCAGGCTTCCAGAAGGTCGAGGTGGTCCAGACCGACGGCAAGCCGGGCGTCTTCGCCACGCTCGACGCCGGCGCGCCGAAGACCGTCGGCCTGTACTTCATGTACGACGTGAAGCAGTTCGATCCGTCCGAATGGACTTCGCCGCCACTGGAGGCGCGACTGGTCGACAAGCCGGGCCTGGGCAAGGCCATCGTCGGGCGCGGCGCGGTCAACCAGAAAGGTCCGGAAGCGGCGTTCCTCGCCGCCCTGCACGCCATCAAGGGCGCCGGAAAGAAGTCGCCGGTGAACCTCGTGCTCGTGGCGGAAGGCGAAGAGGAAGTCGGCTCGCCGCACATCAGCCAGCTCGCGCATCGCCCCGACGTCGAAGCCGCGTTGCGCAACACCGTCGGCGTGTTCATGCCGTCGGCAATGCAGGATGCCGACGGTGTCGTCATCGTCAGCCTGGGCGCCAAGGGCGTGGTCGAGCTGGAACTGGTGTCCAGCGGCGAGAAATGGGGCCGCGGTCCGTCCAAGGACATCCACTCATCGCTAAAGGCGATGGTGGACAGCCCGGCATGGCGGCTGGTGAAGGCGCTGGGCACGCTGGTGTCCGATGACGGCAACACCATCACCATCGACGGCTATCCACAGCCGCGCCCGATCAGCGCGGAAGAGAAGGCGATGATCGCGGCGGCTTCGCAGCGGCGCGACGAGGCAAAGGCAAAGAAGCAGCTCGGTGTGCAGCACTGGATCGACGACCTGCCCTGGCAGCAGGCGAACGAGCGGCTGGCATCGCAACCCACGGTGAACATCGAGGGCCTCGTCGGCGGGTACACCGGCCCGGGCGGCAAGACCGTGCTGCCGCATCGCGCGGTCGCCAAGATGGACCTGCGGCTGGCGCCGGGCATGGCGATGGACGACGCGGTAGCGGCCCTGAAGTCGCACCTTGCCAAACGCGGCTATGGCGACATCGAGGTGAACGTGACCGGTGGCTACGGGCCGACCAGCACGTCCGCCGATGCAGCCCTGATCCAGGCCCAGATCGCGACGCTCAAGCACGCGGGCATCGACCCGCTGCTGTGGCCGCGCAACGCCGGCTCGTATCCGGGTTACACGTTCACCGACGCGCCGCTGAAGCTGGCGGCCGGGCATTTCGGCCTCGGCCATGGCAGCGGCGCGCACGGGCCGGACGAGTACTACCTGATCGAATCGACGAACCCGAAGATCCCGGGCTTCGACGGCGCGACGATGTCGTTCGTCCAATACCTGTACGAGCTGGCGAAGTAGCGCGGCTGTGCGCACGCAACTGGTGCTGGGGCTGCGTGTCCGGCGCGACGAAGCGCGTGCACGCCGCCGTTGCGGAAACGCGTTTCCTTCTGCCGTCCAGGCATTTCTCCTGTCATCCCGAGTGCAACGAGGGATCTGCTTTCAGACCTGATCGGCGACAACTCGATGACCGACCACTACGAGCCCGCGAGCCGCAGGCCAGGTACCACTTCCCACGCCGGACCACCTGACTTCAATCGACACATCGATTGCCCAAAAAAAACGCCCCGCAATGCGGGGCGTTTTTGTGACAGGACGCAGCGCGATCAGCGCTTGTCCATGCCCACGTAGTCGCGCGTTGCCGCACCGGTGTAGATCTGGCGCGGGCGGCCGATCTTGTTTTCCGGATCGTTCTGCTGCTCCAGCCAATGCGACACCCAGCCGGCAGTGCGGGCGATGGCGAACATCACCGTGAACATCTCGGTCGGGATGCCCAGCGCCTTGTAGATGATGCCGGAGTAGAAGTCGACGTTCGGGTACAGCTTGCGCTGCACGAAATAGTCGTCCTTCAGCGCAGCCTCTTCCAGGCGCAGCGCGACTTCCAGCAACGGGTCGTTGATGTTGAGCGCGCCCAGCACTTCGTGGGTCATCTTGCGCACGAGCGCGGCGCGCGGATCGTAGTTCTTGTAGACGCGGTGGCCGAAGCCCATCAGGCGGAAGCCCGACTCCTTGTCCTTGGCCTTTGCCACGGCAGAACCGACGTTCTCCGGCTTGCCGATCTCGGCCAGCATCTTCAGCACCGCTTCGTTGGCACCACCGTGCG
This sequence comes from Lysobacter fragariae, assembly GCF_054779775.1. Taxonomy (NCBI): domain Bacteria; kingdom Pseudomonadati; phylum Pseudomonadota; class Gammaproteobacteria; order Lysobacterales; family Lysobacteraceae; genus Lysobacter; species Lysobacter fragariae. The sequence continues at coordinate 383,779 of NZ_BAAGXP010000002.1, read as the reverse complement.
CCGGGCCCCACAGCGCGGCGACGCCGGCGGCGACGCTCACGTACGGGTTGGCACCGGTGGAGCCGACCAGGCGCACGGTCGAGGTCGACGCGTTCTGTTCGTGGTCGGCGTGCAGGATGAAGAGCAGGTCCATCGCGCGGGCGGCGACCGGATTGAGCTCAAGCGGCTCAGACGGCACTTCCTTCATCATGTGCAGGAAGCGCGTGGTGTATTCGAGGTTGTTGCGCGGATAGCGGATCGGCCAGCCGATCGAGTAGCGGTAGCACGCGGCAGCAATCGTCGGCACCTTGGCGATCAGGCGGATCGCGGCCAGGCGGCGCTGTTCCGGATCGTCGATGTCGAGATCGTTGTGATAGAAGCTCGCCAACGAACCGAGCATGCCCGTGAGCATCGCCATCGGGTGCGCGTCGTGGCGGAAGCCGTACAGGAACGTGCGGAAGGCCTCGTGCATCATCGTGTGATGCGTGACTTCGTGCTCGAAGCTGGAGAACTCTTCCTTGCTCGGCAGCTCGCCGTTCATCAGCAGGTAGGCGACTTCGAGGAAGCTCGACTTCTCTGCCAGCTGTTCGATCGGGTAGCCGCGATAAAGCAGGACGCCGGCATCGCCATCGATGTAGGTGATCGCCGAGCGGCAGCTCGCGGTGGCGGTGAAGCCGTTGTCGTAGGTGAAGCAGCCGGTTTCCTTGGGCAGCTTGCCGATGTCGATGCACGGCGCGCCCAGCACCGGATGATGGACCGGCAGGACGACGCTCTTGTCGCCGGCGGTGACGGTGACCTGATCAAGGCCGGACTTGGAAGACTCGGTCACGCAACGCTCCTGGTATCTGCACGCCGCGGGATTGCGCGACGGATGGGGAACACATTCGGCAGGGACTCCGCGGGGCCCTCCGCGATCCGGAAATTATTGCACAACGACCCGGCGTCGCATGGCGCTGCATGAGCGGAAAACAGCGTTTTTACTAGAGCCCAAGCTCCAAAACACGGAGCGGAATCAACAGCGCGGAATCAATGGGCCGCAACCGTCAGACGCCCAAACGACAACAGCCACCTCGCGGTGGCTGTCGTGCTCTGTTCGGCGGCAGGGAAATCCTGCTGGACCGGACGATGATTCCGGCATCCGCGCGCATGGCGCGGACGGGATTACTTCGCGTAGCGCTTGCGGAACTTGTCCACGCGGCCGCTGGTATCCATGATCTTGTGCTTGCCCGTGTAGAACGGGTGCGACGCCGAGCTGATGTCCAGCTTGACCAGCGGGTATTCGTTGCCGTCTTCCCACTTGATCGTTTCCTTGCTGCCAAGGGTCGAGCGGGTCAGGAACGCGAAATCAGTGGTCACGTCCTGGAAAACGACTTCGCGGTAATTGGGGTGGATGTCGGCTTTCATGACGCAACCAGTTTCGTTTCGGGGAAAGCGCAGAAGTATAGCGGCCCCTTGCCGACCGTGGCAACCCCGGCGAGGACGAGCTTTCAGAACCCGGTAGACCCCGGCCGAACGCGGGTCGGTCAGCGGGCCGCCAGGGCCGCCTGGATCAGGGCGTCGTAGCGGGCCTGGTCATAGCGCTGCAGGATCCGGGCGTTGTCGGGCATCCCCTCCTCGCGGCGCCAATCCACCACGGTAGCGCCGCGGCTATGCCGACCCACCAGTTCCACCGCGACCGGCCGCTCCAAGGCGTCCAGGATGCCCTCCGGGGCCAGCGCGCAGGCCATGGCCAGGCCGTCGGCCGAATGCCAGTTGGCGCCGCGGGCGTCGGCCGCCCAGGACCGGGTGTGGCGGGAAATGGCGTCGTAGAACCGGGCCCGGGGTGAATCCGCCTGCAGCCAAGCGTCGACGCTGGCATGGGCGAAGCCGTGCCTGAGGTTGGCCTCCCAGTCGCACAGGTCAACCGTCGGGAAGGCACTGAGGACTACATGCGCGGCCTCGGGGTCGAAGGCGACGTTGAACTCCGCCGCCGCGGTGATGTTGCCGTGCGCCGTCACCGCCCCGCCCATCACCACGCAGCGGGCGATGCGCGACGGCAACGTGGGATCCAGCTTCAGCGCGAGCGCCAGGTTGGTCAGCGGGCCCAGCGTGACCAGCAGGAGTCGGCCGGCGTGTTCGTGGGACAGGCGGATGATCGCCAAGGCGGCGTGCTCGGTCTCCGCCGCGCGGCGGGCGGGTTCGTAACCGGTGTCGCCGAAGCCGTCGCGGCCATGCACGTAGGCAGCATCGCGCGCCGGGTGCAATAACGGCGCCCCGCAGCCCGCGAACACCGGCACATCGACGCCCGCCACTTCGCACAGCTTGAGTGCGTTGGCGACGGTATGCGCCAGGCCGACGTTGCCCGCGGCGATGGTCAGCCCGACCAGCTGGTGCTCCGGCGAATTGAACGCCATCAGCAGCGCGAGGGCGTCGTCGACGCCGGGATCGGTATCGATCAGCAAGGGGATGCGCGAAGTCATGCCGGCATTATGAAGGCCCGACGCGCAGGCCGCTCGATGAAGGCCAAAAACGCAGCCCGCTCACTCCGGCTGCAGCAGGCCTTCGTACTGCAGCAACGTGCCGAACGGAAACAGCGCGAAAGACACGCCGAAGCAGTAGCGCCCGTCGCGATCGATGCGCTTGAACGCAGTCGTCCGTGGAAACAGGAACCGCGGCAGGGCCGCGCCGCGGATGCTGGCGCCGAGCAGCCGCCAATGCCAGCCGCCATCGATCACGTCCACGGCCAGTTTCAGCTGCATGGGCCCAACCTCCTCCAGCCAGTACCCGTCCGGAAAATGTCCGACCGGACGGAACGTCGATGCCAGCACCGTCCCGTCTTCGAACCGGCGCTCCCACGTCATCGCGTCGCGATCGTGGCGGATGCGCACCTCGAACCCGCGCAGCGGACGATCCAGCGGCATGCCCATGCGCCTGGCAATCCATCTCCCGATCGAACCGGCAAGGCCCTTGCCCGACGTGATCGTCACCGTCCCGCGCAGGCACCCACCCTCGCGATGCAGCGCCTGCAGGCGCGGATGCAGGCGGGTGAGGTACGGACCGAACCAGCGTGTCGTCGCATTCTCCATCAGGCAATCATGCGGACGCGTAACGCGCCGCGCCACCGACCCAGCGCGCGACGATGCGTTCGGCGACGTCGGGAGCCTGTACGAGCAACTGCGCGCCCAGCTGCTGCACCTGCGGCAGCAGATCGGCATCGCGCGAAAGATCGGCGACGCGGAAACCCGCCAGCCCGGTCTGGCGCGTGCCCAGAAGTTCGCCGGGGCCGCGCAGTTCCAGGTCCTTCTCGGCGATGACGAAGCCGTCGTTGGTTTCGCGCATCGTTTCCAGCCGCTGCCGCGCCAATTGCGACAGCGGCGCCTGGTACAGCAGCACGCAACTCGATGCCGCACTGCCCCGCCCGACCCGGCCACGCAGCTGGTGCAACTGCGCCAGGCCAAGGCGCTCCGCGTTCTCGATGATCATCAGCGAGGCATTGGGCACGTCGACGCCGACTTCGATGACGGTCGTCGCCACGAGCAGGTCGACGGTGCCTTCCTTGAACGCGCGCATGGTCGCCTGCTTGTCGGCGGCTTTCATGCGCCCGTGCACCAGGCCGATGCGCAGCGCCGGCAGACTTTTCGTCAGGTCCTCGAACGTGCTCTGCGCGGCCTGCGCGACGACTTCGTCGCTGTCGTCGATCAGCGTGCACACCCAGTAGGCCTGGCGGCCTTCCGCGCACGCCTTGCGGATGCGTTCGACCAGTTCCGGGCGACGCTCCGCGCTGAGCGCAACGGTCTGCACCGGCGTGCGTCCAGGCGGAAGCTCGTCGATCGCGGATACATCCAGGTCCGCGTACGCGGCCATCGCCAAGGTGCGCGGAATAGGCGTTGCGGTCATCACCAGCTGGTGCGGAACGATGCTGTCGCCGTTACCGACCGAACCCGTGCCCTTGTCGCGCAACGCCAGGCGCTGGTGCACGCCGAAGCGATGTTGTTCATCAACGATGGCGAGTGCGAGGTCGTTGAAGGCCACGCCTTCCTGCATCAGCGCATGCGTGCCGACCACGACCTGCGCCGCGCCCGAAGCGACTTCCTCCAGCACCTTGCTGCGCGCTTTTCCCGTCACTTTGCCGGCCAGCCAGGCCACGCGCACGCCCAGCGGTTCCAGCCAGCCGCGCAGGTTGTTGAGGTGCTGCTCGGCCAGCAGCTCGGTCGGCGCCATGAGCGCGGCCTGCTTGCGCGCCTCCACCGCGAACATGGCGGCGAGCGCGGCAACCACGGTCTTGCCGCTGCCGACATCGCCCTGCACCAGCCGCAGCATCGGCGATGGTTTCGCCAGGTCGATGCGGATTTCCTCGAACACCCGCTCCTGCGCGCCAGTCAGGCGGAACGGCAGCGCCTTGCGCAGCTTCGTCGACAGCGTCGCCTTGCGCAGTGCCGGCGCCGCGTGCGCCTGCTGCGCCAGACGCTGCCGACGCAGGCTCAGGTGATGTGCGAGCAGTTCTTCCAGCGCGAGTCGCCGTTGCGCCGGATGGCGGACGGCCAGCAACGCGGACACGTCGTCGGTCGCCTGCGGCCGGTGCACGGTGAGCAATGCCGCGCGCAGCGTTGGCAGCTGCAATGCCTCGCGCAGTTCGCGCGGCAGCAGTTCGAGCGAATCGTCGTCGGGCAGGCGGTCGAGCGCGAGGCCGATCAGTTTGCGCAGCGTCGCCGGACCAATGCCTTCGATGGCCGGGTAGACCGGATCCAGCGCGTCGCCCAGATCGTCGGTCGCAGCGGCATCGAGCACGCGGTAGCTGGGATGCACGATCTCCAGCCCGTGCTGTCCGGGACGTGGCGTGCCGTAGCAGCGCACGCGTGTGCCGGGCGAGAACTGCGCGACCTGCGCGGCGCGGAAATGGAAGAAGCGCAGCACCAGTGTCGCGCGCGACTCGTCGCCGATGGCCACGCGCAGCATCGGGCGGTAGCGAAAGCCGCGGTCGACGGCTTCGACCACGCCTTCGACCTGCGCCGCGACGCCGGCCTGCAATGCGCGGATCGGCGTGAGCCGGGTGCGGTCTTCGTACTGGCGTGGCAGGTGCAGCCACAGGTCCTGCACGGTGAACAACCCTCGCGCGGCCAACTTCTCGGCCATGCTGGGACCCACGCCTTGCAGGCGCGTCAGGGGTTGCTGGTTGAGATCGACGGCCGGCCGGTTCGCGGCGGCGCCGGAATTGGTCGGCATGCGGCAAGGATGCCGGGAATTCGCGCCGGGCAGAACCCCAGTGCGGCGGGATGCGGAAGTGAACGTCGCGGATCGTGGATCGGTGCGTCGACTGGGTGCGCTTCCGGTTAATTCAGAAGCGGGGTAGTGTCGAACTTGCCCGGCGGCGTTGGCGCCCGGGGAAAGCGTGCCGAGCAAGCTCGGCACTACAGGGGCATAACGCTCTCACGCCGGCAACAACGGTACCCGGCTTAGTCGAGCACCATGATCGCGTCGACCTCGAACTCGACGCCGCGCGGCAATGCCGAGACCTGCACGGTGGAGCGCGCGGGGAACGGTGCGCTGAAATATTCGGCCATCACCGCGTTGACCTTGGCGAAGTCGTTGAGATCGGTGAGGAACAGGCCGGCGCGCACGATGTGGTCGAGCGATCCGCCCGCGGCTTCGCATACTGCCTGCAGGTTGGCGAAGGCGCGGCGCGCCTGCGCCTCGATGTCGCCTTCGATCACCAGGCCGGTGGCGGGATCGAGCGGGATCTGGCCGGACAGATAGACGGTGTCGCCAACGCGTACTGCCTGCGAATATGGGCCGATGGCGGCAGGAGCGCGGTCGCTGTGGATGATGTCGCGTGACATGGAGGAGTCCGGTGTGGGATTCGAGATGGGTTTTCTGTACGGGTAGTGTAATGCCCGCCCACGCGACGTCCGATCTTCGCGTCGACAACCCCTTGCCTTCAGATCCGCTGCACGCCCAGCACCACTTTCAGGCGGCGCACCCGGCGCATGACTTCGGCCAGGTGCTTACGGTCCCCGACTTCGATCTGGAAGCGGATGGACGAGACGTTGGTGTCGCGCTCCATGTATTCCACGCGATCGATGTTGGACCCGGCTTCGGCGATGGCGGCGGCGACCTGCGCCAGCGCGCCGGGGCGGTTGTCCAGTTCGATCCGCAGCCCCGCCGGGAAGTCGCCGTTGACCTTGCGGTCCCAGCCGATCGCGACCCAGCGGTCGGGCGACTTGCGGTATTCGGCAACGTTCGGGCAATCCAGCCGGTGCACGACGATGCCGCGCCCGGTGGTGTGGTAGCCCATGATTTCGTCGCCGGGAATCGGCAGGCAGCATTGAGCGAAGCTGATGACGCCACGCTCGGCGCCAGTGATCAGGATGTTGTCGCCGCTGCTGGGCATCGGCACCGGATCGGCGACGACGCGGCGACGCGGCTTGGCGGCGGCTTCTCGCGTGAGCGCCTGCGCCACCTGCTGCGGCATGCGGTTGCCCAGCGCAATGTCGGCCAGCAACGCTTCCAGCCGCGGATAGCGGTGTTCGGTGAGGAAGGCTTCCATGCGCTGCGCCGGCACGCGCTCCAGCGAGGTCGCCAGCGATTCCAGCGCGCGGTCGAGCATGCGATGGCCGAGCTGCACCGCGTCTTCGTGCTCGAGCTGCTTGAGCTGCTGGCGGATCGAGGTGCGCGCCTTGCCGGACACGACGAACTCCAGCCACTGCGGCTTGGGCGAGGCCGACTTGGCGGTGATGATCTCCACGCGCTGGCCGCTGGCCAGCTTGTTGCGCAGCGGCACCAGCTTGCCGTCCACGCGCGCGGCGACGGCGCGGTTGCCCACGTCGGTATGCACCGCGTACGCGAAGTCCAGCGCGGTGGCATTGCGCGGCAACGAAAGGATGTCGCCGGCTGGGGTGAACAGGTAGACCTCGTCGGGGAACAGGTCGACCTTGACGTTCTCGAGGAATTCCAGCGATGAACCGGTGCTGCGCTGCGACTCGACCAGGCTGGCGATCCAGCTGTGCGCGCGGCTCTGCGCGCTGGACGGCATGTCGCCGCGGTGCTTGTACGACCAGTGCGCGGCGATGCCCTTTTCCGCGATCAGGTCCATGTCCTCGGTGCGGATCTGCACTTCGATCGGCGAACCGTACGGGCCGAACAGCACGGTATGCAGGGATTGGTAGCCGTTCGCCTTCGGGATCGCGATGAAGTCGCGGAAGCGCGCGTCCAGCGGCTTGTACGCCGCATGCACGACACCGAGCGCGTGGTAGCAGTCGGGCACGCTTCCCACCACGATGCGGAAACCGAACACATCCATCACCTGGGTGAAGTTCTTGTGCTCGCCGCGCATCTTTGAATAGATGCTCCATGGCGATTTCACCCGGCTGATCAGCCGGTGCTGCAGTTTTTCCTTGGCCAGCTTCTGCGCCAGCTGCGCCTCGATCTGCACCATCGCCTCGCGCCGCATCACCGGCTGGGTGCGGATGCGCTTTTCCAGCACGGCGTGGCGCCACGGATGCAGCGCGCGGAACCCGAGGTCCTGCAGCTCGGCCTTGATCAGGTTCATGCCCAGTCGCTGGGCGATGGGCGCGTAGATCTCCAGCGTCTCGGTGGCGATGCGGCGGCGCGCTTCCACGCTCTGCGCGCCGAGCGTGCGCATGTTGTGCAGGCGGTCGGCGAGCTTGATCAGGATCACGCGCAGGTCGCGCGACATCGCCAGCAGCATCTTGCGGAAACTCTCCGCGTTGGCTTCCTGGCGGTCGCGGAACTGCAACTTGTCCAGCTTGGTGACGCCGTCGACCAGCTCGGTCACGGTCGCGCCGAAGCCGGTGGTGATCGCTTCGGGCGTGAGCGGCGTGTCCTCGAGGGTGTCGTGGAGGATCGCGGCGATCAGCGTCTCCACGTCCAGGCCCTGGTCGGCCAGCACCTTGGCGACTGCTACCGGATGGGTGATGTACGGCTCGCCGGACTTGCGCGCCTGCCCCGCATGCGCGGCTGCGCCGACGGTCCATGCCCGGCGCAGCAGGACGCGCTGGGGTTCGGGCAGGTAGTGGGCGGCCTGCTCCAGCTCGCGCACGTAATCGGGCATGTCCGCGTCGTAGGACGCGACAGCCGGATCGAGTACGGGCGTCGAAGGAGTCATGTCTGGAATCTAAGGGCGCGACCGGCGGGGTGCAATGGACAGGGCAATCGCCCGGGAGTCAGAGCACAGGAATGGCGACGCGAATATCTTGGTGCGCGTCGGAAGCCGGGAAGCGTTCGGCGGGGAACCGTCACGTCGCATGGCATCAGGCCCTTCGACTTCGGCGTTTCACGCCTACGCTCAGGACGAGCGGGTTGACTGGCCTACACCAGCCTCGTTCATGCCTACGCAACCAGAGGCCGGAAAACAAACGGCCCCGCCGAAGCGGGGCCGTCTGCTGTATCTCGGTGGGTGGACGACCGGTCAGTCGTCGCCCTTGGACATGTCGTCGTCGGCGACCACTTCGGCGGCGGCCCATTCCAGCGCCTCGCGCTCCTTGCGCTCGCGCTCGGACTTCTCGACGGCGTCGATGTAGTCGGTGTTGATGCGGCGCGCGGCGATTTCGCGCAGGGCCAGCACGGTGGGCTTGTCGTTGGCTTCGCTGTTGTCCAGCTGCGATTCGACGCCGTTGGCCAGCTGGCGGGCGCGCTTGGCGGCCATCATGACGAGTTCGAAGCGGTTATCGACCACTTCCAGGCAATCTTCTACGGTGATGCGGGCCATGGGACTCCCGGGCGGCCAGGCGGCCGTCCATGCAGGCTTTGAGGGGGTGCGGAGTGTAAGTGCTCCGGCGGGGCGAAAGCAAGCCGCTTCCATATGAATCAAATAGTTAGGGCGAATCGACCCGCCCTGGGTCGGGCCCAGCCCCATTTGTGCCGTCGCCGGAGGCGATCCTGGCGCCTGTTGTCATCCCGAGACCAAGGCATCACCGCACTCGAGTCGCTCACGGAATCAGCGGGTCAGCGTAGGGCGGGTCTTGACCCGCCGCCCACAAAATTGGGGACCCGGGTTCAAACCCGCCCCCAACCTGCGCGGGATCAAGCCATCGAAACACCCGGAGCAGCCGGGCGGCGGGTCAAGACCTGCCCTACGAACGGCAAACCCTATTCGTCCACCAGCAGCTGGGTGATCAGGCGCGAATGCCTCGCCACCTGCGCCTCCCGGCGCAGCCGGCTGGCGGTGAAGATCGCGCACATCTCGTCGACGGCGGTGTCGAAGCGCTCGTTGACGATGACGTAGTCGAACTCGGTGTAGTGCGACATCTCTTCGCGGGCGGCGTCCAGGCGCTGGCGGATCACCTCTTCGCTGTCCTGGCCGCGGTTGCGCATGCGCTGCTCCAGCGCCGGCCGCGACGGCGGCAGGATGAACACGCTCACCGCGTCGCGCACCTTGCTGCGGACCTGGCGCGCGCCCTGCCAGTCGATCTCCAGCAGCACGTCCTTGCCCGCGGCCAGCTGCGGTTCAACCGATTGCCGCGCCGTGCCCTTCCAGTCGCCGTGGACCAGCGCGTGCTCGAAGAAATCGCCGGCTTCGACCATCGCCTCGAACTCAGCCGCACTGACGAAGTGGTAGTGCTCGGCGTGGCGTTCGCCCGGACGCGGCTGGCGCGAGGTGAACGAGATCGACAGCGCGATGTTCGCATCGCGCGCCAGCGTGGCGTTGACGATGCTGGATTTTCCGGCACCGGAAGGCGCCGCGACGATGTAGAGGGTTCCGCGCATTGCAGGCCGGGGCTCTCGAAAATGATTCGGGAAGATGATTCAGGAAAACAGGGGATTCGCTTGAGCTGTCGGGACCACTGCCGGGATCGTACGTGGTTACGAACCCGCAGCCCGCTACCGCCCGGCTACTCGATGTTCTGGATCTGCTCGCGCACCTGGTCGATCAGCACCTTCAGTTCCACCGCGGCGGCGGAGCTGCGCGCGTCGACCGACTTGGAGCCCAGCGTGTTGGCTTCGCGGTTGAATTCCTGCAGCAGGAAATCGAGGCGGCGACCGACGGCCTCCTTCAGCTTGAGCACGCGGCGCGCTTCGCTGACGTGCGAATCAAGGCGATCGAGCTCTTCCTCGACGTCGAGCTTCTGCAGCCACAGCACCAGTTCCTGCTCGAGCCGTCCCTGTTCAAGCGACTGCGTCAGCTCACCCAACCGCGTTTCCAGCTTCTGCCGCTGCCCGGCGCGGATGGCCGGCATCATCGTGCGTACATCGCCGGCGATGCGGGCAATGCCGTCGACACGTTCGTTGATCACCGCCGCAAGCTTGGCGCCTTCGCGTTCGCGCGAGGTGACGAATTCATCCAGCACTTCGTCCAGCAACGCCAATGCCTGTTCCTGCAACGCCGCGGCATCCGTGGCCGGCGCCTGCAGCACGCCGGGAAACTGCAGCAGCTGGGTGAAATCGGTGTGCAGCCCAGGGAAACGCGCGGCCAGGTCGATGGACAGGTCGCTGAGTTCGCGCAGGCGCGTGGGATCGAGCTGCAGGCCGTTGCCGCCTTCCGGACTGCGCAGGCGCAGGGTGAGGTCGAGCTTGCCGCGTGTCAGCCGGGCACCGACGCGCTCGCGCAGCGCCGGCTCCAGCGAGCGCAGTTCGTCGTGCAGGCGCACGCCGATCTCGAGGAAGCGGTGGTTGACCGAGCGCAGTTCGCAGCCGAGCGTGCCCCAGGGCGTGGCGCGTTCGCCGCTGGCGAAGGCGGTCATGCTGCGGATCATGCGGGACTCCGGCCGGTTCTTTTGGGCGCGCAGTATGCCATTGCGTGGGGCGCGACGATCCTTCGGCAGATCCTGGTTGCGAGCCGCGTCGCCCGGGGCCCCGGAGCGCATCTCCGGGTGGGCTGCGGCGGCGGCTGCTAAACTGCGGCCGATGAATACGACTTTCCGGCGTCCCAGCGGCCGCACCGCCGACCAATTGCGCGATGTGCGCATCGAACGCGGTTACACGCGCCACGCCGAGGGTTCGGTCCTGGTGAGCTTCGGCGACACGCGCGTGCTGTGCACGGCGAGCGTCGACGAGAAGGCCCCCGGCTTCCTGCGCGGCAAGGGCGAAGGCTGGGTGACCGCGGAGTACGGGATGCTGCCGCGCTCGACCAATACCCGCAACGACCGCGAAGCCGCACGCGGCAAACAGGGCGGACGCACGCTGGAGATCCAGCGCCTGATCGGTCGCGCGCTGCGCGCGTGCATCGATCGCAAGGCACTGGGCGAACGCACGATCACCCTCGACTGCGACGTCCTGCAGGCTGACGGGGGCACCCGCACCGCCGCGATCACCGGCGCGTATGTCGCGCTGGTCGATGCGATGCGCTGGATGCAGGCCAAGCGGATGATCACCACCAACCCCGTGTTCGGGGCGGTTGCGGCCGTGTCGGTCGGCGTTTACCGCGGAACGCCGGTGCTGGACCTGGACTACGCCGAGGACAGCGACTGCGACACCGACATGAACGTCGTCATGAACGACGGCGGCGGCTTCATCGAACTTCAGGGCACGGCCGAAGGCCATGCGTTCCGCCGTGAAGAGCTGGATGAACTGCTCGCATTGGCGCAGTCCGGGATCACGCAGCTCATCGCCCTGCAACGGGAAGCGCTGGCATAACCCCGGCTTGGCTGGCGCGCGCAGGACACCGCCGCGCGCCGTCGATCGCGAATCTCCCATCGTCGCCCGAACCTGAATAGCGCGCCGGCGGTGTCGGCACATCCGGTGCGGTGCGTGTCTCGCCCCTGACGCGGGAGGCGGGTTGTATTCCGCCTGCAGCGAGCGGTGCGACAGCCCGCGAAGCCCGGCGCACCCCGTCCGGCCTGTCCGCCCCTCCGCTACGCCGCTAAGCCGCTCGACCCGCCTACCCTCCCCGCTTTGCAGTAAAAGGAACACATGACCCAACATCTGGCCAACGTCGCCGTGGTCGTCGGCGACTACGACGAAGCCATCGCCTGGTACACGCAGGTGCTCGGCTTCACGTTGCTGCAGGACACCGACCTGGGCGATGGCAAGCGTTGGGTGCGCGTGGCGCCGCCCGGCGCGACCGGTACGGCGTTGCTGCTGGCGCAGGCCCACACCGAGGCGCAGCGCACCCGCGTCGGCGACCAGGTCGGCGGCCGCGTCGGCTTCTTCCTGCACACCGACGACTTTGCCCGCGACTACGCTGCGATGGTCGAACGCGGCGTGCGTTTCGCCGAGGATCCGCGCCGCGAAAGCTACGGCACCGTCGCCGTGTTCGTGGATCTGTACGGCAATCGCTGGGACCTGGTGGAACTGGTCACTCCCTGAGATCCGTCCCGCTACTGTCGTCATTGCCTGCCGCGACCCGCCTGCCGTCATGAATTCCAACCAGACATCCGCTCCGAAAAGATTCGTCGTCGCCAGCAGCAACGCAGGCAAGCTGGCGGAGTTCCGCGACCTGTTGGGCGAAGGCGGCTTCGACTTCGTGACGCAAGGCGAACTGGGCGTTGTTGACGCGGAAGAAACCGGCCTGACCTTCGTCGAGAACGCATTGCTGAAGGCGCGCAATGCCGCGCTCGCCACCGGCCTGCCGGCGCTCGCCGACGACTCCGGATTGTGCGTGGATGCGCTGGGTGGCGCGCCAGGACTGTATTCGGCGCGCTACGCCGGCACGCACGGCGATGCCAAGGCAAACATCGCCAAGCTGCTCGATGCGATGAAAGACGTGCCCGACGGTCAACGCGCCGCGCATTTCCACGCGGTGATCGTGCTGCTGCGCCACGCCGACGATCCGCAACCGCTGATCGCCGAAGGCATATGGCCCGGCTCCATCCTGCATACGCCACAGGGCGATGGCGGGTTCGGCTACGACCCGGTGTTCCTGGACCCGGAAAGCGGGCTTGCGGCAGCGCAGCTGGATCCGGCGATCAAGAACCGTCGCAGTCACCGCGGTCGCGCGCTCAGCGTGCTGCGGGCCAAGCTGGAGGGCGCGACACTGGGTGGAATGGCGCTTCAGGCAACGCCCCCGGAAGAGCTGGCTCCGGAAGGGACATCCTTGAAAGAGGCGGCCGCCCACGCCGCGGCGCAGTCATGCTCGTCGTGATCTGGGAATACGAAGTGCGCGCCGGCCACGACGCCGCGTTCACGTCGCTGTACAGCACGTCCGGCGACTGGGCCGCGCTGTTCCGCGAGCACGATGGCTACATCGACACCCAACGCCTGCGCGGCGTCGACGGGCGTTTTGTCACCATCGACCGCTGGGACTCCACCGCGCACTACGACGCCTTCCTTGAAGCCGCCCGCGACCGCTACGCCGCCATCGACGCACGCGGCGATGCGCTGACCGTCGCGGAGCGCTGCATCGGTCGCTACGCATCATGCTGAACACCGCAACACTCTCGCCGCCACCGCTGTCGCTGTATGTGCATCTGCCGTGGTGCGTGCGCAAATGTCCGTACTGCGATTTCAATTCGCACGAAGGTCGCGGCGCGCTGCCGTTCGATGCCTATATCGATGCATTGCTGGCCGACCTCGATCACGACCTGCCGCTGGCGTGGGGTCGCAGCGTGCAGACGGTGTTCTTCGGCGGTGGCACGCCCAGCCTGTTCCCGCCGCAGCACATCGACCGGTTCCTGCAGGCCGCCAGCAGCCGCCTGCGTTTCGCGCCGGGTTGCGAGATCACCCTGGAAACCAACCCGGGCACCGCCGAACACGGCCGCTTCGAGCTGTACCGCGCCGCTGGCATCAATCGCCTGAGCTTCGGCATCCAGAGTTTCGACGACGGCTGCCTGCAACGTCTTGGGCGCATCCACGACAGCCGCGAGGCCGACGCGGCGGTGAAGCTGGCGCAGGACGCCGGCTTCGACAACATCAACCTGGACCTGATGTACGCGCTGCCGCAGCAGACGCTGGCCATGGCGGAAAACGACCTCGAACGCGCCTTCGCCCTGCAGCCCACGCACGTCAGCCACTACCAGCTCACGCTGGAACCCAACACCGTGTTCGCGGCAAAACCGCCGCAGGGCATCCCGGACGACGACGCCAGCTGGGACATGCAGGAGCACTGCCAGGCAATGCTGGCCGCGCGCGGTTACGCGCAATACGAGGTCAGCGCCTACGCGCAACCCGGGCGCCAGTGCGTGCACAACCTGAACTACTGGCGTTTCGGCGACTACCTGGGCATCGGCGCCGGCGCCCACGGCAAGCTGACCCTGGGCCATGAGCAGAGCATCCTGCGGCGCTGGAAGCACAAGCATCCCGCCGCCTACCTCGCCGCGGCGGGCAGCGACGGCGCGATCGGGGGCGATGATCGCATCGATGCGGATCGCCGCCCGTTCGAATTCATGCTCAATGCGCTGCGGCTGGTGGACGGCTTCGACCTGAACCTGTTCATCCACCGCACCGGCCTGCCCGTCGAAACCATCGCCCCGCAGCTGGAACAGGCCCGCGCGCAGGGCTGGCTGGCGCTCGAGGGCAGCCACGTGTGGCCGACCGACGCGGGCCGCCGGTTCACCAACGACCTCGTGTCGTTGTTCCTGTAGGGTCGTCGGCGCCGACCGGACGACCGGATGACCGCCTGCCCGCTGGCGATAAGAACGTGAGCGTGGTTAGATTTCCCAAGCTCAGCCGGGCCGTCGGGAAGGAATCATGTCCGTGATCTTCGGGTCTTCAGCTTCCTCGCACCGCCTTACGTTGGCCTCGGCCACCCTGCCACGACGGGTCCGGCGCGCGCTGGAGCGACTCTACGCACTGGCCTCCGACGAGATGGCGCGTGCGCTGGAACGCATGCTGATCGAGTTCGAACAGCAGCTGTTCCGCCAGGCCGACCAAGCCCCGAGTCCGGGCCAGCAGCAGGCCCACTTCGAAACCCTGCGCATGGTGCGGCAGAACCGCGCCGACCTGATTCCGCAGTTCCTCAGCGGCATGGAATCGGCGCTGGCCAGCATCCGACTGGTGGCGCCGGTCGAGGAAAAGCCCACCGGCCACCTGCATTTCGGCGAACTGCGCCTGGTCGAAGACCATGAAGTCGACGAAGGCAGCGTGCTGCGCGCGGTGGCCTCGCGCCACGAAGCGCGTTCCAGCCTGCCGCTGCACCTGCTTGGCCAGCGCTTCGGCGTGATGGCCGGTACGCCCGCCTTCGAGGCCGACAAGCTGCCCGTAGGTCCGCAGCAGCTCGGCCTGATCCTGGCCCAGGCCAGCCAGGTCCTGCAGATCGACCTGGCGCCGCGACTGGACCTGTTCCGCTGCTTCGACCACTACGCGCTGAACGGCTACATGCAGCTGGTCGAGGCGATGAACGCCACGCTGGCGCGCGAGAACATCCTGCCCAACCTGGCCTACGTCCCGATCCGCATCCGCCCGACGGTGCAGTCCGAACTCACCGGCGAAGCCGTGCGCCTGCGCCGCGAACACGTTCGCGGCCAGCTGGAGGACATCGCCGGCGCCACCGCGCAGCCCGCGACGATGCCGACCGGCGCGCGTCCGCACACCGCGTGGTTCGGCGGTGACGAAGTCGCCGACAGCGACGCCGAGGCGCAGACCTTCGCCATGCTGCAGCAGATGCTGGCCTCGCGCCGCGACCTGCTGGGCAAGCTGAAGCCCGGGAAGGGCGGCGGCCACAAGTCGAACCTCAGCACCGACGACGTGATGCAGGGCCTGTCTCGGCTGCAGTCGAAGTCCAAGGAACCCGGCGAGTCCAGCGCGGGCGCACCGCGCAGCGTGCACGACGTGCGCCAGGCCCTACTGGCACAGGCGCGGCAGGTGCGCGGGGAAGCCGCGGCGCTGTCGCGCGAGGACAACGACGCCTTTGAACTGCTGTCGATCCTGCTCAACGAGATCCAGCGCGAAGTGCGCAAGGACGCCCCCAGCCACCGCCTGATGCACCAGTTGGTGGTGCCGTTGCTGCGACTGGTGCTGAAGGACCGCGGTTTCTTCGTGCGCCACCAGCATCCGGCGCGGCAACTGCTCAACGCCGTCGCCGAATCCGGCGCTTCCTGGCTGCCCGAAGACGAAGCCGACCCGCAGCTCAACGAAAACCTGCGCAGCGCCGTGGACGACGTCGTCACCCATTACCAGGGCGATGCCAGCGTCTTCGATGCCGCCAACCAGCGCGTGCAGCAGCACCTGCAGACGATGGCGCGTCGCGCCGAAGTGGCCGAGCGCCGCCATGTCGATGCCGCGCGCGGCAAGGAGAAGCTGGAACTCGCCAAGTCCCGCGCCGCCGAGATCATCGAAGGTGCATCGCGCGACCACAAGCTGCCGCGCTTCGTGCAGACGCTGCTGGTCAACACCTGGGCCGACGTGCTGACCCTGATGCTGCTGCGTCACGGCGAGGAGTCCGATGAATGGGTCCGGGAACTGGCCGCGACGCACGCGATCATCGCGGCGACCTCGCTCACCGACACCCGGCCGGCACCGCCCGGACTGGCGGAGCAGATCGAGCACGCCCTGGGCCTGGTCGGTTACCACGCCCAGGAAGCCAGCGAGATCGCCAGGCGCCTGACCGCCAACATCGACGATGACGTGGACGATCCGGCCTCGCGCACCGAGCTGACCATGCGCCTGAAGGCCCGCGGCCGCCTGGGCCAGGATGCCACCGGCGAGAAACCCGACCTGCCGCCGCGCACCGAGCCGGAGCAGCTGGCTTATGAGGAACTCAAGCACCTGCCGTTCGGTACCTGGTTCGAATTTCTCACCAACCAACAGGGCGATGCGATACGCCGCCGCCTGTCGTGGTACAGCCCGCTCACCGACCACGCGCTGTTCGTCAACCAGCGCGGCCAGCGCGTGGGCGAGCAGTCGCTGGACAGCCTGGCGCGCATGCTGGCGCATGGACAGCTGCGCGTGGTCACCGTCGAGCAGAGCAGCCTGGTGGATCGCGCCTGGCACAGCGCGCTCGGGGTGCTGCGCAACTTCATCCACCACGGCGAACACGCAACCGGGGAGTCGTACGAATGAAGGAATTCCGACGCAGCCGACGGCGCCAGGTAGCCGAGACCGTCCACATCATCGACAGCATGACCGAGGTCGTGATCGGCAACCTGGGCAACCTGTCGGAGACCGGCATGCTGGTAATGGCCAGCGCGCCACTCGTGCCCGATGCGCTCTACCAGCTGCGCTTCAGCCTGCCCGATGGCCCGACTGGCCGAGGCAAGCCCTCGATCGAAGTCGGTGCGCAACTGCTGTGGAATGACCAGGCCAGCGCCGCGGGCCAGGCATGGGCGGGCTTTCGTTTCATCAGCATGAGCGATGACCAGATGATGGAGCTGCGCAGCTGGATCGACGCTCCCGGCAGTCGCTACGCATGAAGTGCCAACGGCGCAGTCGTGCCGATGGGAGGCAGGATCGCGACCAGCATGTTGGCATTCCGCTCCCGGCAAATACGGCAAAGCGCGGCATCGGCGACTGACCAATTGCACACGGCGCCTTGCGCCGGCCGAACGTAGAATGCGCCCACCCTCCCCTGGTGAGCGCGCATGAACCCCGCCATTCCCGCCCGCATCGCTGCGCTGTATCCGCAGCACCTGGACGTCCTGCACGAACGCACCGCGCAAGCCCTCGCGCGCGGCGGCTTCGACCACCTGGTCGTTCCCAGCGGCACCCTGCACTACCAGCTCTTCGACGATCGCGACTATCCGTACGCGACCAATCCGCAGTTCAAGCACTGGGCACCGCTGACGCGCAATCCCGGCAGCTGGCTGGTGGCCACGCCGGGTCGCCGGCCGAAGCTCATCTACCTGCAGCCGTTCGACTACTGGCACGTCGTGCCGGAAGCCCCGTCGGGCTACTGGGCCGAGCACTTCGACATCGTCGTCATCCGCAAGCCCGATGAAGCGCTGCAGCACCTCCCTAGCGATCCGGCGCGCTGCGCGATCCTGGGCGAGGCGTTGAGCACGGTGGGCGACTTCGCCCCGAACAATCCGCCAGCGGTGATCGCCTACCTGGAATACCACCGCGCGTTCAAGACGCCGTACGAAATCGAGATGATGCGCGAGGCCTCGCGGATTGGCGTGCGCGCGCACCGCGCCGCTGAGCGCGCATTCCGCGCCGGCACGAGCGAGTTCGGCATCCACCTGGTGTATTGCCAGGCAGCGCGGCAGGACGCCAACGACCTGCCGTACAGCAACATCATCGCCCTCAACGAACACGCCGCGGTGCTGCACAACTTCGAACGCGACCGGTTGCCGCCGAAGGATTTCCGCAGCTTCCTGATCGATGCCGGCGCGAGCTTCCACGGCTACGCCAGCGACATCACCCGCACCTACGCGAGCGACACGTCAGGCGACTTCCAGGCGCTGATCAATGCGATGGACGCCGCGCAACGGACGATGTGCGCGCAGGTCCGCGCCGGTTTCGACTACAAGCAGCTGCACCTCGATGCCCACATGGCCATCGCGACCATCCTGCGCGACTTCGACCTGATCAACGTCGCGCCGGAAGTCGCGGTGGAGACTGGCGTGAGCAGCGCGTTCTTCCCGCACGGCATCGGCCACGGCATCGGCCTGCAGGTGCATGAAGTCGCCGGCTTCGCGCAGAGCGACAGCGGCGGCACCATCGCCAAGCCGGTCGGCCATCCCTACCTGCGCCTGACCCGCGTGCTGGAGGCAGGCATGGTGGTGACCATCGAGCCGGGGTTGTATTTCATCGACATGCTGCTGGACGAGCTCAAGGACAAGGGCCTGGGTCCAAGCGTGAACTGGGACCGCGTCGAAGCCTTCAAGCCCTACGGCGGCATCCGCATCGAAGACGATGTGGTGTGCACCGACGGCGATCCGATCAACCTGACCCGCGAGCAGTTCGGCGACTGAGATCGCGGGCTCGAGCGATGCCAGATTAGAAGCCTGAAAAACACCGACACCTCAATCGTCGATCAGATTTGCCATGGCCGGACCGTGAACTCCGGCCTCCACTTCCAACTCCGGGGACCCACATGAAGATCGCCAAGTACGCCTTGCTTGCCCTGCTCGCCTGTCACGGTGCGAGCGCCGCCGAACAAACCGCTGCCCGCGGCGCAGACGCCGCCGTCAGTGATGCCTCGCTGCGCGAACTCATCGAGGTTTCGCAATCGCGCAAGATCCTGGACAGCTCGATGGCCCAGGTCGATGCGATGATGCAGCAGTCGATGCAACAGGCGACGCAGGGCCAGGAACTCACGCCGAAGCAGCAGGAGATCCTGTCGAAGATGCAGGGCAAGGTCATCGCGCTGCTCAAGTCGGAGATGACGTGGGAGTCGATGGAGCCGATCTTCCTCGACGTCTACCGCAAGACGTTCACCCAGGGCGAAGTCGACGGCATGCTGTCCTTCTATCGCTCGCCCGCCGGACAGGCCGTGATCGCGAAGATGCCGCAGGTGATGCAGCACACCATGCAGGCGATGCAGGGACGCATGGGCCAGATGATGCCGAAGCTGCAAGCACTGCAGGAGGAGACCTTCGCCGAACTTCGCGCGAGCGAAGGCAAGTCCGGCGAAACCGGCTCCGGCAAGGCCAGTTCCGGCGAAGGCAAGGCGACGGAAGCGACGCCGGTGACCGGCGCGAAGTAAGCGCGGCGACACTCGCGGTGAACGAACGGCCGCCACGCGCGGCCGTCTCGTTTTCAGCGATCCCGGAAGGTCTGGCAACCTGGAATTGTCATCCCGGGACGTGGTGAGGAATCTGCGGACACCACGATCAGGACTTCCCGCCCCGCTCGAAATTCCAGCTTCTTGACGTTCCCGAGGAGGACTGAACAAGTCTTGCCCTGTCATTCCGAGCGCAGCGAGGGATCTGGTTTTCGCGCCGGACAGCAGGTCCCTCGCTGCGCTCGGGACGACATCTCAAACAAGACCTGGTCAACAGGCCCTGATTCAATCCAGCGTGCGCCGGAGCTTACCCAACTACGGCAGTTCGTCGTCCGCGGACACAACAGGCGGCACATCAACGCGTCCTGCATCGGCAACATCCGCACGCTCGCTTTCACCGTGCGTACTTTCAACCTGATCGTCCTGCCGCACGGCGCGCTCCACGCGCTCCTGCTCAAGCTGCTGCAGGTACTCGTCCAGCGTCTGGCCCAGGGCCGCGGCTTCCTTCGTCGCTACGTCCACCATCGCCGGCGACTGGGTGAGGTGCACGACTACGCCGGACTGCGCCTGCAGGGCAACGACATGGCGCAACATCGCCATCGTCATCGCCGCGCTGGGCGTGCGTGCAACCACCTGGCCGCCGAGCACCATCAACCACTGGCCATCGCGCCAGCCGGCGCCGCCTATGGCATTGCCTTGCGCATCGGTGAGTTGCGCGTGCGGCTGCAGCGGTGCGCCCAGGCGCCGGATCGGACGCTTGGGTTCCTTCTTCTTTCGCGCATCGCGCTTGGCTTTTGAGTTACGGGACATGGCGGGTCGGCTTCGTGTCGCACGCGAGTGCGGAGGTTGGCATTGCGCTTGGTGTCAGGGTGCAGGCATCGCGGCGGCTGGAGCGTCTTCCTGCGTCCATTCGTGCGCGTGGTTGCCATTGGCCAGGCGCATGCGTTCGCGCTTGGTCTTTTCCTGCCCGCCCAGTTTCACCGTTCGCGTGGTTTCGAACATCTCGGTCACGCCGGTCGCTCGGCGGAACAGGGCGAAGCCGGTGTCGTGGATCACGACCTGGCCAGGCAGGCCCTTGCGCTGCGCCTGGCTGATCGGCACGCCGGCCAGCTTGCCGGCAATGTCCCATGCCACCTGCGCGCCCTTCGCCGGGTCGATCGAGCTGTTCCATTCCAGGAAGATGTCATCGGCGTCGTCTTTCGACGGATACAGTGTGAACTGCAGCTTCGCTGGCAGCTTGTCGCCGCCGAGCGGATTGTCGAGTGCGGTTTCGACTTCGTACCACTGCTCGGGTTCCAGCTCGACGCCGACGAAGGCGTTGTAAGTCTGGATGACGCGACCCACGGTAACCTCCACTACGGCCGGCGTGGTCAGCTGCGCCAGCGCGTCGTCCACGCGTTGCATCGCCTCGCTACGCGCGGACTCGCGCGCGGTGGCATCCGGGATCGCGGCGAGCTTGCGTTCCACGCCGCTGACGATCAGCGGACGCAGCGAATCACGCATGCGCGTCGCCAGCTCCGTGATGTTGTCGATCCCGACGTAGTTGCCGTCCCGGTCGAGCCGTGTCGCGATCGGGAAGCCCTGCAGCACCTTGCCGGCGGCCTCGAGCGTCGCGGCCTTCGCCGGATCGCCTTCGATGATCTCCCACTTCGAGCCGTTGACCGTCCATTCCTGCACGAATCCCTCGCCCTTGTCGGCGGTGACATGCAGCGTGGTGGTGTCGGTGTGGCGCGTCTGTTCGCGCACGCCGTTCTTCACCTGCGTCTCCAGACCTTCGGACTGGTAGGTGAGGTCCGGCGTTGCGGCCCACGGATTGGGCCAGCGGATGGCCTGGGCGGCGGGCGCGGCCTGCAGTGGCAACGCGAACAGCGTGGCCGCGGCGAGGGAGGTTCTGATCGTGGATCGCATGGGCAGTTGCGGAAATGGCGAGATGGCTGCGGCGCGGTGGATTCGGCGCCCTGACGTCAGCGCGGGGTCAAACACGGTGGCTGCGGCGCGGCGCCGAGGATACGGCATCCCGCGCCGCAGCCGCAGCCGCAGCCGGTCAGTTGCCGCCGCGCAGGAAGTCCATCTTGCCCAGCGGTGCACCCGCACTGCGCAGGATCGCGTAGGCGGTGGTGGCGTGGAAGAACAGGTTCGGCAGCACGTAGTGCAGCAGGTAGCTCTGGCCGTCGAACTTCAGCTCCGCGGTGCGGGTGGCGAAGGCGATCTCTTTCGACTCGGTGCCATCGATCTGCTCCGGACGGAAGCTGGACAGATGTTCGATGCAGCGGTCCAGGCGGGCGTAGAGCTGCTCGAAGGTGGTTTCGTCGTCCGGGAACGGCAGCGGATCGACACCGGCCAGGCGCGCGCACCCGTTCTTCACCATGTCGGTGGCGATCTGCACCTGCTTTACCAGCGGCAGCATGTCCGGGATCAGTCGCGTCTGCAGCATCACCTCGTTGGAGACGCCCTTCTGCGTCGCGTGGGCCTCGCCCTGCTGGAGCACGTGGCGCAGGTTGCCGAGCACGCGCTGGAAGACGGGGACGCTGGCCTGGTACATGGAAAGTGTCATGGCTAATTCCTGGTGGAGGGAGGTGCGTCCCACTGGGGACCGTGAGCACATGGGGGCGCGGGCACGCCGCGCAAGCACCGCGGGTCGGCGATCCGCGGGATTCAGTGCCCCGCCGATCGGGATTGTTCCGCTGGCGCTGCCGTGCTGGCGACCAGTGGCGACTGCCCACGCTGCAATTGCCCGTCGTTCGGTTCCACGCCGTTGGTCCGCCCATGCGTTCGCCTCGGCCATGACGACAAAGTCGCGCCGCCGTGTTCAGTGCCACGGCGGCGCGAGTGTGTGCCTGCAAAGTGTTTCCACCGATCCCATCGCCATCGTGGAAATCGATGGCACGCGTGGTGCTGCCTTCGAAGCCGGCGTTGCGGCGACCGCGTCAGGCAGGAACGCGCCGGTCGTATTCGTCGCGGAGCCGGGCCCAGCCGTCCCAGAACGGTTCCGTCGTTTCGCCGCTGATGCGCGCGACCAGGATGTCCAGGTGCATGTGCCAGCCAGCGCCGATCTTCAGCAGCGTCGAGCGCTCGCGGATGGTGCGGTGGGTGACGGTAAGCAGCACGGCGTCGCCCTTGGGTTGCAGTTCGAACGAGACATCGCCCGTGCCGTTCCAGGTGAAGGCGATCCGGTGCGGCGGATCGAGTTCGGTGATGCGACTGGCCATGTGGTGCTCCGCGCCGAAACCTTCGGGGCGCTGGCCCGGCGGATCGGTGAGTTCGTCGTTGCGCCATGTCAGTTCGAAGGGCGCGTCGACGTGCATCGCCATGTCGCCCGCCGCGAGCCACTGTCGACGCAGGTTGCCGTCGGTGAGGTAGGCCCAGACGCGTTCGATCGGGCCGGGCAGCAGGCGCTCGACGCGCACGGTGTTGGATGCGTCGAGGGTGGCGTAACCGGTTTCAGGCAGGGCGATGTTCATGACTTCCTCCGTGGGGTGCGGGGCTTGCGGGCGGACTGGGCCGCGGGTCTGCTGGTGCGCTTGTTGCCAGGTGGGTTGGCGGCGTCCCCGGCCTTGAGCAGGGCTTCGAGGGCGTCGAGCTTCTGGTTCCAGAAACGTTCGTAGTGGCGGATCCACTCGGCGCCGTCATGCAGCGGACGCGCGTCGATCCGGCAGGTATGCACGCGACCCTGGATCTCGCGCTGGATCAGCCCGGCACGTTCGAGCACCTGGATGTGCTTGGAGGCGCCGGCAAGCGAGATGTCGAACGGCGCGGCGAGTTCGCTGACCGTGCGCGGCGCCTGGGCGAGGTCGTGCAGCATCGCGCGCCGGGTGGGGTCGGCGAGGGCCTGAAATACCGCGTCGAGGCGGCCGGAATATTTATCAACCATGAGGTTGAATATACAGCGACGCGGACGATTGTCAACTGTTTGGTGAAATGTTTTGGCCCGACCCGCAAGTGCCTTGGGAGGGCGGGCGGAGGGCGCTGGTCCTCGCGGCGTTGCACCGCGGCCCAAGGCCGACGCGATCAATGCAGATCCGTCGGGCGGCGGGTCAAGACCCGCCTTACGAGATCCATTGCGACCCGCATGGAGTGGGCTTCAACGCCAATGGCTACTTCCGACCAGAAGCGGACCGACCTGAAAGCTTCGACGGGCTCTACGTGGAGGCAAGAGCTCAGCGCCGGGGCGCGTGCTGCAATGGCCTGTAGAACTCGACGATCTGCGGAATGAACCTCTGCGGATTCGCTCCGGCGAGATTGGTCAACATGACGATGGCCAATCCATCATCCGGGTAGACGACGAATGCAGCGCGGGCACCGCCAATTCCCGCCACTTGCCGATCCGGGGCTGTAGATCGTCGCCGCGTTGGGAACAAGGTCGTAGCTGTCGCCGAACGTGGTCAAGGGCATGTTCACCGCGGCGAACTGATGGTCTGCCAGATACCGTTCGTAGGGCACCTTCGCCTGCTTGACGATGATCTGCGCCACCAAGCCGTAATTGGTCTGGTTGTAGGCAAACCTGTCGCCGATGGGCGCGTCCAATGGCAGCTCCTTGACTGCCTTCCAGGCATCCAGCTCGGTCCCTCCCCCGATCAGGCCGTGCTGGCCCACGATGTCGGGCAAGCCGGACGTATGCCCGAGCAGTTGGCGGATGCGTATCCCCCGCCAGGTGGCGGGCAGGTCGTCCAGGTAGCGGGAGACCGGGGCGTCGAGATCCACCAGCCCTGACTCGACCAGTTGCATCATGGCAACGCCCGTGAATGACTTGGTCGCGGAATTGATGGGGAACAGTGTCCTGCTCGTGACTGGTACGTGGTTCTCGACGTTGGCGAAGCCATAGCTTTCGGACAACACAACCCGGCCGTCCTTGATGACTGCAACCTGCAAGCCGGGTATCCGCTGCTGCTTCATGGTCTGCTGCACGAATTGCCTGGCCAGTCCGTTGGCCTCTTGCAACGTATTGGCGGCGAGCGCAAGACAAGGGAACGACATCAGCGCTGCGGCAATGATGGTGGTGAGGCGGTGTTTTCCAGACCGCATGCAACTTTTCCTGACAAACGCGCTGATGATGTGATCTCCAGAAAGCCTCTGGGTCGGGCGATCGCGCATCCGGCCCGCTCAGTGCGATGTGCCGAACGGCTCGAGGGTTTAAACCGATCATGGCCGTGTCCTGGCCTTGCCAGAGCGGGGCCGGCACGAGTGGCGATTGGCCGCTATGGGTCGGCATCCAACCACCGGTCGGTTAGCGGCCAATTGCAGTCACTGCCCGCTGCGACCGCGCACCCGCCTCAACCCTGCCCTGCATCAAGATGCGTCAGGTAGAGGCGCAGATCGAACTCCAACTGGTGGTAGTCGGGCTCCATGTGCGTGCATAGCTGGTAGAACGACTTGTTGTGCTCGGCTTCCTTCAGGTGCGCGAGTTCATGCACCACGATCATCTTCAGGAACCCGGCGGGCGCATCGCGGAACACGGAAGCAATGCGCACTTCGCGGCTGGCCTTGAGCTTGCCGCCATGCACCCGGGAAATGGCGGTGTGCGTGCCGAGCGCATGCTTCATCACCTGCAGCTTGCTGTCGTAGACCACCTTGCCCAGCGGCACCGATTTGCGCATGTGCTGCTCTTTGAGCGCCTGGACGTAGTCGTACAGCTGGCCGTCGTTGCGCACGGCGTGTGGCTCGCGGTACTTGTCGGCCAGCATCGTGCCCAGTCGGTCCTGCGCGATCATTTCGCGCACCCGCGCCTGGAGGTGTTGCGGGTAGCCGGCGAGGTACTTCAAAGGTTCCATGGCAGAAGCGGACGGGAGCGGCGGCAAGGACGGCGGGTATGATGGGCCCGATATCCCCAACATGAAACCGCGTCATGGCGAAGACGAATCCGCTCCAGGAACAGCTGCTCAAGGCGGGCCTCGTCAAGAAGTCCAAGGTGGCCGAGGTGGCGCGCGAGCAGAACAAGGCCCGACATGCCAAAGGCCCGTCCGGCCCCAGCGAAATCCAGCTGGAAGCCGAACGTGTACGCGCCGAAAAGGCCGAACGGGACCGCGCACTGGCCGCCGAACGCAAAGCCCAGGCCCGGGTCGCTGAACTTCGTGCGCAGGCACGGCAGATCATCGAAGACAAGAAAGTGCCGGCAGCCGGTGAGAGCGAGTACCGCTTCACCGCCGACGGCGCCATCCGCACCCTCCTCGTCAACGACGACCAGCGCAGGCAGCTGTCCGCCGGCGTGCTGGTGATCGTCCGCCTGGGCGAACGCTACGAGTTGTTGCCGCGCGCGGCTGGCGACAAGGTGCGCGAACGCGACGCCAGCATGGTCGTGCTCGATCATGGCAACGCGGGCGACGAGCAGCCTACCGCAACGTCAGAAGACGATGCGTACTACGCGCAGTTCCAGGTGCCTGACGACCTGGTCTGGTAATCGTGCGGGCCAGGCAACCCCCGGCACGAAACGTCCCTGATTGTCCCCTCGCGATGACGGGACCGCCCCCAGCCAGAAGCGGACACGCAGGGCGAAATTGCGCGAAGGCTTGATGCGCCGGAACCCACGGCTTCGGTTACCCGATGCGGCGCGATCGCCCTGCGCTCTATCGTCGGCTGTCTCCGCCTCCAGGTGCCGACCGCTGCAATTACCAGGAAGCTGCGTACGTCGCTCCATTCCCGCTTCTGTCGCCGCTGGCGGGCTGTTTGTCGCATTTCGCCTATCCCTGCATTCCCCAATACCCTAGCGTGGCCACCCAATCCGCCGCACGGATCAGCGCGTTGCATTGATCGCGGTCGCGGCAGACAACACGGGGGGGTGATCAATGTTTCAGCTTCGCTTGGCCGGGCGGGTTGGCCTGAGCCTGCTGCTCGCGGCAGCGGCCGTCGTCGGTAGCGTGCAGGCGTTCCGATTGCTGCTGTTGCCGGCACTTGTTTCGCTGTTCCACCCCGGGGAAGCGTTGACCAGCTTCCTGCGGCGCATCGGCATCTTCGCCTTCGTGCTGCTGGCCTACTGGGCCTACGTCCGCTTCCATGAGAAGCGAAAGGTCGACGAACTTCGTCCGACACTGCGCGGCATCGTCGTCGGGGGAGTGACTGGCGCCGGCCTGATCCTGCTCGCCGCACTGCTGCTGTTCGCACTGGGCGCCTACGAAGTCACCGCCTATCGCGGCCTGCAACACGGATTGCTCGGCGTCGCCGGCTTGATCGTGGTCGCGGCAATGCTCGAGGAAGTCGTCTACCGGGGCATCGTGTTTCGCATCCTGGAGAATGCCTGGGGCACCACCATCGCCCTGTGGCTGCAGGCGTTGCTGTTCGGACTAGGGCATCTGGAGAACATCGAGGGCCATGCGAACACTGCAGCACTGGTCACCACCGTCGTCTCGGTCACGCTACTGGGCGCCTTGTTGACCCTGGTGTTCGCGTACGCGCGCAATCTCTGGGTGGTGGCGGCAAACCATGCGGCCTGGAACTTCTCGATCATCCTGACCGGCATGCCGCTTTCCGGTCTCGGCGACTGGGTTTCCCTCGCGCCGATTGCCAGCCGATACCACGGGCCCGACTGGCTGACCGGCGGGGTATTTGGCCCGGAAGCTTCGCTGGTCACGATGGTGTTGGCCTGTGCCGTTGTTGCGATCTTGTGGGCCCTGGCGCGTTCCAGGAATCGCCTGGTGAAAGCGCAAACATCGCAGCAAGGGCCAAGCAAAGGCACGCAGGCAATTGACTGGGCTTGATTGCCTCCCATTGTTCGCCCTGTGTCCTTGCGACTCATTCTTCGAACAAATGAATCTGGCCCTTGATCCGCAACGCGAACGGCGCAACTGGGACAAATTGGCCTCTCAGCGGGCCGGAACACCACCCGTAGCCAATCTGTTACGTTCCCCCACTGCCGGAGCGGGAACCGGCAACCCCGGTCATGCACTCCATTCGAGGGAACAGAATGCAAACCAACCACCGCAACGGCCTGCACCTGGACAGGCTGAGTGTCGCCCTGGCAACCGCCTTGCTGTTCAACAACGCTGCGTTCGCCCAGCAATCCCCCGCCTCGCCCCCCGACCCCGCACAGCCCGCCACCCCACAGGACGCGGCGTCGCAGGACGGCACCAGTGAGAACGCCGGCACGAAGAAAGCCACCGACCTGGACACCGTCCTGGTCACTGCGCGCAAACGCTCGGAAAACATCCTCAAGGTGCCGATGAGCATCTCCGCGGTGTCCGCGACCGAGATCAAGGAACGCAACCTGAGTAGCGTGACCGACCTGTACCGCACCATCGCCAGCGGCGCCAACGCCACCGGCGAACTGATCCTGCGCGGCCTGGCCGGCAGCAACAGCGGCGCGCCGGGCACCACCAACCAGTTCGTCGATGGGGTGCCGCTTTCGGCCGGCCTGTTCAGCGACCTCGCCGACGTTGAGCGCGTGGAAGTCCTGCGCGGCCCGCAGGGCACGCTGTGGGGCTCCAACGCCATCGGCGGCACGGTGCAGATCGTCACCCGCCGGCCGCAGACGGACAGTTTCGAAATGTTCACCACGCTGCGCGCGACCGAGACGAACAACGTCGAAGGCACCGCATTGCGCGGCGATGCCGGCCTGAACATCCCGCTCATCAAGGGCAAGCTGGCCGCGCGCGTGACCGCCAGCGTGTACGACACGCCACTGGCAATCGTGAATGCCGCCACCGGCACCCAGTCGAACCGTGAAGGCAAGTTCCTGCGCACCCAGCTGCAGTGGGAACCGACGGACGACATGCACGTCAACTTCAGTCATTTCTACATTTACAGCCACGACGTCGGCACCAACCGCGCCGACCGCTCGATCCCCGAATACCGCACCTTCGCGAGTGCCACGCCCAATGTGGACTCGCCCTGGGGTTACGACGTGAGCTACACCGACGTGACCTGCCGGCCGGGCGCGGAGCGCGCGGAGTGCTACTCCGGCGGCAACCCACGCGGCCACGCCGATCCCGTCTACAGCATCTACGAGTCGCTCGACGACTGGGACAACGACCGGACCAACCTCTACTCGCTCAGCTTCGACCACGACAACCTGTGGGGCTTCGCCTCACTGCACTACGTAGGCTCGTACCGCACCAGCGCCCACAGTGGGCTGGACAACTGGTCGCGCCTGGACATGGACGACCTGATCCATGCCTGGATCATCAACAAGGATTCGGAAAAGCGCGTCACCCACGAACTGCGCCTGCAGAACAACGAAACCCATGCCGGCTTCGACTGGACCCTGGGCGTGTTCCAGGACCGCACCTGGTCGAATCCGGAACCGGACCTGCAATGGGAGTACGAGGACAGCGACCCGGCCAGCATGGCCATCTTCTCCGACTGGAACGACTGGGCCTGGGAAGACTGGGAACCCTACGGCGTGCACAACGTCACCGAGATGAGCCAGTACCTGTGGGGTCGGCCGAACGCCAACTACCGCAACATCCTCTACTACTCCAAGCAGAACGAACTGGCGGGCTTCGGCGAGCTGACCTATCACCTGGACACCGGCATCGGCGCCTTCGAGTTCACCGGCGGCCTGCGCCACTTCCGCCTGGAGGACGCCTACTCCGGTCGCGAAGAAGGCATCTGGATCGGGCCGGAACCCTTGGACACCCAGTCCGCGGGCAGCGAATCGGGCAACCGCAAGAAGTTGAGCGTGTCCTACCAGCCCAACCAGAACCTCAATCTCTACGCGCTGTACTCGGAAGGCTACCGCCCCGGCGGCAACAACTTCCCGTCGCTGCCGCACGACTGCGAAGAAGACACGTACGCTGGCGCGTTCAAGCCGCGCTACAACTCCGACCAGATCGACAACTACGAGCTGGGGCTGAAGACCGCGGCGTTCGACAATCGCCTGCGCCTGGCCGCCGCGGCCTATCGCATCAACTGGAGTGGCGTGCAGGCCGAGATCTACATGCCCAGCTGCGGTTTCAGCTACACCGCCAACGCGGCGAAGGCACGCTCGGAAGGCGTCGAGGTGGAGAGCACCCTGGGCCTGGGTGAGCGCAGCCAGCTGACGTTCAACGCGTCCTACACGGATTCGAAGATGCTGTCCGACGTCGACTCGATCGGTGCGCACAAGGGCGACGGCATGGCGAACATCCCGCACTACAACGCCTACATCGCCTTCGACCAGGGCTTCACCCTGTTCAACCGCGAGGCGTTCCTCCGCGCCGACGTCAACGCCTACGGCAGCTACAAGTCGCACTTCATCACCAGCGACGATGACATGGTGGATGCGTACCACACCCTGAACCTGTCCGGCCGCATCCGCGTCAACGAGAACTCGGAGTTCTCCATCCACTGGGACAACGTGCTCAACAAGCGCTACGCGACCTACCGCTCGGCGCGCTCGCGCGATGTCGACGCAGACGGGAACGTCATCATCGACACCCGGGCCCCGCTGTATGAAATCTACGGGCCGGAAAGCAGCGTCACGCTGCGCTGGGAATACAGCTTCTACTGATCGCAATCGCAGGCGTGCTCCGGAAGGGCGGTGGTTTCCACCGCCCCTTCACCACGACTTGGCTAGTGCATCGCAAGGCGACAACGCGACGGGATCACACAAGCCCGCCAAACGGCGGGCTTGTGCGTTATGGAACCAACTTTTGCTTGCAGATTCACGTGACCGATCAGCCAACAGTTCTACCTAAGCCCCGCCCGCAAGTCGCGAGCATTGCAGCACATTGCGCCAAAGACGAAGCGAGGGAGGCGAAGCTCCCTCGTTTCGTATCCGAAAGCGCAGGCACCGCTGCAAAGGCGCGGCGCAGAGGCAGTCAACTTGGCTTGATAGCCTCCGCCCCCCTTGTCCCCCGCTGCAAAGGCGCAGCGCGCTCGCATGCTCGGCTAAGGCACGGTGAAGTCGCTGCAGTCCGGGACGGGCGAATCAAACTCATAACGACCGGTTGCAGGATTGAAGCGCAAGATCCTGCTGTAACTGCATTCATCGTTGACCACCGTAACAAGGTCTTCCTCTCGGAGCGGCGGATTGGCGAGAGAATCCGCGCTACGCGAAATGGGTCCCGGAAAGCTCGTGGCCTGCGTTACGTAACTGAACTGTGGCAGCGCTCCGGGCAACGACTTCGCGTCGTCCAAGGCCAGCGTCGCCGAGAAGTTGTATTCGTCGTGGCAGGCTTCCGCCCGATTCTTGACATCCTCTTCCGAGAAACAGGCGCGAATCATTACCGAACCACTCACCGGCACCGAGAGCACTTCCGCAAACGCCGCTTCACCACCGTAGGCGGCATCAACCTTGACCAGGCCAAGGTAATCAGCACTCGCCCCGCCACCCGAATATCCGGTGCTCAGATGCGTCACCACGCCAACGATTGCGATGTGGCGCCCGCGCTTGCCGTCGTCGTCAGCTTCCGGCATGCGCACGATGCGAGGCCAGAGCGTGGGTGATTCATCGCTGTCGCCCGCCGGCAGTTCGTGACGCCAGGTTCGCCTTTGCTCGACCGGCACCGTCTGATCGAACAACTCGAGCCACTGGCGTCCGGCCTGGGCGTCAGAGCGGATCCGCGCGCACCATCGCCGGTCCTGCGTGCAATGCATGGCCGACGAATCCATCTCCGCAGTCGCAGTCGCAGTCGCCGCCTCCGCGGGTATCGGCTCAAAAGCCTCGATCCGGTTTCCCGTCTGATCCTGTTCTGCTGGCGCCTCGGCGGCCACCGCAAGGCGTGGCCCCATCAAGCTGATACCGAGCGCAGTCGCGCAGACAACAGGCCGGAGAATCACGGAAAAATCAGTCTTTGGCATTGGTGTCGGAATAGTTGAGGTCGGACATCGGTTGCTCCTTTTCGGCGATTCATTCCACGGCCGTTGCTCGGCGAGGGCGCTTCCATCGTAGCCCGGGCAAGGCCACAGGCCGCACCCGGGGCTGGATCCGTTCGCGGCCTCCGATGAAAAGTCCCGGGTGCGCTTCGCTTACCCGGGCTACGCCGGCTGTTGCGACCAGTCGATGCTGTCCCCGCTTTCCTGCTCCTTGACGATGACGGAACACACGACGCGTAGCATCGGGGCCTCTGCCCGAGGTGCGAACGATGGCGACGATCAAGGCCTGGGCGGCACTGGCCGCCGGTGAACGCCTGCAACCCTTCGAATACGATCCGGGGCCGCTGGGTGCCGAAGACGTCGAGATCGCGATCGAGCACTGCGGCATCTGCCACTCCGACCTGTCGATGCTCGACAACGAATGGGGCATGACCGTGTATCCGTTCGTGCCGGGGCACGAAGGCGTGGGCCGCGTGGTGGCGATGGGGCCGCAGGCCAAGGGACTGGCGCTCGGCCAGCGCGTGGGCATCGGCTGGAACGCCTACAGTTGCCTGCACTGCGAACAGTGCGTGGCCGGCCGCCAGCACCTGTGCCGCTCGGTGGTGGGCACCATCACGGGGCGCCACGGCGCGTTCGCCGACAAGGTCCGCTGCCACTGGGTGTGGGCCGTCCCCATTCCCGACGCCCTGCCCTTCGCCGAAGTCGGGCCCTTGTTGTGCGGCGGCATCACCGTGTATTCGCCGCTGGAGCTGTTGGGCATCCGCCCCACCAGTCGCGTCGGCGTGTTCGGGATCGGGGGCCTCGGGCACATGGCGCTGAAGTTCTGCCGCGCCTGGGGCTGCGAAGTGACCGCGTTCACCTCCAGCGACTCCAAGGCCGAGGAGGCCCGCGCCTTCGGCGCGCACCGCGTGGTGTCCAGCCGCGACAGCGCGGCGATCAACGCGCTGGCCGGATCCTTCGACCTGATCATCGACACCGTCAACGCGCCGCTGGACTGGCCGGCGCTGTTCACCGCGCTGGCACCCAACGGTCGCCTGCACGTGGTGGGCGCGGTACTGGAACCCATCCCGGTGGTCGCCTTCGCGCTGATCTCCGGGCAGAAGAGCCTGTCGGGTTCGCCCACCGGATCGCGCGGCACGATCGACGCCATGCTCGGCTTCGCCGCCCGCCACGGCATCGCCCCGCAGACCGAGCACTTCCCGATGAACCGGGTCAACGACGCCCTCGACCACCTGCGTGCGGGCAAGGCGCGCTATCGCCTGGTGCTGGATGCCTGAGCAGGCGCGGCGCGAGGATTCTGCGCCCCAGTGGCGTCAGGAATAGCCGAGCCGCAAACGCGTTGAACCTGAGTGGGTGCAGCCGCGAACCTCGGAAGGTCGGACCGCGGACCTAAGCAGGTACAACCGTTGAGCAGAAAGGTCCGGTATCGGACCTGGGGAGGTGCAAGCGTGGACCTGGCAAGGTCCGACTTTGTACCCAAATGCTCGGGGCCTGGACCTTGGGGGGTGCAACCTTGGACCCAAACCGGTCCGACCTTGGGGCTGCAAAGGTGCAACCGCGGACCAAAAAGCTCCGGCACAGAACCTGGAGAGGTGCACCCTTGGACCCCGGGAGGTCCGGCGACAGAGTCTTGAGGCTGAAAGGCGGTAATGGGGCCGAATCAGCGCCCTGACGTTGCGTAGGGCGGCTTGACCGGCTCCGCCGTTGAAAGCCAACCCGCCCTACGGCCGTGGAAACGGATCCGGAAGCCGTAGTCGAAAACAGCGAGGTTGCTGAAGCGAGTCGCAGATACCCCGCGCTCATGATTGCCTCCGTCCCCTTTTAGCCGACCCCTTCTGAAGCACTCCACCGGGAAGCCATGATCGATCGCGAACAAGTCCAACGACACGGCTACGCCCTGCTGCGTCAAGCGATCCCGGCCGAGTGGCTGGACGATTTGCGCAGCGCGTTCGACGCGGGCGTCACGCCATCCGGGCAATGGCCCGTGCCGCGTGGACCAGGCTGGCGCCATGCGTTGCTGGACCTCGATGCGAAAGTGCAGGCCGTGTGCCGCTTGCCAGCGCTGTTGGCCGCGGTCGGCGCGTTGATCGGCGAAAGGTTCTTCCTCGCGCAGGTGGAGGGGCGCGAGCCCCTGGCGGGAGCGGGCCACCAGGGCCTGCATCGCGACCTGTCGGCGCAACGGCCCGGCGACACGGTGAACGTCCTGGCTTTCTTCGACGACTACGGCCCCGCGAACGGCGCAACGCGTATCGTCCCTGGCAGTCATCGCCCTACGCAGGGCGCGGCGCTGGTCGAGCTCGACGACGAAGCCCGGTCGATGCCGCTCACGGGCAGCGCGGGTGACGTCCTCGTGTTCGATGCCGACCTGCTGCATGCGGCCAGCCAGAACCACAGCGGCGCGCGCCGGCGCACGATCCTGATCGGCTACTTCGCCGAGCCCCGCCATGCCGCGCACCTCGCAACAGCGCACCTCCGCGGTGTCCGCATGGATACGACCGAGCGATTCGATCCGTAGCGTCGTAGGGCGCAGTCAACCTGGAAAACGTACTCTGACCACTGTTTCCGCGACTGGAGGGGCTGGCCATGAGTCATCATCACGGCGCATTGATTCGCACCATCTTCCACGACCCGGTCAGCGGCAACATCCATTGGCGTGAAGTGGAATCGTTACTGCACCACCTGGGCGCAGAAATCGAAACCTTGAGTGGCAATCGCATCCGCTTTCGCATCAAGCAGGTCGAGGCGATCCTGCATCGCCCGCATCGAGGCAACGTCCTCGACCGCAATGCCGTACGCAGCCTACGCGGCTACCTGGCCAGTGCCGGCGTGACACCGTCGCTGTACGAGCAGCGCGGCGAAGAGCCCGACCAGAAAAGGGAGGGAGGCGAGTAGCCTCACTTAATTGCCTCCGTCCCTATTGTTCCTTTTGTGCTGAGCGACGCTCTACTGCAACCGAAGTCGACTCTGATCCCTGTTTTCAGGGTTATGCTGGCTTCGGCTAGAACTGCAGATCCGAAATTATGTCGTCGAGCACGTCGTCGACACCATAAACGCGCTCTTTAGCTACGCGAAACAGTTCGGAGAAGCTCTCCATTGCTTCCTTATCGCCCAACTCCTTCGCGGAATAGCGAACCACGCTGACTCCGGACTGATCCCAATCGCGATCGTCCCATGCGGCCAGCGACTCGAGCGCTTCTCCGCCAGGATAGAAGTAGACTGATACATCATCCTTGGCTTTCATTACCGAGAACTTGTACTTCTCGTTGTAAACAAAGAACACCTCGTCGTTCGGCGTATTCCCGTGGCAGACGTTTGAGATCTTGTTAGCGTTGGCGATCATCGCATTGACTGCGGAAACGATCTTCATTTATTGGTTTCTCCAAGCGCATCAGCGAAGGTCGTCACATCGATGTGGCGCAGCTTCTCGCGCAACTGACTTATGAGCGCACGATGCTGAGGCTGCGATATTGGCGTCGCTCGATTGGTCGCCCGTTTTACCCGCTTTACGAACTCCGCACACTCCACGACCAACGCGGGATTTCCTTCAATTTGGCCGCACACGTCGTGCCATGTACTAACTATGTCGTCAAGGTGGTCGCCGTTGCTAGCGTGCAAATTGGCGAGGGCTTCGAGCTTCTGACGCAATTCCGCAAGCGTGCTTTGGTATGCAAAGTTCGCAATTGCCTTGATTGCAGCTCCAATTTCGCCGCGCCGGAAGAAGTACAGATAGAGCGCTAGGGCAGACGCCATCACGGTGAATAGGTCACCAAGAAAATCTACGATCGTCGTGACGGTCTCCATGGGGCCGCGAGTTGCCGGGGAGTTAATCGCCAGGATTAGCGTAGTAACAGCCAAAAGGACGAGCATAACTCGCCAGGCCGTCGAGCCTATTTGCTTCAACCCGCATCTCCCCAGACGCTCAACGCTGTGAGAACTCCAGAAGGCGCCAATTTCCGGCGGCCTTTACCGCGCGGCACCACCCCCACCTTCTTTCTTTCGCTGTTCAAACACTTACCTCACCCGCACTTGCTATACCCACAATTCAAACAAGTCGCACACCCATCCATGATCACCAGCGCCTTCGCGCTGCACTTGTGGCACATGGTGGCGGACGGCGGGAACGACACGCCTTCGCCGGTGACTTCGATGACTTCTTCGGTGCGGGCGTCGGCGTCGCCGCTCATGGCGCCGCCCATTTCACCGGCTTTGCCTATTTCACTGTTTTTTTTTGACCGGTCTTCGAACGCCTTGCGCTT
The DNA here is from genome assembly GCF_054779775.1 of Lysobacter fragariae. Classification (NCBI taxonomy): domain Bacteria; kingdom Pseudomonadati; phylum Pseudomonadota; class Gammaproteobacteria; order Lysobacterales; family Lysobacteraceae; genus Lysobacter; species Lysobacter fragariae. Next base: position 348,349 of record NZ_BAAGXP010000002.1, on the reverse strand, counting down.
CTCGGCGATCAGCGCGCGGGTGGCGTCGCTCATTTCCGGGTCGTGCATCAGGCCGATCGACTTGAGGTGCTCCTCGACCACGGCGCCGATCTCGGCGACCAGCGACGGCATGTACACGCCGCCGGCCTTGAAGTAGCCGCCGCGCGGGTCGAACACGGCGCGCATCTCGTCGACCAGGAAGGTGACGTCGCCGCCCTTGCGGAACACGGCGGACATGATGCGGGTCAAGGCCACGATCCACTGGAAGTGGTCCATGTTCTTGGAATTGATGAACACCTCGAACGGGCGGCGCAGTTCGTGTTCGGTGCCCGGGTTGAGGACGATGTCGTTGATCGTCACGTACATGGCGTGCTCGACCAGCGGCGTCTTGATCTTGTAGGTGGAACCGATCAGCACTTCCGGGCGCTCGACGCGCTCGTGCATCTGGATCACGTCGGCGACCGGAAGCTCGGCTTCGACGGTGGCGCGCGATACGGATTCCGCCTTGATCGCTTCCTTGGCCTTGTCGTCGGCGGTAACGACGGTGTAGCCCTTGATCTTCTTGTTGATCTTGACGGTCATCGTGCTGTCCTGGTGCTGCCTTGGGGGAGCCAAGTGGTTCAGTGCGGTCACCGCGCCCGCGCGGGGCGCGGTGACCAATCGGGGCTTTCTATTCTTGGTACTGCTTTGTACTGCGCTTACTTGCGGGCGGCTTTCTTCGCGACCTTCTTCGCCGGGCGCTTTGCTGCCTTCTTCACTGCTTTCTTTGCAGCCTTCTTCGCGGGCGCCTTGCGGACGGCCTTCTTTGCTGCCTTCTTCGCCGGTGCCTTCGCTACCTTCTTGGCCGCTTTCTTCACGGTCTTCTTTGCAGCTTTCTTCGCGGTCTTCTTGGCTGCCTTCTTGCCGGTGACCTTGGCCTTCAGCGCGGTGGCTTCCTTCTTGGCCGCGGCCGAGGCGGATGCGAGCTTCTTCTTCGCCTTGCTGACGGCCTTGCTCGCTGCCTTCTTCGCGGTGCTGGCGCGTTTCTGCACGGCCTTGGTTGCCTTGCTGGCGCGCTTCTTCACGGCGTTCACGGCGCCTTCGGCCTTGGTGGCGATGGCGGCGCCGACGTTGGACGCGGTTTCCTTCACCGTTTCGGCTGCCTGCGACAAGGTCGCCGTCACTCCATTCCCGTTGCTCATGTGCCCTCCTCGCGGGCGTTTAGGCCTTGCTGGTTTTATCGGGACAAACAATCGCAATTGCGGTGCTGCGAATCGATGCTACTGCTGCGGATCGGAGCTGTGTAGTGCTGTTTGATGTTCAGGTCGGGTGAAAGCACTCGCGCCTGCGGCGCTTGTTACCCCTCCCCGGCTTCCCGGCCATCGGGCAAGGCCCGATGGCGTTCGTCGAGGCGCGAGCCAGTGGCTCGCAAGCGCCTCTCCTCACCCCCTTCGCTGCGCGAAAGGGAGGGAGAAAAAGGCGGGCTTCAGAACTTGCCGTAATAGCCTTCTTTCAGTGCGTCGAACAGGTTGGCGGCGGTGTGCATCTCGCCGTCGTATTCGATCTGCTCGTTGCCCTTGACCTCGACCACGCTGCCGTCTTCCAGTTCGAAGCGGTAAAGCGTGTTCTCCAGGTCGGCTTCCTTCACCAGCACGCCCTGGAAGGCGGCCGGGTTGAAGCGGAAGGTGGTACAACCCTTCAGGCCCTGCTGGTGGGCGTAGCGGTAGATGTCCTTGAAGTCCTCGTACGGGTAGTCCGTGGGGACGTTCGCGGTCTTGGAGATCGAGGAGTCCACCCACTTCTGCGCAGCGGCCTGGACGTCGACGTGTTCCTTCGGGGTGATGTCGTCGGCGGAGATGAAGTAGTCGGGCAGCTTGGCCCCGGCTTCCTCGCTGAACGGCATCGCCTTGGGGTTGATCAGTTCGCGGTAGGCGAGCAGTTCGTAGGAATAGACGTCGACCTTTTCCTTCGACTTCTTGCCTTCGCGGATCACGTTGCGGCTGTAGTGGTGGGCGAAGGACGGCTCGATGCCGTTCGACGCGTTGTTGGCCAGCGACAGCGAGATGGTGCCGGTCGGGGCGATCGAGCTGTGGTGGGTGAAGCGCGCGCCGACGACAGCTAGCTCATCCACCAGCTCCGGGGCGACCGTGGCAATGCGCTGCATGTAGCGGCTGTAGCGCGCGTGCAGGGTCTTGCCTTCGATCTCCTGGCCGATCTTCCAGCCGTCCTTCACCATTTCCGGACGCTTGCGCAGCATCTCGGCGGTGACGGCGAAGCGCTCGTCCATGATCGGGGCGGCGCCCTTTTCCTGCGCCAGCGACAGGCCCATTTCCCAGCCGGCGACGGCCATGTCGCGGGCGATGCGATCGGTGAAGTCGCACGACTCCTTGGAGCCGTACTTCATCTGCAGCATGGTCACGGTCGAACCCAGGCCCAGGAAGCCCATGCCGTGGCGACGCTTGCGCATGATTTCCTTGCGCTGCTGTTCCAGCGGCAGGCCGTTCACTTCGACGACGTTGTCGAGCATGCGGGTGAACACGCGCACGACTTCCTTGTATTCCTCCCAGTCGAAGGAGGCTTCGTCCGTGAACGGCTTGCGCACGAACTTGGTCAGGTTGACCGAGCCCAGCAGGCAGGCGCCGTACGGCGGCAGCGGCTGCTCGCCGCAGGGGTTGGTCGCGCGGATCGATTCGCACCACCAGTTGTTGTTCATCTCGTTGACGCGGTCGATCAGGATGAAACCCGGCTCGGCGTAGTCGTACGTCGAGACCATGATCATGTCCCACAGGTGCCGGGCACGGATGTGGCCGTAGATCCTGCAGGCGACGAGGCCGTCGTCGCGGCTGATGTAGTTCTTGTGCGTCGGCCAGTCGCGCCAGACGACCTGCTCGGCGTTGGCCAGGTCGATGTCGCCGGCTTCCTTGTTGTTGATCGGGAAGACCAGCGGCCAGTCCTTGTCGCCGTTGACGGCGTCCATGAAGCCGTCGGTGATCAGCAGCGAGAGGTTGAACTGGCGCAGGCGGCCGTCTTCGCGCTTGGCGCGGATGAAGTCCTTCACGTCCGGGTGCGAGACGTCGAACGTGCCCATCTGCGCGCCGCGACGGCCACCGGCCGAGGACACGGTGAAGCACATCTTGTCGTAGATATCCATGAAGGACATCGGGCCCGACGTGTACGCGCCGGCGCCGGCGACGAACGCGCCGCGCGGACGCAGGGTCGAGAATTCGTAGCCGATGCCGCAGCCGGCCTTCAACGTCAGGCCCGCTTCGTGGACCTTGTCGAGGATGCCGTCCATCGAATCCTCGATGGTGCCGGACACGGTGCAGTTGATGGTCGAGGTCGCCGGCTTGTGTTCGAGCGCGCCGGCATTGGACGTGATGCGGCCAGCGGGAATGGCCCCGCGGCGCAGCGCCCAGACGAAGCGCTCATACCAGTAGGCCTGCTTCTCGGCATTGGGCTCGGCGTCGGCCAGGGCCCGGGCGACGCGCTGGTAGGTGGCGTCGATGTCGGCGTCCACGGCTTCGCCCGACTTGGTCTTCAGCCGGTACTTCTTGTCCCAGATGTCCTGGGATGCCGGCTGCATCGGGATCTCTTCGTTGGAGCGAGCCTGGTCGGCCATGGGGGATTTGACTGCCTCGAGGCGTACGGTGCTCATGCCTGTCCTGTCTCCGTAGTGGCGCAGGTCGGGCCCGCGTCCATGTTGTTCTTATGATTGTGTGCTGCAGGTCACATACCCCGAAAACGCCAACAGGCCGGCCTGCGATGCTTCCCCTGATGCCTCCGATGGAGATCCAGACTGGCGCCGCGACTGCGTTGGTTTTCGTGGTCACGGGCCGGTTGCCGACCCATCCTGCTCCTGCCGGCCGCCGATTCCACAGCGCTTCCGGCCGTTGCCTGAAATTCCCAAGCTACCCCTAAGCTTGGGTTCCTTTCGCCTACCGAACCACAAGATGTAGTGGCTGGCAGGGGTCCAAACCTAAACCCGGCCCCAGACCAAGTCAACCGTTTTTTTGTTCCGCGAAGCCGCGCTGCGTGAAAACGCCGGCGCCCGTTCGTCGATGCCGCGCCGGCACGAAACATGCCAGCTGCGCGGAGGGGAATGGGCCGCCCAGCGCGGGCCCTAGAAGCGTCCGTAAGCGGTGTCGGCGGACAGACCCATGTGCGCGGCGATGGCGCGGAAGCGGGGCTCGCGGCGCAGGCTGTTCCAGCGCGCGTCGACACCGAGGAAGGCCATGCGGATGTCGTGGGCCTGCTGGGCACGTTCGAGCTGGTCGAGGGCGGCGCCGGTCTGCCCCAGGGCGGTATGCACGGCGGCCAGGCTCGTGGCGGGGATGTATTCGGTCCGCGCGCGCGCATCGAGTTCGCCCAGGATCGCCTCCGCCCGTGCTCGGTCGCCCGCGGCGACGTGGGCGATCGCGAGTACCGCCAGCACCTGGCTGTTGCGGTGGGAACGCTCGGCGGCGCGCTGCAGGTCGGCGAGGGCGGACGCGGTGTCGCCGCGATCCAGGGCCAGCCCGCCACGGATCAGCAACGCGATCCAGAAGTCCGGCTCGAGTTCCAGTGCGTGTTCCACGCGGACCTGCGCTTCTTCCGGCATGCCCGCCGCACTGAGGAATCCGGCCTCCAGGGCGTTGATGAGCGGCGACAGCGGGTCCAGTTCGCGCGCCTGGCGTGCCTGCGCCAGTCCTTCGTTGAAGCGCCCGGTGTCCACCAGCAGGTGGGCCAGGCTGAAGTGGGCCTCGGCCAGGCTCGGATTGATCTCGATGGCGCGGCGCAACTCTGCCTCCGCTTCGCGCCACTTCCACTCGTGCAACTGCAGATAGCGGCCGCGCGCCACGTGCGCGGCGGCCGAATCGGGGTCGATGCGCAGCGCCTGCGCCGAGGCGGCGGCCGCCAGTGGAAACACCTCGTCCGGTGACCGGTCGTAGTGGGCCATGAACATGTACGCCGTGGCCAATCCCGCATAGCCGCGGGCGCAGACCGGATCGCGGCGGATCACGTCCTGGAACGCCGCGATGGTATCGATCGCGCGGCGCTGCAGCTTGTACTGGGCACCGATCAGGCCGCGATAAGCCTGGGAATCGTCGCCGTCGCAGGGGCTGGCCTCGCGCTCGGGCGCCACCGGCGGCTGCACTTCCAGCGCGGAGGCGACGGCATCGGCGATGTCGTCCTGCAGGGTGAACACGCGATCGGCGCCGGCATCGAACGTGCCCGACCAAAGCGCACGCCCTTGGGCTACCGACAACAGGCGCGCGTTGACCCGCATCTGCTCTCCGATGCGCTGCGCGGAGCCCTCGACCACGTAGGCGGCGCCCAGCTCGCGGCCGGCGGCAAGGGCGTCGGTCTCGCGCGCGGCCAGGCGCTGGCTGGAAGCGAGCGAGCGTACGCGCAACGCGGGCGACCGGCTCAACCGGGTGACGAGTGTGTCCGCGAGCCCAAGCTCCAGAAGCTCGTCGCGCGGCGCCGCGGTGATCGAGCGGAAGGGCATCACCGCCAGTGTCACCACCGGAACGGGCGCCCGCGGCGGTGCCGTGTCGCGCAGATGCCAGGCGGCGATCGCGAACAGCGCGAGGGAGAACAGCAACGCGCCCAGGCCGGCGACGCGGCGCTGGCTGGCGATGTCGGCGTCGCGTGGCGACGCAGCCACCGGTGGCGCTGGGATGGTGGGCGCTGCCGGCGCAGGCGTGGCGGCCTCATCCGCTCCAATGTCGCCCGCGTCGGCGACGAAGCGGTAGCCGCGGCCGGGGATGGTGACGATGTAGCGGTGGTCGCTGCCGTCGGTGCCGAATGCGCGACGCAACGCGGCGATTGCCTGGGTGAGGTTGTTTTCCTCCACCACGCGGCCGGCCCACACGGCGGCCATCAACTCGTCCTTGCCGACGACGCGGTCGCGGTTGGCGACCAGGAAATCCAGCGTGTCGAATGCCTTCGCGGTGAGCGTCACCGCCTCGCCGCCGGCGCCGCGCAGTTCACGCGTGCGCGTGTCGAGGACGTAATCCTCGAAGCGGTAGCGACGGAAGGCTGAGGCGGGCATCGGGTTCATATCTATTCAGAGGAATTCACCGGCTTTTCGTAGCGAATCCGGCCATGGTCGCGGGAGTCTGGTGCTGGAGCGCGGCGGGAGGTCCCGCCGCCCGCACGGAGAACGTCCATGAAACGCCGCAATCTGATGCTCAACGGCTGCCTGCTCGTGGCCTGCCTGTTCGCCGCCCTGCCCGCCGGCGCGGGCGGCCCTGCCACCACAGGCGCCCTGGCGACCCCGGCCAACCGCATCGTCGGCACCTGGGCAAACGAAGCACGAATCGGCCCCTGCGGTGGCGCGGCCGGCGCCCCGGGGAGCCAGACCCTGCTGTTCAACGCGGGCGGCACGTTCCTGGACAATCCACGTTTCCCGCCTGCGGGCATCCCGGTACCAGGCACCACCCAGCGCCGCTATCGCAGCGTCGGCGTGGGGACCTGGAGCCTGAACCCCGACAACGGCCAGTACAGCGTCGACCAACGGTTCGACTGGTACCTGGACAGCCAGTACGACGGTTACCAGACAGTACACCGCACGATCCTGCTCAGCACCGACGGCAATCAGGCCGGCGGCCCGGTGATCACGCGACGCTATGCCGCGGATGGCTCGTTGATGTCGGAAATGTGCGGCTCCGCGCTGTCGACGAGGATCTGAGCCTCCGGACTGGGCACCGGCTGCATCCCCCACTCCGGTGTCTCCAGGAACCGAAGCGCCCGAAACGTCCGATAGAAGGAAACCTCCCATGAACCGTCTGATTCCACTCTCGATGATCACGCTCGCACTCGGTGGCATAACGGGGCTGGCACAGGCCAGGGAACCCGCGCGACACAATGACCTGGACGGCGATGGCCGCTCGGACCTGATCTGGCGCAATGCGGCCACCGGAACGATCGTCTACTGGTCCCACGCCAGTGCCGCCGTGGCCAGGTACGTGCAGGTGGACCATCTCGCCAGTTCGGTTCCCTCAGGCTTCGATTTGCGGCGCATGAGCCCGGCGCTCACGATTGGCGAAGGCATTTTTTACTCGCCTCGTGGCACGTTGCTGGTGCGCGACGCGGGCACCGGCTTCGACTTCGACCTGTTCCCGCATAACGGGAGCACCGGCTATTCCGCATACAAATCACTCGGCACGTCCGATTGGAAAGCGGTCGGCGCCGGCGATTTCGACGGCAACGGAACGTCGGACGTGCTCTATCGCAACCAACGCGACGGCCGCAATTTCCTGCATGCGGAAGCGGCGTGGGCCGATTGGTCCGGCGTCTATCCCGTTGCGTCGGTCTCCAACCTCGCCTGGACGGTGGCCGGGATCGGCGATTTCGATGGCGACGCGCGATCCGATGTCCTCTGGCGCAACGCCACTACCGGGCAGAACGCGATCTGGCGCTCGGGCAACGCCGCGACCCGGCTAGGCATCGCCTCCGTCCGGGACCTGGACTGGAAGGTCGCAACGGTCGGCGATTTCGACGGCGACGGCCGTTCGGACATCCTGTGGCGAAACACCCGCACGGGTGCCAACGCGATCTGGAAGTCCGGCAACAACCTGTTGCGGCAGGTCGTGGCGAACGTCATCGACCAGCGGTGGCAGGTCACCGCGACGGGGGATTTCAATGGCGACGGCAAGTGGGACCTGTTCTGGCGCAACTCCGCGACCGGCGCCAATGTCATCTGGAACTCGGCCAATTCCGCGACCCGGCAGACACTTCCCTTGGTCGCCGTGGCGTGGGCCACGATGATGTGACTGGCATCGTTCCGATGCATGGGAGGCGGACGCGTAACGATCGGAACCGTCTTCCGACGCCGGGCTCTCATGCTCCGCGCGGGGAACAACGTAGCCCGGGACCGATCATTGCGCGGGGCAAGGATCGGGCCGCTGCGTAGCACCTACGCCGCGGTTGACGATCCTTGGAGCCCGGCAGCGCGCAGTGGCGACCTGCGACGCGGCGCTCGCATCGGAACGCGCGCCCGATTCATGCCCGATTTCATCCCCGATTTAAGCAACGGTGCGGAAGATGGGAATCCCAGTGCCCGCCTCGGCAGGGTTCAGTTACTTGAATCCAGCCAGGGGCGCCACGACCTTCCCTCGATATCCGTCGACCTTCTGCCCATGCGCACCGCCAACAAGACCCTGCTCGCCCTCACCGCCGCTGCGGCTTTCGGCGGCTTTGCCGCCACCGCGATGCGCGACGCCATCGACACGCCCGCCGATGCCGCGCCGCTTCCGGCCGCAGCCCCCGCCGTGCCCGCTGTCGCCGCCCTGCCGGCCGCCGTGGGCACCACGCCCCTGCCCTCGCTGGCACCGATGCTGGCGCGGGTCACGCCGACGGTGGTGAGCGTGCACACCAAGCAGCGCGTGCGGGTGAGCCCATTCGGGGACGACCCGATGTTCCGCCGCATGTTCCCGCAGCTCACCCAGGAGCGGATCGCCGAGTCGCTGGGTTCGGGCGTGATCGTGGATGCGCAGCGCGGCCTGATCCTCACCAACCACCACGTGATCGAAGGCGCCGACGAGGTTTCCGTCACCCTCAGCGACGGACGCACGCTCAAGGCCGAGTTCGTCGGCTCCGATCCCGACACCGACATCGCGGTGATGCGGATCAAGGCCGATGGACTGGTCGCGCTGCCGCTCGCCGATTCCAGCCAGCTGCGCGTGGGCGACTTCGTCGTCGCGGTGGGCAATCCGTTCGGCATCGGCCAGACGGTTACCTCCGGCATCGTGTCCGCGGTGGGCCGCAGCGGCCTGCGCGGGCTGGGCTACCAGGACTTCATCCAGACCGATGCGTCGATCAATCCCGGCAATTCCGGCGGCGCACTGGTCAACCTCAACGGCGAGCTGGTCGGCGTGAACACCGCCAGCTTCAATCCGCGCGGCTCGATGGCCGGCAACATCGGCCTGGGCTTCGCGATTCCGACCGCCATTGCGCGCGGCGTGATGGACCAGCTGGTCGCCACCGGTGAGGTTCGGCGCGGCACCCTCGGACTGGAAGCACAGAGCGTGGACGCCGGCCTGGCGCGCGGGCTGGGCCTGGACGAAGCCCGCGGCGCGGCAGTGACGCGCGTGTTCGGCGGATCCGCTGCGGCGGCAGCCGGGTTGAAGGCAGGCGACGTGATCGTCGCCGCCAACGGCGAACGCATCGACGACCGCAATGCGCTGCGCAATTTCGAAGGCCTGCAGATGGTGGGCAGCAAGATCGCGCTGGACGTGCTGCGCGATGGCAAGCCGCTGAAGCTGACCGCCAGCCTGCGCGAGCAACCGCGCGCATTGGCCGGCAATGACCTGGATGCACGCCTGGACGGTGCGACGTTCGCCGAACTGCCGGCGTCGCTGCGCCAGTCCGGCGCCGGCGGCGTGCTGGTGGAATCGGTCGCGCGCGGCAGTCGTGCGGCGCAGAACGGACTGCAGAAGGGCGACGTCGTTGTCGCGGCCACTGCGGGCAACTTCGACGATTTGCCGGGCTTCCGCGCCAGCTTCACGCAGGCACCGGCACAGTTGGTACTGCGCGTGGTGCGCGGCGGCCAGCGCGGCGACCTGGCGATGCGCTGAGCAGCACTGCACCCGTCCGGTAGAGCGGCGCGCGGAGGATCACCTTTGCGAAGGGATCACCTTTTGCAGAGCATCGCCTTCGCGCGCGATCACGTCACGGCGGCACCTGCGCAGGACACCGTGGTACAAGCAGCACGAGCAGCGGCAACACCGCCGCCCCGTCGTCACAGGAGCTCCCCCATGAACAGCAACTCCACCGATGGCCTGAAGTCCCACCTCGGCGAAGCCGGCGGCCACCTCAAGCAGGCCGCAACCGATTCCGGCGATGCGCTGCGCAACGCCGCCAGCGCAGCCGCCGACGAACTGCGCCTGGGCAAGGCCAACGTGAAGGCCAGCCTCGCCGATGGCGCGATCGCCGGACTGAGCGCAGCCGAACAGGCCGGCGGCGCCGCGAAGGAGCAGATGGACGCCCTGATGGACAAGGGTCGCGACCTGATCGACAGCGCCTCCGAACTCATCCGCGAACGTCCGCTGGCATCGTTCGGCGTGGCCTTCGCGGCGGGCTGGATCATCGCCAAGCTGGCGCGCAGCGGCGACAAGTAAGCGTCGGGCGGGCTTGACCCGCCGTACGACCTGCGCGGAACCTCCATGCTCGGCGCGCCTGGACCCACGCAGCGCCACCGCGGACTGCGATGGCGCACGATGGGGCGGGGCGATGTTCGCCCTGGTGCGAGATTGGCGCGACTTTAATCTGGCGGGCCAAGGCCCGCCCTACGGATGATCGAACTTGGACGAACCGCGCGACGACGATCCCACTGCGAAGCCGAGCGCATCGCCTGCGCCGGACCTCGCCGAGTCGCTGCGCCAGATCGGTGGCGCCGGCCACGACAGCCTGGGTGCCGCCGTCGATGCGGCCAAGGCGCTGCGCAGGCTGGTCAGCGCGGACCTGTCGCTGGCCCGCAGCGCCTTCGGCCGCGCGCTGGCATTCACCGGTGTCGCGATCGCCTTCGGTGGTTCGACCTGGATGCTGCTGATGGCAACGCTCACCGCGGTGCTGCACGACGCGCTGGGCTGGTCGTGGACGCTCTCGCTGGCGGTGTGCGCACTGCTGAGCCTGGCCGTCACCGTGTTCGGCGCGTGGCAGGCGATCCAATACTTCGATTACACGCGACTGGAAGCGACGCGCCGGCAACTGGCGCGGCTGGGCATTGGCGAGATGTCCGACGATGACCTGCCGGGTCCGGATGCGTCCGGATCGGCGCGTGAAGCGCGCGCGCCAGACGCACAAGCCGGCACCGGCGCGGACGCCACGCCATGAGCTTCAAACACCTGATCACCCGGGTGCGCCGCGCCGAGGACGTGCTCGAAGCCCACCAGCGTCGCACCGTCGCGCATTGGCAGCAGCTGACCGGCACCTGGAAAGCGGCATGGACACCCGGGCGGCTGGTGATCGCGGGACTGGCAGTGGGCTGGATGTTCGGCCGCGCCAATCCGCTGCGCCGGCTCGCGCGCGGCGGCGACCTGATCCAGGTCTTCACCGCGTTGTCGGGCTTCTTCTCCAGCGTGAGCGCGCAAGCCGCGGCGAGCGAAGCCAGCAACGCAGCGCACGCCGCTGAGGAAGTCGCCGAAGGCCAGGCGTCCATGGACGCGTCCATCGCGGACAGCACCGCGGATGAGGCGATTGCGACCGCCTCGACCGCACGACACGCTGGCCGTTCCGGATAGCCTCGTAGTCACACTCGCACCGACCGTCCCAGGATCCCCGTGCCTCCCACCGCGCCCGACACTGCACGCCAGGACGGCCCGAATGATGCCCGTCCCGCGCACGAACCGCGGCCGCGTTCGTCCACCGCCGCAGTCGTCATCGCCATGTTCTGCGTCGGCGCCACGTTGTGGCTGGCGCGGGAACTGATCGTGCCGGTATTGCTGGCGATGTTCTTCGCGCTGATCGGCAATCCGATCATCCGCGCGCTGCAACGCCTGCACATCCCGCGGTTCGTGGCAGCGCTGGTGGTACTGGTCGGCGGCCTGCTGCTGGCCGGCACGCTGGCGACCCAACTGGCCGAGCCGGCGCGCGAATGGGTCGGCCAGGTGCCTGCGCAGGTCAAGACGCTGGCCCCCAAGCTGCGCGAGATGATCAAGCCGGTGCGCGAAGCCAATCGCGCCGCCGAGAACCTCGCCCGTGCCGCGGGCGGCGAATCGCGCCCGGTACAGGTGGTGCGCACCGAGGCCGATGATCCCTATCGCGCCATATTCACCACGCCGCGCGTGCTCGCCTCGCTGCTGGCAGTGGTGCTGCTGACGTTCTTCTTCATGGTCTATGGCGGCAACCTGCAGCGCAACGCGATCGCGCTGCTGCCCGGTCGTCACCAGCAGAAACTCACCGTCGACATCCTGCGTTCGATGGAGCAGGAGCTGTCGCGCTACGTGCTCGCGATCAGCGTGATCAACCTGGTGGTGGGACTGGTATTCGCGCTGGCACTGCTGGTGCTCGGCATTCCGCTGGCGGACGCGCTGCTGTGGGGCACGATGGCCGCGCTGCTGAACTTCGCGCCGTACGTGGGCCCGTTGATCGGCATCGCAGTGATGCTGCTGATGGGCCTGACCACGCTCGACGGCTGGCAGGTCATGTTCCCCGCCGGCATCTACCTGGCCCTGCACACGCTGGAAGGGCAGATCGTCACCCCCATCGTGCTGGGCCGGCGCATGGCGATCTCGCCGCTGATGCTGATCCTGGCGCTGCTGGTGTTCGGCGCGTTGTGGGGCATCGTCGGCCTGCTGCTGGCGGTGCCGCTGCTGGTGTGCATGAAGCTGGTGCTGGCGCGGATCGAGGGGATGGAGGGCTGGGCGCGGCTGCTGGAATAGCTGCAGCCTCGTAGGGCGGGCCTGGGCCCGCCTGCGCTCCGGCCACCGTCCATCAACAACCACCGCGACTGACCTGCATATCGTGGGAGCTCGATGGCGGGCCAAGGCCCGCCCTACACAATCAGTGGCGCGGCCAGCGCCAACCGGCTCTCCGACCCACGACCAGGGCGCCGGTCTCGGGGCCGGCCTGGGCGCAGGGCGGCTAGAATGACCCCATGCCGTTTGCCGTTCGCGCCATCACTCTCGACCTGGATGACACCCTGTGGCCTTTCGCGCCGATCGGGGCGCGGGTCGAAAATGTGCTGCACGACTGGCTGCTGTCCAACTGCCCGCGCACCGCCCGGCAGTTCCCGATCCCGGCGATGCGGGAATTGCGCGACCAGCTCAACGCGCGACACCCGCACCTGGTCCACGACTTCAGCACCATGCGCCGGATGACGCTGGAACAAGCGATGCGTCTGGCCGGTGACGACCCGGCCGCGCACGTCGATGCCGCGTTCGAGGCGTTCTTCGCTGAGCGCAATCGCGTCGAGTTCTACCCCGACGCACTGCCGGCGCTGGCGCGACTGTCCGCCCGCGTGCCGCTGGCCGCGCTGAGCAACGGCAACGCCGACCTTGCGCGTATCGGCGTGGACATGCATTTCGCCTTCCAGCTCGGCGCGCGCGAACACGGTGCCCCCAAACCGGAGGCCAGCATCTTCCACGCCGCGTGTTCGCGGCTGGGTGCGGTACCCGCGCAAGTGCTGCATGTCGGCGACGACATCGAGATGGATGTCCTGGGCGCCGCCCGCGCCGGGCTGCGCACCTGCTGGCTCAATCGCGACAGCCAGCGCTGGCCCCACGACGACGTGCGACCGGACCTGCAGTTCGAATCACTCACCGCGTTGGCCGATTGGCTCGACGCGCACCTTGCATCCACTTCGCAGAAAGAAGCCGCCGCATGACCCTGCCTTCCGGTCTCACCCTCGATGGCGCCGACGCGCTGCCGCTGCACGTCGTCACGCGCGCAACGTTCGCGCACTGGCTCACGACGCAGGCGCCCGCCACGGCCACATGGCTGTCGGCGCAAGGGTTCGACGGTAGTGCCGGTTCGGCATTGCTCCTGCCCGGCACGGACGGCGGCATCGCTGGCGCGGTGATCGGCGTGGGCGACCCGCTGGATCCGGCGTCCTATGGCCATGCGCCGCACGCGTTGCCGGCGCGGGCATGGCGATTGGCAGATGACCTTGGGCCTGCTGCACTGGAGCCCGCCGCACGCCACGCGCTGCAGTTGGGCTGGGGCCTGGGCGCCTACCGCTTCAGCCGCTACCGGCAGCCGCTGCGTCAGCCGGCAACGCTGCTGGTCGACGCCGACAGCGCCGCGCTCGTCGACGAACTCTCCGCCTGCATCCGTGTCCGCGACCTGGTCAACACGCCGACCGAGCACATGGGTCCCGATCAGCTCGAACAGGTGTGCTGCGAGATCGCGGAAAAACACGGCGCGACGATCGAAGTCACCAGCGGCGACGATCTGCTTTCGAAGAACTTCCCCGCCATCCACGCTGTCGGTCGCGCCAGCCATCGCGCGCCGCGCCTGATCGCAGTGCGCTGGGGCGACGCATCGCATCCGCACATCGCCATTGTCGGCAAGGGCGTGTGCTTCGACACCGGCGGCCTGGACCTCAAGCCGGCCGACGGCATGCGCAACATGAAGAAGGACATGGGCGGCGCGGCGCACGCGATCGCGCTGGCCGAGCTGGTCATGGCGCGCAAGCTGCCGTTGCGCATCACCTTGCTGGTGCCCGCAGTCGAGAATGCAGTGGGCCCCAACTCGTATCGCCCCGGTGAAGTCATCGCCACGCGCGCCGGCCTCAGCGTGGAAATCGACAACACCGACGCCGAAGGCCGCGTCGTGTTGTGCGACGCGCTGACCTACGCCGCGGAGCAATCGCCGGAGCTGCTGCTCGACTTCGCCACGCTCACCGGTGCCGCGCGCATCGCGCTGGGCCCGGACCTGCCCGCGCTCTACGCCAACGACGAAGCCACCGCGAACGCCTGGCTGCAGGCCGGCATCGAGCGGCGCGACCCGCTGTGGCGCATGCCGTTGTGGCGTCCGTATTGGCGCTACCTCACCAGTCCGATCGCCGACTTCGCCAACGGCGGGCCGTCGAAGATGGCCGGCAGCATCACCGCGGCGCTGTACCTGGAGCGCTTCGTGCCCCAGCAGATGAAGTGGGCGCACATCGACGTCTACAGCTGGAACGACAGCGACCGTCCGGGCAAGCCGGCGGGCGGCGAGGCGCAGGGATTGCGGGCGGCATTTGCGATGCTGGAGCAACGCGCCGCCGGTCGCTGAAGGGCACTTCGAGACTACAGTTGTTGCGCGTCATGCCCGCGGTTATGACGGGAAGTTTTGGAGCGCCCTGAACAGGCGCTGCGGCTCGCTGAACAAGTCCGGTCGTTTCACCCGCAACGATTTTTGTCGCCACCCGACTTATGAAGTTTGGCGATAAACCCCGCACTGCCTGTTGACACCGCCGCAAAGCGCGTGGTCCTCTAAGGTCATGACGCAGCGCAGCAACCACCCGCAGACCGCCCTCGCCCAGCCGCAAGGCCAGGCGTTCGTGCTGCGTGCCGCGCTCGTGACGCTCGCCACCGTCGCGCTTATTACCGTACTCGTACTTATTACCGGCTCAATCAGCGCGGAATACGGGTTCGTGTAAGCAAGACACCACAACCCAGGTCTAGAAACACAGACCCCGCGCCTGAAAAGGCGCGGGGTTTTTGTTTTTACGGCCTGGAATTCCATCGAAGGAAGACCAGTTCGTGAGAAGCAACGCCATCAAGCAAGGCCCCGCACGTGCTCCCGCACGCGCCATGCTGCGCGCCACCGGGCTCGACGATGCCGCCATCGCCAAGCCGCTGGTCGCGGTCGTGCACACGTGGACCGACGTGTCGCCGTGCAACCTCACGCTGCGCGATCTCGCCCAGCACGTGCGCACCGGCGTGATCGCCGGCGGCGGTACGCCGATCGAGTTCAACACGATCGCCGTCACCGACGGCATCGCGATGGGTTCCGAAGGCATGCGCGCGTCGCTGGTCTCGCGCGAAACCATCGCCGACTCGATCGAACTCGCAGTCAACGGCCACTGCCTCGACGCGGTGGTGATGCTGGTGGGTTGCGACAAGACCATCCCCGCCGCGGCGATGGCGGCGGCGCGCCTCAACATCCCGACCGTGATCCTGTACGGCGGCACGATCATGCCGGGGCACTGTCCGAAACGTGCCGCGCAGGCGACGAAATCGGCTGCTGACGACGACCGTACGCTCACCGTGCAGGACGTGTTCGAAGCAGTCGGCGCGCACGCCGCCGGCACGATCGACGACAGCGAGCTGCACCGCATCGAATCCCACGCCTGCCCGGGTGCGGGCGCCTGCGGCGGCCAGTTCACCGCCAACACGATGGCGATGGTGCTGACCTTCCTCGGCCTGTCGCCACTGCAACTCAACGACATTCCCGCCATCCACGCCGACAAGCCCGCGGCCGCGCGCGCCTGCGGCGAGATGGTGATGCAACGCTTGCGCTTTGGCGGCCCGAGTCCGCGCGACATCCTCTCCCCCGTCGCGTTGCGCAACGCGGCGCGCGCGGTCTCGGCCACCGCCGGTTCCACCAATGCCGCACTGCACCTGCTGGCGATTGCGCACGAAGCCGGCGTCGCCTTCGACCTGGAGGAATTCGAAGCCGCCGCGCGCACGCCCGTGATCGCCGACCTGAAACCGGGTGGGCGCTACACCGCCGCGGAGATGTTCCAGCACGGCGGCACGGCACTGGTGGCGCGCGAACTACGGGCGGCCGGTTTGATCGAGGATATTCCGACGGTCACCGGCCGCAGCTTTTTTGCCGAGCTCGATGATGTGCCGGCGCCCGGAGCGCAGGACGTCGTCCGCAGCGTCGCGCATCCGATCAAGCCGCGCGGCGGCTATTCGATCCTCTACGGTGACCTGGCGCCAGAAGGCTGCATCCTCAAGCTCGCCGGTCACGGCCGCGAGCATTTCGAAGGCCCCGCGCGCGTCTTCGACTCCGAGGAAGCCGCCTTCGCCGCCGTGCAGGCACGCCAGATCCGCGCCGGCGATGTCGTCGTCATCCGCTTCGAAGGTCCCGCTGGCGGTCCCGGCATGCGCGAGATGCTCGCCGTGACTGCGGCGCTCGTCGGCCAGGGCCTGGGCAATGACGTCGCGCTGATCACCGACGGTCGTTTCAGCGGCGCAACGCACGGCTTCATGGTCGGCCACATCGCGCCGGAAGCCGCCCGCGGCGGCCCGATCGCGAAGCTGCGCGAAGGCGACACCGTGCGCATCGATGTCACCACGCGCCGCATCGATGTCGACGCAAACCTCGCCACGCGCCCGGTCGCGCGCATGGCACCGCGCGTCACCACCGGCGTGCTGGCCAAGTACGCGCGCGCGGTCGGTTCCGCCTCGCGTGGCGCCGTCACCGCGCCCGGTCCGCTCGACTCCGTCCGCTCACGCGCCAGCGGCGCTGGAACGCAGGACGAACCCGACCCGTTCACCGATGTCATCCCGAGCGAAGCGAGGGATCTGCTTCTTGTCTGAAACCAGCCACTCGCGTGAATCGTCACCCCGAAATCGCAGCGCCCTCCTGCACACGGGACGACGCGAAGAAAACCCGCAACTGACCACCACCCACCAATGGACCACCCCATGACCACCGCACACAAACCCAAGATCACCGTCGTCGGCTACGGCAGCCAAGGCCGCGCGCACGCTCTCAACCTTCGCGATTCCGGTTTCGACGTCACCATCGGCCTGCGTCCCGGCGGACCGACCGAGCTCAAGGCGAAAGCCGACGGCTTCACCGTGAAGACGCCGGCCGAAGCGGTGAAAGGCGCTGAACTTGTCGCCGTGCTGACGCCGGACATGGTCCAGCCACAGCTCTACGGCGAAGTGATCGAACCGAACATGGCGCCGGGCGCATGCCTGTTGTTCGCACACGGCTTCAACGTGCATTACGGCCAGATCACGCCGCGCGAGGATCTCGACGTCGTGCTGGTTGCGCCGAAGGGGCCGGGCGCGCTGGTGCGCCGCGAATACGAAATCGGCCGCGGCGTGCCGTCGGTCTACGCGGTTCATCAGGACAGGAGCGGCAATGCGGAACAACTCGCGCTGACCTACTGCGCCGGCATCGGTGGCGCGCGCCAGAACGCGATCAGGACCACGTTCAAGGAAGAAACCGAGACCGACCTGTTCGGTGAGCAGGCCGTGCTCTGCGGTGGCGCCACGAAACTGGTGCAGGCCGGCTGGGAAACCCTGGTCGAAGCGGGCTACCAGCCGGAAGTCGCCTACTACGAGTGCCTGCACGAACTGAAGCTGATCGTCGACCTGTTCTACGAAGGCGGCATCACCCGCATGCACGAGTTCATCAGCGAGACCGCGCAATACGGCGCGCTCACCCGCGGAAACTACGTCGTCGACGCCAGCACCCGCGCGCAAATGAAGAAGGTGCTCGCGGAAATCCAGGACGGCACCTTCGCGCGCCAGTGGATCGCCGAGTACGCCGCGGGCAACGCCAATTACAAGGCGATGAAGCAGGCCGACCTCGACCACCCGATCGAAGCGGTCGGCAAGAAGCTGCGCGCCAACATGAAGTGGTTGTCGACGGCGCCGCAGGCATCAACCAAGTCGGCGACCGAAACGCGCCAAGCGCAGAGCGAGGCGGCGTGATGAACGGCGCCCGCTGGCTGGTGCAAGCGCTCGTTGCGGAGGGTGTCGACACGCTGTTCGGGTATCCCGGCGGCGCGATCATGCCGTTCTACGACGCCCTTCACGGTGTACAGGATCTCAAGCACGTCCTGGTACGCCATGAGCAGGGTGCGGCCTTCGCCGCGAACGGTTATGCACGGGCCAGTGGGCGCGTCGGCGTATGCGTGGCGACGTCCGGTCCGGGCGCCTCCAACCTGGTCACCGGCATCGCCGACGCGATGCTGGATTCGGTGCCGATGGTGGTGATCACCGGGCAGGTCGCCACCACGCTCATGGGCACCGACGCGTTCCAGGAACTGGACGTGTTCGGCATGACGATGCCGATGGTGAAGCACAGCTTCATCGCGCGCCGCGTCGATGACCTGCCGCGCATCGTCGAGGAAGCGTTCCGGCTCGCGCGCTCCGGTCGCCCCGGCCCGGTGCTGATCGACCTGCCCAAGGACGTGCAGATCGCGAGCGCCGCGCACCTCCCGCAACACGCGCCGCTGCCCACTGATGCCGTTCCCGCGCCGGTCGACGCATCGCTGCACGAAGCGCTCGCGTTTATCTCGCAGGCGCAGCGCCCGGTGCTGTACGGCGGCGGCGGCATTGCATTGGGCGACGCGGTGCAGGCGTTCCGCACTTTCGTCGATGCGACGCAGATCCCGTCGGTGCTGACGCTGCGTGGACTGGGCGCGCTGCCGGCACAGCATCCGCTCAACCTGGGCATGCTGGGCATGCATGGCACGCGCGCGGCGAACCTGGCCGTGCAGGAAAGCGATCTGCTGATCGTGGTCGGCGCGCGCTTCGACGATCGCGCCACCGGCAAGCTGGCCGAGTTCGCCCCGAACGCGCGCGTCGTGCACATGGACCTGGACGCTTGCGAGATCGGCAAGCTGCGCCATGCCGACGCCAGCGTGCGCGGCGACATCGCCATCACGTTGACCAAGCTGACGCTGCCCTGTGCCGCACACCTGCACGGTCGCAACGGCGCGGCGCGGCGCCAGTGGCGTGCGCATTGCCAGCAGCGCGCACGCGACCACGCCGCGCGCTACGACGCGCCCGGCGAGACCGTGTACGCCCCCGCATTGCTCAAGCGCCTGTCGGAGCTCGCGCCCGACGCCGTGGTCGCCTGCGATGTCGGCCAGCACCAGATGTGGGTCGCGCAACACTGGCGCTTCGACGATCCGCGCAAGCACCTCACCAGCGGCGCGCTGGGTGCGATGGGCTTCGGCCTGCCCGCGGCGATCGGTGCGCAGATGCAACGACGGGACGCACGCGTTGTCTGCGTCAGCGGCGACGGCTCGTTCCTGATGAACGTGCAGGAGCTGGCCACGCTGCGCCGCTACGGCGTGCCGGTGAAGATCGTGCTGCTCGACAACCAGGCGCTGGGCATGGTCCGGCAGTGGCAGGAACTGTTCTTCGACAAGCGCTATTCGGAAATCGACCTGTCCGACAACCCCGACTTCGGCGCGGTCGCTGCCGCATTCGGCATCGAGGCGCTGCACGTCGATCGTGCCGACGATGTCGAAGCTGCGCTGCAGGCGCTGCTGGACGCGAAGGGCCCTGCCCTGCTGCATGTCGCCATCGACCAGGCCGCGAACGTGTGGCCGCTGGTGCCACCCAATCGCAGCAACGCGGAAATGCTCGATGACGGCAGGCTTGATGACAGCCGGCTCGATGACTGCAGGCTCGATGACAGCAGGCCCGATCCGCAAATCGAAAGCGAACAGGCCGACACCACACCGGCTGCATCGACAACCACGACCTCCACCGCCACCACCCCACAGGAGAGCACCCATGCGCTACCAGCTTGATCTCACTTTGCGCCATGCCGAAGGTGCCCTCGCCCGTGTACTGGGCACCGCGGAACGCCGCGGCTTCGCGCCGGTCAGTGTCGATGGCGAGGCGCAGCCCGACGGCGACCGTTGGCATCTGCGCATGACCGTCGAAGGCGAACGCGAACCCGAATCCCTGCAGAACCAGCTGGCGAAGCTGTACGACTGCCTCGCGGTGGAGGTTTCGCCATGCCGTTGAACGATGCCGTGCTGGACGAAACAGCGGCTGCATCGCAGGCAAGCGATGCCGATGCTGACGTTCGCGCCAATGACGCACCGCAGATCTGGTTCGACGGCCGCTTCATCGATGCCGGCAACGACAGCGCGCCGCTGACCACGCACGCCATGCATTACGGCAGCGGCGTGTTCGAGGGCATCCGCGCCTACGCGACCACAGACGGTGGCAGCGCCGTATTCCGCCTGCCCGAACACCTGGAGCGCATGCGCAAGGGCTGCGAGCTGCTGGGCATCCCCTTCGATGTCGCCGAAGCGACCGAAGCCACGCTGCAGGTCCTGCGCCGCAACGGCCATCGCGACGCCTACGTGCGTCCGCTGGCCTGGTGCGGCACCGGGTCGATCGGGCTCGATGTCGCGCCGCTGAGCAAGCACCTGATGGTCGCGACCTTCGCGACCAACGTGCACCTGGCCGGTGCGCACGTGCGATTGGGCACCTCGTCGTGGCGACGCAATCCCGCGACCTCACTGCCGCCACTGAAGCTGTGCGGCGCCTATGTCAATTCAATCCTGGCCAAGCACGAGGCGAAGCAGCGTGGTTTCAACGAGGCGTTATTCGTCGACGACCAGGGTCGTGTCGTGGAATGCACCGGCGCCAACGTGTTCATGGTCCGCGACGGTCGCGTCACCGCCGTCGAACACCGCGACGCGCTGGCCGGCATCACCCGCGACACCGTGATCGCGTTGACCGGTGCGCAGTCGCGTCCGGTGCGTTACGACGAGCTGATCGAAGCCGACGCGGTGTTCGTCTGCGGCACCGCCGCCGAAGTCACGCCGGTTGACGAACTCGACGACCGCCGTTTCGACGAGCACGGATTCACCCGCGAACTGGCGCAGCAGTACCAGCGCGTGGTGCGCGGCGAAGACGCGCGCTTCGCCCACTGGCTGACCCGGGTCTGAGCCATGGACGGCGACGTAGCTGCCACCCTGCCCGTCACCGCCGCCGATGTCCTCGCGGCGCAGGCGCGGCTGCGTCGTTACCTCAACCCCACGCCATTGCATTACGCCGAGCGTTTCGGCTGCTGGCTGAAGCTGGAAAACCTGCAGCGCACCGGCTCGTACAAGGTGCGCGGCGCGATGAACGCGCTGCTGGCCGCCCGCGAACGCGGCGACCTGCGTCCAACCATCGCGGCGTCGGCCGGCAACCATGCGCAGGGGCTGGCATGGGCCGCGTACCGGCTCGGCATGCAGGCGATCACGGTGATGCCGCGCTGCGCGCCGCAAACCAAAGTGGCCGGCGTGGCGCATTGGGGCGCCACGGTGCGTCTGCACGGCGACAGCTACGACGAGGCGAAAGCGTTCGCCGCCGAGCTGGCAACGCAGCACGACTACCGCCTGCTCTCCGCCTTCGACGATCCCGATGTGATCGCAGGCCAGGGCACCGTCGGCCTGGAAATGGCGGCGCTGATGCCGGACGTGGTGCTCGTACCCATCGGCGGCGGCGGGCTGGCATCGGGCGTCGTCCTGGCGCTGAAATCGCAGGGCGTGCGCGTGATCGGCGCGCAGGTCGAGAACGTGGATGCGATGGCACGAGCGCTACGCGGCGACTTCGCGGTGCGCGAGCCCGCCACGACACTGGCCGACGGCGTACGCGTGAAACAGCCGGGAACGCTCACCCAGCGCGTCCTGTGCGAGCTGCTGGATGACGTGGTGATCGTGCGCGAGGCCGAGCTGCGCGAAACACTGGTGCGTCTTGCGTTGGAAGAACACGTCATTGCCGAAGGCGCGGGCGCATTGGCGCTGGCCGCCGGCAGACGCGTCGCCGGCAAGCGCAAATGCGCGGTGGTGTCCGGCGGCAATGTCGATGCCGGCGTGCTTGCCGCCCTGCTGTGCGACGTGAGGCCGCGTCCGCCACGCAAGCCGCGCCGCCGCGTGCAGGAACCATTGGCCGCCGCGGGCTTCGCCAACCCGGTACTGGACGAATCGGCCGCAAGGACCGGAATGCAGGCGCGACTTAGACCGGCTGTCCCGACGACGGTCGCGCCTGGCGCGGATGTCGTCGCGGCAGCCCGTCCGCGCGTCACCACCACACCTCCTGCTTCCACTACCACGCCAACCGAGGACTGTTTGACGTGAACGATCCGATTCCCAGCGACGTAGCGCACGCCGCGATCCCAGCACCCACTCCGATCCGCATCTTCGACACCACCCTGCGCGACGGCGAGCAGTCGCCCGGTTGCAGCATGACCGCCGCGCAGAAGCTGCGCTTCGCCCACGCGCTCGCCGAACTCGGCGTCGACGTGATCGAAGCCGGCTTTCCCGCCAGCTCCGCCGCCGATGTAGCCGCAACCGCGACCATCGCGCGCGACGTCCGTGGTGCGACCATCGCCACGCTCGCGCGCTGCCACGTCGGCGACATCGAGGCCTGCGCCAAGGCGCTGGAAGGTGCGCACCGCCCACGTATCCACGTTTTCATTTCCACCAGTCCGCTGCACCGCGAGCACAAGCTTGGCCTGGACCGCGACCAGGTGATCGAACGCGCGGTACGCGGCGTCCAGCTGGCGCGGCAATACGTGGACGACATCGAGTTCTCCGCCGAGGACGCGCTGCGCACCGAACCGGAATTCCTGGTCGACGTGTTCAATGCCGCGATCGAAGCCGGCGCCCGCACGCTCAACGTTCCCGATACCGTCGGATACACCACGCCAGCCGAGATCCGCGCGCTGTTCGAGTACCTGCGCAGCAACGTCCGCAATGCCGAACACGCGGTGTTCAGCGCGCACTGCCACAACGACCTGGGCCTGGCCGTCGCCAACTCGCTGGCCGCGATCGAAGGCGGCGCGCGTCAGGTCGAATGCACCATCAACGGCATCGGCGAGCGTGCCGGCAACTGCGCAATGGAGGAGCTGGTCATGGCGCTGAACGTGCGCCGCGCCTACTTCGAAGCGCATACCCGCATCGACACGCGCCGACTGGTGCCGGCTTCGCGCCTGCTCTCGCGTATCACCGGCATGCACGTGCAGCGCAACAAGGCCATCGTCGGGCAGAACGCGTTCGCGCATGAATCCGGCATCCACCAGCACGGGATGCTCAAGCACCGCGGCACGTACGAGATCATGCGTCCGGAAGACGTGGGCTGGAGCCAGTCGCAGATGGTGATGGGCCGGCACAGCGGCCGCGCCGCGCTGGCCGATCGCCTGCAGTCGCTGGGCTTCAACGTCGACGAGGCGCAATTGAACTCGGTATTCGCCGGCTTCAAGGCGCTGGCGGAAAAGAAGCGGGAGGTCTTCGACGCCGACCTGGAAGCTCTCGTGCTCGGCGCAGACACCCGCGGCGCGCGTGGCTATCGCCTGGTGCGCTGGCACGTCAGCACCGGCATCAGCGATGACAGCCTGCCGACCGCGAGCGTGCGCCTGCTGGACGTGGACGGCGGGACGATCAACGAAGCCGCCGTCGGCGATGGGCCGGTGCACGCCCTGTTTGCGGCGCTGGCTCGCGCAACCGGTATGGCGATCGAGATCGACAGCTACCAGGTCTCGAGCGTGACCACGGGCGATGACGCCCAGGGCCAGGCCAGCGTCACCGCGCGTGTCAACGGCACCGAGTTCACCGGCTCGGGCACGAGCACCGACATCCTCGAAGCGAGCGCGCACGCCTGGCTCGATATCGCCAACCGCGCATTGCGGGCGAAGGAGCCACGCCGCATCGCCGCGACCGCGTAGGGCGGGCCTTGGCCCGCCATCCCGACATCACGCCATCCATTTCTCCAAACGTCACAACGGCGGGCCAGGGCCCGCCCTACGGAATAACCATGCAACCCAGAACCCTCTTCGACAAACTGTGGGACGCCCACCTGGTCACGCCGGAAAGCGACACCGCGCCGGCCGTGCTCTACATCGACCTGCACCTGATCCACGAAGTCACCTCGCCACAGGCCTTCGCCGAACTCGACGCGCGTGGCATGAAACTACGTCGACCCGAGCGCACCAAAGGCACGCCTGACCATTCCACCCCAACGCTGCCGGCGGATGCGAACGGAGTCCTGCCGTACGCAAACGACGAGACACGCCACCAGGTAATGACCCTGCGCGAGAACTGCGCACGCTTCGGCGTCGAACTCTTCGACTTCGACAGCGCGCATCGCGGCATCGTGCATGTGATCGGTCCGGAGCTGGGCCTGACCCAGCCCGGCATGACCATCGTCTGCGGCGACAGCCACACCGCCACGCATGGTGCCTTTGGTGCATTGGCCTTCGGCATCGGCACCAGCGAAGTCGGCCACGTGATGGCGACGCAATGCCTGCTGCAACGCAAGCCGAAGACACTGGCGATCACCGTCGATGGCGCGCTCGGCCACGGCGTCACCGCCAAGGACCTGATCCTGCACGTGATCGGTGTGATCGGCGTTAACGGCGGCACCGGCCACGTCATCGAATACCGCGGCTCGACCATCCGCGCGCTGTCGATGGACGAACGCATGACCGTCTGCAACATGTCGATCGAGGCCGGCGCACGCGCGGGCCTGATCGCACCGGACGAAACAACGTTCGAGTATCTCGCGCATACACCGCGTGCGCCGCAAGGCGACGACTTCGCCCGTGCGGTCGAGCGCTGGCGTGAGTTTCGCACGGACGACGGCGCGCACTTCGATCGCGAAGTGCACATCGACGCAAGCAACATCGCGCCGACCATCACCTGGGGCACGCATCCCGGCCAAGTCGCGGCGCTCGATGGCCACGTGCCCGCCAACGACGACAGCGATGAGACGAAGGCGCGCCAGTACATGGGTTGGAACGCCGGTGCCGCCGTGACCGGGCGGCCGGTGGACGTGGTGTTCATCGGCAGCTGCACCAACTCGCGCCTGAGCGACCTGCGCGCCGCCGCCGAGGTACTGCGCAACCGTCGCGTGCATCCGCGCGTGCGTGCGCTGGTGGTGCCCGGTTCCGAGCAGGTGAAGCGCGAAGCCGAAGCCGAAGGCATCGACGCGATCGTGCGTGCCGCCGGCGCGGAATGGCGCGAGCCGGGCTGCTCGATGTGCATTGCGATGAACGGCGATCTGGTCGGCCCGGGCCAGCTCGCGGTTTCGACCAGCAACCGAAATTTCGAAGGGCGCCAGGGCAAGGGCGCGCGCACCGTGCTCGCTTCGCCGCTGACCGCTGCCGTATGTGCGGTTACGGGCGAGATCACCGATCCGCGCGCGTTCCTGAACACGCCTCCGGAACGGATGCCCCTGCAGACGGAGGCCGCGTGATGAGCGCTTTCACCCGACTGACCTCGCGCACCGTCGTGCTGCGCGAGCGCAACATCGACACCGACCAGATCATTCCGGCGCGCTTCCTCACCACCACCGAGCGCAAGGGATTGGGCAGATTCGCCTTTAACGACTGGCGCCGGTTGGCGGACGGATCGCCCAACCCGGACTTCGCGTTCAACCAGCCTTCGAATGCCGGCGCACGGATCCTTGTCGCCGGCCGCAACTTCGGTTGCGGGTCCTCGCGTGAACATGCGCCCTGGGCGCTCACCGATCTTGGTCTGCGCGCGGTGATCAGCAGCGAAATCGCGGACATCTTCCGCAGCAACTCGCTCAAGAACGGCCTGCTGCCGATCGTGCTCGACGATGTCGTTGTCGATGAACTGCTCGATCAGCCCGGCATCGAGCTGCATGTCGATATCGCGGCGCGCAGCGTCACGCTGCCCGACGGCCGCAATTTCACGTTCCCGCTCGATTCCTTCGCCCAGACCTGCCTGCTCGAAGGCGTGGACCAGCTCGGCTACCTGCTCAAGCAATCCGACGCGATTTCCTGCTTTGAGAACAAGCGCTCCGAAAGCACGCGTTCCGAATGCACGCGCTTCGAAGCACGACAGATCGCACAACACAACGCCAATGCTGGGTCCCAACATGCACGCTGACATCGTAGTCCTGCCCGGCGACGGCATCGGCCCGGAAGTCACCGCCGCGGCGGTCGAAGTCCTGCGCGCCATCGCCACACGCTACCGCCACGACTTCCGCTTCGAGGAAAAGCTCATTGGCGGCGCCGCCATCGACGCCACCGGCGAGCCGCTGCCCGCCGACACGCTAGCCGCGGCATCGCGCGCCGATGCCGTGCTGCTCGGCGCCGTCGGCGGACCGAAATGGTCGGATCCCAAGGCAAAAGTGCGGCCGGAACAGGGCCTGCTGGCGATCCGCAAGGCGCTCGGCCTGTATGCCAACCTGCGTCCGGTGAAGCCGCACGCGGTTGCGCTTGGCGCGTCGCCGATCAAGCCGCACCTGCTGCAGGGCGTGGACCTGATCGTGGTGCGCGAACTCACCGGCGGCATCTACTTCGGCCAGAAGCAGCGCAACGTCGGCCCTGACGGCAATGCAACTGCCAACGACCTGTGCGAGTACAGCGCTGGCGAGATCAAGCGCGTCGTGCGCCACGCCTGCCGCCTCGCGGTGCAGCGCAGCGGTCGCCTGACCTCCGTCGACAAGGCCAACGTGCTGGAGACCTCGCGACTGTGGCGGGAAGTCACGACGCAGGTCGTGCGCGAGGAATTTCCTGATGTGACGCTGGAGCACCAGCTGGTGGATTCGATGGCGATGCACCTGCTCGCCAAACCGCGCGAGTACGACGTGGTCGTCACCGAGAACATGTTCGGCGACATCCTCACGGACGAGGCGTCGATGCTGGCCGGTTCCCTTGGACTGCTGCCGTCGGCGTCGCTGGGCGAAGGCCGTGTCGGCCTGTACGAACCGATCCACGGCTCCGCGCCAGACATCGCCGGCACGGGCATCGCCAATCCGTATGCCACGATCCTCAGCGCGGCGTTGCTGCTGCGGTATTCGCTGGGACTGGAAGCCGAAGCGGCGTGCATCGAGCATGCTGTGTCGGCCGCTCTGGATGCAGGCCAGCTCACCGCGGATCTGGTTCGCGGCGGGTCGGCGATCGGCACGCGTGCGGCCACGGCGGCGGTGATCGAACAGCTGCAACTGCCGTGTCACGTCGCGGAGCTGCGTGACTGAGCCCTTCGACTTCGCGCCTGCGGCGCGGAGCCCGCCCTGAGCGTAGCCGAAGGGCTCAGGATGAGCGGTGTTGGGATGCGCCCCTTCCTGCCGATTTCGGCTCGGTACGCCGCTCAGGGCGAGCGGCGGTCGGTCGGGCAGGTTTCCCGTCGACTGCGTGGCTGATCGCCACGCCTGACGCCGCACTCGGAATGAAGAGCAGGCAGCTAACCCGCACCCGGCACCCGCTCTTCCTGAGCGTAGCGCAGCGAAGTCGAAGGACCCGAATCACCCATTTTGGTTATTTGACATCCCCCCACCCCGCCCGCTATCACTAGGCCATGTCCAGCCTTTCCGCCCGCACCGCGCCGACCCGCAGCACCGCTGCGCAGTCCGGCGTGCGCGCGATTACCACCACCCGCACTACCACGACCACCACCAGGTGGCGGGTGCGGTTGGGCGTGTCGGACTGAGAATCCATCACCCCGCTCCGCATCCGATCCGGATGCGGGGCAACCCCTCCGGTCGTTCGCGGGGCTCACAGGAGCCCTTGCATGTCCCTCTTGCCCTCCCAATCGCCAAAGGCGAAATCACGCGCCTCCGCGCGCGCCGCGTCGTGCCATGCGCACAAATTCGGCGGCACCAGCGTGGCCAACGCCGATCGCTACCGGAATGTCGCCTCGTTGCTGACGTCATCGCAGCCATGCATGGCCGTGGTGTCGGCCATGCATGGCGTCACCGATGCCTTGACGGCGCTGGCGCAGGCGGCACTGGACAAGCAGCCCTGGACGGACAGCTGGTCGCAGCTGTGCGAGAGGCACCTGGCGGCCGCATCGACACTCGATCCTGACGACGCGCAGGGACTCGCGGCTTGGCTCGCAGCCGAGTTTGAAGCCGCGAACAGACTGCTCTCGACACCCTCACGCAAGCCGGAATGGTTTGCCACCCTGCAGGGCAGCGGCGAAGTCTGGTCGTCGAAGCTGCTGCTTACCGCACTCGGCGGCGCTGCGCAAGGCTGGACGCGCCTGGACGCACGCGACGTGCTGGTGGTGCATCCCGGCGAACTAGGCGTCGGCGTCGATTGGGACGCCAGTCGCGCACGACTGACCACCTGGCGCGCAACGAATCACGAACCCAACGTCGTCGTCACCGGCTTCATCGCTCGTGACCAGCAGGGCGTTGTCACCACGCTCGGCCGCAACGGGAGCGACTATTCCGCGGCGATCTTCGCGGTGCTGTTCGAGTCCGACGAACTCACCATCTGGACCGACGTCGACGGCGTTCTCAGCGCCGATCCGCGACTGGTGCCCGACGCGGTGTGCCTGGATTCGATGTCGTACGCGGAAGCCTGCGAGCTGGCCTACTTCGGCGCCAAGGTGTTGCATCCGCAGACGATGGCACCCGCCATGCACGCCGGATTGCCGATCCGCATCCGCAACACGCTCAATCCGGCAGCACCGGGAACACTGATCACAGAAACCTCCGATCCTGCAGCGTCGCCGGTAAAGGGGCTGAGCCTGGTCAGCGACATGGCGCTGCTGGAACTCACCGGCGCCGGCCTCATCGGCGTGCCCGGCACAGCCGAGCGCATGTTTGCCGCGCTGCACACCGCATGCGTGTCGGTGACGATGATCTCGCAAGGATCCTCCGAACACTCGATCTGCTGCGTGCTGCGCGCGGACCAGGCCGAGCGCGGGCGCATGGCGGTGCACGCCGCATTTCGCGACGCGATCGCCGATGACCAGGTGGAAGGCGTGCGCATCACCCCCGACATCGCCGTGCTCGCCGCAGTGGGCGACGGCATGGTTGGCACGCCGGGCGTGTCGGCGCAGTTGTTCTCGGGCCTCGCCCAGGCGCGCGTGAACATCCGCGCAATCGCGCAGGGAGCGAGCGAACGCAACATCTCCGTCGCCATCGCCGCGCAGGACGCCACGCGCGGCCTGCGCGCCGCGCATTCGGCGTTCTGGCTGTCGCCGCAGACGCTGTCGGTCGGGGTGATCGGTCCGGGCAATGTCGGTCGGGCTCTGCTGGAACAGCTGGCGCAGGCGGCGCCGCGTTACAACGGCACTGAACCCACCGAATCAGGTGCGGGCGGCCTCGACCTGCGTCTGCGTGCGATCGCCAACAGCCGGCGGATGCACCTGGTCCCGCGGGCGATGGATCCGGCGGATGCAGTTTCGTCGCTCGAACACGGCGAAGACCTGGACCTGGATCGCTTCGCCACGCACGTGCGCGCCGAGCACCTGCCGCACGCGATGATCGTCGACTGCAGCGGCAGCGATGACGTCGCCGCCCACTACGCCCAGTGGCTGGCTGCGGGCATCCACGTCGTCACGCCGAACAAGCGCGCCGGCAGTGGGCCACTGGAACGCTATCGCGCGATACGTGCGGCAACCCGACATGGCGGTCACTTCCGCTACGAAGCCACCGTCGGCGCCGGCCTGCCGGTGATCCAGACCCTGCGTTGCCAACTCGATACCGGCGACGAACTGACCGAAGTCGAAGGCGTGTTCTCCGGCACGCTGGCGTGGCTGTTCAACAAGTTCGACGGCAGCGTGCCGTTCTCGCAGTTGGTCGCGCAGGCACGCGAGCTGGGCTACACCGAACCGGACCCGCGCGACGACCTGTCCGGTGTCGACGTTGCGCGCAAGCTGGTGATCCTGGCGCGCGAGGCGGGCCACGAGATCTCGCTGGAAGACGTGGAGATCGAGAGCCTCGTGCCCGTTGCGCTGCGCGAGATCAGTTGCGACGAATTCCTCGCCCGGCTGCATGAGCTCGATGCTCCGCTGCAGGCGCGACTCGATGCAGCACGCAGCGAAGGTCGATCCCTGCGTTATCTCGCCCGATTGAGCATCTCCGATGACGGCCGCGAAGGGCGCGCGAGCGTCGGCCTCGTATCGCCCGATCCCGGTCACGCCAGCCTGCACAGCCAGCTCACCGACAACCTGATCCAGTTCCGTACCCGGCGCTATGCCAGCAACCCGCTGGTGATCCAAGGGCCAGGCGCGGGGCCGGACGTGACGGCCGCGGGCGTATTCGGCGATATCCTCTCGATAGCGCAGGCATTGGGAGCACGCCCATGAGCGATCGTGCCACTGACTGCGATGCCCCCACCACCGCTCGTCCTGAGCGTAGCGCCAACGGCGCGAAGTCGAAGGACACGCACCCACGACACGACCCCATGACCGCAACCCAAGCCACCGCCTTCGCTCCCGCCAGTGTCGGCAACATCGGTGTCGGCTTCGACCTGCTCGGCCACACCATCCACGGACCGGGCGACACCGCGACGGTGACACGCATCGCTGCGCCAGAGGTTCGCATCGTCGGCATCGACGGCGACGTGTTTGGCGCGCATGAGCTGCCGCTGGAAGCCGAGCGCAATACCGCCGGCCGTGCGCTCATCGAGCTGCGCGAACGCCACTGCATCGCCCACGGTTTCGAGCTGCGCCTGCACAAGGGCATCGCACTGGGCTCGGGAATGGGCGGCTCGGCCGCTTCCTGTGTGGCCGCGCTGGTGGCCGCGAATGCCGTGCTGGATGCGCCGTTGAGCCGCGATGACCTGTACCTGCTCGCGCTGGTTGGCGAAGCAGTCGCCAGCGGCAGCGTGCATGGGGACAACGTCGCGCCGATGTTGTTCGGCGGCGTCGTGCTGGCCACGCCGACACGTGCGATCCCGCTGTCGGCGCCGGACCTGCACTGCGCGATCGTCCATCCGCATTTCGTACTGGAAACACGCCGTGCGCGCGCGGCGTTGTCTGCGCCGTATCCGCTGGGCGAGTTCGTGCAGCAGAGCGAGCACCTGGCGTTGTTCCTCACCGGACTGGCGCGCGGCGATCGCGCGTTGATCGCGGAAGGCCTGCGCGACGTGCTGGTGGAGCCGCGGCGCGCGGGGCTGATTCCCGGCTTCGCCCAAGTACAGGCGGCCGCGATGGCGCATGGCGCGCTCGGCGCGAGCATCTCCGGTGCAGGGCCGACGGTGTTCGGTTGGTTCGACACTGCGGATCAGGCGACCACCGCCTCGCGCGCGATGCAGGCGGCGTTTGCGGAGGCCGGGCTCGACAGCGATGCGCACGTATCGCCGGTGAACGGGCCGCGTGCGGATGTTATAGCGCCCTGAACTGCCCCCTCCCTTTAGCGCAGCGAAGGGGAGGGTTGGGGAGGGGTGCTTCTTTGCGGCGCACTCCCCGCAAGGTTGGACCTCGAGCCCTTGATACGAAGCCCTGGATTACTAGCCCTGTCTGGATTTGCCGGGACGACTGGAAAGATCCACCGCAACATCAGAGGCACCCCTCCCCGGCCCTCCCCTTCGCTGCGCAAAAGGGAGGGGGCAAAGCAATTTGACCGGATCATTCCATGGACTTCATCAGCACCCGCGGCTCGTCTGCCGTCTCCATCGACGTCGCCCTCGCCTCTGGTCTCGCGCCGGATGGCGGGCTTTACGTTCCCGCATCCATACCGCGTAGCGAACTAGACGCGCCGCGCGCCACGCTGGCGGCGACGGCACACGCGCTGCTCCAGCCCTATTTCGCGCAATCGCGACTGCGCGACGCGTTGCTGGCAATCTGCGAAGAGGCCTTCAACTTCCCGGCACCGCTCCGCGACCTCAATGGTCCGAGCGATCACCTGCTCGAGCTGTTCCACGGCCCGACGGCCGCGTTCAAGGACTACGCCGCGTGGTTTCTTGCCGGGTCGCTGGCACGCCTGCGCGATCCGAGGGCCCAACCAGTCACCATCCTCGTCGCCACGTCGGGTGACACTGGCGCGGCAGTTGGCGCCGCGTTCAACGAACGGCCCGGCTTCAACGTGGCGATCCTGTATCCGGACGGACGCGTGTCGCCGCGACAGGCACACGGGCTGGGCTGCTTCGGCGACAACGTGCGCACGTTCCGTGTCGCCGGCAGCTTCGACGATTGCCAGCGGATGGTGAAGC
Organism: Lysobacter fragariae; assembly: GCF_054779775.1. NCBI lineage: Bacteria > Pseudomonadati > Pseudomonadota > Gammaproteobacteria > Lysobacterales > Lysobacteraceae > Lysobacter > Lysobacter fragariae. The sequence goes on along the minus strand of NZ_BAAGXP010000002.1, from coordinate 316,363 downwards.
AGGCGCTCAACGATGCGTCGCTGAGGTCGCGTATGACGCTCAGCTCGGCCAACAGCATCAGCCTGGGTCGCCTGTTGCCGCAGATGGCGTACTACGCACACACGGCGCTGCAGTTCCGCAGCGGTCACGACGCTGCGCTCAACTTCGTCATACCCACCGGCAACCTGGGCAATGCGCTGGCGTGCTGGCTGGCGCGGCGAATGGGCATGCCGATTGGCGACATCGTCCTGGCCAGCAACGCCAACGATGTGCTTCCGCGCTATTTCGCTGGCGCCGATTACGCGCCAGGCACAAGCATCGCCACGCTCGCCAATGCCATGGACGTGGGGACGCCGAGCAATTTCGAGCGCCTGCGCTGGTGGCACGGCAGCGATGCGGAGCTGCGCGCGTCGATGCAGGCCTTCAGCGTGGACGACGAGACCATTCGCACCACCATCTCCGCCGCACCGTCACGACACGGCATCGTGCCCTGCCCGCACACGGCCGTTGGCCTGCATGTGCTGGAAGGTCTACGCGAACGCGGCGATACGCGACCGTGGGCCGTCGTCGCCACCGCGCATCCGGCGAAGTTCGACACGATCGTCGAGCCGCTGGCGGGTCATCGGGTCGAGCCGCCAGCGGGACTGGCGGCATGGTTGGACCGCCCGGCGCACGCGGAAGCACTGGCGGCAGACGATGCCGCGCTGCGCGAGCGGCTTGAAGACTGACTGTTGCCGCAACCGCGACGCAGGCTCACGCGCGCGTTGAGCCGAAAGCGGATTCCGCGCTTCGCTCGGAATGACAGTTGGAAGTAACTGCAGCAAGGATCGCGGCCGGGCCGCCCGTAGGTCGGGAGGGGGGAGAGCCAGGCGGGCGGCCCGGTCGCGAAAGAGGGTCAGAGTGACGGCAGGTTTCCGGCGGGACTGGCCTGGATCGGCGGCGTCGGTGCGTGCTGCTTTTCCGCCGGATTGACGCGGAACCACGCCGCATACAGCGCTGGCAGGAACAGCAGTGTCAGCACGGTGGCGACGATCAGCCCGCCCATGATCGCGACAGCCATCGGCCCGAAGAACGCCGAACGCGTCAACGGGATCATCGCGAGCACCGCGGCCAGTGCGGTCAGCACGATCGGGCGGAAGCGGCGCACGGTGGCCTCGATGATCGCGTGCCAGCGATCGTTGCCGGCAGCGATGTCGTGCTCGATCTGGTCCACCAGGATGACCGAGTTGCGCATGATCATGCCGGCCAGCGCGATCGTGCCCAGCAACGCGACGAAACCGAACGGCACGCGGAACACCAGCAGGAACAGCGTCACGCCGATCAGGCCCAGCGGCGCGGTCAGCAGCACCAGCGCGGTGCGCGAGAAGCTGCGCAACTGCAGCATCAGCAGCGTCACCACCACCAGCAGGAACAGCGGCATGCCGGCCTTGATCGAGTTCTGGCCGCGCGCGGAATCCTCCACGGTGCCGCCAGTGCGCAGCAGGTAGCCTTCCGGCAGCGACTTGCGGATGTCGTTGAGCGTGGGCTCGATCTGCTCCACCACCGACGGCGGCGTCAGCGCGGTGCGGATGTCGGCGCGCACGGTGACGGTCGGCAGTCGATCGCGATGCCAGATCACGCCGTCCTCGAACACGTATTCGAGCTTGGCCACCTGCGACAACGGCACCGAGCGGCCATTCGTCGTCGGCACGGACAGGCTGCCGAGCAGGTCGATGCGAGCGCGCTCATCGGCCGGGCCGCGCAGCAGCATCTGCACCAGCTCGTTGCCTTCGCGGTACGTGCTCACGTTCAATCCCGACAGCGAACCGGACAGGAAGTTGGCGACCTGCGACGAGCTCACGCCCAGCGCGCGAGCGCGATCCTGGTCGATGACCAGTTTCACCACCTTGCTGGGCTCGTCCCAGTCCAGGTTGACGTTGGTGACGTTGGGATTCTTGCGGACTTCGGCCTCGACCTGCTTGGCCAGCGCGCGCACGCGATCGATGTGTTCGCCGGAAACGCGGAACTGGATCGGATACCCGACCGGCGGACCATTCTCCAGGCGCGTGACGCGCAACTGCAGCTCGGGGAACTGCGGCGCGACGTCGCGGATCAGCCAGGCACGCAGTTCTTCGCGGGCATGGATGTCCTTGGCGCGCACCACGAACTGGGTGAAGTTGGTCTGCGGCAGCTGCTGGTCCAGCGGCAGGTAGAAGCGCGGCGAACCGGTGCCAACGTAGGCGACGTAGTTGTCGATACCTTCGCGATTGGCCAGCAGCTTCTCCAGCTTGGCCGCCTGCACCTGGGTGGCGCGCAGCGAGACGCCTTCCGCCATCTCCATGTCGACCATCAGTTCGACGCGGGTGGAGTCCGGGAAGAACTGCTGCGGCACGAAGCGGAACATCAGCACCGACACCACGAACGTCGCGATGGTCAGTCCGATCACCAGCCAGCGTCGGCGCAGGCAGGCGTCGAGCACGTTGCGGAAGGTGACGTAGAACTTCGTCGCGTAGGGATCATGCGCGGCATCGTGCGGCGGCGGCGGTGCCAGCACGCTCGCGAACGCCGGCCAGCGGTCGGCCGCATTGGCGCGCATGGCGTTCCAGCGTGCGAGCGGCGAACCAGGCTTGGCGGCCTGCGGCTGGTGCAGGTCAGGCAACATCTTGTCGCCGAGGTACGGAATGAACAGCACCGCCGCGATCCACGACACGATCAGCGCGATGGTCACCACCTGGAACAGGGAACGCGTGTATTCGCCGGTAGAGGATGCCGCGGTGGCAATCGGCAGAAAGCCCGCCGCGGTCACCAGCGTGCCGGTGAGCATCGGAAATGCCGTTGTTTCGTAGGCGAAACTCGCGGCTTTCAATCGCGAGAATCCCTGCTCCATCTTGATCGCCATCATCTCGACGGCAATGATCGCGTCGTCCACCAGCAGGCCCAGCGCCAGCACCAGTGCGCCCAGCGAAATCTTGTGCAGGCCGATGCCAAAGTAGTTCATCACCGCAAAGGTCATCGCCAGCACCAGCGGAATGGATACCGCCACCACCATGCCGGTGCGCAGACCGAGCGAGAAGAAGCTCACCAGCAACACGATGGCGACTGCCTCGGTGAGCACGCGGACGAACTCGCCGACGGATTCGTGCACGGCGGCAGGTTGGTCGGAGACCTTGCGCAGTTCCATGCCGGCGGGCAATGACCGTTGCAGGCGGGTGAATTCGCCTTCCAGCGTCTGGCCAAGCTTGAGGATGTCGCCGCCGTCCTTCATCGCGACGGCAATACCGATCGCGTCCTCGCCCATGAAGCGCATGCGCGGCGCGGCGGGATCGCTGAAGCCGCGCGTCACCGTGGCGACGTCGGCCAGGCGGATGGTGCGACCGCCCGCAGTGATGGGGAAATCGCGGATCTCTTCCAGCGACTGGAACGCACCGCTCACACGCAGCTGCACGCGCTCGGTCGGCGCCTCGAAGAAGCCCGCCGGCACCACCGCGTTCTGCTGTTCCAACGCGTCCTTCACTGCGCTCAGCGGAATGCCGAGCGTGGCCAGCTTGGTGTTGCTGACCTCGATCCAGATCTTCTCGTCCTGCAGGCCGACCAGCTCGATCTTGCCGACATCGGGCACGCGCTGCAGTTCCAGTTCCACGCGCTCGGCGTAGTCCTTCAGCACCGCGTAGTCGAAGCCCTTGCCGGTCAGCGCGTAGATGTTGCCGAAGGTGTCGCCGAATTCGTCGTTGAAGAACGGACCGACCACGCCCTGCGGCAGCGTCGGGCGGATGTCGCCTATCTTCTTGCGCACCTGGTACCAGACGTCGGGGATTTCCTTCGAGCGCAGCGAATCGCGCGCCATGAAGATCACCTGCGATTCGCCCGGACGCGAGTACGAGCGTATGAACTCGTACTTGCCGGTCTGCATCAGCTGCTTCTCGATGCGCTCGGTGACCTGGCGCGAGACTTCATCGGCGGTCGCGCCCGGCCACAGCGTGCGCACCACCATCGCCTTGAACGTGAAGGGCGGATCTTCCGACTGGCCCAGATGGCGGTAGGACCACGCGCCGATCAGGGCCAGCAGCAGCATGGCGTAGACAACGAGGCTGCGGTTGTTCAGCGCCCACTCGGACAGATTGAAACGACGCATGTCGACGATCCTTGCGCGATTACTTGGAAGTCGTCGCAACCGCGCCGGCAGGCGCAGTCGACGTCAGTGCAACCGGGCGGTTGTCGCGATCTACGGGGGCGACCTGCTGGCCTTCGCGCAGCAGGTGACCGCCGGCAACGACGATCCAGTCGCTGGGCTTGATCCCGGACAGCAGCGGCGCGGTGGTTTCTGCGAACGCACCGAGTTGCACGGGCGCCAGGTGCAGCTTGCTGGTCGTCGAATCCACCACCCACACCGCCGTTGCATTGCCGACACCGCGCTGGATCGCGGACAGCGGTAGCGTCATCGCCGCACGCTCGCCGGTTTGCTGCACATAGACGCGGGCGCTCTGGCCCAGGTCGACGACGCTGCCGGCGTCGCTGGCAAGGCTCACGCGTGCGGCGTAGGTGCGCGCGAGCGGATCGGCGGCAGGAGAAATCTCGCGGATCGTGCCGGGCAGTCGCTGATCCGGCGCGCTCCACAGTTCGACCAGCACCGGCTGGCCGACGCTGAATTCGCGGATGCGTGCTTCCGGCAGGGCGATGGCGACTTCGCGGCCACCGTCGGCTGCGATGGTGAAGACGGTCTGGCCCGCACCAACGACCTGCCCGGCCTCGGCGGCGCGGCTGGCGATCATGCCGTCGCGCGGGGCGCGCAACTGGGTGTATCCGGCCTGGTTGCGTGCGACATCGAGATTGGCGCGGGCAGCGTTCACCTGTCCCTGGGCGGCGGTGGCCGCGGCGTTCTGCGCGTCGAGGGTGGAACGGCTGACCAGCTGCTGGCCGGCGAGCTTGGCGAAACGGGCCTGGTCGGCGCGGGCTCGGGCGAGCTCGGCTTCGGCGGCGGTGAGCTGTGCCTGCGCGGCGCGGGCCTGCGCGCTCAGGTCGCCGGCATCGAGCACCGCCAGCAGGTCGCCTTGGTGCACGTGCGCGCCGACATCGACATCGCGCCGCACCAGCTTGCCGCCGACCCGGAAGGACAGCGGGCTTTCCTCGCGGGCGCGGATTTCGCCGGGATAGGCAGTCAGCGCAGCGTCCGGGCCACCACCCGGATGCGCGACCAGCACGGGGCGCGGCGCCTCAGCGGTCTTGGCATCGCTGCCGCAGCCGGCCAGTGCGGCCACGGCCAGCGCCAGGACGGCACCGCTCATATAGGTAGTCAGGGAAGCAGTACGCATGGCGGCGGAGCCCTCGCCTTGAACGGCGGCATTAGTGAACTTGCCAGTACTGTATATTTACAAAACCGATTAGTCTAGTATTCCTGCATGAGCTCCCCGACCAAGCCCACCGCTGCCCGCGACGACCTGCCAAGGTCGTCCAGCCCCGGCCGGCCCAAGGACCTGGGCAAGCGCGCGGCGATCCTCGACGCCGCCAAGCGGATGTTCACCGCGCATGGTTTCGAGGGCGTGAGCATGGACCAGATCGCCGCCGAGGCCGGCGTCTCCAAGCTCACCGTCTACAGCCACTTCGGCGACAAGGAGACGCTGTTCTCCGCCGCCATCAGCGCCAAGTGCGAGGAACAACTGGCCACCGGCCTGTTCCAGTTCGTCCCCGGCCGGCCGTTGCGCGAGCAGCTGCTGAGCATCGGCAACGCCTTCTTCGCGCTCATCACCAGCGAGGAAGCCCTCGCCATCCACCGTGTCGTCACCACGCAACCGCCGCCGGCCAAACTGGGGCAGCTGTTCTGGGAAGCCGGGCCGCAGCGCGTGTGCGAGGCGTTCGAGGGATTCCTGCAGGAAGAAGTCCGCGCCGGCGCCCTGGACATTGCCGACACGCACCTCGCCGCGTCGCAGTTCTTCTGCCTGCTCAAGGGCGAGTTGCACATGCGCCTGCTGTGCGGCTGCAGCGATGGCTTCTCGCCGGAAGACGTCGACGCCCACGTACAGGGCACGGTGGACTTCTTCCTGCGTGCCTACGCGGCCGGTCGCGGCGGCTAGCTCGCAGGGCGTGGGCAGGCCGCGACGTGGCCCGCAAGACCGCCGCACCGGGAGTACTGGTTACTTATGGCACTAAAACACCCATGACCCGGCCAGCCATCCTTTGCGCGCCGGTCGGCAGCCCAGATCGTTAGAATTGGCGCCCCGCGCAACCCACCCAGAACCCCCGATGATGAGCACGCTCGATTACGCCAAGGCCCGCGAACTGATGGTCGAACAACAGGTTCGGCCGTGGGACGTGCTCGATCCGCGCGTGCTGGCCGTACTGGGCGCCGTGCCGCGCGAGGATTTCGTTCCCGCCGCGCACCGCGCGCTGGCTTACGCCGACCTGCCACTGCCGCTGGGCCACGGCGAAGAAATGATGAAGCCGGTGGTCGAAGGCCGTGCGCTGCAGGCGCTGGCGTTGTCGCCGGCCGACGATGTGCTGGAAATCGGCACCGGTAGCGGTTTCCTCACCGCGTGCCTGGGTCGCCTTGCACGCGAAGTGGTGAGCCTGGAGATCCATGCCGACCTCGCCGACGCCGCCCGCGCCAACCTTGCCAAGCAAGGCATCGGCAATGTCGCGGTGGTCACCACCGACGCCCTGCAGTACCAGACGTCGCGCCGGTTCGCGGCGATCTGCGTCACCGGCGCTGTTGCCCAGATCCCGGCGCAGTTCACCGCGCTGCTCGCCCCCGGCGGCCGCATGTTCATCGTCCGTGGCCGCTCGCCGGCGATGGAAGCGGTGCTGGTGCGCAACGCTTCGGGCACCACGCGCATCGAATCTCCGGCTGTCGAATCGCCGGCTGTTGAATCACTTTTCGAAACCGACCTCCCCTATCTCGTCGGCACCGCGCCGGCGGCCACATTCGAGTTGTAAGGACACACAAGGAACCTGCATGAGCCGTCACCCCCTCGTACTCGCCCTGGCCTTTGCCCTGCTGCCCACCGCGGCCCACGCCGAAGACCTCCTGCAGACCTACGAGCTGGCGCGCGCCGGCGACCCGCAGTTCTCCGCCGAGGAATCCAACCGCCTGGTCACCCACGAGGGTTCGGTGCAGGCGCGTGCGGCGATGCTGCCGCAGATCAGCGGTGACGCGACGCTGTCGCGCTCGCGCAGCACCGGCCCGGATTCGTCCTTCGTCGATACCGACAACAACCCGGCGACGCCGGACGTCTTCGTCAGCGGCGACACCACCACGACGACGACCACGCGCGACCTCGGCGTCAACGTGCAGCAGATGGTCTACGACCACAGCCGCATCACCCGCCTGCGCAGCGCCAACGCGCTGAGCCAGGCCAGCGACTTCGCGCTGGAATCGGCAAGCGATGCGCTGATCACGCGCACCTCCGCGGCGTATTTCACCGTGCTGGTGCAGCTGGAGACGCTGGCTGCCGCCGAGGCCGCCGAAACCGCGCTGAAGAAGCAGTTCGACTTCGCCTCCAAGCGCCTGGAAGTCGGCCTGGCGCCGATCACCGACGTGCACGAAGCCCGCGCGCAGTACGACAGCGCGCGCGCCAACACCATCCTCGCCCGCAACTCGGTCGAAGACGCCTACCAGGCGCTGCGCGAGATCACCGGCCAGCCGGTGCACAACCTCAAGGGCCTGCCGGAAGATTTCCAGCCGGTGCTGCCGGAAGCGGGCGACATCGACCATTGGGTCAGCAGCGCCGTCGAGAACAACCCGGCACTGAAGGCGAAGGAATTCCAGGTGAAGTCGGCCGATGCCGACGTCTCCACCGCCCGCGCCGGCCACTACCCGACGCTCTACCTCAACGGTGGCTACAACGACCGCAAGAGCTGGGGCGACACCGAATTCAGCGGCGGCTGGGGCTCCCTCTCCGGTCCGGTCGACACGCGCAGCCGCGGCCCGCAGGTGGGCATCACCCTGTCGGTGCCGATCTTCACCGGCGGCGCCACCCAGTCCGGCGTGCGCCAGGCGCTGGCACGCCGCGACGTCGCGCAGGACGAACTGGAACGGCAGAAGCGCGCGCTGGAACGCAACACCCGCAACGCCTACCAGACCCTGGTCGCAGGCATCAGCGAAGTGGAGGCCCGCCGCCTGGCGCTGGTGTCCGCGCGTGCCGCGTACGAGGCGTCGCAGGTCGGTCTGGAAGTGGGTACCCGAACCGTGCTCGACGTGCTGGCCAACCAGCGCAACCTCTTCAGCGCGCAGCAGGATTACGCGCAGGCCCGCTACAACTTCCTGCAGAACCGCCTGCTGCTCGAACAGGCCGCCGGCACGCTCGACGTCGAGGACGTGCAGGACGTCAACCGCCTGCTGTCGGTGAACGCCGAAGCCGCGGTGCAGTCGCCGCTGAAGTAACACTGCGACGTTGCGAAAACAAAGGCGGCCATGGCCGCCTTTGTTGTTTCCGGAGATCGGTCGCTGCTGGTGGGTTGAAGGAGCCAAGCGCCGGAACATCACCGGGAACCGAACGCAGCTTCAACCGCTCCGCAACACCGGCTCCAGCAGCGCCATCGTCCGCGCGAGCGCGCCGCGGCCGGTTTCAACCAGTGCATGGCCGGCCTGCACCATGGCTTCGCGCGCCTGCGGATCAGCGAGAAGTTCGGCCAGTGCCGCGGATACGGCGTCGGCGTCGGCGCAGATGCGCAACGCACCGGCGTGTTCGAGCTTGCTGGCGATCTCCGCGAAGTTATGCAGGTGCGGACCCGTCACGATCGCGGTGCCGCTGGCAGCGGGTTCCAACAGGTTGTGGCCACCGATCGCCTGCAGGCTGCCGCCGACGAAGGCGACGTCCGCGCAGGCGTAGAAGTTGACCAGCTCGCCCAGCGTGTCGACAACGAACAACGCATCGCCGGCTTGCGGCCAGCGCGCGCGCGATCGCGTCGACACCTGCCAACCCGACGTGCGGGCGTGCTCCGCCACGGCACGGAAACGCTCGGGATGGCGCGGTGCCCACAGCAGCAGCAGGTCGGGAAAGCGTTCGCGCAGGCGTCGGTGGATACTGATGACCGCGGCTTCCTCGTCCTCGTGCGTGCTCGCCGCGATCCATACGGGGCGACCGTGGCAGTGCGTGCGGCATTCCTGCGCGAATTCCGCGACCGCGGGCGCGATGCTTACGTCGTACTTGAGGTTGCCAGTTTCCAGCAGCTGCTCCGGCGCCGCCCCGAGGCGGATGAAGCGCCTCGCGTCCGCGTGCGTCTGCGCGGCAACGGTGCGTACCGTGCGCAGTGCGCGCGACACCAGCGGCGCGAGTACCTGATAGCCACGCAGCGACCGCGCCGACAGCCGCGCGTTGAGGATGTAGGTCGGCACACTCCTGTCGCGGCAGCCGAACAGCAGGTTCGGCCACAGCTCGGTTTCCATGATCAGCGCGGCCATCGGCTTGTAGTGGTCGAGGAACCTGCCGACCGCGCCCGGCAGGTCGTAGGGCAGGTAGACATGTTCGACCTCGTCCTTCCACAGCGCACGCACGCGCTGCGAACCCGTCGGCGTGATCGTGGTGACCAGCAGGCGCAGGTCGGGCCGGCCGCGACGCAGCGCCTGCACCAGCGGCAACGCGGCGTTGACCTCGCCCACCGACACTGCGTGCACCCACAACGTCCGCGCGTGCGGCGCGTCGCGATACACGGCGTAGCGCTCAGGCCAGCGCTGCAGGTACGCGCTCTGGCGGAAGCCGCGCCAGATCAGGTGGTAGATCGTGATCGGCGCGAGCAGATACAGCGCGACCGAATACAGGACGCGGAGCGGGCGTTCGAACAGGTCGATCTTTGCGGGCATCGGCGAAGGATAGCGATCCGTGGGGAGGATGGGGTTGGGGTGGTGCGATTTGCTCGGGCTATGGCAAGGCGTCCGCGGCTTGGCATTGCCGGCCGCCGGCGCGGCATCGATGGTTCCGGTGTCCTGATTGAGTCGTGGGCCGGTGCGTCGTTGGTGGCAAACAGCCCGCAGTTCGGCATTGCCGGCCGCCGGCGCGGCATCGATAGTTCCGATGCTCTGATTGAGTCGAGGGCCGGTGCGGTGTTGACGGCAAACAGCCCGCAATTCGGCATTTCCGGCCGCCGGCGCGGCATCGATGGTTCCGATGCTCCAACTGAGTCGAGGGTCGGCCCCGCTAAACTGCACGCATGGCCGACCATCTCGACCCCGCCGCGCCCATCGGGCCCAACAACCCCGGACCGGCGCCACGCGGCCCGCGCACCTGGCCGGGCTGGTTGGGCATCGGCTGCGCGTGGTTGCTGGCGCGACTGCCGTGGCCGCTGCAGCGCATGCTCGGTCGCGGCGTGGGTGCATTGCTGCGCGTGATGCTGCGGAAGCGGCGTTTCGTCGCCGCGCGCAACATCGAGCTGTGCTTTCCCGAACTCGACGCCGCCGCGCGCGATGCGCTGCTGCGTCGCTGTTTCGCCGAACTGGGCATCGGCCTGTTCGAATTCGCCCGCGCCTGGTGGGGCGATGTCGCCGCGCTGCGCCATGGCCTGCAGGTCGAAGGCCTGGAGCACCTGGAAGCCGCGCGTGCGAACGGTCGCGGCGTGATAGTGGTTTCCGGTCACTTCACCACGCTGGAAATCTCCGCCCGCCTGATGTGCGACTACGCCCCGCTGGCTGGCATGTACCGTCCGCATGACCAGGGCGTGATGGAGTGGTCGGTGAAGCGCGGGCGGCTGCGCTACGCGACGGCAATGTTCGGGCGCGAGGAGCTGCGACCTGCGCTCAAGCACCTCAAATCCGGAGGCCTGCTGTGGTTCGCGCCGGACCAGGACACGCGTCGCGGCGAGAGCGTGTTCGTGCCGTTCTTCGGCCGGCCCGCGTACAGCCTGACGTCCACGCACCAGCTGGCACGATTGTCCGGTGCGACGGTGCTCGCCTTCGCCCACGTGCGCCGTGACGATGGCGGTTACACGCTGCGCCTGTCACCCGCGTTCGAGGCGTTCCCGTCAAAGGACGCCACCGCGGACACCGCGCGGGTGATGGCGGCGATCGAGGCGATGGTGCGCGATGCGCCAGCGCAGTACCTGTGGATCCATCGCCGCTTCAAGCGGCAGCCGGATGGGCGCGGGGCGTTGTACCGCTGAAGTGGGTCGCGTTGCCCGTGGCGGGACATCGACCATTTCCGATGTTCCGACCAAGTCGGGGCCTCGTGCACTCCGCAGCTCGGCATTAGCAGCCGCCGGCGCGGCATCGATAACTCCGATGTTGCGACTGAGTCGCGGGCCGATCCCTCACTGCGTTCAGGACGACAAGGCCCGACGCAACCTCACCGGCGCCGGTACACATCCGCTTCGCCCGGCGGTCGCGTCTTGAAGCGTCGGTGCACCCACAGGTACTGCTCGGGGTGGCGGCGCACGACGCTTTCCAGTTCACGCATGTAGAGCGCGGCGTCGGCGACGGGATCGTCGCTGGGCCAATTCGGCCACGGCGCATCGATCTGCAGTCGGTAGCGGCCGTCGGCGTCGCGCTGGAACCAGTACGGCAACACCACCGCGTTGACCCGGCGCACCAGTTCGCCGGTCGCGGTGAGCGTGGCCGCAGGCACGCCGAAGAACGGAACGAACGCGCTCTGGTAGTTGAAATTCTGGTCGGCCGAATACGCCACCACACCGCCCTTGGCCAACGTGCGCATCAGCCCGCGCGTGTCCTTCTTGGCGATCGTATTGGCGAACACGCGACGACGCGCACCATCGAGCAATCGTTCGATGCAGGAATGGTTGTTGGGGCGCACGACGACATTGATCGGTTCGCCCAGCACCTCGCACAACAGGCGTCCGCCAAGCTCGGAGTGCGGAAAGTGTCCGGTGAACAGCAGCACGCCACGACCGCTGGCGCGTGCGGCGCGCAGGTGTTCCAGGCCCACGATGTCGACTACGCCACGCAGCCGGGACGACGGCGCGTACCAGCCGCGCAGCAGCTCCAGCGCACCGGTAATCGTCGCGCGCATGTTCGCGCGCAGCAGCCTGCGCTGCGCGACGGCATCGAGTTCGGGGAAGCACAGCGCGATGTTCACCCGCGCGTAGTGCTTGCGCTTGCCCAGCAGCGGCCACAACACAATGGTGAGCATGCCGCCGAGACCGAGCAGCACCGATTGCGGCAGCCGCGCGATCAGCGCGGCCACACCATTCAACGCAGGAATCAGCCAGCAGCGCGGCGCTTCGCGCTGGGTCATCGACTGCGCGCCAGCAGGCTGCCGGCGTAGAGCGCGGCAAGCAGCAGCGTCAGCCCGCCCCAGAACGTCGAGTAGAACGCGAGGTGCGTGTTGAATGGGAATACGGTGGCCGCCAACGCCAGCATCGCCGGGCGTGCGTTGTCGCGGGCCGCTTCGTCGGCGAAACGCCATGCGCGCCACGCCAGCGCCACGCCGGCCAACCACAGCAGCAGGCCGAAGCCGCCGGTTTCGCTCAGTACTTCCAGCAGGATCTGGTGTGCGTGCAAGGCCGGGCCCGCGCCCCATGCCGGCGGCTTGGTGGGATCCGGATCGCAGGCGGGGAAGGCTTCGCGGAAGCCGCGCGCGCCTACGCCGTTGAACGCATGCGTGCGTGCCATGCACGCGGCCGCTCCCCAGATGCGCGCGCGACCGGACAATGCGGTGTCCACGCCCTGCTCATCGCCACTGAGCGCGTGCGTGGTGCGTTCGATGCGATCGCGCACCTGCGGCGCGGTGAAGGTCAACACAACCAGCGCGACGGCACCCGCGGCGAACACGCCCACGAGCTTCTTCCACCCCAGCAGGCGCCAGCCCGACACCGCCAGCACGAGCGCGTAGGTGATCCACGACGCGCGCGAACCGGTCAGCAGCAGCACCACGCCCACCATCGCCGCGGCGAGCAGCCAGCCGACCGTGTGGAAGCGACGCCCGGCCGCATACAGCGCGAACGGCGACAGGCTCGCCAGCACCTGGCCGAGCTTGAGGTTGCACGGTCCCAACACGCCGCTGAGGCGGTTAGCTTCCAGGATTTCCGCCGGGGGACACATCGCCTTGTGACTGATGACGTGCTTGAGCGCGTCGATGCCGAAGAACAGCGGACTGGTGCCGAAGACCACTTCCGCCAGTGCGTCCAGCGTCCACACGCCAACGATCACCGCCAGGCCGCCGAACGTGAGGCGGCGTCCACGCTCGTTCGCCACAGCGGACGCAGCGAGCCACAGGAACGGCAGGTAGCGCAGGTCTTCCGCGGTCTGCGCGAAGGAATGCGCGCGGTCGATGCTGTCGAACGCGGAAACCAGTTCCGGCAGCCAGTACGCGCAGAACAGCACGCTGGTCAGCGCCCAGGCCTGGTTGCTCAACAGCTGCGCGCCGCCGCGGAAGCGCGACAGCAGCAGTTTGACGATCGCCGCCAGCGCGCCCAGCGCGAGCACGGCCTCGGCATAACCCGGCGCCGGCCACAGCGCGACGAAGCCCAGCACCCAAGCCGGCGCCCAGCGCCAGCCTGCGGCGGTGTCGCCGTGTTCAGTCAGCAAGTTCGGCGTAGACGGCAAGCGTGTTCTCCTGCATCGCGCGCAGCGTGTGGGGAATGGTAGCCGGCGGCGCGGGTGGTTGCGCCAGCAACGCGTGTGCGCGGGACGCCAGCGCGTTGGCATCGAAGGGCGCGACCGCCCCCTGCGGCTGCAACTGGACCAGCAGTTCGCCGACACCGCCATGTGCCCAGCCCAGCACCGGGCGACCCACGGACAGTGCCTCGATGACGGTGCGGCCGAAGGCTTCCGGCTTGCGCGACAGCTGCAGGACCAGGTCGCTGGCGGCGTAGGCACGGGCGATCTGGTCGGTGGGCGGGGTGAATGCGACGACCGCCGCGATGCCCAGCGCCGTGCATTCGCGCTCCAGCTCGGCGATGTAGGCCTCACGACCGGCTTCGCGCGCACCGGGCAGCCACAGGCGCGCGTCGCTGCCGTCGCGACGCAGCTGCGCGAGCAGCGCAAGCGCATCGGCATGGCCCTTCAGCCGCGTGCCGCGACCCGGCAGCAGCAGCAGGGGGCCCTCGCCTGCCAAGGCCGGATGCAGCGTCGTGGCCCAGTGCCGCGCGCCGGCATCCGGTTGCGATGCCTGCGGGAACATCGCCGGATCGATGCCACGCGGAATCACCCGCAACTTGTCCGCAGCGGTGCGCGGGTAATGCTGCACGACGTAGTCGCGCACGGTCTGCGATACGCAGATCACACGCTTGCCCTTCGTCATCACGCCGCTGTAGGTCGAAGGCGAATTGAGCCCATGCACCGTGGTAACGAAGCGCGGTCGCCTGCTTGCGGCCATGCCGCGCAGCGCCAGCACCGCCAGCCACGCCGGCAGGCGCGAGCGTGCGTGCACGATGTCCACGCGCTCGCTCGCGAACAACGCGCGCAGCGTGCGCACGTGGCGCAAGGTCAATAGCGATTTGCGACCGATGTCGAGGGCGATGTGCTGTGCGCCGAGTGCCTGCAGCTTGGGCACCAGTCGGCCGCCCGCGGAAACGACGATCGCGCGATGGCCGGCTTCGACCAGCGCCTGCGCGATCTCCAGCGTGGAACGTTCGACGCCACCGGATTCCAGCGCGGGCAGCAGTTGGACGACGGTCAGGGAGCGCATCGGCGCGCGCTCCCGCATTCAAAACGGATGGAACCGGAATCCTGCCAGTGCGTGCGGCTCAAACGGCGGGTTCCACGCACGGTTGGTGCGTCAATCTTCCAGCACGAACAACGCGCCGCAGTACGGGCACTTGCACTCGCGCTCGGCTTCGATCGGCAGGTACACGCGCGGATGCGAATTCCACAGCGCCATCGACGGCAGCGGGCAGCTCAGCGGCAGGTCGGCGCGGCCGACGACGTAGCGCTGCTCGGCGTTGGCCTGGGTGGGGTGGTCCTGGGCTGCGGTCATGGCGAAATGCGACGGTAATGCTTGGGGCCGCCATTGTAGGGCGGGTCTCGACCCGCCGCACGGATGCGGGTTGGCATTACGGATGCGCCGGAACCGCATCGTGCACATCTCGACCTGCCACACAGGGATGGCGTAGGGCAGGTCTCGACCCGCCGTCGGCACCCGCCCGCACCCGCTATCGGCGCTACCGCGAAGGCAACGTGACCGGGGCGAAGCAGGATTCGCCGCGGCGACTATCCATCGGGCTCCCTGCGGCGGGTCGAGACCCGCCCTACGGCAAGTCAAACAGCAGCACTTCCGCCGCTTCCGTGGCCGCAATGACCAGCACGCCCTCTTCGACAAACCCGAGGGCGTCGCCGGCCGACAGTTCGCGCCCGGCCACGCGTACCGCGCCGCGCGCCACCTGCAGCCAGTAGCGACGTGCGGGGTCGAGGTTGCGCTCCAGCTGCGATGCAGGCGCCAGCCGCGCCACCATCAACCGCGCGTCCTGGCGGATGGCGATGCTGCTTTCCGCGCCATCGGGCGATGCCAACAGCACCCAGCGCCCGTCGTCGGCGGCGGTCAGCGGTGCGCGCTGCGCGTAAGCGGGCTTCGCGTTGAGCCGGTCGGGCTGGATCCAGATCTGCAGGAAGTGCACGGGCTGCGTATCGCTGCCGTTGTACTCGCTGTGCTCGATGCCATGGCCGGCGCTCATCCATTGCAGCTCGCCGGCGCGGATCACGCCACCGCCGCCGCTGTCGTCGCGATGCGCCAGTTCACCCTCCAGCACGTAGCTGAGGATTTCCATGTTGGCGTGGCGATGCGCCGGGAAGCCCGCGCCGGGTGCGACGCGGTCTTCGTTGATCACCCGCAGCGCGCCAAATCCCATCCACGCCGGATCGTAATAGCGCGAGAACGAGAACGTGTGGCGGCTGTCGAGCCATTCGGCGCGGCCTTGGCCGCGCGCGCTTGCGGGTCGCTCGATGATCACGGGGACCTTCTTGCTGCTTGCTTCAGTGGTGCGTGGTTACTTCTTTTCGCCTTCGCCTTCCGGCTTGGGCACCATCGCCTCGGTGGTGATGGAGATGGTGACGTCATCGCTCACGTTCGGCGCGTACAGGCCCAGGCCGAAGTCGGTGCGCTTGATGGTGGTGGTGGCGCTGAAGCCGGCGGCTTCGCGCTTACCCAGCGGGTGCACGCCCAGCTTGTTGATGGTGGTGTCCAGCACGACCGGCTTGGTCACGCCGTGCACGGTCAGGTCGCCGGACACGCGCAGCTTGTTGTCGCCGGCGGCTTCGACCTTGGTGCTGTTGAAGGTGATGGTCGGGAACTTCTCGGCGTCGAAGAAATCGGCGCTGCGCAGGTGTTCGTTGAAGGCCGCGACGTGCGCGTCCAGGCCCGACAACGGGATGGTGACCTTGACCGAGGACTGACCGACGTTGGCGGCGTCATAGACGATCACGCCATCGACGGCATCGAAATTGGCAACCGGGTTGGAAAACCCGAAGTGGTTCCAGCTGGCGACGACGGAGGTGTGGTTCGGGTCCATCTTGTACGACACCGGCGCGGCGACGGCATTGCCGGCCAGCAGCAGGGCGGAAACGAGGATCAACGGCTTGAACATGGGTCTACTCCTTGTAGTGGGGGATGAGTGTTGATGGCTGGTTGCAGCGTTTCAACGCGGGTGTGCACAAGAGGCACGAAAGGGGCGGAAAGTTTCGCGTCAGGCGATGATCGCGGCTTCGTCGAAGGCCAGGCGCGGCGAACGGGGAAACAATTTCGACGCGTCGCCGTAGCCCAGGTTGACCAGGAAGTTGGATTTCCACGTCGTTCCGGCGAAGAACGCCGCGTCGACCTTGGCGTTGTCGAAACCCGACATCGGCCCGCAATCCAGGCCCAGCGCGCGGGCGGCCAGGAGCAGGTACGCGCCCTGCAGGCTGCCATTGCGCAGGCAGATCGTCTCGATCACCGATTCAGGCTTGCTGTCGAACCACGACTTCGCATCGGTGTGCGGGAACAGGTACGGCATCTTCTCGAAGAACGCCATGTCGTACGCGACGATCACCGTCACCGGCGCGGCCATGGTCTTGGCGTGGTTGCCCTGGTCCAGCGCGGCGCCGAGCTTTTCCTTGCCTTCCTTCGACTTCACGAACACGAACCGCGCCGGGCAGGAGTTGGCCGTGGTCGGCCCCCACTTGAGCAGGTCGTAGAGCTGGTGGATCAGCGCATCGCTGACTTCGCCACCGATCTCGTTGTGGGTGCGCGCGGTGCGGAACAGCTGGTCGAGGGCGTCGGCCGACAGGCTCGGATGCATCAACGAATCTCCTGGGGCCGGGTTCGGCCAAGGGCGGGAAGTGTAGAGTCTGCCGCGTCAAACCACATGCATACGCACCGGAACGGACCTACGTCCCCATGCAACAAAGCCCCAGCATCTGGACCTTGAGCGATGGCCATGCCGGCAACGTGCGGCAGGCGCAGGCGCTCGCCACCGCCCTCGCCGCGTCCGCGCGCGACTGGACGCTGGCGCCGCGCGCACCGTGGCGTTGGGCGGCACCACGCGCATTGCCGGGCGCCGCGGGCGCGTTCGGCGACGCATTCGCCCAGCTGCTGGCCCAGCGCGGCGCGGAATCCGCGGCGTCCGACCCGATGCTGGCCATCGGCTGCGGTCGCCAGGCCGCACTCGCCACGCGGTTGCTGCGCCAGCGCGGCGCGCAGGCGGTGCAGATCCTCGATCCGCGCATAGACACGCGGCATTGGGACCTCGTCATCGCACCGGCGCACGACGACCTGCATGGCGAAAATGTCATCACGCTCACCGGCAGCCTGAATCCGGTCGACGACCTGTGGCTGGCGGCCGCACGCAGCGCGTTCGCCGCCTTCGCGGCGCTGCCGCAGCCACGTACGGCATTGTTGCTGGGCGGGCCGAGTGCGCATGCCGCGTTCGACGACCGGCTATTCGATGACTTCCTGCGCTGGCTCGAATCGCGCCTGCAGCGCGACGGTGGCAGCATCCTGGCGACGACGTCACGACGCACGCCGATCGCTGCGCATGCACGGCTGCGCGAACGACTGGGGAAATTTCCCGGCGTGGTCTGGTGCGACGGCGGCGATGGCGTGAATCCCTATCCGGGCCTGCTTGGCTGGGCGGATCGCATCATCTGCACCGCCGATTCGGTGAACATGCTTTCCGAAGCCGCCGCGACCAACGCCCCCGTGTTCGCCGCCGGCGTGCCGCGCATCAGCGGGCGGCCGCGGCGCTTCGTCAACGCCCTGATCGCCAGCGGTCGAGTGCATGCGTGCGACGATGCTCTGGATGGCTACGCGGTAACGCCGCTGCGCGAGACCGCGCGCGTCGCCGCGCTGGTGCGTCAGCGGCTGCAGGCATGATCACCTGCTGATCTCCGCGCCCTGCGACCGCGCTTGACGTCCGCGGTTCGGCGGGAGGAGCATCAAGGCAAGGCAACGGCGGGACGCAGACTCACCAGCGCAGGGATACAGCGCATGCACGGATCGCGGACAGCACGATTCCCACGACTGGCACTGGCCACCCTGGCCATGGCGCTGGGCGGCTGCGCCACGGTCACCGTCGATTCCGGGGAACGCCGCATTACCGCGCGCGGCCTGTTCGGCACTCGCGTCGAGCAGCTGTCCCTCTACCCCATCGCCATCCGCAGCAGCGGCTTCGGCGTTTTCGCGACACCCAATTCCCTCACCGTGGGCCGGCTGCGCCAGGTCGCGCTGTTCGCGCCCAATGGCGACACGCATTGCCAGGTGGTCCTGCTCGGCAACACGCCCGCGCAGGCGGCCGAACTCGTCGGAATTCTCGAACGCGGCGGAATCCCTCCGTCACGGATATGCGTAGAACCAGGGGAAGGAAAATGAAAACGATTGGATGCGTCGTCCTTGTTCCATTGCTCGTTACCGGTTGCGCCAGCCTGCAGCAGGCGCCGCTGGTGTACGTGTCGAAAGTGTCCTACGGCCTGGATGTCAGCACCACGTCGACGGAGTCCCCGGGCATCGGCTTCAACCTGGGCTACAAGCAGGTGGATGCGGCGTATGTGCCGGTCGCGGTTGCAAGGCCGTGCGACCAGCGCTCCGACATGGCATGCGATGGCCCCATCTACGGCGTGCAGGTGATCTCGGGGAGCGCCCACTCAGGCAAGGCCAGCAGCGACCTGTCGGCGGACGAAAGTCGCGAGAAGACCCGGCAGCTGACCGAAATCGCCGGGGACCTCAACAAAGCCAAGTCCGACCTGCTTTCCGCGCAGGGTGAGGTAAGCACAGCGGAACGGCGACGCAGCGAACTCATCGCCCGGCATGACGATGCCCGCCGGAAACACGATGCGATTTCCGCCGGATCGCCCGACGCGACAGCGCTTTCGGACGAAGACAATGCGACCCTCGCATCCTTCGATGAGAAACACAGTGCCGCGGAACTAGCCCTGGAAAATGCCCGTCAGCTGGTCGCCAAGCGGGAGCGGGAAGTCGAGAACCAGTCCAGTCGGTTTGCCACGCTTGCAAACGAGATCGGCGGCTCGACGCAAGGCGACTCGTATTCGGTGTTCGGCAGCTTCAACGCCAAGGCCGACGCCGGTACCAGCCAGGTTGCCAGCCGACTGGGAAAGATATTCGCTACTGGTGTCGCGTCGCAGAACATCTCGCGCGGTCTGGAGCACGCCTACACGGAGCAGGCAACCGCGTCGACGAGCTGCTTCAACGCCTTGGCCGTCGCGTCCAAGTCGGCGACCGACATGGCCGCAGTCGAACGCATCGCGAAGATCTGCGCTGCACAATCAACCGAGCCGCAGCCAAAGCGATAGGGGTACGACAAGGGCCTGCCGCCGGACCGGCGCTAATTCCAGGCCAAGAAGGGCTGCAAAGGAGTTTACGGCTCGCCGAAAGCCAGCCCTTGCGCCTGGCACGCCGCGCGGATCGCTTCCCGCGCGGCGTCGACCGTCGCATCCGCCGCGACCCGCCGTGACCGCCGATCCAGCGTGCACTCCAGCCCGCGCGCCAGCAGCGTCGCGTGCGCGGCATGCAACGCGGCAGCGGTGTTGGCATCCAGCAGCCCGGCCCGCGCCAGCGCTTCGATCAACCCCGGCGTGTTGCGCGGTGACAGCAGCAACCCACGGTGGGCGTTGGCACTGGCCAGCACCAACGCCTGCAGCAGGAATTCCAGGTCGACTAGTCCACCTTCGCCCTGCTTGAGGTCGAACATCGCCGCGTCACTGCGATCCAGTTCGGCGCGCATGCGCTGCCGCATCGCCACTACGTCCTCGCACACCTGCGCGCGTTCGCGTTGGCGCGCCAGCGTGTCGGCGCGCACGCGCTCGAAGTCGCCGCACAGGCCGGCATCGCCCGCGACGCCGCGCGCACGCACCAGCGCCTGGTGCTCCCACGTCCACGCGCGTTCACGCTGGTAGTCGCTGAAGCTCGCCAACGACGACACCAGCAGTCCCTTGGCGCCGTCAGGGCGCAGGCGCACGTCGACATCGAACAGGCGTCCCGCCGCCGTGACCGCGCCGAGCAACGCCACGATCTTCTGCGCCAGGCGCGCGAACCAGCGCGTGGCGTCGAGCGGTCGCTTGCCGTCGGAATGCGATTCGCTGCCGTCGCTGCCGCGCGGTGCGTCGTAGAGGAACACCAGGTCCAGGTCGGAACCGAAGCCCAGTTCCTCACCACCGAGGCTGCCGTAGCCGAGCACGGCGAAGCGCGCGCCTTCGATGGCGCCATGCGCCGCGGTGACCTCGTGCGCGGCCAGCGCAAGCACGCGTCCGATCACCCCATCGGCCAGCCACGCCAGTTGCCGCGCGCTGTCCCCCGCGGACTGGCGACGGTCGCGCACGGCCATGGCGATGCGGAAACTCAGCGCCTGCCGCACTTCATTGAGCGCCTGCAGCGTGGCTTCGGCGTCGTCGTTGCCGGCTACGTCCATGCAATGCGCACGCAATTCCTCGCGACCTGGCAACGGACCGGCGACGCGTGCGTCGAGCAGCTCATCGAGCAGCAATGGATGCGACGCCAGCCGCTCGGCCAACAACGCGCTGCGCGATACCACGTCGACGAGGCGCTGCAGCGCAGCGGGTTGCTCATCCAGCAGGGCGAGGTACGCACTTCGCCGCAACACATTCTGCAGCAATGCCAGCAGGCGCCGCAAGGCCAGCATCGGTTGCTGCGAACCCGCCGCGCCCTGCAGCAACGCCGGCAACACGCGATCCAGGCGCGCACGCGCGGCGTCCGACAGTGTCCTCACGTTGGGACTGCGGGCGAGGTCGCGCAGGAGGCCGTCGACCTGGTCGGCCTCATCGAATCCGGCATTGACCAGCACCGCGGCATCACCGGCGTCCGGTAGCGCACGCCAGTACGCATCGAGCGCATCCGGCGCCGCCGCTTGCCGGCGTGGCGCGAGCAGCGATTCGAATTCGGCGGTGACGCGCGCGCGATGCGTGTCCAGCGCGGCCAGCAGCGCGTTCCAGTCGGCATGCCCCAGCGCCGCGGCGATGCGTTCGCGATCGTTGTCGCGTTCGGGCAATGCGTGGGTCTGCGCATCGCGCAGCATCTGCAGGCGGTTCTCGATGCGACGCAGGAACCGGTACGCCTGCGCCAGCGCTTCGCCGGTTTCCTCGGTGACGTGGTGCGCTTCCACCAGCCGCGCCAGCGCCGGTTGCAAGCGGCGCTCGCGCAGTTGCGGTTCACGACCGCCACGGATCAGCTGCAAGGCCTGCACGAGGAATTCGATCTCGCGGATGCCGCCGGGACCGCGCTTGATGTCGTCAGCCAGTTCCTTGCGCGCCACTTCCGCGCTGATCGCGGCCTTCATCGTGCGCAGTCCATCGAGCGCGCCGTAATCCAGATAGCGGCGATAGACGAACGGGCGCAGCGTTTCCAGGAATCGTTCGCCAGCCGCGATGTCGCCGGCAACCGGCCGCGCCTTCTGCCAGGCATAGCGCTCCCAGTCGCGACCTTCCTGCTGGAAATACTGCTCCATCGCCGCGAACGACCACGCCACGCGGCCGGCGTTGCCGTACGGCCGCAGGCGCAGGTCGACGCGGTGGCTGAAGCCGTCGGCGGTGACTTCGTCCAGTAGCTTGTGCAGCTGCTGCCCGAGCCGGGCGAAATACGTCTCCGCGGCCAGCGGGCGTGCGCCGTCGGATGTGCCATCGGCCTCGTAGGTGTAGACGAGGTCGATGTCGGAACTGAAGTTGAGCTCGCCGCCGCCCAGCTTGCCGAGCCCGAACACCACAAGGCGCTGCGCGTTGCCGTCGACGTCGCGGATGACGCCGTGGCGCGCCGCATGGTCCTGTTCCAGCGCCGCCAGCGCGATCTCCAGGCACGCTTCCGCCAGCAACGTCGCGCCACGCAGGGTGTCGTCGACGTCATCCAGCCCGAACACATCACGCCACACCAGGCGCGTGGATTCGGCGGTGCGATGGCGGCGCAGCAGTGCCGGCCAGTCGGTACGGTTCTCGATCGTGAGTCGCGGCGCCGGCATGGGTGTCGCGCTATCGGCCACCAGCCGCGGCAGCAGCTCGGGCTGGCGCACCAGCGTGTCGATGGCGAAGTCGCTGGTGATGGCGAGGCGTTGCAGCCGGGTTGCCGTCGCCGGATCGTCCACCAATGCGGCACAGGTCGCGGAAGCAGTGCGCAGGCGCTGCAGCGCGCGCGTGGCGAGCTGATGGAGGGTCGCGTCGGTCATCGCGGGCGATTGTGTCATGCGCGATGCAGACCCTATCGGGACGGCCGACGAAAACGGGCGGCTCGCGCCGCCCGTTCCGGTACTACGGATGGAACGGCCGCTCAGCGCGCGGCGGCATCCGCATCGACCATGCCCGCACCGAACGCCTGGCGGCTGCCGATTGGCTGCGCGGTGGTCTTCAGCCACGAACGCACTTCGCCCGGCGACCAGCCCGGATGGATGCTGCGCACGTACGCCGCGACCGCACTGACGTGCGGCGTCGCCATCGACGTACCCGCGAGGAAGCCGTACCAGGGCGTGCCATTTGACTGGATGATCGTGTTGAGGATCAGGTACGGCGCCTGGCACACGGATTCGTTCGGACCGCAGTCGCCGCCCGGTGCGGCCACGTCCACCGCGGCGCCGTAGTTGGAGTAGAACGCCAGCACGTCCGAACCCGGCGCCGCTTTCAGCACGCCGCCGCTCACCACCAGGTTGCTGCTGCCGGTCGCCGAGACATTCACCACGGTGGGCAGGTCGGACGGGATGTGCGCCATCTTGCCGTTGGCATTGACCGCGTCATTGCCAGCCGAGGAGACGATCACCACGCCGGCGCGGTTGGCCCACTTGGCGACGCGATCCCACGCATGCCACGACGCGGCGCCGTCCTTGCCTGCGTGTTCGATGTGGCTGCCCAGGCTCATGCTGATCACGCCATAACCGGCCTGCGTGGCCTGGATGATCGCGGCGAAGATCGGGCCATCGAAGCCGCTCACCACGTCGTGCGTGCCGGTGGCGTCGGTGTAGCGCAGGCGGTCGAACACCTTGTACGCGCCGATCTTGGCGTCCGGTGCTAGGCCGACGACGCGGCCGCCGCCGAACTTCGCGGCGATCGTGCCGGCGACGTGCGTGCCGTGGGTCTGGTAGTTCGGCGCGACGGGCGTGCAAACGTCCGGATTGACGTCGAAATCGATCAGGCTGGCGTAGATCGGATAGCTCGCCGAGCCGTTGGCGCCACCCGCAGTGTTGCAGTAGCTGGTGGAGACGCGGGTATCGACCTGGCCGACGAGGTCGGGATGGTCATCCATAACGCCGGTGTCCAGCACGGCGACGCGCGGCGCGGTTGCCGCGACCGGCAGGCGTGCCCAGACGGCCGGTGCGCCCATGCGGCGCATGTCCCACTGGTAGGCGGCGTAGAGGTTGTCGGCAGCGGTGGGAGCGGCTTCGACGTTGGCGTCGGTTTCGGACAGCGGGGTGAGCAGCGTTTCCGGGGCGGCGAAGGCCAGTTCCGGCCCCACGGACAGCACCGACGGATCCTTGGCCATGCGCGCGGCGAAGGCGGCATCGCCCGTCACCGACACCACGCCGATCTGCTGGAACGCGCGCGCCAGGTTGCCGCCCTTGCCGGTCACGCGTGCAGCGGCGTCGGCCGGCAACGTGTCGGCCTTGAACACGACCAGGTAGCGACCCGGAGCCGCCTGGGTGGAAAGCGATGCGACGCACAGGCCTGCGGCCAAGCCGAGGGCCGGAAGGAGTTTGCTCATTGGGGGAATGATCCTGGAGTTGTCGGAAACGTGACGGGCGTCACGCGACGCGCAGCTTAGGGTTAACCCGTCGAGCACTGCTCGCTGCAGCGCAGCAATCCGCCTGCGTGTGGCTTGCAGGGGCGCGGGCGCCGGCGAAAAGAACGCGGCATCGCGCTCCGTCGCAAACCTGGGCGACGCGCCGCTGCAGCGCGCTGGCCGCAGAAACACCGGACAAAAGCTGCGGACATAAAAAAGCCCGCTAACGGTCGTAACCGGTAGCGGGCTTTGCTCCCTCCCCCACGTCGGGATGCGGGCCGATCGTGAAGGAAGCGTTATTGCTTTTGCACGCTGCAGTGCAAAACAATACTTGGCGGTTCAAGAATCGCCCCAGGCTGGGCTCAAGGCGAAGTTTGTGCCGGATGCGCGGACTCTGGCGAAATTCGGTCGTACAGAACTCTGGTCAACGGGATGCAGATGAGGCGGTGAGCTTCTCGCGAGCATCCCTCCCCAGCGCAAATGAAAGAGCCCCGCCAAAAGGCCAGGCGTTCACTTGATCTATTGACGTAGCTAGAGGCAGCTTCAGCTGCTCCTTCTCCACGGCCTCAGTTGGAGCGACGCCGCGCTCTGCAAGGCCTCCCTGGTAGCCGCCTGTCGCTGCATCCGCGCCCGGATCCACAGGGCGGGAACCGGCGCCAGCGCGGCACAGGCCGCGAATATCCATCCGGTGATGAGAAAGAGGTCGCGGAAGGCCTGCGCGCGCGCCGTCGCCAACACTTCCACGCCGAGCAGGGCCGAAGTCGTGCCGCCCATGTCGCCGGCATGAACCAACGAAGCAACGTTTTCGGCGAGCGTGGCCTGGGCCGCCAGCACATTTGCATCGGCCAGGGCTCCGTCCTGGAACGACACGACCCACTGCGCTTCCTGATGCCCGATGGCGACCACGAGTAGCGCCGTGCCGAAGGCACCGCCCAACTGGCGGATGAAGTTCACGACACTGGATCCCTGCGGCAGTTCTGCGGCGGGCAGGCCATACAGGCTGAGCGCGTAAATCGCTGGAAATATTATCGCCAGTGCGATGCGGCCGAGCATCACCCACAAGCAGACCGAGGTGCTGTCAGTCGCCGCCGTGGCGGCCAGCAGGAACGACGAAAGCGAAAAAAACGCCAGGCCGATCGACAGCATGGCGATTGGCGACCACCGATCGCAGGCGTGACCGCACACGGGAGACGCCAGGGCCATGGCGATCCCTGCAGGCAGCAGCACAGAGCCAGCCGCCGCAGGCGTGAAGCCGGCGACCGTCTGCAGGAACAGCGGAACAAGCAGCACCGAACCGAAAATGCCGAAGCCCAGGACCAGCAGTACGAGGCAGCAGAAGCTGAAGTCGATCCTGGCGAACAGGCCTGGGCTGATCAGAGCCTGCGGATTGAGTATCTGCCGGGCAGTGAAGCACGTTCCGGCAATCAGGCTGGTTCCCAGCAGCAGATCCGCCATCGTCTTCGCGTCCTGCGCGTGCAAGGCGAGACTCGCCATCGCGCAGCCCAGGCTGGTGGTCAGCAACAGCAGCCCCGACCAATCGAAATCATCGGTTCGTCCGCCGGCGCCGGACAACATCCGGCGCGCGAAAGGCAGGCAAGCCAGGCACCACGGGCAAAGCGAGAGGAACATGGCTCTCCACCCGAACTGATCGACCATCCAGCCGGCATAGATGGGCCCTACTGCGGGTGCCAGCAGCATGCCCATACCTACCAGCCCCATGGCCGTGCCGCGTCGATCCGGCGGGAACAGTGGCGCCACCAGCAACAGCGACAACGGCTGCATGAAGCCAGCCGCCGCGCCCTGCGCGATGCGACCAAGGATCAGCATCTCCGGCGACAGTGCGCTCGCGCTGACGACGCTTCCCAGCAGGAAGATGCCAAGGGCGCTGGTCACCGTTATTCGCGGACCGAACCGCTTCCACGCATGGCTGGCGCCCAGCGCGCTGATCGTGGCGGCGAGCAGGGTGCCGCTGCTGAGCAGCTGCGCCTGCTCCAGCCGCATGCCCATCGAAAGCATGATGGCAGGGAGGGCGACGTTGGCCATCGTCAAACCGACGACCAGCGGAAACGTCACGGCGATGGCGAGGCAGACGTAGCCCGCCCGATGCGCGTTCGTGACTTGCCCGGATGCCTGGCCCGACATGGAATTCGACTGCTACAGGATCGAACGCGCAATGCGCACTTCGGCCTGCATGCCCGGACGAAGCAGTCCTTCCTGCACGCGTACGGCGATCCGGACGGGAATCCGCTGGACGATCTTTACGAAGCTTCCATTCGGGGCTGTCGCCGGCAACAATCCGAACTGGCTGGTTGTCGACGTGCCCACGGCCTTTACCACGCCCTCGAAATCCCGATCGGGAAGCCCATCCACGCTGACGGCGACCTTCATGCCGGCGTGGACATACCGCAGGTCGGTTTCCTGGATGTTGGCCTCCAGGTAGACGGCCCTGGGATCGTGTACGAGCATGAGCCGACGTCCCTCCATCACGCGGTCGCCCGGATGGACGAACACGCGGTCGACCGTCGCATCAAAGGGCAATCTGACACGACGCCGCGCGAGCTGCGATCGGATCTGCGATACCCGCGCCCCGAGGGCACGCAGCTCGGCTCGACGCTCCTGAAGTTCCATCCCCCGGGCCGCGATGAGCGCCGCACTCTCGCTGGCGCGTCCGCGCTCGATGAGCGATTGACGCGCATGGATGCTGGCAGAGTTGTGGGCCCGGCGTGCCTCCAGCAATTCCGCCTCTGTGCGTTCGAAGTCGCTGCGCGACACCAGCTGATCGGCCAGCAGCTGACGCGCGCGCGTCAGTTTGTGTTCGCTCAGTTCCAGCGTCTCGGCGCTGATGTCCAGTGCCTCGCCGGCACTCGCTGCGTCGGCGGAAATGCTGAGCGCTTCGCGCCGAACCTCGCCCTTGAGCGCGACTATTTCCTGCGTCAGGCGCGCAACCGTCGCCTGCGCGGCGTCAACCCGGGCCTGCGCTTCAACCAGCGAGTACTCCAGTTCTTCCGAATCCAGAACCACGACCGTGGTGCCGGCAGTGGACCTGGACGCTTCCGTGGCCAGCACGGCGGAAACGCTGCAATCGCAGGGGCTGGCAAGCAGGGCTGGCAAGCCCATGAATCGCGCGTCATCCAGGACGAGATTGGTGTACCTCCCATACATCCAGGCAGCGATCGCGACGATCGCGGTTGCGCTGAGGACGAGTGTGGCCTGCCGCTTGCGCCGCGCGTTGGAAATCGAATCGATGCGCGGTTCCGCGCGGGCACCAGGGGTGCTACTTCCGTCCGACATGTGCGCACGCCTCGGCCAGTTGTGCGGCGACCTCCGGTTCGACCAGCCCGTCTGCCGCGCGACAGATAGCAGCGGCCGTGTCCGTCGATCCTCGGACCAGGGTGTGCAGGTAGTCGTGGAGTCCGTCGGCGAACGAGAGCATGTCCGGGCCCAGCCGCGCGGTGATGTGACGTCGTGCATCCGGCCGCATCCGATATCCGCGCGCCTGGAACAGCAGGCAGCGGAAGCTCAGGCGCGGATCGATCGCTACTTTTCTCGTGTCGGCAGAAATCTCGAACTCGCGCTCCAGGATGTGTCTTTCCGTGCATCCCAGAGGATCAATAAAGCCGTGGCGATGGCTCCAGAAGCCGCAGTTGATCGTCAGATCCCGATTGCGCGCATCCTGCTCCAGCGTGCCAATGCGCGAATAGACGACCTCGGACAACGTTCGCGCATCCGACACGTCGTCCGGCGTGCGCAGCATGGCGATGTCTATTCCGTGACCGTCGGGTCCGACTTTCAGCACGCCAAAACGCGGCAGATACGCGCTGGTGCTGTCTTCGCCCAATAACTGTGCGGTGACCTCGCGGATCCGCGGCAACGCCGCACCGACGGCGATATCGACATCGTTGATGTCGTCTCCTGCAAGCGCATCGCGCACCGCACCGCCGCAGACGTAGGCCTCGTGTCCGGCGGAGGCGAACGCATCCAGCAATGCGCCGACGGTGACTTGCGCACCGTTCGAACCGGCAACCGGCCAGTCCGTCAGTGCGTGCAGCGAGCGCCTCTCCATGTTCAGAACATGCCTCTGAACATCTTGTCGCCCGCATCTCCGTTGGTGGCGGGAAACAGATACCCCTGGGCATCGACGCCATCGGCGACGCGTCCGACCCAGATCGTGTCGAACACACCGCTTCCCTCCAGCCTGCCCAGCGCTTCAGGCGACGCGTAGCCAACGGCAGCCAGCAATCGCAACCCTTCCCATTCTTCCTTCAGCAGGCGACCGAGCGTCGCCAGCGTACCGCCGGTTGCCGCAATGGTGTCCACGAGCAGCAACGTGCTGTCGTCGCGGATCGCGGCGATCCGCTCCACCGCGATCGTCTGGGCATTGGTCAGCCGCTTGGCATGGATCGGCGCCACGGCAACTTCGGGAAAATGCCGGCTGATCCCCACCGCCAGCGGCAATCCGGCCCTGAGGATGGGGCACAGGTAATCAAACGCGACCGATTGGCTTCTGATCCGCTGGCCCAGGGTGGAACCCATGTCGGCGATGAGTCGCTGTGCGTTCAACTGATTGCAGTCCGGGGAGCTGAACTCCTCCAGAGTCGTCGCGATTTCGGGGATATCCACCAGATGAATATGCATCGTGATCTTTCCGTGCTGGGGCGTCGCGCCCGTGGATTACCTAAAGCTGCTCGAACAGGTCGAGGCGCGAACCTGCGAGGTAGTCGGCGAAAGTCAGGTTGTTGATGACCATGTCGAGTATTCCCGCGTCCAGCGTGTCGTCGGCACAGGACTGTCTGAGGTGACGGGCGTGGAGCAGATAGGCGCGCTTGTGTGCACGGTGTCGCAAGTAGTTCCTGCGCTCGTGATATTGCATCGGTAGCCGCGTCATCAATGCGATGCGCTCGGCGGTGCCATGCGGCGACAGCGTGTCGGGCGCAGAAGGCGCGCCGCGTACGAACACGAGCTCCTCGCACTCCGATGCCGTGTGCTCGTAGGCCTTGTTCTGGCTCAGGGCGGCCAGCGAACGCACGTCCAGGGGATGCGGCGCATGCACCACCCGCCCGGTTGCCGGCTGCAACAGTCCGGTTTCGGCACGCAGATAGCGTGCGAGTTCCAGGCTGATCGCTTCTACGAGTTGCCGGTCGGATTCGCCCTTGTGCTGGAGAGCATCGAAGAGCCCCAGCGATAGCTGTCGGAACATCAGGCTGTCGCCAAACAACGTCGGGGCTTCATCCTGATGACGGTGGTCGCGAATCAGCGCCTGCAGATCCCGCTCCAGCTTGGAAAACGGGCCGAAGTACTTGCATCCGTACAACTCCGGAGAGATGCAGGCGCACAGGTAATGGACGAAGTCGTGGAGGTCGTACAGCGCGTCGCCGCAGTCGAAGACATCGGCGGGCGTAATGCCATCGAAGTTCCTCCGGTTCACGAAAACCGCGTTGCGGTCCCGGGCCATCATGCCGTTGCGCGGGAGTCTGATCGGGGAGTAACGCCTGCGGTCGGCGCGGCCATGGATCCAAGCGCAGATCGCGAAGTTGAATAGCCGATTGGTCAGCTGATCGGTCGAGAGTTCCCGCCCCAGCGCATCAAGCAACTCCGGACAATCGCGCGCCATCTCGGCGGCGCCCGCCGCATCGCGGCGGCCCAGGAAGTAGATCGCGCCGTAGCGCTGCGCACTCAGCGCCAACCGCCAGAGTGGGGCGGGCGCCAGCGATCGCAGGAAGGGACGCGAGTGGAACAAGTGCTCGAATGCCGCATCGACGCACTCATTGAACTCTGCCCGAAACGCATCGACCACCGGAAACACGCGGGACAGGTTGGACAGCTGCGGCAGGAAGGGCGGCTCTGGTTTCAGCCATTCCGCCCTGCCGGTTCCGATTGCTCCGCCCACGGCATGCAAGACCGGAAGCCGCGGTGCGGCAGCTCCCGACTGCAATGGAACATCGCGCCCCGTTTTCGCGTGGGCATTCATTTCAGCTTCCTTGCCATGTCGTATCCGTGTGACCCGTCCCTGTGTCCTCGCTTAGTCGGCCTCGACCAATTCGAACGGGTGCTCCTCGACGTAGCGGTCGGCGAGCTGACTCAGGTGCGAAAACGCAAACTGGTATCCGACGGCATCGCAGGAAGACCGTTCGCCGAACCCGTATTCGGCGAAGCACGCCGTGGCGCCGATGTTGCGAGCGAACTCGAGATCCGCGGAGGTGTCGCCGATGACAATGCAGTCTTCGGCGCGAACGCCGACGAACACCGGCGCAATGCGATTGGCAAAAACCGCGGGGTCGGGCTTCTTGGGCTGTCCCGGCTCTTCCGCGAGCACCAGGCTGAAGTAGCTGCGGATGTCGAAGCGCTTGAGGGAACCTTCCACGGCCTCGATTCCCTTGTTGCTGAGCAGTACGAGATCGCCCACTTCACGCAGGCTGGAAAGCGTTTCTTTCGCGCCGTCGAAGAGCGTCACCTTGGATTCGCCGTGTTCGGCGTAACGCTGTCGATAGAAGCCGACCCACTGCTTGAGCGCATCGTCATCCAACGCACCTTCTTCGGTACTACGCAGCTCGTTGATCGTTTCCTGGAGCGTCTTTCCGGTTCCGATCAGTCGCGAAATGTCGTCCTGCGCCGGCACGGAGCTGGAGAATTCCGCGAATGTCGAAAGCAGTGAACCCGAAATCGCCTCGAGCGTGTCACAAAGCGTGCCGTCGTAGTCGAAGATGAAAAGGGGTTTTTTCATGAGTCATGTTCCTTTTGACAAAGTGGATCTGGGCGGACGACAGCATTCCGCGTGCAGTGGCAAGCACTGCATCCAGTCCTGTGTAACGAGAGACCACCCGCTTCAACATGTGTGGTTGAACCAACCACAAGGAGGCAAAGCAGCATGCTGATATCCGCGACCGCAAAGCAACGTCCCGCCGCGTCGGGATATTTTCGCCGGTGCGATCTCTGTTTGTCGAGATCCAATGCAATCAGGTCGTGGTGAACCCGCTTCCACCTAGCCCTACCAAGTGAAGTTGCTCAGGGGCGTGTCGAGCTTCGCCGGCTGCGGCAACTCGGAGAAGAGAACCGCAAGCGCCTCTCGAATTCATTGCGCGGCAATGAGTTAGGGCAGCGCTCGGCCACGTCGTGGATGAGGACCTGGTCGTCGCTGAGCAAGACGCGAGACATCACCCTCCAGCCGCAGTCCGGGCCGACAGGTTGGCGCTGCTCATACGCGGGGCCGGTTGGCTCGCGGATCGAGTCCTTACTGAGGGCGCGAGGCTGCTGCCGTTCACTGCTGCCCACAAACCGTGGGCTTGGGCCCAAGGTTCACGATCAGGTCGCGCGGGCCCGGATCAGTCGCGGAAACGCCCGGGCAACGAGACCCAACTGCGCCAGAACCTCACGCGCCGCGGTCTCGCCCGATTCGCAGCCACCCTCCATGAACCCCTGGGTGTCCAGCGCGCAGTGTTCCCCGGCGAAGTGCAGGCCACCGACAGCCTCGCCCATCACGCCGCGCAGGGTCGACCAGTCACCCGGGCGGAAGCAGGCGTAGCTGCCCCGCACCCACGGCTGCGATGGCCAGTGCATGCGCGCTTCACGTGCACCGGTGCGCGCGGCGGCGGCGCCGGGGAACACGCGGTCAAGCGCGGCGACCGCGGCATCGGCCTGCTGCTTCGCGGTGCCTTCGCCCAGTTCGACGCCGTGGCGACCGCCAGTGAAATTGGTCAGCACGCCGCCGGTTCCGGCCTGCTTGCGCGTGGTTTCCCACGTCGTCTGGAAGGCGAGGTCGCTCATCGACGCGCCATTCGCACCATGGGTGCGCCACACCCGGCTGTCGAAGCCGATCATCAGCTTGGCGTTGGTGCCGTAGGCGAGGTTCGCAATGGCGCTGCGCTTGCGATCGGGCAGGTCGGCATCGATGCGCACGTCGCGCAACAGGGTGAAGGGCAGCGCGAGGATGACGTGGCGGGCCCGCACTTCGCTGGAAGCACCGTCCTTGCGGAACGACAACGCATAGCCGCTGCCGCGCGCGCTGATGGCTTCCAGCGCGTGGCCGCCGTGGATCGCGTCGGACAGTCGATCGCCCAGGCCATGCGGGATCAGGTCGTTGCCGCCGCGTACGTGGAAGCGTTCGTCGCTGACGCCGAAGATGCGGAACGCATCCGGATCGTCGGTGCCGATGAAGGTGAGCAGGTTGAGTGCGGACTGCTGGTCGATCTCCAGGCCCATTTCGGTGGTGTAGGCAACATCCAGCAGCTTGCGCAGCCAGCCGTCGACACCGTTGCGACCCAGCCACTGCGCGATCGATAACTTGTCCAGCGCGACGAAGGCTGGGTTCGCATCGCTTTGGTCCAGGTCGCCATCGCCGAGCGATTCGACATCCCGGATGATCGCCCTGGCGACCGGAACGAACGCTTCGACGATCTCGCGTTCGCCCACGGCGCGGCCGTCGAAATACCAGGTATCGATGTCGCCATCGCCTTCGAGCAGGTCGTCGAGCACCAGTCCCAGCTCGGTCGCCAGCGTGCGGATGCGGGTGTGGTCGGTGTCGATCAGCTCGCCGCCCAGCTCGATCGCCTGCTGTCCGGGGAAGTGTCCGGGCAGGCTGGGCATGCGCCCGCCCACCCGCCCTTGCGCTTCGTACACCTGCACGCGCACACCCGCCTGGCGCAGGCGCCACGCAGCAGTGAGTCCGGCGATGCCGGCGCCGACGATTACGACTTCCTCGCCCGCTGGCGTCATCGGACGTGGCAGCTGCGCGCAACCGCCGAGCACCAGCCCCGCTCCCGCGCCTTGCAGCAGGCGCCGGCGCGTGTCATCGACGCGGAGGGCGCGGCCCTGCTCAAGGAATTCATCCAGCGGCGCGTCCGCATGCGTGGATGCGCGTGCGATGCGCGCGGCGCGCTGCAGCAGCGCGAAAAGCTGAGTGCGTGCCATCCGTCCCCTTCCATCCGTGAGGTCAAGCCTTTTGCCGGCAAAACGCCCGCAGCAAGCAACAACGGCGCGGATTGCCCCAACGCGGACATCCCGTAGCGCCATGCCCCAAGGCAGCGCCATCTACTTTCGCCATAACGGAAAACGCCAATCCGGCGATATCGGGGACAGCCGGCAACACGGGGGTGCGAGGGGCCCGTTCCCCAAAAGCTGCTTCGGCGCGAACACG
This sequence comes from Lysobacter fragariae, assembly GCF_054779775.1. Classification (NCBI taxonomy): domain Bacteria; kingdom Pseudomonadati; phylum Pseudomonadota; class Gammaproteobacteria; order Lysobacterales; family Lysobacteraceae; genus Lysobacter; species Lysobacter fragariae. Next base: position 283,204 of record NZ_BAAGXP010000002.1, on the reverse strand, counting down.
CCCGCTGGTAACGGTGCCAGCAAGCAATGCAGTCAACGAACGTGGGCGTGGCGCCCTGCACGCCACCTACGCCCGCCCTGGTTTTTCAACTCATCGGGCCGGCAACACACGAGGGACGGCAAGAGCCGCTTCGACGTGAAGTCGTCACGACTCAGTGCCGCCCCGATTGACCGACCATCACCGGCAACCTCCATTGCGTGGCGTGGGCCGCCACGCAAAATGCCGGGTTCAACTTCCAACTGGACTTCAACGTTCCAGCTGAACTTCGTATGCCACGCGGCGTCCGTTCTCTTCACCTTCGATCAGGACCGGCTTTCCGGCCATCAGCGCGTCATAACGTTCCTGGCCCAGCTTGCGGATGATCTTGGCCGCGGTGCGGGAATGATCCTGGCGGAACTCGTAGTAGGTCAGCGGCGACCAGCCCATCAGCGCACGGACTTCGTGCTCGGTGATGCCAACGGCGCGGGCCAGCGAAGCACCCGGCGGGGTACCGGCGGAGGCCGCGCCGGATGCGGCGCCCGCGACCAGCGCGAGCAGCAGGGTTGTCATCAACTTGCGTTTCATCTCGGTGTCCTCGTTTGCGGCGCCCGGAGGACGCCCTCGATCAAACCGATGCACGACGTTGATACGCGATTGACGGCGATGGCGGCATGGACGCGTTCAACTTCAACGCCTGCATGCTGCCGTGGAACAAGGGGAAGGGGCTCGCGCGGTTCGCCATGCACTCCTGGAACGACCCGTAAGGGACCATCCCCTGCGGACCGCCAACGCGCTGCGTCGGCAATGTTGTTATTCCACTTCTGGCGGTCGCGATTACAGTGCCGGAAGTGGTGTGACTAACGTCACTGCGCGTTGCGCTTCCGACAGACGGTGCAACGCACGACGTCGTCATGGCATCGCATGGCAGGACTTGTGCGTATTCAGCGCCTGCAAGGCAACGCGTGCATGGCGTCGCGCCAATTCATGCAGCGCGGGCAACCGACCTTCCGTATCGCATCCGAATTTGCAAAGGATGGCGGAATCCTTGAAGGCAATGCGCGCATGGCGTGCCGCCAACAACGTACTGCCTGCGAACAGAACGTCCCGCATCACTGCGGGGCTTTTCCTGTTGCGCGTGTAGCGATGCAGTGGCCAGGCTGAAGGCAGCACCGCGGCCTCCCTCCGGTCGCGAACGGCTCAACGCGTCACTGTGCGCCGCCGCCGCGTGCCAACTCCCGAGGCGCCGCGCTTACCCGGGCTGCCGCCCGACACACACGGATTTATCGGTCACATGACATCGAATTGGATCGTCTCCGAATCCTCGATCGGGATCTCGAAGGAATTTCCGCCCTGAAGAATTTTCACCACCGCGCCGCTACCTAGGGGGGCGTCCACAAGCAGGATCATGCGCAGCGCCTTGCCTGGAATCCTGCGTGTTTGCGGATTGGCGGCCGAGGCCCCGGCGCCATGCACCCTAGGCCATCGGTCGCCGCAGAAACGGGTTAACCCGTGCGTGCGCCTAACCGCGAATCCGACGACCGCCATTCCATGCCACTGGCCAATCCGCGGCACCGTTGATGACGCGATGACAACACCGGCGCTGGTGCGGGCGGCTTGAAGATCTGGCGAGCGTGCCGCTGTGCGTTCGCGCCACAAAAAAAGATCCCCGCTTTCGCGGGGATCCTTGTTGTTGACGGCGCCGGATTGAACGACGCAGGGTCGCTCGAACCCGGCACCGCAACGGGGTGATACGGCAATCAGAAATCCATGCCGCCCATGCCACCCATGCCGCCACCGCCCGGCATCGCCGGCTCGTCCTTCTTCGGCAGCTCGGCGACCATCGCTTCGGTCGTGATCATCAGGCCGGCGATCGACGCGGCGTTCTGCAGCGCGGTACGCGTGACCTTGGTCGGATCCAGGATGCCGGCTTCGAGCATGTCGACGTATTCGCCAGTAGCGGCGTTGTAGCCGAACGCGCCCTTGCCTTCGATCACCTTGTTGAGGATGACGGAGGGTTCTTCGCCGGCGTTGGTGACAATCTCGCGCAGCGGGGCTTCCATCGCACGCAGCGCGATCGCGATGCCGTGGTTCTGGTCTTCGTTGATGCCCTTCAGGCCCGTGATCGCGGCCTTGGCGCGGATCAACGCGACGCCGCCGCCCGGGACGATGCCTTCTTCGACGGCAGCGCGGGTGGCGTGCAGCGCGTCTTCAACGCGTGCCTTCTTTTCCTTCATCTCGACTTCGGTAGCGGCACCGACCTTGATGACGGCAACGCCGCCAGCGAGCTTGGCCACGCGCTCCTGCAGCTTCTCGCGGTCGTAGTCCGAAGAGGTCTCTTCGATCTGCGCCTTGATCTGCTTGATGCGTGCTTCGATGCCGGTGTGTTCGCCGGCGCCGTCGATGATCGTGGTGTTCTCCTTCGAGACCTGGATCTTCTTGGCGCGGCCCAGATCCTTGATCGTGGCCTTCTCGAGCTGCAGGCCGACTTCTTCGGAGATCACGGTGCCGCCGGTGAGGACGGCCATGTCTTCCAGCATCGCCTTGCGACGATCGCCGAAGCCCGGAGCCTTCACTGCGCAGACCTTGACGATGCCGCGGATGGTGTTGACGACGAGCGTGGCGAGGGCTTCGCCTTCGACTTCCTCGGCGACGATCAGCAGCGGCTTGCCGGCCTTGGCGACGCCTTCGAGCACGGGCAGCAGCTCGCGCACGTTGGAGATCTTCTTGTCGTGCAGCAGGATGAAGGGATCATCCAGCTCGGCCTGCATCGACTGCTGGTTGTTGATGAAGTACGGCGACAGGTAGCCGCGGTCGAACTGCATGCCCTCGACGACGTCGAGTTCATTTTCCAGGCCCGAACCGTCTTCAACGGTGATCACGCCTTCCTTGCCGACCTTGTCCATCGCCTGCGCGATCAGGTCGCCGATGTTGGCGTCGCTGTTCGCGGAGATGGTGCCGACCTGGGCGATTTCCTTGTTGGTCGACGACGGCTTGGAGATCTTCTTCAGCTCGACGACGGCTTCGGTCACGGCCTTGTCGATGCCGCGCTTGAGGTCCATCGGGTTCATGCCGGCGGCGACCGCCTTCATGCCTTCGCGGATCAGCGCCTGCGCCAGCACGGTGGCGGTGGTGGTGCCGTCACCGGCGTTGTCGGAGGTCCGGGAAGCGACTTCCTTGACCATCTGCGCGCCCATGTTCTCGAACTTGTCGGACAGTTCGATTTCCTTGGCGACGGAGACGCCGTCCTTGGTGATCGTCGGGGCGCCGTAGCTCTTCTCGAGCACGACATTGCGCCCCTTCGGGCCGAGCGTTGCCTTGACGGCATTGGCGAGCACGTTCACGCCGCGCAGCATCTTTGCGCGCGCGTCTTCGCCGAAGCGGATTTCCTTCGCAGCCATTGCGATTACCTCAAAAAGTATTCAGTGGAGAAGAAGTGGTTGAAGCTGGAGTCGAAACAGCAGACGCAACGCGCGATCAGGCGATCACGGCGAAGATGTCGTCTTCCTTCACCACCAGGTATTCGGTGCCGTCGAGCTTCACTTCGGTGCCGCTGTACTTGCCGAACAGGACCTTGTCGCCGACCTTGACCTTCGGCGCGCGGACGTTGCCGTTGTCGAAGACCTTGCCGTCGCCGACGGCGACGACTTCACCCTTGATCGGCTTCTCGGTGGCCGAATCCGGGATCACGATGCCGCCCGCGGACAGCTTTTCTTCTTCCATGCGCTTGATGACCACGCGGTCGAACAGCGGCTTGATGTTCATGGCAATCCTCACGTAAGTGATTGAATGAGTGGGGAAAGAATCCCGGCATTAGCAATCACCCGTGGTGAGTGCCAGATCCGGGACGTAGAAAGACCCGGCGAACCGGGACTGCCGGTAAATGGGGCCATGGGAATTGGTTTCAAGGGCGGCCGCTGAGGCCGCCAACCGGTAGTGCCGGCGCCGTCGGATCCGGGCGGAGGCCGGGACGCGGAGGCCAGCCCTCACTACACAGGCAAAAAAAGGTCCGCCAGGCCGGGGGGCGTGGCAGACCGTCAAAAAAAGAACGAGCGCGGACAGGGGTTCGCGCTCGTTCCGGTTTGGAGATGGCCGTCCTCAGCAATGCGCAATCCCGCGCCCCGTCTCCGTACCTGACCTCTTGTCGACGCCAGCGCTCCTTGCCGGACGGGTCCAATTTCCCCACTTCTGCGACGGATGTCCACTATGAAATCGTAGTCATTTAGTTACTATCGGTAACACGTCCATCGAAAATATCTTGCAATTTATGGGCTTTTGTTCGATTCGATGTCACGAGTGGCTACCATAAGCGCACAGCGTAGGGTGTCTATTGATATCGACGTGACTATCGGTAACAAGTAGCGACTTCGGCTCCATTTTTGACCTCACGAAGGACCGGATCCATGACTTCGCAGCAACGCATCCGCCTCGCCCGGCGTCACGCCGGACTGTCCCAGGCCGTCCTCGCCGCCGCCGTGGGCGTGCAACGCAGCGCGGTGAGCCACTGGGAAGCCAACAACGGCAAGCATCCCAGCGTGACCCACATGCGCGAGCTGGCGCTGGCCTGCGGCGTGCAGTTCGAGTGGCTGGCGACCGGGCGCGGCAAGATGAGCCTGTCCCACGATACCGAGCTGGATTCGGTCGCCGCCGCAGACGCGTTGCTGATCGAGGATCCGATCGAGCTGCGCCTGATCCTCGCCTTCCGCGACGCACCCACGCGCTCGCGCGCGCCGCTGGTCGAGGTCATCGAACAGCTGGCGGCGCTGCGGACCGGACGCAAGGCCGGGCTGGCGAAACCCTAGCGGCATGGCGGGATCGTCACCACCTCCGCGTCGCCGGGTACATGGGCCTGATGTCGACGCTACTCGCCTGGCAAGGCCGATCCGCCGGATGCGGCCGCGCGCGAGCGCAACGAAGGGATCTACAGCTTCCAGGGCAACCGTAATCCCTTCATCGACCACCCGAGACAGCGGCAGCCGCGAGACGAAAAAGCCCTGGGCGACCGGGGCTTTTCCTCGGGAATCTCTGAGCAACTGCCGTCATCCCCGCGGAGGGCGGGGATCCAGTGTCTTCAAGCCATTGAAAGCAAAGACACTGGTTTCCCGCCTTCGCGGGAATGACGAGCAAAAGCGGAGTTGCTCAGACCTTCCTTGGTTACTGCCCAGCTTTGCCGGCATTGGTGAAGCCCGCAGCCGGCGATTTTCGGCCGCGGGCGCGGCACTACCCGTGCCGGCTCTTTGAGTTCATGGGGGGCCGGTACAATCGGCCTATGCCGGTCCTGCTCGTCTATTGCACCTGCCCCGATGACGCCAGCGCCGAGCGGATCGCTGCCGCGCTCGTCACCGAGCGCCTGGCGGCCTGCGTGAACCGGCTTCCCGGCGTGCAGTCGACCTACCGTTGGCAGGGCCAGCTCGAAACCGCCAGCGAAGTCCTGCTCCTGGTCAAGACCACGACCGATCATCTGCCTGCGCTGACCGCCCGGGTGCAGGCCCTGCATCCGTACGAACTGCCGGAACTCATTGCGGTCGAAGTCCGCGCTGGCCTCCCCGCCTACCTGGACTGGGTGATCGCGGAAACCTCGCAAAGCGACACCTGATTTCCCGACTGCGCACGTTCGCCCATCCATCAACTACCGACCCGCCGACTCCGCCTTGATGACCTCCACTTCCCCGTCGGCCTGGCGCGCATTCGCCATCTCCATCGTCGTCCTGCTCCTGTCGGGCATCGCCGCTCCCGCGTCGGCCGCCGCGCCTTCATGCACCGACGAAGACAACCTGCTGCCGGTCGAAGAGGCCTTCGTGCTGGACGCGCAGGCAACCGCGCCGGATCGGATCGAACTGCGCTGGAAGATCGCGCCAGGCTGCTACCTCTATCGACACCAGCTGAAGGTGCAGGCCGACGCGGGCTTCGCCGCGCAACCGCCGCGGATTCCCGCAGGCGCGCCGCACCAGGACGAATACTTCGGCCGCGTGGAGACCTACCGCGACGCACTGACCGTGATCGTGCCGGGCACGGCGCGCGCCGCATCGACGACGCTGAAAGTGCGCTACCAGGGCTGCGCCGATGCCGGCGTGTGCTATCCGCCGCAGACGCGCAACGTGACCGTGGCGCTGTCGGGCGAAGCGGGCGACGACACGCCGCTGGTGACCTTTGGCAACAACGCCGGGCGCAGCGCCGGTGCGCCGCTCGGCGGTGGTCTGCTCGGCAATGCCGCTTCCGGTCCGGTCGATGGCGCGCCGCTACCGCCGGAGCAGGCGTTCGGCTTCGAGGCCATCGTCGGCGACGGCAACACCCTGCTGCTGCGCTTCACCCCGGCGCGCGGCTATTACCTGTATCGCGACAAGACCGCGCTGAAGCTCGATGCGAACGCCAGCAAGGCCGGCATCCGTCCGGGCGCGCCGAAATGGCCACAGGGACAGGCGCATCGCGACGAACACTTCGGCAACGTCACGGTGTTCTTCGACCAGATCGATGTCCCGCTGCCACTGCTGCGCACGCGTACCGATGCCGCGAAACTGACGCTCACCGCGACCTTCCAGGGCTGCCAGACCAATGGCATCTGCTATCCGCCGATGACGCGGGCGGTGACGCTGGATGTTCCGAAGGGCGTCGTCTCGACGACGTCGGCGATCGATGCCGCGACGACAACTGCCACGACAACCGCCGCCGCGCCTGATGCGACGCTTGCCGGCGCTTCCGCGACCCAGGCGGGAGCAACGGCCGACGCCGCTTCCGGCCCGACGCCGACGCCATCGACTGTCGCCAGCACCTCGCCCGCGACGGTCGCGCCCTCGTCCGTCGCGCCGCGCGGCGCCAACCTCACCTTGTTCTCCGCGCTCGCGCTCGCGCTGCTGGGCGGACTGGTGCTCAACCTGATGCCGTGCGTGCTGCCGGTGCTGTCGCTGAAGGCGCTGTCGCTGGCGGGCAACGGCGAAGATCCCGCCCGCGCCCGTCGCCACGCGCTCTGGTACACCACGGGCGTGATGCTCAGCTTCGTGCTGCTGGGTGCGCTGGCGCTGGTGTTGCGCCAGGCCGGACTGGCGCTGGGCTGGGGCTTCCAGTTGCAGCAGCCGCTGGTGGTCGCGCTGCTGGCCCTGCTGATGTTCGGCCTGGGCCTGAGCATGTCCGGCGTCTGGCACGTCGGCGGTCGCTGGACCGGCATGGGCCACGCGCTGACGACGAAAACCGGCCCGATGGGCGACTTCTTCACCGGCGTGCTCGCGGTAGTGGTGGCGACGCCGTGCACCGCGCCGTTCATGGGCGCCGCGCTGGCGTGGGCGTTCACCGCGCCGGTGGTGCTCGCGCTGGCGGTATTCCTCGCGCTGGGCCTGGGCCTGGCGCTGCCATTCCTGCTGATCGGCTTCATCCCGGCGCTGGCGCACCGCCTGCCGCGACCGGGCGCGTGGATGGAAACCTTCAAGCAGGTCCTCGCCTTCCCGCTGTATCTCACCGCCGCGTGGCTGGCGTGGGTGCTGGCGCGCCAGCGCGGTGCCGATGCGATCGGCTGGTGGATGGCGGCGGCGGTGCTGCTCGCGTTCGCCGCCTGGGCCTGGACCCGCGCGCGCACCACCGGCCATCGCTGGGCGACCGTTGCCGCGGTGCTCGCGGCGCTCGCACTCATCTGGCCGCTGAGCGTGATCCACACGATGCCGCGCCCGCAGGCGAACGCCCCGCTGGCCGCGCCCAGCGAAGGCATCGTCGCGGTGCCCTTTACCGAACAAAAGCTGGCCGACCTGCGCGCCGCCAACCGCGTGGTCTTCGTCAACATGACCGCCGACTGGTGCGTGACCTGCAAGGCGAACGAGCGCGCCGTGTTCCGCGGAGATGGCTTCCGCGATGCGATGACGCAGACCAACGCCGTCTACATGGTCGGCGACTGGACCGACGTCGATCCGGCACTGACGGCGTTCCTCCAGCACTACAAGGCCGTGGGCGTGCCGTTGTACGTGGTGTTTCCGCGCGGCGGCGGCGAGGGTCGCGTGTTGCCGGTGGTACTGACCACCGACACCGTGCGTTCGGCCCTGCTCGAAGCCGCCGGCACCGCACCCATCACCGCGACGCCGTGAGTCCGACCGCGCGCCTGCTGCTGGTGGCGCTGGCCGCCGCCGGACTGGGCGCCGGGCTCGGCCTGAGGCTCAACGGACCCGGCCCGCTGCTGCGCACCGAGCTGGGCCAGCGCGCGCTGCAGGGCGTGATGTCGGCGTCCGCGCCGGAGCCACCGGCGGGAGTAAAGATCGCCGAACGTGGCGGGATCGTGCCGGCTTTCTCCATCGCCTCGCTCGACGGGACGCGGACCGAGGTACCGAAGGCCTACGCCGGCCGTCCGGTCCTGATCAACCTGTGGGCCAGCTGGTGCGGCCCCTGCGTCCGCGAGATGCCCGAACTGGACCGCTACGCCCGCGCGCAATCGTCGGCGAACGGCACGCAAGTGGTAGGTATCGCCCTGGATGAGCGCGGAGCCGTCCTGGCCTTCCTGCAGCGCACGCCGGTCGCCTACCCCCTTCTCATCGACGCCCCCGGCCCGGCCGATGCCGGCGTGCGCCTGGGCAACCCCAAGGGCGTGCTGCCCTACAGCGTGCTGCTGGGCCCCGACGGCCGGGTCCTGAAGCAGAAGATCGGCCCGTTCCAGCCCGGCGAGATCGAAGACTGGACGCGGCCGTAGGGCGGGCCTTGGCCCGCCGCCCGAACGCGGCAATTGCCTTCGAACGCGGTTTCATTGCGTGGGTAGTTCACGCCGAGCCCTCCCGCCCACCCGACCGCGGGCCAAGGCCCACCCTATTTCAACAAGGCGAACCGGGGCAGAGCCCCGTCCTTGGACCCCAATGGCCTGATTTTTAGAGCGACCACTCCAACAACTGCTTAACTCCTCACAACTTCGCCGATACGGCGCCGAACGTCTGGACACCCATCCCGGCATCGGCCACACTGCCGGCCTTCCGACTTCCGGGTGTCCCGGTCCGACATGGCGAAGCTGCTGGTCCTGCATGGCCCGAACCTCAACCTGCTCGGCACCCGCGAGCCGGAGGTTTATGGCCACACCACGCTCGAGCAGATCGACGGCGATCTGGAGTCGCGCACCCGCGCCGCAGGCTTCGACTTCGACACGCTGCAGAGCAACGCCGAGCACGAGCTGGTCGACCGCATCCAGGCCGCGCGAACGGACGGAACCCGCTTCATCGTGATCAACCCCGCTGCCTTCACCCACACCAGCGTCGCCATCCGCGATGCGCTGGCAGCGGTCGCCATTCCCTTCATCGAAGTGCACCTGTCCAACCCGCACACCCGCGAAGCGTTCCGCCACACCAGCTACTTCAGCGACCTCGCGGTCGGCGTGGTCGCCGGTTTCGGCGCCGACAGCTACCGCTATGCGCTGGACGCCGCGCTGTCCCGACTGGGGCGCGCCGCATGACCCGCCCATTCGCAGCCGTCGCGGCACGCCGCCGCACCTGACCCTTTCCAAGCGCCGGGCGCGCGACGCGCCGGCATCCGAATTTTCCATTCCGACCAGAGGCCCGCTCCATGGACCTGCGCAAGATCAAGAAACTCATCGACCTGCTGGAAGAGTCGAACCTCGCCGAAATCGAGATCAAGGAAGGCGAAGAATCCGTCCGCCTGGCCCGCACGCCCAAGGGCATCGCGATGGCCGCGGCACCGATGTACCAGGCCGCTCCGGCCGCCGCGCCCGCACCGGTGATGCCGATGGCGGGCCCGACCGAAGCCGCCAGCGGTGGCACGCCCAAGGCCAGCGACCTGCCCCCGGGCCACGTCGTGCGCGCGCCGATGGTCGGCACCTTCTACGCCTCGCCGGCTCCGGACAAGCCGGCGTTCGTCAGCGTCGGCCAGGCGGTCAAGGCCGGCGAAACGCTGGGCATCATTGAAGCGATGAAGATGTTCAACCCGATCGAAGCCGACGTCGCCGGCACCGTGGTCAAGGTGCTGGTGGAAAGCGGGCAGCCGATCGAGTTCGATCAGCCGCTGTTCGTGATCGGCTGAGGTCGTACCGATGCTGGACAAAGTCGTCATCGCCAACCGTGGTGAAATCGCGCTGCGCATCCTGCGCGCGTGCCACGCGCTGGGCATCCGAACGGTCGCGGTGCATTCCACCGTCGACCGCAACCTCAAGCACGTCGCCATGGCCGACGAGTCGGTCTGCATCGGCCCCGCGCCGTCGACGGACAGCTACCTCAACATGGCGCAGATTATTGCCGCCGCCGAGGTGACCGACGCGCAGGCGATCCATCCGGGCTACGGCTTCCTGTCGGAGAACGCCGACTTCGCCGAACGCGTCGAGCAGTCGGGCTTCATCTTCATCGGGCCCAAGGCCGACACGATCCGCCTGATGGGCGACAAGGTCGAAGCCATCCGCGCGATGAAGGCCGCCGGCGTGCCGTGCGTGCCCGGCAGTGGCGGACCGCTCGGCGACGATGCCGCGACCAACGTCAAGATCGCGCGCGAAATCGGCTACCCGGTGATCGTGAAGGCGGCGGGCGGCGGCGGCGGACGCGGCATGCGCGTCGTGCATACCGAGGCGCATCTCAACTCCGCGATCCAGACCACCAAGACCGAGGCCAAGGCCGCCTTCGGCAACGACATGGTCTACATGGAGAAATTCCTGGAGAACCCGCGCCACGTGGAGATCCAGGTGCTCGCCGACGGCCAGGGCAACGCGATCCACCTGGGCGAACGCGACTGCTCGATGCAGCGTCGCCACCAGAAGGTCGTGGAAGAAGCGCCGGCGCCGGGCATCACGCCGCAGATGCGCGCGGAAATCGGCAAGGTCTGCGTGGAAGCGTGCATCCGCATCGGCTACCGCGGCGCGGGCACGTTCGAATTCCTGTTCGAAAACGGCCACTTCTACTTCATCGAGATGAACACCCGCATCCAGGTGGAACATCCGGTCACCGAACTGGTCACCGGCATCGACCTGGTGCGCGAGCAGCTCAACATCGCCGCCGGCCACAAGCTGTCGATCAAGCAGAGCGACATCGTGCTCGAAGGCCACGCGATCGAGTGCCGCATCAATGCGGAAGATCCCGACACCTTCATGCCGTGCCCGGGCCTGATCGCGCACTTCCACGCGCCGGGTGGCCCCGGCGTGCGCGTCGACAGCCACATCTACGAAGGCTATCGCGTACCGCCGAACTACGACTCGATGATCGGCAAGCTCATCGTGCACGGCCCCGACCGCGCTACGGCGATCGCCCGCATGCGCGTGGCGCTGAGCGAAATGGTCGTGGATGGCATCAAGACCAACATCCCCCTGCAGCAGCGCATCCTGTCCGACATCGGGTTCCAGCAGGGTGGACAGAACATCCACTACCTCGAGAAGCGACTGAAGGAACAGAAGGAAAAGTCGATCTCAATGGCGTGATTCGATGGCGTGATTCGATGGCGTGAGATTTTTCTTCACGACGACGTGACCCCGCCATCATCGATGGCACATCGCATCCCCGTCCCGCGTCCGCGGGGTGGGATGCGGAGAAGCAAGCCGACACCGGAGTCCTGCGGATGGACTTGCAAGTCTTCATCGGATTGAGCCTCGACGCGACCTTGTTCGACGGTCGCGAACCCGCGTCCGAAGCGCTTGAAGCCCTGCTCGACGAGGCTTCCGCGCAACTGGCGCAACACCTGTGGCCGACCGTGGTCGCGCACGGATCGCCGCTGCGCCAACTGCATGCGACCTGCGGCCTGTACGAGCGCACCGACACCACCGCGCCGCGCGCGCGCCTGCGCCGGCAGGGCGAGCAGTTGGAACTGGAACTGACCATCGATTGGCGGCCCTGGCTCGATCGACCAGCCGTCGACCAGGCCGCCTACGTCGTCGAGCACGTGCTTGTGGCGATCGCCACCGCGCTGGAGGCCAAGCAGCAACGTACGCTCGCCGATGCCTGCCGCGCCTTCCGCCCGTTGTTCGACCTCGACGCGGCGTTGGCGAAGCGACGCGCGTGGCTCGAAGGCTGGGGCGGTGAGCTCGCGCCCAGCGTGACGCTGGCCGCGGACGCCGACGGCCGCGTACGCCAGCTGCAGCCACTCACCCGCCGGCGCGGCACGCTGTGGCTGATGCTGCGCCAGCCCGGCGAGCTGGACGAAGCGGGCGTGAACGAACTTCTCGATCGCATCGAAGCCTTCGTCGCTCAACACGAGCTGGGCCGTAGCGACGGCCGCTCGATCGGCGCGGGCAGCCTCGACATCTCCTTCAAGGTGCGCAACCTGCGCGATGTCGCCACGCAGATGGACGCATTCCTGCGTCGCGACTTCCCGGCTTGCGACTACGTGATCAGCGACGACTTCGAAGTGGTCTTCGCCGCGCCCGACTGATCACGCGATCCGCCAGCGGCCGGTCGCTCCCTCTTTTTTGTTGCCTGATTCGAACCCGGGCTCCGCGCCACGCTGCAACGCAACAGGCACGTCGAACCGGCACACGGCATAGTCACGGCAACCTTCCGATGCGAGGTTCGCCATGACGCCGTCCCGCCCCCTCCTGCGCAGCGGCCTGGCCGTTGCGGTCGCTGCCGGGTTGTTTGCCACCGGGCTGCTCTCCACCGGAATGTTCACGGCGAGCGCCGCCAACAGCCCGAAATCCAGCCGACCCCAGGTCTGGATCGACATCGCCACGCAGGACATGGCCGGCATGCCGCAGATGGGCGGGCTGGGCCGTGCGGCGATGGGCATGTTCGGTGGCGGCGCGGGGCAGAACCACTACGGCGCCACGCGCTACGGTGCGATGCCGGGCAAGTACGTCGACATCGCCGTGTTCAATCCGGCGCATCCCGGTAGCGAAGCGCAGCAGCTGATCCCCGATGGCCTGCAGCTGGGCGCGTCGCTGCCGCTGCTGCCGCCCAGGGCCGAGGTGCACGAACCCGGCGATCCGCAAACCCCGCCGATGCACGACATGAAATCGCGCATCCTCATCTACTGGGGCTGCGGCACCACGGTGCGTCCCGGGCAACCGAAGGAAATCCGCATCGACGTGAAGAACGGACAGGTGCAGATGTCCGGCGCGATGCAGGGCCGCTATGTCCCCGACCGCAGCGCGAAGGTGAATCCCTCCTACGTGCTGTGGCCCAACGATCGCAATCATCCTTCCGTGCCTGACGACGCCTCGCTGCTGGGCGAACACCACATCACCGGCGCAGGCCTGCCCGAATCGCTCAAGTTCACGATGGAGCAGGCGCAGGACTTCATGCCGAAGATCGCGCTCGCAGGACACGGTAGCCTCGACGCCGGACAGACCTGGACCTGGCAGTCGATGCCGCTGGCGCGCGGCTATTTCCTGCACGCCTTCGGCATGAAGGACGACGCGATCGTGCTGTGGAGCAGTTCGGAAACCGCCGACGCCGGCATGGGCGTGCTCGACTACCTGCCGCCGGCGACGGTCGACAAGTGGATCAAGGAGAAGGTGCTGCTCGCACCCACCTCGACCAGTTGCGCCATGCCCGCGGGCATCTTTGCCGGTGGCGAACGCAGCGGTGGCGGCATGTTGCGCATGATCGCCTTCGGCCCCGAAACCAGCTTCGCCTGGCCGCCGAAACCGGCCAATGCCAAGGCCGCATGGAATCCGGAATGGACCGTGCGGGTGCGCAACAAATCCACGACCACCGCGATGCTGGGCATGGACATCGATGCGACCGATGCCGCCCAAGGCGACCGACCCAAGGAAAAGAAGCCGCTTCGCAAACTGCTCAAGGGCATTCTCGGGCACTGACGTCCAGTGGGCGATGCGTAGGCACTCGTCTGGCGCAACGAAGCCGGGCACGGTCGCGTTACCGAACTCCCGGCTTCGCGCGCAGCGACGCGGGTAGCCGCGTCGCCTTCCAATGACAGCCGCGGCGCGGTTACCGTGGCCGCAACACCGATGCAGGGGTCAACCGATGTCGCAGCCGACCGCGTCAACACCGCCGCCGCACGCGGCCGCTTCCGCCCGCATCCGCCGCGAAGCCAAGACCCAGCTCGACACCACCGTCGTCGGCATCGAGCTCACGCTCATCAGCATCATCCAGGGCCTCGCGCTAGGCGTCCTCGCGGCCAGTTCGGTGCAACCGATCCTGCAGCTGCAATGGGAAAGCTGGCCCTACATCCTGACCGGGCTGCTGGTGATCCTGATCTTCTGGTCGCGCTCGCTGATCCACACGTTGTCGTTCATCGGCTGGCCACTGGAATTCGGCCACACCTTCCTCTATTTCGGTGCGACGCTCATCGAAGCCGCCGCGCTCAGCCAGGTCACCGACCCGCGCGCGTGGTTCGCGCTCAACGCGCTCTACGCCGCGGCGGTGTGGGTGCTGTACGGGTGGGACCTGCGCGTGGTGAAGCGACAGTCAGCGGACTTCGGCACGCCCGCCGAACGCGCGCTGCTCGACGACATCCTGCGCGACCAGCGCATCAACATCACCGTGATGATGCCGGCCGCCGTCGCCTTCCAGGGCCTGTGCGCGTGGCTGGTGCACGCGCATCCGCAGGCGATGCTGCAGGGCCGCTGGCACTTGCTGCTGATCGGCGCGACCCTGCTTTTCAGCCTCAATTACCTGTACGGCGGCGTGCGCCTGCTCCAGCGCCGGCAACAGTGGATCCTGGAGCGCAACGTGCGCGAGCGGATCGAGGCCGCCGACGCATGAACGCCGGCCCCCCCGCGCGATGCGGCGGCGATGGGATAATGGCCGCCGTTTTCCGCGGCGACGGCGATGCCCTTCCTCGAACTCACCCTCCCCTGCACCGAAGCCCAGCAGCCGCGCTATGAGCGCGCGCTGGAAGACGTGGGCGCGCTGGCGGTCACGCTGGCCGACGCGCACGCCGATGCACCCGACGAGCAGGCGATCTTCGAACCTGGCGTCGGCGAACAACCGTTGTGGGGCGAACTGACCCTCACCGCGCTGTTTCCGGACGAGACCGACGGGCTGATCCTGCTCGCGGCGCTGGAAGCCTTCGACGACGAACTCGACTGGACCCAGGCGCGCTTCCGCAAGGTCGAGGACCAGGACTGGGAACGCGCGTGGATGGACCAGTACGTGCCGCTGCAGTTCGGCCGCCGCACCTGGATCGTGCCGTGGAACAGCGAACTGCCCGAAGGCGCGCAGGCCGACGATGCCGCGATCGTGCGGCTGGATCCGGGCCTCGCCTTCGGTTCGGGCACGCATCCCACCACCGCGTTGTGCCTGCAGTGGCTGGACACGCTCGCCGACGATGGCGCACTGCGCGACCAGCGCGTGCTCGATTTCGGTTGCGGCAGCGGCATCCTCGCGCTCGCCGCGCTCAAACTCGGTGCCGCGCACACGATCGGCGTCGACAACGACCCGCAGGCGCTGATCGCCACCCACGACAACGCCGAACGCAATGACGTCGCCGATCGCCTCGCGGTGTTCCTGCCCGCCGACGAACCGGTGCAGGCGTATCCCGTCGTGGTCGCGAACATCCTCGCCTCCGCGCTGGTCAGCCTGGCCGATACGCTCACCGCGCGCGTCGCGCCGGGCGGGAAGCTGGCGATGTCCGGCATCCTGGCCGGCCAGGAAGAGGAAGTGATCGCGCGCTACGCGCAAGCCTTCGAGGATCTGCGCGCCGACCGCCTCGAGGACTGGATGCGCGTCACGGGCACGCGCCGCCGCGGCTGACCGCGGTCGCGTCGGCATGGTTGAATAGGGCCCATGTTCGTCGCCTGCCCGCAATGCGGCTTCCTCGTCGCCACGTCCAGCAGCGCGCCGCGCTGTCCGCGTTGCGGCAGCCTGGTCGATACGCGCACGGCCAAGCCGTACGAACCTGCGACCGACCAGGACGACGCGGCGACCGCGCCTGCGGTCGATGACGGTGCCGACGGCGCGACCCAGGACGTCGTCGACAACGAGATCGGCGACAGCGTGGCCGAAGCCACTTCCACGCCCGGCGACGATGACGCCAGCGCCGACGAAGCCGACGCGTCCGCCGAAGTCGCGACCACGCCGACACCCGCCGCGCCGCGCGCACCACGCTCCCGCACTCCACGCGCACGCCACCACGCCCCCAGCTTCGTGCGCCTGCACGCGCCCGCGCCCGAGCGCTCCAGCGGCTGGCGTTGGTGGTCGCTGGTCGGCGGCCTGGGCGTGCTGCTCGTCCTCCAGCTCGCACTGGCGCAACGCGAGACGCTCGCGGCGAGCGCGCGCTGGCGGCCGGCGATCACCGGCCTGTGCACCGTGCTGCGCTGCCAGGTTCCCGCATGGCGCGAACCCGCCGCGTTCACCATGCTCCAGCGCAGCGTGCAACCCAAGCGCGGCAATGCCGGCGTGTTGAACGTCAGCGCCAGCTTCCGCAACGACGCACGCTGGCCGCAACCCTGGCCGACCGTGCTGCTCACCCTGTCCGACATGGACGGCCGCCAGGTCGGCATGCGCGCCTTCACTCCGAAGGAATACAGCGCCGATGGCGGCGAAAAACGCATCGAACCGGGGCAGAGCGCGACCATCCAGTTCGATGTCGTCGAGCCCGCTCGTCAGGTCGTCGCGTTCACATTTGATTTTCACTGAAACGTGACCGAAATCGCGTTGTTGCCAGCGACCCCGGCGCGATAGACTCCCCCTCCCGTCGGCGCTCCCGGCGGTGTGCATCTCCCCGGGGGAACCGCTTGAACGCCGAACGCCAAGACGCCCGCACCAGGTCGCGCCCGCCGCTGCGTGATCATGTCGCCACGTCGATCCGTCGTTACCTCGGCGACCTCAACGGCAGCGACACCGAGAACCTCTACGAGATCGCGTTGCGCGAGCTGGAGATTCCGCTGTTCGTCGAAGTACTCAGGCATTGCGACGGCAACCAGAGCCGCGCCGCGACCATGCTGGGCATCCACCGCGCCACGCTGCGCAAGAAGCTGCGCGAGTACGGGCTGGAGCAGTAAGTCCTTCGCGGCACGCCGCAACCGCAATCGCGCCAGGCGCGATGCGTGTCGAAGGTGGCAACAAGTAACGGCCGAAGCACCCCTCCCAACCCTCCCCTTGCCTGCGGCAAAGGGAGGAGCTGGTTGGTCCTCTTGGCTTCGCGCATGCGCGCGACAAACGTCGACCCTTCGCGCATAACACGCGTCCGTCGCTTTGCGCGCAATGCCGCGACTGCGAGTAGCGCCCCACCCATCCCCGCGCTGTGCGTAATGAGGAGGAGGATTGCCAGCTCGCGTCAGCCCCCTCCCCTTGCCGAAGGGCGTCATCTCCCTCCCTTGCCGTACATCCGCTCCCTCCCTTTGCCGCAGGCAAGGGGAGGGCTGGGGAGGGGTGCTCCTGCCGTGGTTTTCTGACCGCAGCGACAAAAGCCCCCACGCCAGCGGCGACCCACAGGAAAGGCCCGCCCACCCCCACCCCGTATAATTCCGGGTCTTTCTCCCCCACCCCACCCCCCATGACCTCCGACCGCCAGCCTGGCACGCCCGTGAAAATCACCCGGGCCCTGCTCTCCGTTTCCGACAAGACCGGCCTGATCGACCTGGCCCGCGCGCTCGCCGCGCGCAACGTCGAACTGCTCTCCACCGGCGGTACCGCCAAGGCGATCCGCGACGCCGGCCTGCCGGTCAAGGACGTCAGCGACGTCACCGGTTTCCCGGAAATGATGGACGGCCGGGTCAAGACCCTGCACCCGCTGGTGCACGGCGGCCTCCTCGGCCGCGAAGGCCTGGATGAAACGGTGATGGCGCAGCACGGCATCGCCAAGATCGACCTGCTGGTGCTCAACCTGTACCCGTTCGCTGCGGTGTCGGCCAACCCCAACAGCAGCTTCGACGAGATCATCGAGAACATCGACATCGGCGGCCCGGCGATGCTGCGGTCCGCGGCGAAGAACTTCGCCCGCGTCGCCGTCGCCACCGATCCCGCGCAGTACGCCGGCATCGTCGACGAACTCAACGCCAACGATGGCGTGCTGTCGGCCAAGACCCGTTTCGCGCTGTCTGTCGCCGCGTTCAACAATGTCGCCTTCTACGACGCCTGCATCAGCGATTACCTTTCGTCGATCAACGACGACGGCTCGCGCGCGCTGTTCCCGGCGCAGCAGAACAGCAACTTCGTCAAGGTCATGGACCTGCGCTACGGCGAGAACCCGCACCAGCACGGCGCGTTCTACCGCGACCTGTGGCCGGTGCCGGGCACGCTCGCCACCTTCACCCAGCTGCAGGGCAAGGAGCTGAGCTACAACAACCTCGCCGACGCCGATGCCGCGTGGGAATGCGTGCGCCAGTTCGACCAGCCGGCCTGCGTGATCGTCAAGCACGCCAACCCGTGTGGTGTAGCGGAAGGCGCCGGCTGCAACGACACCTACGAAGCCGCCTACGCCACCGATCCGACCTCCGCGTTCGGCGGCATCATCGCCTTCAACACGAAGCTCGATGCGGCGACCGCGAAGACCATCCTCGATCGCCAGTTCGTCGAAGTGCTGATCGCACCCGATTACGAAGACGGCGCGCTCGACTACGCGAAGAAGAAGGCGAACGTCCGCGTGCTGCGCATTCCGCACGGCGACGGCAAGAACAACATGGACATCAAGCGCGTCGGTTCGGGTCTGCTGATGCAGACCGCCGACATCCGCGAAGTCACCCGCGACGAGCTCAAGGTAGTGACGAAGGTCGCGCCGACCGAGGAGCAGCTCGGCGACCTGCTGTTCGCCTGGCGCGTGGCCAAGTTCGTGAAGTCCAATGCGATTGTCTATGCGAAGAACCACCAGACCATCGGTGTCGGTGCCGGACAGATGAGCCGCGTGTATTCGGCGCGCATCGCCGGCATCAAGGCGACCGACGCGGGCCTGGTGGTGCCCGGTTCGGTGATGGCGAGCGATGCTTTCTTCCCGTTCCGCGACGGCATCGACGCCGCGGCCGAAGCCGGCATCAAGGCGGTGATCCAGCCGGGCGGCTCGATGCGCGACGCCGAAGTCATCGCCGCGGCCGATGAACACGGCATCGCCATGGTCTTTACCGGCGTCCGACACTTCCGCCACTAAGCGTTTCTTTCAATAGGGCGGGTCTCGACCCGCCTTCCGCAGCATCCGGTGGCGGCGTGACCGCCACCTTTACGACACCGACGGCGTATCCAACCCGTCGTTCCGAAATCCGACGGCGGGTCTGACCCGTTCCATACACCCGACGGCGGGTCAAGACCCGCCCTACAAGGCGACGAACATGAAGGTTCTTGTCATCGGTTCCGGCGGCCGCGAACACGCCCTGGCCTGGAAGCTCGCGCAATCCCCCCGCGTCACTGAAGTCATCGTCGCGCCTGGCAATGCCGGCACCGCCACCGAGACCAAGTGCCGCAACGTCGCCATCAACCCCACCGACATCGACGCCCTGCTCGCGCTGGCGACCAACGAGAATGTCGCCGTCACCATCGTCGGTCCCGAAGGCCCGCTCGTTGCCGGCGTCGTCGACACATTCCGCGCCGCCGGCCAGCGCATCTTTGGCCCGACCGCCGCCGCCGCGCAGCTTGAAGGCAGTAAGGCATTCGCCAAGGACTTCCTCGCCCGCCACGGCATTCCCACCGCGCACTACGCCGTGCACACGCACGTCAACGAAGCGCTGGAGTACGTGCGGGAGAAGGGCGCGCCCATCGTCATCAAGGCCGACGGCCTCGCCGCCGGCAAGGGCGTGATCGTCGCGATGACGCTCGCCGAAGCCGAAGCCGCGATCACCGACATGCTCGGCGAATACGCCTTCGGCGCCGCCGGCGCGCGCGTGGTGATCGAGGAATTCCTCGACGGCGAGGAAGCCAGCTTCATCTCCATGGTCGACGGCAAGACCGCCCTGCCGATGGCGACCAGCCAGGACCACAAGCGCGTCGGCGACGGCGACACCGGCCCCAACACCGGCGGCATGGGCGCGTACTCGCCCGCTCCCGTGGTCACGCCCGAGGTGCATGCACGCGTCATGCGCGACGTCGTGAATCCCACCGTGCAGGGCATGATCAAGGACGGCGTGCCGTTCACCGGTTTTCTTTACGCCGGGCTGATGATCGACAAGGCCGGCGCGCCGAAGGTGATCGAGTTCAACGTGCGCTTCGGCGACCCGGAAACGCAGCCGGTGATGCTGCGCCTGGACAGCGACCTGCTCGACCTGGTCGAAGCCGCCATCGACGAACGCCTGCACGACACCACGGCGCAATGGAACCCACGTCCGAGTCTCGGTGTGGTGATGGCCGCGCAGAACTACCCCGGCACCCCGCGCATCGGCGATGCAATCAACACCTTCGATGTCCCCGACATCGACGGCACCAAGGTCTTCCACGCCGGCACGAAGCTCGAAGGCGACCACGTCGTCACCACCGGCGGCCGCGTCCTGTGCGTGTGCGCGCTGGGCGACACCGTCGCCGACGCGCAACAGCGTGCCTATGCCGAAGTCGCCGGCATTTCCTGGCACGGCGAATTCCATCGCCACGACATCGGCTGGCGCGCGATCGAGCGCGAACAGGCGGGCTGACCCGCCCCTCACCTGCGTTACTGGCGCGACGCGCTCCTGTGCTTCGCGCCCCCGGCTCTCGCGCGTAACGCGAGAGCACGCCGATCGACTGCGGGCAGCGCGCCTGGCACACCGCTTCACCAAAAGCCAACACAGTTCCCACGTTCCTCCGACAACGCCCGACCAACCATGGCGCCAGGCCGTCTCGCGGCCGTGGGAGCAACGCCATGATGCCGTGCATACCCCGGTTCCACGCCGCCGGACCGACGACGCGCGATGCTCTGCGCTGGGTCGCCTGCCTTGCCATCGCGCTCGCGCCGGTCGCCGCCTTCGCCGGTGGCATCGATCACCGCGTGACCTACGACGACTCCGGCATCTGGAGTCGCAACAACCAGAAAGCGCTCTCCGCCGGCGCGGCGCTGACGGTGATCGGCGGTGCGCTGTTCACCGACAGCGACACCCGACTGGGCCGCACCTTCGACCAGGCCTTCGATTCGATGCTGCTGACCGCGGGCACGACGACCGCGATGAAGTACGTGTTCTCCCGCGAGCGTCCGCGCGACAACGCGGATCCGGGCGACTTCTTCGATGGCCACGGGCAACAGAGTTTCCCCAGCGGCGAGGTGGCCGAGATCAGCGCGGTGGTGACGCCCTTCATCGCCGAATACCACGAGGACCATCCCGCCGTGTACCTGCTGGCCTTGTTGCCGGCCTACGACGCGGTGGCGCGGGTGAAGGTGCGCGCACACTGGCAGAGCGACGTCATCGTCGGCGCGGCGGTGGGCGTGGCATTCGGCCTGTACGCCCACCATCGCAAGACACCGCTGTTCCTGGGGGCGACGCCGCACGGCGGCCTGATGATCGGGTACGCCAAGCGGTTCTGATGGCGAGTCCTGATCGCCGCCAACCGTGCTGCGCCACGGATCACATCGCGCAAGTCGGCATGGGCGACGCAGGCGGTGCGCGAAGTCCCTAGCGCACCTCAGTGCGCCCGTTGCGCCGCCCGCTGCGGGAACAGCATCACGCAGGCCGCGATCACCACCAGCAGCACCAGCGAGGCGGTGTAGCGGCTCAGCGCCAACCCGCCGTGGTCGAGCGGCTTGTCGAGGAAATCCCCGACCACCGCGCCCAGCGGCCGCGTCAGGATGAAGGCCGCCCAGAACAGCGCCGTGTGCGACACCTTCGACCACAGGTAGAACGCAGCGACGACCGCGAGCAGCACGGCGAAGATCGCCATTCCGCCCATGTACCCCAACCCCGCCGAGTCCGCGACCCAGTCGCCCAGCGCCGTGCCCAGCGTCTGCGAGAACATGATCGTGACCCAGTAGAACAACTCCGAGCGCGTGTCACCGACCGTATCGACCGCGACCGAACCCAGCGTGCGATGCCATGCGTACAACGACGCCAGCAGCAGAACGAGCAGCAGCGTCGAGCCACCCGTGTACCCGATGCCCAGCGAACGATCGGCGAAGTCGGCGAGCGTGGTGCCCACCGTCGTGCTGGCGATGATCGTCGCCCAGTACAGGAAAGGGTGGAACCGCTTCGCACCGATCTGCAGCGCGACCGCCGCGACGAACAACGCCGCGAAGATTCCTGTGCCGACCAGATAGCCCAGGCCCATCGACATCGTCACCGCATCGCCACCGGTCTCGCCGAGCGTGGTGGCGGCGATCTTGACCAGCCAGAACACCAGCGTGACCTGCGGCACCTTGGCGAACATCCCATCCGGCGTGGCGTCGGCCCGCGGGACAGTGGCGAGCACGCGCGCGGCGGCGTCCTGCGCGACATCGGATCCAGACATGGCGGACTTCCATCCAGGCTGCAAGGTCGCTCGATGCTCCGCCGCCGACTGTCGGAGAAACGTCGTCGCGGCTAACGGGGGCTGAACTGCGGCGACGCTTCAGCCGAAATCACGGCAGTCGCCGCGCCTGGCCCTCGCGTGCCATTGGACCTGCAGCAGCGCCGAAAGCCCCACGACGCAACGACTGCCTCAATGAACGGCGCGTTCGCTACCTTCGACTTCTTCAGGCGCCGGCTGCAGCGTCACCGACAGTTCTTCCAGCGTCGCGATCTCCGCCTCCAGCGCGTCATGCAACTCGCCCTGGCGGGTCATCAGCTCCTCGATCCGCGAAGACTGCTTCAGCTTCGACAGCTCGCCGTCGAACAACAACCACTGCGCGGTGAGGCGCTCGACGTTGTTCTTCGAGTAGTGGCGCATCTCCTTGAGCTGCGCCAGCGTGTCGTTCACATGCTCGAACGGGGTCTTGGTATCCGCAGACATGGCGACCTCCTTTGCCGGGTGTCGCCCGCAGGGTAGGCGCGGGAAGCTGGCTGGAAGCGAAACGCAGATAAACAGCGTGGAGGCCGCGTGAAACAGCCCCCCTTGTTGCACGACCAGGAGAGACGCGGTCAGATTCGTGGACGAAGTGGCTCAAGGGACCGCGTTTGCGCCCTTTGCTCCTCTGCTCCGCTAATACGCGGGGATTCAAACGACTCCAGTCGCGCCAGGGTTTGCTGCATGGGCGGCGGCGGCGCGGTCAAATCCACTTTGACCCAGTATCCGGGGATCTTTCCGATAACGAAGGCTTGATCGTCCTCGACGCTGACGGTGTCGAGCTTGCTCGCCGATGTAATCCCTCCCTCCCGGGCGCAGGCAGTTAGGTGCGCCACGTGGGCTTCAGACAAGCCGCTGGGCAGACAAGAACGAATGGCTACGTGCAGGTGGAAGTCCCGGTGCTCCGTCGGAAACTGTTGGCTGCCATCGGCATTCGTTCTCGTCAGCGAAGGCATGTGCAACGGCGTCGAATGGTCAGGCATGTCCCTTTCGCGGGAACTTGGTGGCAGTGCTACTCCCCTGTTCCTGTCCCAGCCAGAAGGAGTCATGTCCCAGGCATTTCCGTCCGGGCTCCTGATCGATACATCCCCGGCGCGGCCCAACTCGACCCGGGCCATTTCCCGCCGCGCGTCGGAATTGACCCCCTGGATGACGACCGCAGGCGAAGCTGCACCCTCGTCGACATGGGCACGAATGCGAGCGCCCGCAATCGGATTTCGCATCATTCCATCCAGGAGCTGCACATCCGGCTCGGAATTGAACCCATGCGTCAACGACACATTCCCATTCCCGTGAATCTCGCGACGCCATGCACGACTCAGTCTCCCATCACCGAGCTCCAACGCGTTCATCACACCGATCCCAAGACGCGCGTTATCCCTTCCTGAAAGAATTGCCTCTTTGGCGATGGCGGAAAGTTTGTCGACACCCCGTCCACCGATCCATTCAGAGACCTGATCGGCTGTCAGCTCGTTATCCTGCAGGTGCGCGACCAACTGGCCGCCCTTGTTTTCATTCTGGTTGAAGAGCTTGGTTGCCATCGTGACTATCTCAGCGGCCTGGGCTGGATCGCGCGAATCAAGCTGTTGCAGCCACGGCGTCTGGGATAGCGGCAGACCCACGTTTTCCCACTTTCGCTCTATCTGTTCCGCACTGAGCCCATCGACGAACGCTCGCCCCGGGTCTGACCTCAGGAATGCGTTCAACCGCGACAGTTCCCCGGAAGACAAGGCGTTACCCGTTTGGCCCGGGGTACGCAGTCGTCCTGTTAGCGATGCAAGTTCCCGGTCGTTGAACCTTTCCCCTTGGGCAGCCCACGCTTGGTAGCCCAGCAAGAGGTCATCCACTCGACCGCCACGTCCCGGCTGGCCAAAATCCCATTGCACGGCTCCGACGGACCAGCCCGAATTTCCCTTGCTGTGGGCCAGGTAGTAAGCCGGGTAGGTTCCTATTTCGCTTGCTCGCCCAACGGCGTTGTAGGCGATCGTCTCAAACGTTCTCCGATCCAGGGCGCGATAGGGATCCGCGCCCGTCATGGCTTACCGGCCTCCACATCAAGGACTTCGCCAAGTCGGGTCACCTCGACTATGCGTTCCTTGGTCTTCTGGGCGCGGCAGGCCTCAATCAGTCCGGGCGTCTCAATGCGCGACATGCCCTGGACGAATGGCTCAGCCTGGCAGTGGGCGTCACGGTATTCCCGCCATTCCTTGTCAGCTGCCTTCAAATAGGCGTCCAGGTCGGCCAGATACGAGCTGTCGCCTTGTACGTAGCTGGCGTATTGCACTTTGGACGACATGACGATTTTTCTGTTCAGCGCCAGCAACGCCTGCTCTCCCAGATACACCTCCTTGTAGGGCCTGCAGGAAAACAGCTTCGTCCGCTCGCATTCTCCAATGACTACTTCGTCTGCCTTTCCGTAGCAGGCTTCGATCACCTGGACGTCCCCCGTGGCCGGGCAACCAGATTCGGATACTTCGTCAACCAGCGGCGCGACCTCACTGGCCTGGCCTGGCGTCGGCAGGCTGGCGCAGCCGACGATGAAGGCCGGATAGAGCAGCAGCGAAAGGCGCGACATCACAAACGTGGTTTTCATGTTCATTCTCCCTGCCATAGTTTTTGCACCTCCACCTTCGGCAACAACTTCGAGGTGAAGTGCCTGTCCTGGTAGTACCGGATCTTCTCGCACAGCACCGGGTGCGCGAGGCCTTCGTACAGGAACACTTCCTTGTCCGCGCCCATCGCCTTGAGTTCCTGCGGCAGCATCAGCGCGCGGCGTTCCTCGGACTCGCTGAAGCTCACGCTGCCCTGCTGGCCGTGGGACTGCGAGCGGTTGCGCTTGCGCAACGTCGTGTAGCCCAGCATCTCGGAATAGTCGTTGGCGTCCTGCTGCTCGCGCGGGGCGTAGAGGATCTGCAGCGCGTGGTTGGTGATCAGCGTGCGCGAGACTTCCTTGCCGTAGGTGGCGTCGAGCTGCGCCATCGACTGGATGATCGGCAGCAGGCGCAGGTTGTAGCCGGCCATGTACGACACCGCCTTGGCCAGGATGTCGACTTTCCCGATCGCGGTGAACTCGTCCATCAGCAGCAGGCACTGGTGCTTCAACGCGGGATTGTTCTGTGGCAGCTCGCGCGTATTGACGTTGATCAATTGGCTGAAGAACAGGTTCACGATCAACCGGCTCTCGGCCAGCTTGTTGGGCTGGATGCCGATGTAGATCGTCATCCTCTTGCGGCGCACGTCGGTGAGCAGGAAGTCGTTGCCGCTGGTGGCGGCATCGAGCACCGGATTGAGCCACGGGTTCAGCGGTTCCTTGAACGTGCCCAGGATGGAGGCGAAGGTTTCATCCGCCTGCGACAACAGGTTGGCGAACGCGGTGCGCGCGTGCGCACTGAGGAAGTCGCGATCGGCCAGGCCGCGCAGGTAAGTCTTGAGGTCGCTGCCATCGCCGGAGGACAACCGGTACAGGTTGCCCAGCGTGGGGAACTGCGGCGAGGGGAACCCGGCGCGCTGCTGGCGATCGAAGTTCTCGAACAGGTACAGCGCGAACGCCGTGAACGCATTGCGGGCCTGGCTGACCCAGAACTTCTGTTCGTCGCTGCCGTCGGGATAGAGCATCGCCGCGATGCCCTGCAGATCGGAGATACGGAAGGCGGGATCGGGCGCGACGTAACTGAGCGGATTCCAGCGATGCGTGCGGCGGTCTTCGGCAAACGGATTGAACAGGAAGACGTCGTGCCCCTGGCTCGCGCGCCAACCGGAAGTGAGATCGAAGTTCTCCTGCTTGATGTCCAGGACGACGACCGACTCCTGGTATTCGAGCAGGTTGGGAATGACGACACCCACACCCTTGCCCGAACGCGTGGGCGCCGCGAGGATCACGAACTGCTGGCCCGACAGGCGCACCAGCTTGCCGTTGTAACGGCCTACGACAATGCCGTCGGGCGAAGACTTCAGCAGCCCCTGCCTGGCCAGGTCACCACCGTGCGCGAAGCGCGCATCACCGTGCAGCGCCACCGCCTTCGACCGGAACATCAGCACCAGCACGCCGAGCCATGCCAGCACCGGCAAGCCAAATCCAAGCGCACCACCGGCCTTGATCCGCCCCACGTGCGGCGCGACCTGCGGCAGGTCCAGCGCACGCACGTAACGGAAGTAGGTATCCCACCCCAGCAGCCCGGTGTTGAGCTTGAGCAGCAGCAGGGTCAGGTACCCCGACAGCCAGATCCCCACACACACCGCCACCAGCCCCGTACCGAAGGCCACCATTCCCTTGCGCGCGATCACGTCACCTTGCTCCCTGGTTGTCAGACGGCTCCATGCCGGCGCGAAGGATGGCAAGCGCGGGGCGGAGTGTCTACTGCGCGGGCGAAAGGTTGTGGCTTGTCGTGTTTCTTGCGGCGGGTTGAAACCCGCCCTACGCGAATGCTGGGTAGGGCGGGTCTTGACCCGCCATCCGCACGAGTCACATCACCGCATCACATTCCTGCGTGACTTGGCAGGGCGGGTCTCGACCCGCCTTAACCGCTTCTAGCCAACACAAGCACGAACGGCTACACCACCCGCCGATGCGGCTCCTGCGTCAACGGCGGCGCCTGTGCAGCAGACGTCGGCAGCTGGATGCGATCGTGCTGCACCAAGCGCTCCTGTGACTCCGCCACTGGCGTCTGCACCGCCACGTCCGTCCGCATGCTCGCTACGCGATGCGCAGGATCGTCCAGCCGGCCCTGTACGACGAACAGGCTCTCACCGGCGCGCAAGGTGGCGGTTCGTTCGTTGAGCAGGATGTGGTCGATCCGCTGGAAGCCATGCTCCTGCGCCAGGCGAGCCGCACTGGCACTGAGTCGCTCGCTCGTTTCGTCGAAGCATCGGCCGAGCCCGGCGTCCAGTCGCCGCACCGCTTCACGTGCCTGCTCGTGCAGCGGATGTACGGTCGCCTGCGTCGCGCGGCCGGGCAGCGCGGCATCCACGGGTACGGGCTGCGCGTGTTCGCCTCGCCTTCGTGATTGTCCGACATGCATCGGCGGCGCGGCGGGATCGACGTGCAGCAGTCGGCGTTCGACGCCTCCCTGCGCAAGCAGCAGATCAGTAGTGCGATCGGGGTTGTTCCTGCGGGTGAGATCGTCCCTCGCCACCTCGGCCCATGTACCAGCGACGCGCGAATGCCCCTGCCCTGCCGCATTCCACACCACAAAGTCGTCGCCCGCCGCGTACAGGCCAGCCGTCGCGGCACCGTTGGCGTCGCGCTGCGGGCGCCCCCACTTGTAAGAGCCGCCCTGTTCGAGTGCATGGATGAATGCCGGCGCCTGTTCGTACTGCATGAACAGAGTCTTCGTAGTCGCGTACTGCGCCGGCAGGTCGGGATGGGCCGCATCGCGATCGAGCCGCGTGGGCGTGACGAGCGGGTTGGCCAGCACGCTGCTCCACGCCTCGTGCATCGAATTGGCGGAACTGCTGTTGCGCAAGGCGATGAAAGCCTCGGCGCCCTTGAGCGCATTGTCGCGTCCGGTTTCGAGGTAATCGCCCCTTCCACTGACACGCGGGAGCAGGTGATCGATCGCGGCGCTTACATCGGCAACGCTGCGATGGGTACCGTTGCCGATGTCCCGGAGCACGGCTGGCGTGTAGTTGTTGCCACCCTGGTTCTGGAGCTTGCCCAGCATGGTGGCAAGCCGCACCTGGTCATCCTCCGTCGCGTCACGAAACAGCGCAGTCTGGCGCAGACGTGGGAACACGCCACCCATCAATTCCTGCACCTGCGCGCTGTCGTGCGCATGGACAAATTCGATTCCCTCTGGCGACTGCAGGAACGCGTTCAGATGCGCTTTGACCCCTGCATCCAGCGGGCGGCCCGCCTGCGCAGTGATCGCGTGTCCGTCACGTCCAAGGTCCGCTGTTGTCCGTGCGCGTTGCCGTTCGTCCAGCACCCAGTCGGCGTGGTTGGTGCGCGTCCAGCCCTGGTACGCATCCACCAACGCCGTCGCGACTTCGGGGTGCGCCCCCATGTCGACCTGCAACGTGCCGATCGAGTAGCCGCTGTTTCCCTCCGGGTCGAGTCGGCCGTTGATCGTTTTGCCGGCAAAGGACAGGCTGTTCGAGACATCCATCCCGCCCCGGCTCCCCTCCGATGCCACGCCGATGGCGAAGTACGCCAGCGCCCGAAGTTCGTCATCCGTCAGCTCCCGACGACGCGCATCCGGAATTCCCGCATTTTGTGAAGTCATTCAATCGCCTCCTTGCGACCTTCAGCCATCAGTCCCCTGAACTCGACTTGGGACAATCCGCCGGATTGCCCAGTGCCGGACTTCCCTGCGTCAGCTCGATGTATTTCCTGAATCCCGATCCCCAGGCTCGATACCAGACCAGGTGGTCGCCGCGTCGGATGACATAGGCATCCTCATCACGGTAGTCGGGGCAGATGCCCTTGCCGGGTGCGTCGGGCCGCTCCGTACAAAAACGCAGGAACAACTTGCGGCCGCGCAGTTCCCCCGTGAACCGTCCGTTCTCCGCGTGGACCGACGTACCCTCATCCCACGTGCCGTCGGCGGTATTGCCTGTCTGCCTGATCTCGAACCCGGCCCCGTGCGCGTTCTCGCAACCACTTGCATAGCGCCAGCTGCCCGCGAACGCCCCATCAGTGGACGATGCCGAAGGGCCGGGACGGTGCGCAGATGACTGGCAGGCAGAAGTCGCGATGGCGACGAAGAGCAGGCCGATGGCCTGCATGCAGTTCCTTTGCACGGGAGCGTTCCTTGGAGAGCTTGGCGGACTCTAGCGTTGGCGCCTGGGGCTGTCGAGCGCAGGCCACCTGAAGCTTGAGTGGATACCAGCCTTAACCAAACCACTACGCGCACTGACTTTACTGACGCAGTTGATCCTGCTTTTACACAGCCGCAGTTAGCGTCAAACAACCCCAATGGGAGACGACTCATGAACACCAAACTCACCGTTTTCCTCGCGGCCACCATGCTGGCGATGTCGGCCTGCCAGAACGAAACCCCGACGGCCCAGGACGAAGCCGCTGAAGCCCAGGCCGCCGCAGACCAGGCGGGCCAGGCGGCCAGCGACGCGGCCCAGGCCGCCGGCGACGCCGCGCAACAAGGCGTCGAAGCCGCCGCTGCCGCCACCGGCGAAGCGGCTGGCGAAGCTAGTGCTGCCGTCGGTGATGCGGCCGATGCCGCCAAGGCCGCCGCTACGCAAGCCGCCGCCACCGCTGCCGACGCGACTGCGGACGCAGCGCAGAAGACCGCCGACGCCGCTCAAAACGTCGCGGACAAGGCCGATAAGGCCGCTGAAGAAGCCAAGAAGTAATCCCACCTCCTGCACGCATACCGAAGGCCCGCGCAAGCGGGCCTTCTTTTTCCTTGGGGTGCGGGCAGCAGCAGAAGCTGCCCGGAAGCGCAGGCCAGGTGACCTCTGACTTCGGCTGTGCGCGGTCGCGGGCCATGCATCCGCGGCGTACCCATCCCCCATCCGGGTAATCACTACCCCCACTGGCGCCGTGGCCTACTTCACGTGCCCCGCACGCAGGAATGCCGCCATGCCGCACTGCACGGTCCGTTACAGCGTCCGCCTCGTCCCGAAGACGACCGACGCCCCGGGCTTGGACGCCATCGGGATCTTTGATGAAGAACGCACCATCGATGAGGTCGGCGCGCCCGGCAAACTGATATTCCGGCGCCTGGCTACCTTCAGCGGCCCCGCCGGCTACGCCGTGAGGGACCTGGTAACCCGAGGCGAGGACTGGAAGATGGACGTGCTGGATCGGATCGGACCGCTGGAATGGGATCACTGAGACGCTTTCGGGAGTTCGGTGATTGGTTGCGTAGGGCGGGTCTCGACCCGCCATCCGCACGACTCACCCCGCTGGATCACCCTCGCGAGACGAGTCGTCGCTCACACACCCTGACGACTACAGCCGCAACCCACTCTCGAAGCACCGCTCGACCCCGCTGAGCGGATCGACGAAGGCCAACGCGCGCGCCAGCAATTTCAACGGCCGCGAATAATCATCATCGGCGACCGGCGTCAGCTGCGGATACAACCGATCGTTGCGGATCGGCGCACCCAACGCCGCCATGTGCACGCGCAACTGATGCTTGCGCCCGGTGACCGGCTCCAACGCGTAACGCCACCACTCGCCATCGCGTTCGATGACATCGATACGCGTCTCACTGTTGGCCACGCCATCGACCTCGCGCATGCGGAAGAACGGCTCACCCGTCTCCAGCCGCGACGCATGCACCAACGGAAACGCCAGCCCCGGCAACGCCGGCGCGATCGCCTCGTAGCGCTTGTGGATACGACGCTGGCGAAACAGCGACTGGTACGCATCACGCGTGGCGGGATTGGCCGAGAACAACACCAGCCCCGCGGTATCGCGATCGATGCGATGCAGCGGCACCAGATCGGGATTGCCCAACCGCTGCACCAGCCGCGCCAGCAACGTCTCGCGGACATGCCCGCCCGCCGGCGTCACCGGCAGGAAGTGCGGCTTGTCCGCCACCACCAGGTGCGCATCGACATGCAGCACGGTTTCCGCGAAGGGAATCGCCGCCTCGTCCACGACCTCGCGGAAGTAGCGGATCTCCGCGCCCAACCGATACGGCGCATCCACCGCCAGCGCCGCGCCGCCGGCATCGAGCACCCGTCCACGCGCGAAGCGATCAAGCCACACCTCGCGCGGGATCAAAGGGAAGCGCGCGCACAGGCAATCGAGCACCGTGTGCCACGGCCCGGGCGGCAGTTGCAGGCGGCTGGCAGCCAGTCCGTGCGCGTCATGCATCGGCATGCGGGACCGTCATGCCCGGGGCTGTGGCTGTTGCGGCTTCCCGACAGACACCACGAGCGCCTGGATCTTTCCTTCAATCGCGCCACTGCCGAAGCGACGGGCCAGCGCGGCCTCGGCTGCGTCGGTGGCTTGCGCGAGGCACGAGGCGTCGCGCGCTTCGATCTCGTTGCGCAGCGGCGTTCCCTCGCAGTAAGCGACCGCGGGAATACGCGGATGATCGGCACGGCTGGTCGCCGCGACGGTGTCGAAGCGCGGCGGCTGCGTGAACCCGCCGGCTTCCAGGTCACGCGCGATGACGACCTTGTCGCAGTACCCGTGCGGCGTGCGCGCCAGGAACCGCGGCGGATCATCGGGGAATACGTCCACCAGCGCGGTGGTCACCGTGTCGGAGAAAGCGTTTTCCTCGATGCGGTCCCACACGTTGAACAGCAGCGACCCGCCCGGCCGCAGCACGCGCAGGGCCTCGGCGAAGGCCTTGGGCTTGTCCGGAAAAAACATCACCCCGAACTGGCAGACGACTACGTCGAACGTCGCGTCCGCGAAGGGCAACTGCTGCGCATCCGCCGGCCGCCATTCCACCGGGCGTGACGTACCGATGCGCGCCGCGTGCTCGAGCATCGGCGCGTTGAGGTCCGTGGCGACGATGGCCACGTCCGCCGCGAGCCGCGAGGCCAACGCGCGCGTCACCACCCCGGTGCCCGCCGCGATTTCCAGCACATGCCGCGCGGGCAGTGCTGCCACGCGCGCCGCCAGGTCATCGGCATAGGGCTGGAAGATCAGCGGCACCAGGTAGCGTTCGTACAGCTCGGGAATCGAACCGCTGAATTGGGTGTCGGATGACGGCTGGCCCATGGGAGTCTCCGTTTGAAACGGGGCGGAAAGAGGTAAGCGGTGGACTCGTTCTGATCCCTGCTCCCCGAGCAACCGATTTGCTGACTTCTTGCCGCCTTCTCAGTGGTGCGTTCGCGTCCCGGTTCCCTTGTTCGAAGCTGGGTTGAATACAGGCGGAAGCCGCTACCTATAGTCAACGCAGCCTAGGCCTGATCTGAGCCCATGTTCAACCGGGGGCGGATGAATCATCAGGTCGCCTCGCCATGTGATGTGGACGAGGTGGACGAAGACCTGAGGCAGCTACAGACGGAAGCCTCGCTGCGAGCTACAGACGACCCCGGGGAGAAGTGAACCCAACGTCGGGCGCTAATTTCACTTCGGCTACCAACCGAAATTAACGGTCGAAGCAAGCGCCTTGGCGATGACACGCAGGTACGGCAGGTTGGGATCGTCACGGCGCATCGGTGGACTCCAACTCCTTTTGGAGCCATTCGGCGGCCAGCGCACGTTCGCGCGCGCGGCCGGCGCGCAGCGCATCCAGCAGGGCCAGCAGGCGATGCAGCGCCGGATCCGACAGGGCGGCCTGGGGGGCGGTGCGATAGAGAGGGGAAAGGCTTGGTCCCTTGGCGCTGCCGCCTGGGTGTGCCCAGACCGGGGCCTCGCCGGGCGCGGCCGTGATCTGTCCCGACAGCGGTTCGATGCCGAATGACGTCGGAACCCCTCGCTTCACCGGCCCGGGCACGGCGGGCCACACATAGCGCGCGCCGTGCACCGCGAATTCCAGCAAGGCCGGCCGCACCGGCGACCAGTCGCCACGACCGCGCACCAGTGCCAGCCCGGCCACCATCGCCCGTTTGACGCTGGCGTGGACCTCCGACGTGCTCATGGACAGCGCTTCCGCCAAAGCGGCGTACGTCCAGCGCTGCTGCGGATGGGCGGCAGCTTTGAACAACACCAGCAGATCTTGCGGCTTCAGTTCCATCGACGAGACCCGGCATTCGCAATTCGCGAATTGCGAATATCGGTGATTCGGCGGGGTATCACAAGCCTCCGGAAGCGGGTGGCCCACGGCCGGCGCCCGCTGACTCCAGGCGATGCCTCGTCAGGGGCATTCGGGCAGGTTCAACAGGTTGTTGGGCTGCTGGTCTCCGCTGCCTTGTTATCCATGTCCCCTATCGCCCAACGCCTGAGTCAAGCCGGCCCGCCCGAGCGGAACCGGTTGGCGCCGAGGCCGCGAAGCGGGCTCGGCTTGAACGAATTGTTAGGCCGCTGCAAGCCTTGACTTGGCTGCGGCCCGCGTCTCTGACTACTGCGAACGTGCCCAGGCAAATGCCACGAGGGCGCCGCCAAGACACATGCCTGTGCCGATGAGATGCACGAAATCCACCGCGCGAATGTTGGCGAGGGTCGGGCGACCGAGCATGCTGAAAAGGCTAAGGAGACCAAAGGCGGCGAGAACGAATACGACTCGAAAAGATTCGCGGCGTGAACTCATCTCTTGTGACCTCTTATGCGTTGTGGACGAGGAGTGGGAAGACACTGATGCTTATTGCGGCCTAACTTCCTGTTCGGGCACGGGGTCGGAGTACATATTCTGAAATAGTTCTCTGACCCCTGTTTCCAGACCCCTGTTTCCAGGTGAGGGCTGGCTCATGGGAGTCTCCGTTTGAAGCGAGGCTGGAGCAGGTAACCGAAGGGGGAATTGGGTCGGGTACTTCCTTGGAATCCGCACTCTGACCCCCGTCCTGACCGACCCCTGTTCTGCCCCCCGTTTTGCGGGCCTGGTCTAAATCGCCTCTGACCCCTGTTTTCTAGCTATCAGATAGGCACGGTCCAATACGACAACGGCAGCGCAAACCGCTGCCTCAGTTGTTCAAAATAGGCAAGATCGTCGCCCTCCAGGGCCCGCCGTCCTACCAGCACCAATTGCAAGGGCAGGTCGTGCGTACGCCGCGGGTGGAAGGCGTACTCCAACACTTGGCCCAGCGCCTGCCGCACGACCGACAGCGGGTGCAGGTCCGATTTGACTTCAAACAACAGGATTTCCTCGTCGGTCCGCACCATCACGTCGACGAAGTCGCGTTCGCACTCGACCTTCGCGCCCGGGTAACGCTCGCGAAGCTGCGCAACCAAAGCGTTCTGCATTCTGCTGTGCTCGGGCGAGTACGTCGTCCACCCGCCCTGCACGAAGCGCCGCCGCTCACCGGCTGAAGGCACGTCAGCGCTACCCGTGCGACCGCGCCACGCTGGACCGGCCGAATCCATCGCGCCACCGACCTCGCAAAGGCTATAGCGCTTGATGTTGTGGATGGGGTCGTCTGCCGGCAGCGGGACCTCGGCATCGAGCCAATGCAGGTTGTCGACGCGATAGCGCAAGTTGAGGATGAAGGGCGCGTACTCAGTCTGCCCGAGCGCCTCAACGCGACCGCCTGCCGCCTTCACTTCCGCACGCATCGCGTCGAGCCATCCCATTTCCTCGAACGCCGCTACCGCATCGGCGGCCATCGCATCAGTCAAACATTCGACCTCACGGATCTCTGCAACGGCGCGACGATCCCCCGGCGCCGGCATGGTGAAGAGCCGAAGATGGAACGGTCGCCCCTCGGCCAAGAGCTTCTTCCTGCTCTTGTTCACTCCCTGCACGAACCCGTAGCGCCAGCCATCCAACAACCACTCGTTGCGGAACAGCCAATCCTCGTGGCCGAAACCTTGTTCGCTACGGTAGGTGTCGCCGGACTCGTGCACTTCCCCCGCGTGCGTCGGGCGACGCCAACGAGCACTGTTGTATGCCAGCCGAGCGATGTACTCGGGAATCACGGCTGCTCGTTCCGGCCTGGCAACCGCTACCGTCCGACCCTCTTCCGCGCCCTCGACGCGCTCGTACACCGGCAGCAGCGACACCAGCACCGAGGCCGCGCGTTCGACCATCTCCGGCGTGACTCCGCGAGGTGTTACCTGCACCCGCTCGCCGACGAATACAAACGTGCTTGGCCTGATCCATTCGTCGGGCACTACTTCGACGTTCGTATCCGCAGAGCGCACTTTCTTGCGGTAGGCCCACATCCTCAGGTTCTGCAGGACCGGGAACTCTGGCAAGGCGGCGTTGAATCTGAGGATCTTGGGGCGCAGCACCGACACAGGATCGGTGAGGTTCCGGTTGGACTCCAGGCTGAAGGCGACGCCGTATCGGAAGTGTCCGCCCTCCTCGAAGCCGATATTGAACTGCAACTCCGACCGTCCGCCCCGGTGGAACGAGTAGCCGGACAGCGGCAACTCATTGCCATGGGTTACTTGGAACAGACCGCCTGCGCGGCGGCGACCGCCGTTCAACCGGAATCGGCGCTCGTAAAAATCCCCAAGCGATGTTCCTGCGAGTCGCGCGTTGAGGGCTACGACGACTTCTTCGATTTTTTTCATGCCACGCTCCGAACCTGATCAGACCAGAACCGCCACAACCAAGGCAGCAATGGTGGGCCTATCTTCGTTCGCAAGATCCAGCTCGATAGGCTTGAAGTCCGGATCCGTGCTGTCGGGCCTCAACAAGATGCTTTCATAAAGCGGACCATCGTCCGTCTCGGTCTTTCGTGCATCGTAGATTTTTAGCGTGTACCTGCCGCTGTCGTCGGGATCGCCCAGATCGTGGCGCCTAGCGAGCACCATGCGCCCTTGCTTGGAGCCTCGCATGTCGGTCGAGAACAGTACCCATGTGCCATTTGGAACGCGACGGTTCATTGATTCGCCATGAATCTTGGCAACGAAGTAACCCGGGGCGATCCGGATATGGTCGGGCAATGCAACCCATTCAATCGCGTCCTGCTCCAGGACCTGCGCGTCACCGAAGTTTCCGGCCGCGATCTTCAGGTCAAGCACGGGAACAGAGTTCTCCCAAGGGCGGACGTCTCGCAGGCGCACGGACTGAAACGGCCGTGCATCCAGTGGCTCTGGCAGCGCTTCAGGCTTGATAGGCCGCGTGGGAATTGCGGCTAGCTTGGGCGCGAAACCGAGGCTCTCCGTCCGGCTGCGAACAAACTTTTCCGTTTCAGCGTCTTCAAAATAGACGTAGCAACCCTTCATTCCGCGCGACAGCAGCACACGATATGTGTTCTTCACCAGCGCAAGGAAACGGTCTCCGGATCGCCTAACGGGCGTGTCATGCGACACGGTCTTGTCACCAACCCAGCCGACACCGGGCTCGTAGCGCAGGTCGCGCCCCCAAATGACGCCGACATAATCGAACTCGAATCCTTGGGCGGTATAGATGCAGCCGACCTGATCTAGGCCACCCTCCTCATATGCCCAGTAGTCCGCTTTAGGCACACCCCTAGGTAAGCCCGTCATGTCAGGTCGCGCATTCCAAGCTCGCTCGAATGCCCCGATGCGTACGTCCTTCAGCAACTGACGATCTGCGCCCAGCTCCCTTGACCATGGCCAGCAGTATCCCGCCACAAGCCTTGCGGAATGACCGTCGCCCGACTTCTTGCGAATCAACGCATCAAGTGCCTCTGGACTTTCGACGATGCCGAACTGGAAGGTCTCCTGCGCCTGATCGAACAGCACGTTGGCAGTCCGTCGCACTTCCAGCGTATTGTCGACCCAGTTGACGAAGCCCTCTGACCCCGCGCAGCGGAATTGCGTTTCCAGCCAGCTCTCGTGCAACACGCAACCGTAGGCATCCGCAGCCTCTCTGATCAGCACGGACGAGCCGATCTCGTTTGGTCGCACGATCTGCTGGTCGTCTAGTAGAAAGACAGACACCCGCGCTGCCTCGATGAGTTCCTGCACTTGGGGACGTTCAGACATCCGGCCAACAGGAGTGAACCGGTTATTACTCGTCTTGCGAATGCGATGTGCCTCGTCGCACAGGAGCACGTCAACATCATTCGGCTGCGCCTGGCCGAAATTGTTGAAGTAGCGGAACTGCTGGCCGGCCTGACCACCGACGATCTTCTGCATCGTCTTGGTGAAAGCTTTTGATCCCGTGGCATGTTGCGCGTTGTGGCCCATGCCCGAAAGCGCGCCCAGCAGATTGAGTGCCAGCACCGATTTGCCTGTGCCCGGGCCGCCATGCACCAGGAAGACGTGCTTGTGGTCGTCGTTCATCGCGGACTCCACCGCCGCCATTACCTGACTGAACACCACCTGCTGCTCATCCAGGAGGACGAATGCCGGCTCCTCCTTGATCACCTTGGAGACATGCGAAAGCAACTTCTTCGCCGGACGATAGCGACTGATGGCAATTCGTTGCATGACGCGTTCGCCGTCGCCATGACCAAGGCGCTCTGAGAGATGCCCGGCCAGCCGTGAAACATCATTCGATGTGAACACAGGGGCCAGCTTCCTCACAGCTTCGGAACGACCGTGGAACAAGGGGTCTGCATCAACGGGACGGTAGTTGTGGAGGTAAGCGCAGGCCTCCAGCCCCACTCGGTCATCGTCGGAGTGGAAAGCGGCGTGCATGTCCTCCAGATACCTACGGTACTGATTCGCCTGCACCGATGGATGAAGTACATCGCGGTGATTACCACCGACCCACGTTTTCAACAGGTCGTCTCCGCTCCCTAGCTCGGCGACGCTCCACTGCTTCAGCTCGACGATCACGGCACGGTCGCGATGAGTATCCCGTCCGGTCACCATCGCATCCAAGCGCTTGGAGGAGAGTGGGAGCTGGTATTCGAGGAAGATGCCCTGATCGAACAGATTGCCTTCGCGCAACACATCCGAGAAGCAGCGCAGCGAGTTCTGCCAAGACTGGTACTCAGCAGGCGATGGCGGATACCGGAAATGAACTTCGAACGCCTTCGCGAGCCGGTGCGCGATGGCGTTGTGCGTCGTTTCTTTGATGAAGTCCGGTGTGGTTCCGGAATACAGGAACATGCGGCTCAACCCCCTCTAAAAAAAGCGCACCGGTTAAAGCTCGTCGTACTTTCGCGCGGTGCCCTTCGCCAGATCAACGGGATACTTCTCCGCATTGAGCTTGAGCTTCCTTTCAACAACCGCCTCGATATCGATCCCAAGATCATTCACGAGGTACGTCAGCAAGATGAGGATGTCCGCGACCTCATGCTCTATTTGAACGCGCCTACTGCTGACCACGTCCGTCAACTCCTTGTCACGAGCCCACTGGGTGACTTCCGCAAGCTCGGCAGCCTCAAGCACGATGGAGGTCGACAGCGTCCTCAAGTTGTGGAATTGCTCCCAGTCGCGCGCAGACCTGAAGTCGAGAAGACGCTGGCGAAGTGATTCGGAAAGCATGGTGACCTCAAGCGACGAAGCGGTGGTTGTTGTGCCAGCCGAGGAAGCCGGGATCCGGTTGATCACCGGCGTTCTCAGGCAATGATGCCAGTTGCTGACCGTCCAGCCGGTAGTAGGCCTTGCCGTTGAAATACCGGTCCCGAATCTTCCCGCTCACACGGACGCGATAGTCGGGCTCGACCGTCACTAGGCCCGCGTCGAACAGCTTGTGAAAATCCGAGCGCAACAGCAGACCATTGCTAACCTGATGCGGACCCGATTCAGCGTAAGGCTGGATGTGTGCCGCTTCCAGCACCGGAAGCGTGTTCTCGCCGGTAATGGCACAGCGACGACCATAGGCGTCTATCACTAGCGTTCGGAACGACCCCTGCCCGAGTCGGGATTTGGCGATAAATTCGCGCCCGTAACGCGCCTGCTCCGGCACTTGCTCCAGCACCGCGCTCGAGCTTCGCGCAAATTGCAGCTCATTCCACAGCGCCAAGTCCTCCGCGCGCGCCAACGTGTCGGCGGTGCGGCCGACAACGATGTTCTTTTCAAATCGGCCTTCAGCCGAAACCCACCTCGGTTGCGGCAGATAGAAAACATCAGTGACGACGGTGCATCCAATCTCGGCCTCCAGTGTCGCTGGATCGGCGCGATTGCCGGAGATAAGGCGGATGAATTCCTGCAGCGAATCCGCTCCATTCTGCTGACCAAAGACATCCCACGCCGTAGACAAGGGGAGTCGGGTATGGCGGACGAAATGGCCACCACCCGCGATGTGGTGGTTAGGGCGCTTCAACTTGAAGAGAAAAGGCGTCCCCTCCGGCAAATCCACGAATGGTGCCCGTGCGGACGGTTGCCAGAAATTGACCTCCGGACACTGATGCGATGAGACAAAGTTGAACCATTGGTTGTCGGTTACACCAAGCCAGAATCGCATAGCCCCTCTTCCGGAAATAAACAGCCCTGCAACTGCTTCGGATCATAGGCGCTGGGTGCGGCGCTCACCGGCGGGCAGGCGCTTCGGACTCGTCGGGCAAACCGGCGACGTTGTGGTCCCACCACGGCCGGCTCGACACGGCGAGGAAGCCGGCAACGACGTGGGGCAGCAGCGCGTGCGGGCCGGCGTCGTCCATCTGCAGGCAGCACAGCTGGCGGAAGACGTCGCGCTGGCGGGGCGTCATCGCCAGCAGGGTCGCGTGGGTGGCGGCGAGGAAGACGGCGTTGCGGGTGCCGTCGAGGGCGTCTTCGGACGCGGGGTCGTGGGCTTGGGTGGGCATGGGGCCTCCGAAAGGAGTATCCGTGCGGGGTGTCGCAGGGGGCGAGACGGTGCCGTTGAGGTCGCGCCGGGTGCGGGGCATCCGGTGGGGCCTGGCGATGGGGCGCCGGTCGCCCACGGGGCCCAGGTACGCGCAAGCGCTTGATCCAACGGGCTTTGTCGGTGCACCACTGCGCTTGCACGCCCAAAAACTGCGGGTTGCGAGGGGGCGAGCAAGGCTCCGCCGGGGGTATGCCGAGCCTCGCCAGGGGGTCGGCTGGACCTTGGGGAGGGGTCGCGCGGGGCTGGCCTGGGGGTTTGGCGAGGGCGGACAGGTCCGCGCGCAAGGGTGCGCCGGGGGTCGGGGGGGGCTTGGCGAGGGGGTTGGTCGGGGCTGGCCAGGGGGTCGGCAGGAGGTGCGCCGGTCCTCGCGCGGGGCGGGCGAGGTTTGCGCGCAAGGCTTTCAGCCGCAATCGCAAGGGTGGCGTGGTCGATGCGCACGGGTGCGCAGGGGGTGGGGAGGGAGTTACCCAGGGGGAAGTGAAACGCATGGCTTCCGGCGTGCGCCCGCGCGACGGTAAAGTGCGACCGCCATCGCATGACGTGATGGCCTTGGAACGCAACACCAGAAGGACGCAAGGAGCTACATGAGCCAGAACTACGGGTACCGCCACGTCAGCGCGGAGAAGTGGGCCTTGGTCACCGCCAAGTGCGAGGCGTTTGTCGCCGAGCTGCAGGACGGGCTCTCGCCCATCACGCAGGACCAGAAGCAGCGTGCGGTGCGCATGGGCGACGGGTCGATCGCCTTCGTCGAGCAGGCGGTGGAGGTCGGGGCGCGGAACATCGGCATGCTGCCGCGCAATTTCGACATGGACGAGCTGCTGCGCGACGTGCAGTCGCGCCAGCGCCTGCACGCGCTGCGCATCGAACTCACGCGCGTGCTGGAGCTGGTGCACAACGCGGAGGTCGCCCACGGCAGCGACGCGATGTCCGGCGCGCTGGATGTCTATCACCACACCAAGAACTCCGAAGGCCTGGGCGTGGAAGCGCTGCGCAAGATGATGGGCAAGCGTTTCGAGCGCGGGCCGCAGGAAGCGCCGGCGGGGAATGTGCCGGCGGCTACGGCGTAATAACGACAAGGACGGAGGCCCCGCGGTGCGGGGCCTCTTTTTGCTGAGGACGACACCTACATGGCAATCAACACTTACTCGGGCCGGGCAAGGCAGGTCTTTGCCGGTCTTCTGCCAGCCTTGTGCATTGGCTTGGCTTCTTGCGCATCCAGCCAAACAGCGCTCGCGTCTGACACAGATCGGCGCGCGACGGTTGAAGTAGAACCCACGCAAGCGGCCAAACCTGATTTCACTGGCGACTGGTCGGTGCAATGGTGCGACAAGACGGATCCAGCGGCGGAGTGCGGCGGGTTCGACGTAACGCTGGCCCAGGCAGGCGACAAGATCAGCGGCGAATCCTTCGGCGCGCGGGTGCGCTTGGCACAAACCGACGAAGGCGGAATCATCCACGGCATCGCCGTCGGAAACACCGCCGTCCTCACCGTGGAAAGCCTGCGCAGCGGCGGAATCTATCTCATCCAGGCAACCGTCGATGGCCGGTGCATGCGCTGGAAGATTCGGGAAACGGTGCACCAGGTTGAGCAGGACATCGACATCATTGCGATGGATGACGTGCTGACGAAGAAGCAATCCTCGGGAAAAGTTGCTGGCAAGAAAGAAGTTGACTGTCGCGGCATTCCGACAAGGGCACGAGACTGATGCAAGACCAGTCCACACAACGGAGGTGTGCGAATGAACTATAGGGAGCTGGAACAGGCTGAATACGATCGCAAGCTGCGGATGGTGATAGTCCAGTCTGAGGGCCTGCACGCAAACGTGCAGGATGTAGGCGACAACCGCGCGACGATCGGATGGGGCTACACCTTCAACCGGAACAACAATGTTGCGATCTGGAGGGAGAGCGGCATCGAACTGACGCCGGCGCAGTGGCAGACACTGACTGCGATCGATGCCGCTCCGGCCACGGACAAAACCAGGGTGGGCCTGACGTTCTCGCGGCAACTGGACGCGACCGATTCCGACCAGTTGCTTCGAGCCTCACTGGAAGAGTTCGCCGGGCCCGCAGATGACCTGCACATGCCGCTGTCGGATGAGCGGATTGCACTGGTTTCGCTTGCATACAATCGCGGCACAGGAATGCTGGCTGGTATCCCGCGGAACAGTATTCCCGAGCACCCGGTCATGGATGCGATCCGCGACGGAGACCGCGCGGAAGCATGGTTTCAGGTGCGCTACAACTGCTGGGGCAGCAACAACGACGCCGAGGCAGGCCTTCGTAAACGCCGCTTCGCCGAAGCTCACGTATTCGGCCTCTATGACGACCGGGACAATGTCACGCCGGACGAAGCCAGAAACGTCTACCGCATGTATCAACTTCATCGCGACGAAATCGATCGCGTGGAGCGTGGCTTCGGAGTGACGGCCGAGGGTGACATTGCCCGGCACAATCGCATTGCGCAGGCAAATCGCGACTACCCCTCACTTGTCAATGAATACGGGAACGTCCCGAACATTGCCGACGCGCTCGCACCCGCGCGGACCGTGCTGCTGCGGGAGCTTCGACGGGAGTACCCGGATCTGGCGGACAGGCTGACCGACGCCAACTTCAATGCTGGGCGCATCTACGTCGCCCCGGAGCGGGATTTGCGGAACCGCGACGAAGTTGACCGCCAGTACCCCACGGACACCAATGGTAGCCGCACCAACAGTCGCAACCTCGCACTCAGACGCGAGCAGGGAAACTCCACCACGATGGACGTCGACCCGAATCACGCTGCCACTATCGATTCGCAGCGGATGTCGCGCGAACAGAATCCGCGAGAGATTGCCGGCAATGACGTGCTCGTCGGGCGAGGCGGTAACGACACCCTGCGCTCACATCTCGGCGACGACATCCTGATCGGTGGGCAGGGACATGACCGTCTGGAGGGAGGCCAGGGACGCGACACCTACATCATCGGCGCGGGCGACACCGTGTTGGATAGTGATGGCGTAGGCGAGGTGCGTTGGGGAGGTCAACAGCTGACTGGCGGTTGCCGGACAGCGGCCGATCCGGAAAACATCTATCGCAGCGAAGACGGTCGCTTCACCTACACATTGGAAGGCCGCAACCTTTCTATTGTCGACAGCCTGGCTACGGATCCTGCCCTTCGGGAGCGTGTCGTTGTCGAGGACTTCCAGAGCGGTCAGCTCGGGATCAACCTCACAGGACCCACGCGGGAAGGGCAGCCACTCCAGTCGACGCCGGTGCGCACAGGCGCGCCGCCAGCGGCATCCGCTTCGCCGCTTGGGCAAGGCGCGCACGTGCAGTCGTCACAGGTCTTCCCGCAAACCCATCGCGACTATCCGTTGTTCGACGCGATCCGCAGACAGTTGCCTGCAGGTACTCCCGATGCACAAGCTGCGCACGCTCTTGCGCTAGTCAAGGAAGCAGGGGTCCGCGCCGTCAACGGGCTGGACAAAGTCACGGTGCATGACGGCAACGCCTTCGTGATGGGCAAGACCCCAGGCTTCTGGGCCAAGGTCGACCTGTCCGCGCCGGCACCGCCGCTCACCGAATCGCTGCGGCAATGCGAACAGCTGGACCAGCAGCACGCCTCGCGCAGCATGGAAAGGCATCCAACACTGGCCACGCCCGGCATCGGTGCGAGGGGGATGGCGTAAGGCTTTTCCGTGTCACGCTCTACCAGGTTCGTGACGACACCGCCGCACCACGCCGAACACGAACGCCTGCTCAACCATTGGCTCGCCCGTTCCAGTAGATGCAGCTCGCCCCACCCTTGGCCACAGGAGATGACACCCACGGACAACCCGCACGACGACATGCAAGACAACGGAAACAGGCAGTCCCCATGACCACGGAGGTCACATGTTCAGTCGCAAATCTTTGTTACACCGCTTGCGAAGCAAGGCGGCGCTGCTGTTGTTGTCGGTTGCAGCGCTGGCCACGGTCGCGAGCACTGCCAACTCTTCGCAGGCACCCGCCGGTCACAGTTGCGAGGCGCAGTACGACGCGGCCAGCCTGATCATCGCCACCGAGATCGCCAGCAACGGCGACCAGCACAAGCTGCAGACCAAGCTGGACAACGCGTGGCGCGCGTTCTGGAAAGACAAGCTGCCGGCCATCGCCAACGGCAATCTCGACACGCTCGGCCAGTTGCTCGCCGGCAACCCGACCAAGGGCGTGGGCGCGCAGAGCAAGACCCTCGTCGCCGAGGCGGTCACCGACTTCCGCCGCTGCATCAATGGCGAAGTGCCGGTGGGTACGTCGACGCTGGCGATCAGCGTGTTCCGCTTTGACGAGACCACGCCCGACGGCAAGGGCGCGCCGGCGGGCGAAGGGGTGTACGTGTTCGTCGACGGCAAGCACCTGGCCCTTACCGATGCCAACGGCAAGGCGACGGTCACGGTGCCGGCGGGGCTGGTCGCGGTGCAGGCGATCGTGCCGTCGACGTCGATCGCCGAGGCGAGCGTGCAGGCCGCGGCGGGCGCCACGGTACCGCTGGAGCTGGTGCTGGACGACTCCAAGGAAGTGACCTCGCCGGTGCAACTGTCGGTCAGCAGCGTCAGCGAGAACGTGCTGCCGGCGGGCTTCACCAGCTTCACCGTCACCCTGCTCGACGGCGGTGCGCCGCGCGCGGCGGTGTCGGTGGCGGAGGTGACGCTGGAGGATGACATCGGCAACACGCTGGAGCGCCTCACCGATGACTTCCAGGTCGATGCGTTGGGCCGGTTGGAACCGGTCACGCTGGCGACGGTGGCCGATGCGGTGGCTCGCTATCCCGGACGCACGCTGGTGCTGCGGGTGATGGCGGAGGACGCGCTGGGCTTCACGCTGCTGGGCACGATGCCGCTGTACCTGGGCCAGCACGCGCTCAACGTCACCCTGGTGGCGCCGCCGTCGAACCCGTCGCTGCCGGTGGCGGGGATCCAGGTCACCTATCGTTTGATGGGCTCCGACCTCACCGTGGTGCGCACCAGCGATGCCGCGGGCAACCTGTCGTTTGGTCCGGTGCCGCTGGGCAACGCCAACCTGGACAGCGTCACGCTGCAGTCGGGCCGCTACTACTACGGGCAGGCCAGCTTCTTCCTGACGCGGTCCAGCCTGGCGCGGGTGACGATGACGCATGCCGACGACATCGCCAACGGCGTGCGTCGGTTCGAACTGCTGCCGTTGTTCAACGCGGCTGGGGACGCCGGCAATGGCACGCCGACGATCGATCCGGTGACCGCCGCGCAGCGTAGCGCCCTGCACGCAGCCGGCGGTTTCGCCGACGGCAACCTGTCGACGCTGGACACGGTCAACCTGCGCGTCGGCGCGGGCGCCGCCGACACGCAGGTGAGCGGCAGTCGCACGCTGACCGTCGCGCAGGGCACACAGCGCGTGGTGCTGCGTTACCTGGTGACGACCGCGGAATATCCGGTCTACGTCCGCCAGCAGAGCATCTACAACGACACCTGGTCGCTGAGCGTGCACGCGCGCCAGTCGGG
The DNA here is from genome assembly GCF_054779775.1 of Lysobacter fragariae. Classification (NCBI taxonomy): domain Bacteria; kingdom Pseudomonadati; phylum Pseudomonadota; class Gammaproteobacteria; order Lysobacterales; family Lysobacteraceae; genus Lysobacter; species Lysobacter fragariae. Next base: position 238,342 of record NZ_BAAGXP010000002.1, on the reverse strand, counting down.
GCAGCAGCTGTTCAACACATCGCGCAACGTCAACTCGCAGCTGACGCAGGCGCCGATCTGGCTGGCCAACGGGTCCACCGGCTACATCGAGGAGACCTTCGACGTGGCGGCGCTCACGGCGCAGGCGCCGGCGGAACTGCTGCTGGCGGCGACCGCGACCAACGTCGCCGATGAGTTTCTGCCCACGATCGTCGATGCCGACCTCAGCGACGATCCGGACCGGTTGATCATCAAGGAGGTCACGGCCGAGCGCCTGGCCAGCACCGACGGCGACCACAATTCCTACAGCGTGCCGCTGCAGGGTGAAAACAACACGCTGGCACGCTGGTTCACGCTCACCATCGACAAGCCCGATGGAGCGCAGGTCACGCGCGTCCGCGCAGAGCTGCAGCATGGCAGCGGCACGATGGGCCAGATCTTCGAGGAGGGCCCGGGCGCCAACGTGCAGGTGGTCAACGACACGACGTTGCGCGTGCGCGTCACCTACCACGCCGGAGGCAACATCAACACGGTTCCGCCGCCGGCACACGCCATCACCTACAAGTTCACGGTGTTCGCCAACCTGCAGGACGGGACGGAAGTCTCCGACGACGCCATCAGCTCGGCCAAGCGGGCGCTGTGGCGGTTGCAGGCGTACTGGCGTGATCCCACCCGTCGCTACGGACAGCGCGATTCGGGCGGCGACGACTGGCTGGCGGCACGCACCTGGGAGTTCATCGACCAGCACGGTGCGCTGTTGACTCGGATCGACGACATCTCCGGCGAGCACGGCCGCGACATCGGCCACGCCACGCACGACGTCGGCACCGACATCGACCTGTACCACGTGTACCGGTTCGCCGGCGCCACCAGCGGCGAGGACAACTACAACCGCCTGCGCAATGCCGTGATCCGCGTGCTCTCGCAACCGGCCGACCAGACCCAGGCCGACCGCGCCGCGATCACCGCCTGGGTTTCGCAGACGCGTCCGCGCTTCCAGACGATCCTGTCGACGACCGATGCGCAGACGATCTACTACGCCATCGGCACGGCGTACACGGCCTCGGGCATCGCGCTGCCGCAGGGTTGGGCGCGGGGACTGCTGGTCAACGGCACGGTGAGTGCGTCGGGGCATGCGTTCGATACCGGGTTGGGGGCATGGGGGTTCGCGCAGACCCAGCTGACCTACAACGCGATCCACAACACGCATTTCCATATCAAGCGGCCGCGCGAGCGGTAAGTCGCAGCCTTGTTGAAGTCCTGGAGGCCCCGCATTGCGGGGCCTTCTTTTTTGGGGACGCAAGGTGCGCTGACGATCCGAAGCGGCGTTTGCTAGGCTCCTCGCGCACACACCGGGGGCTCCATGGACGCAGGCACACCACGCATTGACCATCACTCGCAGTTCGACCTGCTGCGGCAGCGACGCTTCCTGCCGTTCTTCCTGACCCAGTCGCTGGGTGCGTTCAACGACAACGTCTATCGGCTGGCGATCATCGGCCTGCTGGGGTACCTGGCGGTCGATCCGGCGGACAAGACGCTCTACACCAACCTGGCGCCGGCGATCTTCATCCTGCCGTACTTCCTGTTCTCGGCCACGGCGGGGCAGATCGCGGAGAAGCTGGAGAAGTCTCGACTCATCCGCATCACGACCACGATGGAAATCGTGATCATGTCGTTCGCGGGGATCGGCTTTTTGACCCAGAACATGATCGTGCTGCTGATCGCGCTGTTCGCGACGGGCGTGCAGTCGACGCTGTTCGGACCGGTGAAGTATTCGATCCTGCCGTCGGTGCTCAAGCCGGAGGAACTTACCGGCGGCAATGGACTGGTGGAGATGGGTACGTCCATTTCGATCCTGGCGGGGATGCTGTTCGGCGGTTTGATCTTCCAGGTGGCGGGCGCGCATGGGCCGGTGGTGGCGGCCATTGCCATCGTGCTGCTGGCGATCACGGGCAATGTCGTCAGTCGTTTCATTCCGCGTGCGGAAGCCGGTGCGCCGGACCTGCGGATCAACTGGAATCCGATTCCCGAATCGCTGGCGATCATGCGGCTCACGCGCCGCCAGCCGGGCGTGCGCAACTCGGTGCTGGGGGTGTCGTGGTTCTGGTTCTTCGGCACGGTGATCACCTCCAACCTGCCGACGTACGCGGAGCTCAACCTGGGCGCGCCGCGCGACGACGCCACCATCTACATCCTGGCACTGGCGCTGTTCTCGATCGGTACGGGCGTGGGCTCGCTACTGTGCGAAAAGTTGTCGGCGCGCACGGTCGAAATCGGCCTGGTGCCGATGGGCGCGATCGGCATGACCGGCTTCCTGCTCGACCTGTACTTCGCGCGCAGCGGCGTGGCGCCGGTGTCGGGGCTGGATGCGATGGGCTTCCTGCGCGAGCCGGGGGCGTGGCGAATCGTGATGGATCTGGTGGGCATTGGTCTGTTTGCGGGGTTCTTCCTGGTGCCGCTGTTCGCGCTGATCCAGAGCCGTACACCGAAGGGCGAGCTGTCGCGGGTGATCGCGGGCGTGAACATCCAGAATGCGTTCTTCATCGTGCTGGCGGCGGGCGTGGGGATCGCGGCGCAGAAGCTGCTGCACTGGACGATCCCGCAGCTGTTCCTGGCGCTCGCCATCGCCAATGCGCTGGTGGCGATCTGGATCTTCACGATCGTGCCCGAGTTCGCGATGCGCTTCGTCAGCTGGCTGCTGGTGCGCACGATGTACCGGCTGAAGCTGCACGGCATCGAGAAGCACATTCCCGACGAAGGTCCGGCGCTGGTGGTGTGCAACCACGTCAGCTACATGGACGCGCTGATCCTGTCGGCGAGCATTCCGCGGCCGGTGCGCTTCGTCATGTATTACAAGATCTTCCGGATCCCGGTGATGAGCTGGATCTTCCGCACGGCCAAGGCCATTCCGATCGCGGGGGCGAAGGAGGATCCGGTGGTGATGCAGCGCGCGTTCGACGAGATCGACGCGGCGCTGGCCGACGGGCAGATCGTCGGCATCTTCCCCGAGGGCGCGCTGACGAAGGACGGCGAGATCGCGAAGTTCAAGTCGGGCGTGGAGAAGATCCTGGAGCGTAGGCCGGTGCCGGTGATTCCGATGGCGCTGCGCGGGATGTGGGCGAGCATGTGGAGCCATCGTGACAATCGCATGGGTCGGCTGCGCGTGCCGCGGCGTTTCCGCGCGCACCTGGAAGTGATGGCGGATGCGCCGATGACGCCCGAGGCGGCGACGGCCGAGGTGCTGGAGGCGAAGGTGCGCGAGTTGCGCGGGGGTGCGGCGTAGGGCGGGGCAACACCCTACGGTCTCTGTCATCCCGAGCGCAGCGAGGGATCTGTTTTTCGCGGCGAGACAGCAGATCCCTCGCTGCGCTCGGGATGACATCTGTTTGTTGCTTAAGGCCAACCCGTCGTTGCGCGCGATGGTGCGGCGGCGGTCGAGACCCGCCGTACGAAGCTGGAGGCGATGGTGCGCGAGTTGCGCGGGGGTGCGGCGTAGGGCGGGTTTCAACCCGCTACCGCGCGCGATGATGCTTGCGGTGGGTCACGGTGCGTCGATGAGGTAGCAATAGCGACGGGATGGCGATGGCGGGTTAAAACCCGCCCTACGAAGCAGCGTCGCAAAGCGGCAACCGCGTCCCGCAAGACAAGAACGCCACGGCTTTTGGCCGTGGCGTTCTGTTTGGTGCTGCGTATTGCCTGCGGCGGGTCGAGACCCGCCCTACTTCGTGCAGCGAAGCAACGCGCGGCGCTGCGCCGGGCTTGCCTTCGACGGCGGTTCGCACAGGGGCTGCATGGTGCCGGTGAAACGGCCGCTGGCGGTGAAGCTCAGCTGGGTCGGGAAGGCGTAGGGGTCGGTCGGGTCGAGTCCCGCGGCGCCTTCGATGCCGCTCACGCGGAAACGCTCGACGCCTGCGGGAAAACCATGCGTGCGGAAGTCGAACAGTTCGCCCGCGGCGACGTCGTAGCGCTTGCCGTGCACGATCACGGTGTAGCGGTTGTCGCCGATGCCGATCGGCAGGCGCGCGGTGGCGATGGTCGGGTTGCCGGCGCCGGTACGGTATTCATAGCCCAGCGCGACTGCCGGATCGATGTAGATCGGCACGTTGGCCACCACGTCGACGCCGAAGATGTACGCGCCGCCACTGGTGGTACCGGTGGGCATGGCGGCGTTGGTGGCGATGAAGCCGTGCCACGGATCGTCCGGCGCGGTGCCGAAGAACAGGCCGCTGATCTGGCCGCTGTCGTTGATGGCCTCGCCATAGGTGTCGTCGGTGGCGTTGGCGTAGAGCGACTGGTAGCCGGCGGAGGTGCCGACGAAGGCAGCGACGCGACCGGCGGCATCGTAGTGGAAGCCGGTCATCAGTCCGGTGTTGCTGATGCCGCGTGCGCGGGTGTGGCTGCCGCCGATCTGGAAGAAGTTCATCGCCCCGGAAGGCGAGCGCAGGAAGGCGCGATAGGCGCCGGGAACCGCGCCGGTTTCGCTGCCGACCACCTGCCCGGCATTGTTGATGCCCTGGGCGATGATGAAGCGCGATCCGGCCACCGTGATCGGCGTGAACGACGAGGTCGCCGGGTTGTAGATGAAGCCGCGGTTGTTGAGCGCCGAATCGTCCTCGGCGTAACCGGTCACGCGGCCATCGTTGCCGATCGCGCGGCCGTAGGTGAAGACGCGGCCGGGATAGCTGAAGTAGGTGTAGGTGGTGCCGTTGAGGATGAAGCCGACGCTGTAGGAATTGTCGGCGGGGCTGGCGCTACCGATGATGACGCCGGCGTCATTGATGCCGTGCGCGGTGACTACCATGCCACCGGGTGCCGGCGGCAATGGCGTGAACACGCCGCCGGCATAGCGGAAGGAGAAGGTGGTGCCGGCGGCGTCGCGTGCGTAGCCGACGATCTCGCCGGCGTTGTTGAGGCCGCGCACGTCGGTCATGACGGCGCCGGGATAGTTGACGGTGGTGAAGACGTAGTCGGCGTTGGCGGCGCCGGCGGTGAGCATCAAGGCCGCGAGCGCGAGTGCGCGCATCGTCGGGCGAAGTTTTGGCTGGTTCCTGCGCATGGATTCCCTCGGTACTGGCGTCCACCATGGACACCCAAGGGGCTATTACGGGAACGCGGCGGATTTCAGGTCAGCGGCGCGCGGACGGCGATGGGCTGAACAGGGGAAATCCGGATGGACGGATGGACGCGGTAGCGCTGTAAGTCGTCATCCCCGCGAAGGCGGGAATGACGAAAGTTAGTTCGGCACTACAAAAGCCGAGCGTTGCACCCGGTTGGAACGCGCGGCCTCGCGCCTTGTAAAGCCGAGTCTGCTCAGTTCGTGGATTGGAGACGAAGGGCGTGCCAGGCAACGCTCGACACTACGGACGCGAACCTGTCAGGCCACGAAGCCGGCGATCACGAACAGCGCCAGCACTGCCAGCCACACCAGCAGGATGCGCCAGACCAGACTCATCGCATCGCGCAGTTCGGGCAGGTCCAATCCGCTGCCCGCGGGCGCGGGCGGTGCGTCATCGAGGTCGCCTTCGGCCGCGTGTTCGTCGGCGTAGTCGGCGGCTTCCTCGGCCAGTTCGGTGCGCACGCTGGCGCGCGCGGCGGCGTCGAGGAAACGATGGTCGAGCTTGAACGATGCGCCGTCGGCTTCACGCCACGCGCCGAGCACGGTGTCGAAGTTGCCGACCAGCGCCAGCGCCAGCGTCATCAGCTGCGCCACCGGCCAGTCGAGCAGTTGCAGCAGCGTGCGTGCGCCTTGTGCGGTTTCGCCGTGCAGGCGGCGGGCGAGTTCGCCTTCGCACGCAACCACGGTGAGGCGATAGAGCAGCGCGCCGATCGGGCCGAGCAGCAGGAACCAGAACAGCACGCCGAACCAGCGGCGCAACCCGTTCTGGAATACCGCCGACACCAGCGCGGCGCCATCGATAGTGGCCGGTGCGTCATCGGGCCACAGCGTCGCCATCGCGAAGCGACGCTCGTTGGCGTCGGTGGCATTGGCGATGGCGTCGACATCGAGGTCGAGGTCGCGCGGGCCCCAGGCGTAGAACAGGACGAAGGCCGCGAACACCACGCCCACCAGTCCGTACATGGGTTCGCGCAGGGCGAGCTGGAACAGGCCGACCGCGAGCAGTGGCGGCACCAGCGCGATGGCGATGCCCCAGCGGCCGCGCCAGAAACTGCCTTCCGGGAATTGCGAGTCCAGCCAGCCCAGCCAGTTGCCGTACCAGTCGTAGTGGCGCACCGATGCGGCCATGGCCTGCGCCATGTGGCCGAAGACCAGCGCTGCGACAACGGCGATCAGGGTGACGGCCATGGTGGATCCTTGCGAACGTGTACGGGGATGCGGTTGCCGTTTGCAGGTAACAACGTGGGACGAAACGCCCCGCGGCCTGATTCTAGCGGTTTGTGCCGTTGCGGCGGTGTCGCGGTCACGGTTCGGGTCGGGAGCGGCGCGGGTCCCGTCGACACTGCCGATGGTGCGCGACGACATGCGTTGCGTGGGATGCATGTCCTTCGACTTCAGCGCTGCGCGCTTACGCTCAGGATGAGCGGATTCCTGCCGGGACCTAAGGAAGGCCTGAACAACTCAGTTTTGTCATCCCGAGCGCAGCGAGGGATCTGTTTTTTCCAGCTAACAACAGATCCCTCGCTGCGCTCGGAATGACATCCGAATTGTTCAGAGATTCCCTAATGCCCGAGGCGACCAGCGTGCGCCTGGATGATGCCGTCATCCCCGCGAAGGCGGGAATGACGAGCAAAGGCCGCGTTGTCCTGACCGTCGCTAGCGCGCGCCTTCGACCCAGCTGTCGATCAGCCAGCGCGCAATCGACAGCCGCGGCGACACCAGCAGGCCGACGCCGTCATCGAGTGCGGGATCGGCTTCGCGCGCCTGCGCCTGGCGCACCTGTTCGCGGGTGAACCAGCGGGCGTCCTCGAGTTCGTCGCTGGCCTGGGGTTCGTCGGGATGTGCGGTGGCGACGAAGCCGAGCATCAGCGAGCTGGGAAACGGCCACGGCTGCGAGGCCAGGTAGCGGCATGACGTCACCCGCACGCCGGTTTCCTCCAGCACTTCGCGTGCGACGGTGTGCTCCAGCGATTCGCCGGGTTCGACGAAGCCGGCGAGGGTCGAATAACGGCGCGGCGGCCAGCTCGCCTGCCGGCCGAGGAGGATGCGTTCGCCATCGCTGACGGCCACGATCACGGCGGGGTCGGTGCGCGGGTAGTGTTCGGTGCCGCATTCGCCGCAGCTGCCCAGCCAGCCGCCACGCGAGAACGCGAGCGTGCTGCCGCACACGCCGCAGTAGCGGTGGCGATGGCGCCAGTGCTGCACGGCGCGTGCCTGCGCGAAGACGGCGGCATCGAAGCGCGACCAGTGCGTCGCGGCGCCGCGCAGGTCGCTGCGTCGCGGGGCTTCGATGTCGGTGCGTTCGGCGTCGAGGGAAAACCAGCCGGTGCCGGCTTCGTCCATGCCGAGGAAGATCGCCGCGTGGTTCGCGCCCTGCTCCAGTTGCGCGCCGCGCACTGCGAGCAGTCGCCGGTCGTCGTCCGCCAGCGCCTGGCCGTTTTCATCCAGCAGCACCACGCGCGCGGTGGGCCAGAGGCGGTCGAGTGCGTCGGGGTCGTTGCGCAGGTGGTCGGCACGATCGAGCAATGCGCGACTGGCGTCGGCTTCGACGAAGGCGAACGGGGGTGCGGCCATCAGGCAGTCCAGTGCGCGGCGAAGGCGGCATTATCGGCGATGCGAGAGCTTTTCTCTGCCTTGTGCGCGGGCGTGGCGCGATTGCGAGGCGGAGGTGCGGCCGGTGGGCGGCTTCAGGCCGATACGGGGTCGGAGGGCGTGGTGTTCTTGCTTACTGGTGTTGGGGGAGCAACGGCACTCGCGCCTGCGGCGCTCGTCCCCCACCCCAGCCCTCCCCCGCTTCGCGAGGGAGGGAGTGTTCACTCGCTGCTTTGCTTTCTTCGCCTGCGGTTCTGCTTGCGCGTGCTTCGCGTTTCGCTTGCGCGGTTGCGCTTGCGCCTGCCTGGCGAAATTCCGCTTGCGGATGTGGTCACGCGAACCTGCGGCGTTACGCCGAGAACGACGATCCGCAACCGCAGGTCGTCTTCGCGTTCGGATTGCGGATCACGAACTGCGCGCCGTGCAGGCTTTCGGTGTAGTCGACTTCCGCGCCCATCAGGTACTGCAGGCTCAGCGGGTCGACCAGCAGGGTCACGCCGTCGGTCTGCACGGCCAGGTCGTCCTCGCCCTGCTGTTCGTCGAACTCGAAGCCGTACTGGAAGCCCGAGCAACCGCCGCCCTGGATGTAGACGCGCAGCTTGAGCGCCGCGTTGCCTTCTTCCGCGATCAGTTCGCGCACCTTGGCGGCCGCGGCGGAGGTGAACTGCAGCGGACGGTCGAGCGTCTGGTAGTCGGGCGCTGCGGCTTCGGTGGTGATCTGGCTCATGCAGGCAGGATGGGGCGCGGAGTGGCCGCATTCAACCCCGGCGATGGAACGCGGGGCGTGGTTTCCAGCACTGGAGCGACGGTGAACGCAGCGGGCGTGCGGCGGTCAGGGTGAATCGACGCCGGTTTCGCGGGTGGCTTCGGCCCAGGTGAACGACTGGTCGATGGCGGAGCCGCCGCTGGGCTGCAGATGCACGGTCACCTTCACCGGGGTGAGGCCTTCGGGCAGGAACACGTCACCCTCGACCTGCTGGAAGTACTTGAACGAGTACCCCACGCCCTGCGCGGACGGCTGCTGGCGCAGGTCGTTCCAGCTCAGCTTCTGCAGCTTGCCGGCGCGCGTGCCTTCGACCGTCAGGCTCAGCGTGCCGTCGCTGACGGCGCCGCGATTGAGGTTCTGGGTAAGCGTGGTGGTGAAGTGCCATGCGGGCCCCTGTTGGGCCTGCAGCTTCATGGCGTGCACGCTGAGGCCGCGGCGTTGCGCGGTGGCGCCGACGAGGCGCTCGTAGAAGGCGACGTCGGCGCGGAGGCCGGCGATTTCCTCGTCGCGGTCGGCCAGCGCGCCCTGCACGTCGCGGTTGGCATCACGGCTGATCTGGTCGGAGCGCGTCAGGGTGGCGATGCGCTGGCGCAGCTGCTCCTGTTCGGACTGCAGGCGGGCGTTCTCGCGCTTGCTGGCGCCCAGTTGCGCACGCGGATCACCCGACACCGGGCCGTAGACCTGCCAGAGGCCCCAGCCACCGAAGGCGAGGGCCGCCAGGAAGACCGCGATCAGGGCCAGGACACCCCAATGCTCGCGGAACCAGGAGGGTTGCTGTCTTTGCATCCGGTCAGATTAGCGGCATCGATGGCCGGCAACCCGTGCCGGCCATGAACGCACGTCGCGGATCAGGCCGCGACGGCTTCCGGCGTGGTGTCCCGGTTGGCGTCGGTCACCAGCTGCGCGACCGTGGCGCCGTCGGTGTGGACCAGGCGGCCGGTCAGCGTGGCGCCGGCGATCATTTCCACGACCTTGTAATGGACGTTGCCGGAAACCCGCGCCTTGGGCTGCAGTTCGACGTTCTCGCCGAAGGCGTCGCCGACCAGCTGGCCGTTGATGACGATGTTCGGTGCACGCAGCTCGCCTTCGACCACGCCGGTTTCGGCGATGGTGACCACGGCGGCTTCACCGCCGTTGGCGATGAGCTTGCCGACGATGCGTCCTTCGACATACAGGCCGCCGGAGAAATGGAAGTCCCCGCGGATGACGACCTGCGGCCCGATCAGGGTGTCGACCTGGCCCGGCTGGACACCGGATTTCTTGTCTTTCTTGAACACTGGATTGTCCCCAAACTGAATTCGGCTTTCCCTTGCAGCAACGCGCGAACGGCCACCGCCCGGCCGGTGCTGCCACCAGCGGGTGAACCCCGGCCAACGGCCAGGACCGGCGGAAAGGACACAAGCCCCGTTCCCCTATACTTCGGCGCGAAGTCTACCGGGGAGCCGCCATGTCGGATGCGCACCTGTTCGCAATTGGCGTAGTGCTGGCCTGGCTGGCCGGGATCCGCGTCTACCTGACCGTCTTCGGCGTGGGCCTGGCCGGCGCTCTGGGCTGGCTGGACCTGCCGCCCGCCCTGGAAGTCACCCAATCGCCCTGGGTCATCGGGGTATCCGGCGCATTGGCCGCGGCGGAATTCTTCGCCGACAAGATCCCCGGCGTGGACTCGGGCTGGGACCTGCTGCACACCCTGCTGCGCGTGCCCGCCGGCGCCTTCCTGGCCGCCGCGACGCTGTCCCCCGACGGCCACCTGGGCGCGGGCGCGCTGGCGACCGGCGCGGGCGTGGCACTGACCAGCCACGTGCTGAAGGCCAGCTCGCGCGCGCTGCTCAACACCTCGCCGGAGCCGCTGTCGAACTGGACGGCCTCCGTGACCGAAGACGTCGCGACCATCGGCGGCCTGGCCCTGGTGTTCGCGCATCCGTGGATCGCGCTGTCGGCGGTGGTGGTGATCTCGCTGACCATCGCGCTGGTGCTGTGGTGGGTGTGGCGGAAGGTGTTCCGGCGCACGCCGCGGCCCGCGACCTAGACGCGAGCCGGATGCAAACGAAAACGCCACCTTGCGGGTGGCGTTTTTCGTTTGCGCTGATGCTCCGGCGCGCGTGAACTGTTGCAGCTGACTGCGATCAGCTTTCCAGCTTCGTCGCCAGGTAGTTCTGCTCGCCCACGCGATCCATCAGCGCCAGCTGCGTCTCGATCCAGTCGATGTGCTCCTCTTCCGACTCGAGGATGTCGGCGAACAGCTGGCGACTGACGATGTCCTTGATGCTTTCGCAGTAGATGATGGCTTCGCGCAGCATCGGGAGCGCTTCCAGCTCGAGCGCGAGGTCGCAGGTCAGCACTTCGCGCGGGCCTTCGCCGATGCGCAGCTTGCCCAGCGCCTGGAAGTTCGGCAGCCCTTCGAGGAAGAGGATGCGTTCCGACAGTTTGTCGGCGTGCTTCATCTCGTCGATGGACTCGTGGTACTCGTGTTCCGCGAGTTCCTTCAGGCCCCAGTTCTTCAGCATCTTGGCGTGCAGGAAGTACTGGTTGATGGCGGTCAGCTCGTTGTAGAGCGCCTTGTTGAGGAATTCGATGACCTTGGCGTCGCCTTTCATGGCGGGACTCCGTGCTTGCGATGCGCGGACTCTAGTCCTTGCCCACGTAGCGTGACGAAACGCGAATCGAATGCGATTGCGAACGGATGTCGGTTGGGCGGAAGTGCCAGGCCCGATGGTGCGATCAGCTGCGGTGCGAAGTGCCGGATGTTCCCGGCGGGATGTCACGACGAATCACGCGGCCTGCTGCAGTACCGGAAGTTCGATCGTCGCGCGGGCCTGGTTGAGCAGTTCCGCCGCCATGTCCAGGCAGCTGCCACAGTTGGCACCGGCACCGGTACGCATGGTCAGTTCCGGAACGCTGCGGCAGCCGGCTTCGGCCGCCTGGCGGATGTCGCGTTCGGTGACGCCGTTGCAGATGCACACGTACATGCAGGTCGGGGCGGAAAACGCAGCCGGACTGGCTGCGGATCTATTCCGCCACGAATGAGAATGATTGTCAATTAACAGACCGTCAGGAAGCCCGATCAGGAGCTCGACCCGGGCTCCGAGCCGCTCCCGCCGCGCGCCGAATCCGGCCGCGACGACCGCGGGCGCTGCCGGTTACGCGCGGCCGACCGCCGCGGATCGTGCAGGTCGCGGGGGTCCGGGCCGGGCATCGGAACTGCCAGCACCCCCACCACCCCACGCGCCACCGGGGCCAGGTGCCGCAGGGCGCTGTTGTAGACGCCCCGCTTGAAGGTGACGACGTGCTCGACCGGGTACCAGAAGTCCACCCAGCGCCAGTGGTCGAATTCGGGCTTCTCGGTCAGGTCCAGGCACAGGTCGCTCTCCTGCCCGGTCAACCGGAGCAGGAACCAGACCTGTTTCTGGCCGATGCAGACCAGGCGGTCGCTGCGGCGGACCGCCCGGGGCGGCAGCCGGTAGCGCAGCCAGCCCGGCGTCGCCGCCAGGACCTCGACATGTTCGGGCAACAGGCCGGTTTCCTCGCGCAACTCGCGATACATGGCCTCCAGCGGCGTCTCGTCGCTGTTCATCCCGCCCTGCGGGAACTGCCAGCCATCGCGATGCACACGACGGGCCCAGAACACCCGGCCGTCCGGATGCATCAATACAATGCCGACATTGGGTCGGTAACCGTCCGGATCGATCACGATGCGGACTCCAGAATGCACTGACCCGACTCTGCCACGGCGCCCGGCGCCCGACAAGCAAGGACCCGGCCGATTGACGCCACGTCCCGAGGCAGGAATAATTCGCGGCTCGCTGCGGCAAAACCGCACCGAATGGCTATGTAGCTCAGCCGGTTAGAGCACAGCACTCATAATGCTGGGGTCGGTGGTTCGAGTCCACCCATAGCCACCATCGATTCAAGGAAAAGCCCCGCCGAAAGCGGGGCTTTTTCGTTGTCCGCATCAGTCCCGCTTGGCCCGCGCGAACGCCGCCGCCAGCGCGTTGTTGGCCGGTGCCGCCGATGCTCCGCGATTCGCGCCGCCGCGGTCTCCACCAGCACGATTTCCACCCGAACGATCGCCACTGGCACGATCGCCGCCACGGTTGGGTTGCGCATCGCGACGTACGTCGCGATCGCCACGCGGCGGGGCCGACGTACGTGACTCGCCCGGCACCGGCACGGCGTCGTCCAGGCGTCGCGTCAGCGCGATGCGCTTGCGGGCGACGTCGACCTCCAGCACCTTCACCTTGACGATGTCGCCCGCCTTCACCACGTCGCGCGGATCCTTCACGTACTTGTCCGACAGCGCTGAGATGTGAATCAGGCCGTCCTGGTGCACGCCGATGTCGACGAAGGCGCCGAACGCAGCGACGTTGCTGATCACGCCCTCCAGGATCATCCCGACCTGCAGGTCCTTGAGGTCCTCGACGCCATCGGCGAAGCGCGCGGCCTTGAACTCGGGGCGCGGGTCGCGTCCGGGCTTCTCGAGTTCCTTCAGGATGTCGCGCACCGTCGGCACGCCAAACTTTTCGTCGGTGAATTGCTCCGCCTTGAGCCCGCGCAGCAGCGGCGCGTCACCGATGAGTTGCTTCACCTCACGACCGCACTGCTTGAGGATGCGCTCGACCACCGGATAGGCCTCGGGGTGCACCGACGACGCGTCCAGCGGCTGGTCGCCTTCGTTGATGCGCAGGAAGCCGGCGCATTGCTCGAAGGTCTTGTCGCCCAGGCGCGGCACTTTCAGCAGTTCCTTGCGGCTCCTGAAGGCACCGTTGCTGTCGCGGTAGACGACGATGTTCTCGGCCACCGTCGACGACAAGCCCGACACGCGCGTGAGCAGCGCGGCCGACGCGGTGTTCACATCGACACCGACCGCGTTCACGCAGTCCTCGACTTTCGCATCGAGCGCGCGCGCGAGGCGGTACTGGTCGACGTCGTGCTGGTACTGGCCCACGCCAATCGCCTTGGGTTCGATCTTCACCAGCTCGGCCAGCGGATCCTGCAGGCGACGCGCGATCGACACCGCGCCGCGGATGCTGACGTCGAGGTTCGGGAATTCCTTCGCCGCGAACTCGGACGCGGAATACACCGACGCGCCGGCCTCGCTGACGACGATCTTCTGCATCTTCAATTCCGGCGCGAGCTTGATCAGGTCGGCGGCGAGCTTGTCGGTTTCGCGCGAAGCGGTGCCGTTGCCGATCGAGATCAGTTCGACGCCGTGCTTGATGCACAGCGCGCGCAGCGTGTGCAACGACTGGTCCCACTGGCGCTTGGGTTCGTGCGGATAGATGGTGTCGTGCGCGACGAACTTGCCGGTGTTGTCGACCACCGCGACCTTCACGCCGGTACGCAGGCCCGGGTCGAGGCCGAGTACGGCCTTCGGGCCGGCGGGTGCGGCCAGCAGCAGGTCCTTGAGGTTGTTGCCGAACACGTCGATCGCCTCGGCTTCGGCCTTCTCGCGCGCCTGCGCGAACAGGTCGAGCAGCAGGTGCAGGTGCAGCTTCGCCTTCCAGGTGAGACGGCAGGTGTCCTGCAGCCACTTGTCGGCGGGTCGGCCCTGTGCCTTCACGCCGGCGTGGTGGGCGACGCGGCCTTCGCCAAGCAGATGACCGGCGTCGGCATCGGTGCCCGGATCGAGGTCGAGGAACAGGATCTCCTCGCGGCGTGCGCGGAACAGTGCGAGCAGGCGATGCGAGGGAATCTTCGCCAGCGATTCGCTGTGGTCGAAGTAGTCGCGGTATTTCGCGCCTTCGTTTTCCTTGCCCTCGGCGACGCGCGCGCGGATGACGCCGACATCGTGCAGCCAGTTGCGCAGGTCGCCGACCAGCGCCGCATCTTCGCCCCAGCGCTCCATCAGGATCGCGCGCGCACCATCGAGTGCGGCCTTGGTGTCGGCGACGCCCTTTTCCGCATCGATGAAGGTCGCCGCGAACTCCTCCGGTACCTGCGATGGATCGGCGAGCAGGCCGAGTGCGAGCGGTTCCAGTCCGGCTTCGCGCGCGATCTGCGCCTTGGTACGGCGCTTTTGCTTGTACGGCAGGTACAGGTCTTCCAGGCGCGACTTGCTGTCGGCGCCCAGGATGTCGGCGCGCAGTTCGTCAGTGAGCTTGCCCTGCTCGTCGATCGACGCCAGCACGGCGGCGCGGCGGTCTTCCAGCTCGCGCAGGTAGGTCAGGCGCGCTTCGAGGTTGCGCAGCTGGGTGTCGTCGAGGCCGCCCGTCACTTCCTTGCGGTAGCGCGCGATGAAGGGGACGGTGGCGCCTTCATCCAGCAGGGCGATGGCGGCCTGGGCCTGGGCGGATTGCGCGCCGATCTCGGCGGCGATGGTGGAAGCGATCTGGCGGGCGAGCTGCGGGGAAATCTCGGGCATTGCGTGGGTTCGATTCAACTGTTGCGGGAATGCGGGTCCGATTGTGGCAACCGATCCGGCGCGGCGTAAGCCGTTGACAGGGTGCGTTCGGTAGGGCGGGTCTCGACCCGCCGCACAGGGACCGCCTCCCTCCGTCGGCTCGAAGCGCAGCGCCACGAGGCATGTGCCCGAGGCCGCTGGCGGCCGGACGGTGGCGCTGGCACCGGCCGAAAGCGTTGATGACGCTGGCGCCGGCCCGGCGGCGGGTCGAGACCCGCCCTACAATGCGTGCCATGGATATCTTCAAGGTCTTCACCCTCGAAGCCGCGCACCGGCTCCCCAACGTGCCGCCGGGGCACAAGTGCGCACGGCTGCACGGGCATTCGTTCCGGATCGAGATCCGCGTGCGCGGTGAGATCGGCACGGATACCGGCTGGGTGATGGACTTCGCCGACGTGAAGACGGCGTTCCAGCCACTGTACGACCAGTTGGACCACCACTACCTCAACGACATCCCCGGCCTTGAGAACCCGACCAGCGAGCGGCTGGCGGTGTGGATCTGGGATCGGCTGAAGCCGGCGCTACCGCTGCTGGACGAAGTAGTGGTGCACGAGACCTGCACATCCGGCTGCCGCTACCGCGGGTAGGGCGGGTCTCGACCCGCATCCGGGCAAGCTCGGTCCCCTTGATCGACCATCTCCGCGCTGTGGGATGACGGTTGAAGACCCGCTTCTACGACGGCTCGGCGAGCCCTGAGTCGGTGCATTGCCCCTCGGCCGGGACGTTTTGCCCCTCGTGAGCGGCGCCCTCATCCCTCGATCGGGACTTTGCAGGGAGTCGGCGGGACAAAAAGTCGCTCGGGAGAGGCTCTGGCCCCCTCGGCCGGGACGTACCTGTCCCTCGGGAACGACTTCCCGGCCCTCAGTCAGGACTTTTCGGTGCTCCGGCGAGATTTTCCGGTGCTCCGACGGGACTTTTTGTCGACTGACCTGGGCGTGGAGTCCCGCCTTTTTGCGGTTTCCGACGAACGGTTGCCTGGCGATTCGAGCCCGCAACCTCGCCAAACGCCCGTTCAGGCGTCCGAAACGCCTCCAAACCATGTCCCCGATGACAAAACGGTTTCGCCGGGCCAATACGCGTCACACCGCTGTTGTTGCACTGCAACAAAACACCGGCTATGCTGCGCCGCACAATCAGTCGAACCCTCGCCTGATTGCTTTCCCCAGATAACCCGGAGCCGCCATGTACCAGTTCAACGAACAGTTTGCCGCCGCCTCGCGCCAGTTCGCGGACACGGCTGCCCAGATCAACAAGATCGCCCTGGAAAGCACCCAGGCCGTGTTTGGCCTGCAGCTCGCCGCCATCGAAGAGCGCGCCAGCGCCACCTTCGCCTTCTTCGGCGAAGCCAGCCAGGCCCGTGACATCGAAGCCCTCAAGACCCTGTTCCCGAAGGGCGTGCAGGTTGCCCGCGAGAACGTCGAGCGCGCCGTCGCCACCGGCCAGGAAGTTTTCGGTCGCACCGTGAAGGCCAACGAAGCCATCGGCCAGATCGCCAAGACCCAGATCGAAACCGTCGCCGCCAAGACCCAGGCTTCGGTTGAAGAAGCCGCTGAAAAGGTCGCCAAGGCCGCGAAGGCGAAGTAAGCAAAGCCTCTCTCTCCGCTCCCCCGCGGAACAACGAACCCGGCAGCCCACCAGCTGCCGGGTTTTTTGTTGCCTCGCATTTCTCCCCCTGTTGCGGGAGTGAATTGCGAAGCCCGCTCAGTCAATGCGCGGGCTGTCAATGCGCATGCTGTGCTTCAAGCGTCTTGAGTTTCGCCATGGCCTTGGCGTGATCGCGGCCCACCAGCAGGTAGACCACCGGCACCACGAACAGGGTGAAGACGGTGCCGATCGCCATGCCACCCACGACCACCCAACCGATCTGGTTGCGCGCTTCGGCGCCGGCGCCGGTCGCGATGGCCAGCGGCAATGAACCCAGCACCATCGCGCCGGTGGTCATCAGGATCGGGCGCAGGCGCAGCGCCGCCGCGTCCACCACGGCCTCGAGCTTGCTACGGCCCTGCTCCTGCAGCTGATTGGAGAACTCAACGATCAGGATGCCGTGCTTGGAGATCAGGCCGACCAGGGTGACGATGCCGATCTGCGAATAGATGTTCCAGCTGCCGCCGGTGAGCTTGAGCGCGAGGAACGCGCCGAACATCGCCAGCGGCACCGAGCCCAGCAGGATCACGAACGGATCGACCCAGCTCTCGAACTGCGCGGCGAGCACCAGGAAAATGAAGCCCAACGCGAGCACGAGGATCATCGTGAACTCGTTCGACGATTCACGCAGTTCGCGGCTTGGTCCCGAGAGGTCGTAGCTGGCCTCCGGTGCGACGTCGTGCAGGGCGTTCTCCATCCACTCCAGCGCCTCGCCCGCGGAATAACCCGGCGCCAGGCCAGCGGTGATCGTCGCTGAGCGCAATTTGTTGAAGTGGTTGAGTTCCTTCGCTGCGATCGTTTCGTTGATGCTGACCAGGTTGGAAAGCTGCACCATCTGACCGCTGGTATTGCGCACGAATACGTTGGAGACATCGCCCGGGGTGCGCCGCGCGGCGTCCTCGACCTGCACGATCACGTCGTACTGCTCCGAACCGCGCTTGAAACGGGTCACGTTGCGCCCGCCCAGCAGGGTTTCCAGGGTATGGCCGACGGTGGCGACATCGCTGCCCACGGCGGCGACCTTGTCGCGATCGACATCGATCTTGAGCTGTGGCTTGTTGAGCTTGAGGTCGGTATCGGGATTGGTCAGACGCGGGTTTTCCTGCATCTTCGTCATCAGTCGCTGCACCGTGCCGCCCAGTTCATCCCAGGTGCCAGTGCTCTGCACCACGAAACTGACCGGCTGCGACAGGAAGTCCTGACCCAGCGGTGGCGGCGTCATGGTGAACGCCATGACCCCGGGAATGCCGAAGAACATCTGCGCCGCCAGACCGCTGGGCGGGAACGGACTGCCGGCAATCTGCTGTGCCGAACCGCCCTTTCGCTCACCCCAGTCCTTGAGCATGGTGAAGCCGATCGTCTGGGTCACGTCCGGATAGCCGACGATCTGGAACACGCGCTGCTGGTCAGGCAGGCCGAGCAACATGCCCTGCATCTGTTGCGCGTACTTGTCGGTGTACTCGACGGTGGAACCTTCCGGCGCGATGCCGATGCCCATGATGAAGCCCTGGTCCTCGGCGGGCGCCAGTTCGCGCGGCAGCAGCATGAACAGGCTACCTGCCGCGACGAAGATCAGCAGCGCGAAACCAATCACCGCCTTGCGCCAGGCCAGCGCGGTGCCCAGCGCGGTGCGGTAGTGGTTGTCGATCCACTTCAGCACGCGTTCGCCGGCCTGGTAGAAACGGCCGTGGCGGTTGTCGCCGCGCAACAGCTTGGACGACATCATGGGCGACAAGGTCAGTGCGGTGAAACCCGACACCAACACCGCGCCCGCCAACGTCAGCGCGAATTCGACGAACAGCTTGCCAGTGCGGCCGGTGGAGAATGCCAGCGGTATGTAGACCGCGGCCAGGGTCAGCGTCATCGCGATGATGGCAAAGCCAATTTCCTTGCTGCCCTTGAGCGCGGCCTGGAACGGCGGCATGCCTTCTTCGATGTGGCGCACGATGTTCTCGAGCATCACGATGGCGTCGTCGACCACCAGGCCGATGGCCAGCACCATCGCCAGCAGGGTAAGCGTGTTGATGGTGAAGCCGAAGGCATACATCAATGCGAAGGCGCCGATCAGCGACACCGGGATCGTCACAAGCGGGATGAGCGTGGCGCGCCAGCTGCGCAGGAACAGGAAGATCACCGCGATCACCAGCGCAATCGCGATCAGCACGGTGTGGAACACCTCGTCGATCGACTCCTTGATGAACGTGGTGGTGTCGTAGGCGATCTCCACCTTCATTCCTGCCGGCAGCTGCCGGGTGATCTGCGGCAGCATCACCTGCAGGGCTTCGGAGATATCCAGCGGGTTGGCCACCGCCTGCTTGACGATGCCCAGCGGCACCGCGTTCTTGCCGTTGTAGCGCGAGGTAAAGCGCCTTTCCTGCTGGCCCAGTTCAACCTTGGCGACATCGCGCAGGCGCACCAGCGTGCCTTTGACGTCACCCAGGATGATGTTGCCGAACTCTTCCGGCGTCTTCAGGTCGGTCTCGGACAGCACGGTGAATTCCCGCGCGCTGCTCTCGACGCGGCCGGCCGGGATTTCGACATTCTGTTTGCGCAACGCGTCCTCGACGTCGGCCGGCGTCAGCCCGAAGCCGGCCAGGCGCTGCGGCTGCAACCACACGCGCATCGCATAAGTGCTGGCGAACACCTGCGCCTGCGCCACGCCGGGAATGGTCTGCACGCGGTCCTTGACCAGGCGCTCGGCGTAGTCGGCGATCTCGACCTGTGAATGGTGATCGGAAGAGAACGCGAGATAGATGATCGGCTGCGCGTCGGCTTCCTGCTTCTGCACGATCGGTTCGTCGACTTCCTGCGGCAGCAGCGCGCGCGCCTGCGCGACGCGATCGCGCACATCCGATGCGGCGCCATCGGGGTCGCGGTTCAGGCGGAAACGGATGGTCACCTGGCTGGACTGCTCGCGGCTGACCGACTGCATGTATTCGATGCCTTCCACGCCGGACAACGCATCCTCGA
The DNA here is from genome assembly GCF_054779775.1 of Lysobacter fragariae. Taxonomy (NCBI): domain Bacteria; kingdom Pseudomonadati; phylum Pseudomonadota; class Gammaproteobacteria; order Lysobacterales; family Lysobacteraceae; genus Lysobacter; species Lysobacter fragariae. Next base: position 218,878 of record NZ_BAAGXP010000002.1, on the reverse strand, counting down.
TCGGCTGCGTCACCTGCGATTCGATCACCTGCGCGCTGGCACCGGGATAGGTCGTGCTGACCGTCACCACCGGCACGTCGACGTTGGGGATCAAGCGCACCGCAAGCCGGTCGTAGGCGATGATGCCCACGAGCAGCACCACCAGGTTGATCACGGTGGCGAAAACCGGGCGGCGGATGGAGATGTCGGAAAGAACCATGGACGCCTCGCTTGAGTTCTTTGCTTCTCCGGCGGGAGAAGCGGTTTTCCTTCCCCCGCCAGCGGGAGGAAGGTGGCGTGCAGCGCCGGATGAGGGCGGTGGCTAGGCGCGGATCACGGCGAAGATGGGCAGCGCCCCCTTGAGGAAGCGCTGCGACGTCACTGCGCCTTTTCTGCCTGCTTCGGTTCGGCCGTTTCAGGCGCGGCCTGCTTTGGTTCGGCCTGCTTTGGTTCGGCTTGTCCCGCAGGCTGCGCAGACGCATCCTGCGGCGCTGCTGCAGCGGGCGCGCCATCTGCCGGCATCGGCTTCACCGGCAGACCGTCGTTCATCATCGGCTTGGTCTGGCCCGCGGTGATCACCTGGTCGCCCGCCTTGAGGCCTTCGAGTACCTGGAAAGCCCCGGGCACGCGCACGCCGGTCTTGATGATGACCTTCTTGGCCTTGCCATCGACGATGGTCCACACGTAACGCTGGCTGCCGTCCAGCATCAACGCCTGCTCGGGCACCAGTACCGCCTGGGTGGTGTTTGCGCCGGTGTCGAGTTGCAGCTTGGCGAACTGACCTGGGCGCAGGCGGCCGTCGGGATTGGCGATCTGCGCGCGCAGCTTGGCGCTGCGGCTGTTGGGATCGATCACCGGGTCGATCGCGGTGACCGTGCCACCAAACTGGTCGTCGGGAAAGGCGTCGACCGTGATGCTGATCGCCTGGCCATTCTTCAGTTGCGACAGCGCGGTTTCGGGCACGCTGAAATCGACTTCGATCGGATCAAGTCGTACCAGCGTGACCAGATCCTGGCCCACCGTGACGAACGCACCAACACTGACATTGCGCAGCCCGACCTGTCCGGAGAACGGCGCGCTCAATGTCATCTTCGTCAATGCGGTGCGGGCCGAAGCCACGCGGGCCTGGTCGACGCCATAGGCGGCACGTGCACGGTCGTAATCCGACTGCGCGATGAGCTTCTGCTTGACCAGTTCGCCGGCGCGCTCGGCGGCACGGCGGCTGTTCTCGAGATTGGCGGCGGCTTCGTTGAGCGCGGCCTGCTGGGTGCCGCCATCAAGAATGAACAATGGCTGCCCCGCGCGCACCGCGGCGCCTTCGGTGAAGGCGATGCGAGCGACACGTCCAGCGACTTCCGGCCGCACCACCACCGACTCATCGGCGCGCAGGCTGCCCACGGTCTGCAATCCGGCATTCAGTTGCTGCGCCTTGAGCGTGACCGCTTCCACCGGCAACGGCGGCATGCCGCCACCAGGCGGGCCGCCCGGACCACCGCCGGGAGCATTGGCATCGCCCTTGCCACACGCCGCCAGCAACGTGGCCATGGCGATGGCGACTCCCGATATCCGCAGCGTGCCCATCGCAGCCTCGTCAGTCCATTTCTTGAACTGGCGAGTTTAGCCTCGCCACCGTGAAGAGATAACCGTGCCGGAAGTCAGGCTGCGAGCAGCGCGCACAAGGCAGGTCCTGGCAGGGTTGCACTTGGCCGAAGTTGGCCTGCTCTACAGGGTGGGACGCAATTCACTCGCCAGCGCGCGGGCGTCGGGGACCTCGGCGAACGGCAATCGACCCCAGCACGGCGCGGGCAACACGCGCTGCAGGATCGCGAAATTGTCGTCGCGACGCGCCATCGCAGGGTCGATGTCATTCGCGATCCACCCCGCCAGCGACACGCCATCGGCGGCGATCGCACGCGCCGTCAGTCGTGCATGGCTGATGCAGCCCAGCCGCAGTCCCACCACGAGCACCACCGGCAATCGCAGCGCGCGCACGAGGTCGACCTGCTCCAGCGATGCCGACAGGGGCGCGGCCCACCCGCCCACGCCTTCAACCACCACCGCGTCGGCGAGCGCGGCGAGGCGCCGATGTGCCTCCACTATCCTGGACAATTCGATCACCACGCCCGCATCGGCCGCTGCCAGTTCCGGAGCCAGCGGTTGCGGCAAGGCATAGGGGTTGATGTCGTCGTAGGCGGGTTGCGGATCGCTGGCTTCCAGCAAGGCCAGCGCATCCTCGTTGCGCCAGCCCTGCGGTGTGCGCTCACACCCGCTTGCGACCGGCTTCATCCCGACCGCGTGCATGCCGCGCGCGCGCAAAGCGTGCAACAGCGCAGCACTCGCCACCGACTTGCCAACTCCGGTATCGGTCCCGGTGACGTAGAACGCATTCATGGCGCGCATCCTACGGGGCGCCGCCTCGCGCCGAAACAGGACCGCCGCCGCCTCCCGCCGACGGCACGACGCCCCGGAGCCGGCTGCTACACTCGCCCGATGACGTTTTCCGCGATTCCGCTGACCGGCACCAAGGCCGAACGCTACGCGCAGCTGCTGGACCAGGCCCGCGGCCTGGCGGCCGGCGAGCACGACCGCGTCGCCAACGCCGCCAACCTCTCCGCGCTGGTGTACCACGCACTGCCGTCGCTCAACTGGGTCGGCTTCTACTTCTTTGATGGCACCGAACTGGTCGTCGGCCCGTTCCAGGGCCTGCCGGCCTGCGTGCGCATCCCGCTCGACAAGGGCGTGTGCGGTGCGGCGGCACGCACGCGGCAGACGCAGCGCGTGGCTGACGTGCATGCGTTCCCGGGACACATCGCCTGCGATGCGGCCTCGCGTTCGGAACTGGTGGTGCCGCTGGTGCGCGGCGATGAGTTGATCGGTGTTTTCGACCTGGACAGCCCGGAACCCGATCGCTTCGACGAAGACGACCAGCGTGGCCTGGAGGCCATCGCGCAGGTTCTGGTGGAGTCGCTGCAATGAGCGCGGTGAAGATGCGGAACATCGGCCCGAAGAGCGCCGCTTGGTTGCGCCAGGTGGGGCTACGCACGCTGGAAGAACTCACCGCGATCGGTACGGTCGAGGCCTACATGCGCGTCAAGCGCGCGGGCTTCAAGCCGGGACTCAACCTGCTGTACGCCATCGAAGGCGCGCTGCTGGATTGCCACTGGCAGGAAGTGCCTGAAGCGCGACGCCACGAATTGATCGCCGCCGCAGAAGCCGCCACAGCCCTGCTTCCGCCGCCCCGCAACCGGCCGGCCGCGGGACCGGTGACGACCACGATTACCTCGTACGAGGGCGCCTCGCACGAGAACGCTTCGCACGAAAGCGAAGCGGTCGCGCTCGACGCTTCGTTCGACAGCGTCGACGAGGAAAGCGACACAGCCGCCGAGGACTGAGGCCCGGCGGCTGCAGAAAAAAGCCCGGGAATCCCGGGCTTTTTCTTTTTTCCAGCGCTGGCTGCCGCAGTCACTCCACCGTGACCGATTTCGCCAGGTTGCGCGGCTTGTCCACGTCGGTGCCGCGCGCCAGTGCGGCGTGGTAGGCCAGCAGCTGCACCGGGATCGCGTGCACGATCGGCGAGAGCACGCCGACGTGGCGGGGTGTGCGGATCACGTGCACCTGCTCGGATTCGCCGAAGTGGCTGTCGGCATCGGCGAAGACGAACATCTCGCCACCGCGCGCGCGGACTTCCTGGATGTTCGACTTCACCTTCTCCAGCAGGTTGTCGTTCGGCGCGATCACCACCACCGGCATTTCGCTGTCGACCAGCGCGAGCGGGCCGTGCTTGAGTTCGCCGGCGGGATAGGCCTCTGCGTGGATGTAGGAGATTTCCTTGAGCTTCAATGCGCCTTCCAGGGCAATGGGGTAGTGCATGCCGCGACCCAGGAACAATGCGTGCTGCTTCGGTGCGAAGCGATCCGACCAGGCCACGATCTGCGGCTCCAGGTTCAGCGCGTGCTGCACGCTGCCGGGCAGCTGGCGCAGGGCTTCGACGTACTCCGCTTCCTGCGCCGCATCCAGCTTGCCGCGCAGCTTGGCCAGCGCGCAGGTCAGGGTGAACAGCGCAACCAATTGCGTCGTGAACGCCTTGGTCGAGGCCACGCCGATCTCGGCACCGGCGCGGGTGTAATACACGAGGCGGCTGGCGCGCGGGATCGCGCTCTCGGGCACGTTGCAGATCGACAGCGTCTTGTCGTGGCCGAGTGACTTGGCGTACTTGAGCGCCTCCATCGTGTCGAGCGTCTCGCCCGACTGTGAAATGGTGACCACCAGCTGCTTCGGGTTCGCCACGACGGTGCGGTAGCGGTACTCGCTGGCGATATCGACCGCGCACGGCAGGCCGGTGATGGCTTCGATCCAGTACCGCGCGGTCAGGCCGGCGTAGTAGCTGGTACCGCAGGCGAGGATCTGCACGCCTTCGATGTCCGCCAGAACCGACTCGGCATCGCGGCCGAACAGTTCTGCGGAGAACGCGCCGTTGTCGATCACCGCCTCGATGGTGTCGGCGATGGCACGCGGCTGTTCGTGGATTTCCTTCTGCATGAAGTGGCGGTACGGGCCGAGTTCCAGCGACGCCAGCGACACATCGGACACGTGCACGTCGCGCTCGATGGCATTGCCTTCGCCGTCGAACACGCGCACGCCGTCGCGACGGACTTCGGCGGTATCGCCTTCCTCGAGGAAGATCACCCGGCGCGTCGCCTGGACGATCGCGGACACGTCGCTGGCGACGAAGTTCTCGCCTTCGCCCAGGCCCACCAGCAGCGGGCAGCCCATGCGCGCGGCGACCAGGCGCCCCGGCTCCTGCCGGCTCACCACGGCCAGCGCGTAGGCGCCGTGCAGTTCGCGCACGGTGCGTTGCAGCGCGGCCAGCAGGTCGTCGCCGTCCTTCAGGTGGTGATGGATCAGGTGGGCGATGACTTCGGTATCGGTCTGCGATTCGAAGACGTAACCCAGCTGGCGCAGGCGCTCGCGCTGCTCCTCGTGGTTCTCGATGATGCCGTTGTGGACCAGCGCCACGCCGTGGCTGATGTGCGGGTGCGCATTGGCTTCGGTGACGCCACCGTGCGTGGCCCAGCGCGTGTGGCCGATGCCGAGGTGGGCACTGAAATGCTCGGCCTGCGCGGCGCTCTCCATCTCGGCGACACGACCGGTGCGGCGCACGCGGTGCACGTCGGTGTGGCCGATGTCGCCGGTGATCACGGCGATACCGGCGGAGTCGTAGCCGCGGTATTCGAGGCGCTTGAGGCCTTCGATCAGGACAGGAACCACATCGCGATCCGCGATCGCGCCAACGATGCCGCACATGGAGGGGGTTTTCGCGCTGGAAAGACGCGTCAGTTTAGCGCGCTGTCGTGATGGGCCAGCGCGTCGATTCCGCATCGCAGCCGCCGCGCGGATGGAACCGTCGCCACCCCGTTTAGAGGCCGTCCGACTGTCCGTCCGGACGCCCGGATGTCCGCCCGGACGCGCTGATACGAAATAAATAACCTTTGAAATCAATTGCTTGAAGTTGGCACGGGTTGTGCTTTGAACAACATATCTCCACCCCGACCCGACCCACCCCATGAGCATCCGCGACACCTCCGCCCAGGACCGCCCCGTCCACGGCAACGCCAGCAGCCATGTCGCCTCGCCATCCGCGCGCCGCCGTCCTTGGCTGTATGCCGGCGCAGGCGCGACCGCACTGGTAGTCGCAATCGGCTGGCTGCTGTCGGGCTGGTCCGCGGGGGCTCGCTCCTTCGATGCCTCCCGCCTGCGCATCGCCACCGTCACCCGCGGCGACCTGGTCCGCGACATCTCCGCCGAAGGCCGCGTGATCGCCGCCAACAGCCCCACGCTGTACGCCATCGCCGGCGGCGCGGTCACGCTGCAGGTCGTCGCCGGCGACGCGGTGAAGAAGGACCAGCCGCTCGCGCAGATCGACAGCCCGGAACTGCGCAGCCGCCTCGCCCAGGAACAGGCCACCCTCGCCGGCGTTGAAGCCGAGGCCAGCCGCGCCGGGCTGGATGCGCAGATGACCCGCGCCAACGCGCGCAAGCTGCTCGACCAGGCGCAGATCGACCGCGTCGCCGCGGAGCGCGACCTGGAACGCAACCAGCGCGCGTTCGAAGGCGGTGCCGTTGCGCAGATCGACGTCGCCCGCGCGCAGGACACGCTGAAGAAAGCGGACCTGGGCCTGGCCAGCGCGCGCAACGAATTCGGCCTGCTCGGCCAGGGCGCCGGGCTGGACATGCGCAACAAGCGCCTGCTCGCCGATCGCCAGCGCGCGGTCGTTACCGAATTGCAGCGCCAGGTCGACGCGCTGACCCTGCGCGCCCCGTTCGATGGCCAGGTGGGCCAGGTGATGGCGGCGCAGCGCACGAACGTCGCCGTCAACGCACCGGTGCTGAGCGTGGTCGACCTGACTGCGTTCGAAGTCGAGATCAAGGTGCCCGAAAGCTTCGCGCGCGACCTGGCGATCGGCATGCCCGCGCAACTCACCGCGCCGACGGGAACCTTCGACGCCGAAGTGTCCGCCGTGTCGCCGGAAGTCGTGAACGGCGAAGTCACCGGCCGCCTTCGCTTCAAGGACAAGCAGCCGCCGGGCCTGCGCCAGAGCCAGCGCCTGAGCGTGCGCATCCTGCTGGATACGCGTCGCAACGTGTTGATGGTCGAACGCGGCCCATTCCTGGAACAGGGCGGCGGCAACAGCGGCTACGTGATGGATGGCAGCAGCGCGGTGAAGCGCAGTCTGCGCACCGGCGCGAGCAGCTTGGGTGCGGTCGAAATCCTCGACGGTGTGAAAGAGGGGGATCGCATCGTGGTATCCGGCGCCGACGGTTTCGGCGAATCCGAAAAAGTCCGCATCACCGGAGAATGAACATGAACACCATGAACACTGATCGCACCTCCCCCCGAACTCCCCTCTTCCCCAGCAACTGGACCGCGCAGGACCTGGTCGACGCCGTGCCGCGCCGCGTGTCCGAACTGATGACGCCCGAGCTGATGGATTTCGACCGCGATGTCGAAGCCGCCAACAGCGTTGCGTTGTCGGCATGGGCCTTCGACTGGCGTCGTCGCGACTACCTGCGCGGCAGCGACCTGCACGGCTTCCAGGTGCGCTGACGGCAACGCGCCCGCACTTTCCCGCATCCAAACCACTCAACCCGTACAACGCCAAGGACCCCCGCCATGCTGCACATGCAAGCCGTCACCAAGGTCTATCGGACCGAACTCGTCGAAACCCACGCCCTGCGTTCGCTCGACCTGCACGTGCGCGATGGCGAGTTCGTCGCCGTCACCGGCCCCTCCGGCTCGGGCAAGACCACGTTCCTCAACATCGCCGGCCTGCTTGAGGAATTCACCGGCGGCACGTACACGCTGGATGGCCAGGATGTCAGCGGCCTGTCCGATGACGCCCGCAGCAAGCTGCGCAACCAGAAGATCGGTTTCATCTTCCAGAGCTTCAACCTGATTCCCGACCTGAACCTGTTCGACAACGTCGACGTGCCGCTGCGCTATCGCGGCTTCAGTGCCGCCGACCGCAGGCAGCGCATCGAGAAGGCGCTCAGCCAGGTGGGCCTGGGTTCGCGCATGAAGCACTACCCCGCTGAACTCTCCGGTGGCCAGCAGCAGCGCGCCGCGATCGCACGCGCGCTCGCCGGCACGCCGCGCCTGCTGCTCGCGGACGAACCCACCGGCAACCTGGATTCGCAGATGGCGCGTGGTGTGATGGAGCTGCTCGAGGAGATCAACGCGGCCGGCACCACGATAGTGATGGTGACCCACGACCCGGAACTGGCCGCGCGCGCACAGCGCAACGTGCACATCGTCGATGGCATGGCAACCGACATCTCGGTCGAGTCGAGCCTCCTGCGCGCTCGCGACCTCGCGGCTGCGGCGGAATCGAATCCAGTTGCCTGACTCGAACAACTCAACTGCATGACGGCGGGTCAAGACCCGCCCTACGGAGCCAGGAATGCTTGCCTACTACTTCAATCTCGCCCTGCGCAGCTTCAGGCGCAACAAGGTGCTCACCGCACTAATGGTGCTGGCGATCGCGCTGGGCATCGGTGCATCGATGACGACGCTCACGGTCTACCACGTGCTGTCCGGCGACCCGCTGCCGGGCAAGAGCCAGACCCTGTTCTATCCGCAGATCGACCCCGGCCGCGCCGAGGACTACCACAAGGGTGACGAACCGCCGGACCAGGTCACGCGCCTGGACGCCGAGAACCTGCTCAAGGCCAGGCGTGCCGACCGCCAGGCGCTGATGACTGGCGGCGGCGTCGCCGTGCAGCCGCAACGCGCTGGCGTGCTGCCGTTCTCCGCCGATGCGCGCTACACCAGCGCGGACTTCTTCCCCATGTTCGAGGTGCCGTTCCTGTACGGCAGCGGCTGGGACGCCGCGGCCGACGACGCCCACGCGCGCGACGTGGTGATCGCGAAGGCGCTGAACGAGAAGGTCTTCGGTGGCGGCAACAGCGTCGGCAAGACGCTGCGCCTGGATGGCAACGACTTCCGCGTGATCGGTGTGCTGGATGCGTGGCGGCCGGTGCCGAAGTTCTACGACATGTTCACCAGTCGGCATGGCTATGGCGAGGCCGAGCAGGTGTACCTGCCGTTCTCCACTTCGCGCGACCTCAAGCTCGGCCGTAACGGCAACATGAACTGCTTCGACGAGCGTCCCGATGGCGTGCGCGATACCGATGTCGGCGCACCCTGCGTGTGGATGCAGTTCTGGGTGCAGCTCGATTCGGCGCGGAAGGCGAAGGACTACCGCGCGTTCCTGGAAAACTACTCCGACCAGCAGCGCGCGGCCGGTCGATTCCAGCGTCCCAACAATGTCCAGATGCGCGACCTGATGGGCTACCTCAAGTTCAACCGCGTCGTGCCCGATGACGTCAACCTGCAGATGTGGCTGGCATTCGGCTTCCTGCTGGTGTGCCTGCTCAACACCGTCGGCCTGCTGCTGGCGAAGTTCATGCGGCGCTCGGCGGAGATCGGCGTCCGGCGCGCGCTGGGCGCCTCGCGCGGTGCGATCTTCGCGCAGTGCCTGATCGAAGCGGTGTCGGTCGGCCTTGTCGGCGGCGTACTCGGATTGGGTCTGGCATTCCTCGGCCTGTGGGCCGTGCGCCAGCAGCCTGTTGAACACGCCGCGCTCGCCCACCTCGATCCGGCGATGTTGCTGGCGACGTTTGCAATCGCGCTTGTCGCCAGCCTGTTCGCCGGCGCGTTGCCCGCATGGCGTGCGTGCCAGGTCACGCCGGCCATCCAGCTCAAGACCCATTGAAGAGGCTCGCCATGGACATCCGCCCCATTCTCTCCACCCTGCGTCGGCACAAGACCGCAGCCGCGTTGATCGTCATGGAGATCGCGCTGAGCTGCGCGATCATCTGCAACGCGGTTTTCCTGATCCGCGAACGCCTGGCCCGCATCGACATGCCCAGCGGCGTGGCCGAGAAGGAACAGGTCGTGGTCACTCTCACCGGCATCGGCACTGATCAGAACGCGTCCAGCCTGACCCGTGAGGATCTCGCCGCGCTGCACGCCATTCCCGGCGTGTCCGCGGCCGTATCCACCAACGAGGTGCCGTTCGGCAACTCGTCGTGGAACAATGGCGTATCGGTGACGCCGGACCAGAAGGAATCCTCGCTCAACGCCACCACCTACATGGACAGTGGCGAACTACTGGAAACCTTCGGACTCAAGCTCACCGGCGGGCGCGACTTCAGCGCCGACGAGATCATCAACTACAACGCTGAAGCCGGCTTCAGCAGCCTGCACGTCAACGTGGCGATCATCACCCGCGCCATGGCGCAGAAGCTGTTCCCCGGCAAGAATGGCGTCGGCGAAGTGATTTACTTCGGCGACGGCAAGCCGATCACCGTGATCGGCGTGGTCGACGCGCTGGTCCGTCCCTATTTCGGCCCGAAGGACATGCCGCCGGAATACTCGATGCTGCTGCCGGTCCGCCTGCCCTACGACACCGGCGGCTACTACGTGCTGCGGACCAAGCCCGAGCAGCGCGATCGCGTGCTCAAGGACGCGGTGAAGGCACTGGAGAAGAACAGTCCCAACCGGATCATCCTTTCGCAGAAGACGCAGCAGCAGATCCGCGACGAGTTCTTCCAGCAGGATAGTTCGATGGTGTGGCTGCTGGTGGCGGTGTGCATCGCGCTGCTGGTGGTGACCGCGCTGGGCATCGTCGGCCTTGCCAGCTTCTGGGTGCAGCAACGCACCAAGCAGATTGGCGTTCGCCGCGCGTTGGGCGCAACCAAGGGCCAGATCCTGCGCTACTTCCAGACCGAGAATTTCCTGCTCGCCACGCTCGGCATCGTGATAGGCATGATCGGCGCGTATGGCATCAACCAGCTGTTGATGGGTGCGTACGAACTTCCGCGCCTGCCGGCTGTGTACCTGCCCGTCGGCGCGGTGGTGCTGTGGACACTGGGGCAGTTGTCGGTGTTCGGTCCGGCGCGGCGCGCCGCATCGGTGCCCCCGGCCGTCGCCACGCGCAGCGTGTAGGCAACAACGGGTAATCTGTGGCGATGCCAACGAGTCCCGCACCGAAGATCCTCGTCATCGACGATAACCCCGCCGTCGCCACGGCACTGGAAACCCTGTTCTCACTGCATGACCTCGACACGCGTGCAGTGACGTCACCGGCCGATGGGCTCGCGCTTCTCTCCCGCGAGCCCATCGACCTGGTGGTGCAGGACATGAACTTCCATGCCGACACGACCTCGGGTGAGGAAGGCGTCGCCCTGTTCGCGCAGATCCGCGCCGCGCATCCCGACTTGCCGGTAATCCTGCTGACCGCGTGGACGCATCTGGAATCGGCGGTGGACCTGGTCAAGGCCGGCGCGGCCGACTACCTGGCCAAGCCGTGGGACGACCGCAAGCTGCTGGCGACGGTGAACAACCTGCTGGAGCTGTCGCAGGCACGGCAGGAGCTGGCCCGCCACCGCAGCGGCGAACGGCGTCGGCGCGATGCGCTGGAGCGCGAGTTCGACCTGCGCGGGCTGGTCTATGCCGACGCATCGAGCGAAGCCGCGCTTGCGCTGGCCTGCCAGGTCGCGCGTTCGGAGCTACCCGTGCTGGTCACAGGCCCCAACGGCGTGGGTAAGGAAAAGTACGCGGAGATCATCCACGCCAATTCATCGGTCAAGAGCGGGCCGTTCGTCGCACTCAATTGCGGCGCGTTGCCGGGCGAGCTGATCGAGGCCGAGTTGTTCGGCGCCGAAGCAGGCGCGTACACCGGCGCCAACCGTTCGCGCGAAGGAAAGTTCGAAGCGGCCGACGGTGGCACGCTGTTCCTCGACGAGATCGGCACGTTGCCCCTCGCCGGCCAGGTGAAGCTGCTGCGCGTGCTGGAAACCGGGCGCTTCGAGCGCCTGGGCGGCAACCGCGAACGTACCGTGAAAGTCCGCGTGATCAGCGCGACCAATGCCGATCTGCCTGCGTTGATCGCCGCCGGGCAGTTCCGCGAAGACCTGTACTACCGGCTCAATGCGATCGAAGTGCGCCTGCCGCCACTGGCGCAGCGTCCCGACGACATCCTGCCGCTGGCACGGCATTTCCTTTCTCCGGGCAAGCAGCTCGACGGCGATGCCGAACGCGCGCTGCTGGCGCACGGCTGGCCGGGCAATGTGCGCGAGCTGCGCAACACCATCCAGCGCGCGTCGCTACTGGCGCGTGGCGAGAAGATCGGCGCTGCCGACCTGGGACTGCCGGCGATGCCGGTACGCGCGGTGGCCGCGGGCAACGGCGGCGACGAGCCGGATCGGGCCACGATAGAAACAGCGCTGGCGCGCGCGGGTGGCGTGGTCGCGCAGGCCGCCGGCGACCTGGGCCTGTCGCGGCAGGCGTTGTACCGGCGCATGGAACGCCTGGGGATCGGTCGGCCATGAGCCTGCCTCTGCGCACGCACGGAAGGTCGAGGCGTCGACACGACGCCAACGGAGCGGCACGTGCGTAGCCTGCGCCAGCGTGTGCCACTGAGCCTGCAGTTCGGCGCGATCGCGCTGGTCTACATGGCTGCAGCCGTCGCAATCACGCTGTTCCTGTCGCGCTGGCTCGCGAACCCATGGCTGGCAGGCGGGATAGTGGTTGTCGCGTTGCTGCCGTTGTTGGTCTATCACGTGCGCCGCGCTTTCGCGCCGATGAACTCATTGTTCCGCGCGCTCTCGGGCACTGTGGCCAGCTACCGCGATGGCGACTTCGCCTTCGGCCTGTCGTGGCACGGCGGTGGCGACCTTGGCGAACTCGTCGCGAGCCACAACGCGCTTGGCGACGCCCTGCGCGAGCAGCGCCTGTCGCTGGTGCAGCGCGAACTGCTGCTGGACACGATGGTGCAGAACACGCCGGTGGCGATGCTGCTGGTGGATCCGGCGCGCCGCATCGTCCTGGGCAATATCGCGGCGCGCAAGCTGCTCGGCGAAGGCAAGCGCCTGGAAGGCCAGTCGTTCGACGAGTTGATGGCGAACGCGCCCGACGCCCTTCGTGATGCGTTCGAACGCGGCGGCGACGGCATGTTCACCGTCGGCGACGTGGACAATGAGGACATCTACCATCTCGCGCGCCGGAATTTCCGCCTCAATGGACGCCGCCACGAGCTCATCCTGCTGCGCCAGCTCACCGCGGAACTGCGGCGGCAGGAAGTGCAGACGTGGAAGAAGGTGATCCGCGTGATCAGCCACGAACTGAACAACTCGCTCGCGCCGATCGCCTCGCTCGCGCATTCCGGCGCGGAGCTGCTGCGTCGCGGGCAGCTGGAACGCCTGCCGACGGCGTTGTCCACGATCGAGGATCGTGCGCGGCACCTGGAAGGCTTCATCCGCGACTACGCGCGCTTCGCCAAGCTGCCGGCGCCGCGACTCGAAGCCGTACCGTGGCCACGTTTCGTCGCGCAGCTGCGCTCGCAGGTGGATTTCACCTACGACGGGCCCGATTCGCCCGACACCATCGCCCGCATCGATGTCGCGCAGATGGAGCAGGCGCTCATCAACCTGCTGAAGAACGCGCACGAATCGGGATCCGCACCGGACGGCGTCGGGTTGGCGCTGCGACGCCTGCCCGATGCCTGGCGTATCGACGTGCTCGACAGAGGCACCGGCATGAACGATGCCGTCCTTGCCAACGCACTGCTGCCGTTCTATTCGACCAAGCGCCACGGCACCGGCCTGGGTCTCGCCCTCGCACGCGAGATCGCCGAGGCACACGGCGGCCGCATCGCGCTGGTCAATCGCGACGGCGGCGGGTTGTGCGTGTCACTGGTGCTGCCCGCCTGATCGCAAGCCCTGCCTGCGTGGCAGATGGCGGACGACAGTCAGTAGAGGTCAGTCCGCTGCTTCGGCTTCACCGCCTGGAAAAAGCTGTTCCCGAGCGTGATGTCGGTAACGAAGCGTGCGACCAGTGCGGGAATCGCGATGCAGGCATGGACGACCATCGCGGCGGCGCAATAGCCGAGAAACTCGACGCGCCTGATCGCCGGCAGCGGCGCATTCGGCCTCACCTCCAGCACCGAATCGCGCAATTGGGAAACGTCACGCCATTCCCCGGCGTCGACACCCATGCGGGCTTCCTTCGAATAGAGATTCCGACTGCGCGCACCACGTATGAAAGCCCGCCACATGCGACGCGGCTCGAGCACAAGCCCCGTTGAAAGCGCGACCAGGTTCATCACAGCGAGCAGTGGCGACGCGAGCGCCGAGCCTGTGCCCAGCTCCCACGCGCTCACCTCGCCTTCCCCGATCCGGCCGACGCTGTATCCGGTGATCAGGTGGTGGAGGTCGTGGTACTTCAGGTAACGGTGCCGGGTCTCGATGTTCGGTAGCGGCACGAGCAGGCAACCTGTGTAGACGGGCACGGTGAGCGGACGCGAACCAACGACCGCACCAAAGCCATGCCTGGCGTAGAACGCGGCCAGTTCTTCTTGCAGGCCCGATGGCATGCCAACCGCATCCGGCGAGGTCATTTCGGCTTCTTCACCGGCCGCTGCCAGCCATCGATGGCCTGTTGCCTGCCGCGCGCGACGCTGAGCTTTTCCGCAGGCGCGTCCTTGGTGATCACTGAACCCGCGCCGATCGTCGCGTTCCTGCCGATGGTCACGGGCGCCACCAGGGACGCGTTGGAGCCGATGAACGCGCCGTCCTCGATGGTCGTCGTCGACTTGTTCGCGCCGTCGTAGTTGCAGGTGATCGTGCCGGCCCCGACATTCACGCCGCTGCCGATCACCGCATCGCCGAGATAGGCCAGGTGGTTGGCCTTGCTGCTGACGCCGAGCTTGGCGTTCTTGGTTTCGACGAAATTGCCGATGTGCACGCCATCGGCCAGCACCGTGCCCGGACGTAGCCGCGCGAACGGGCCGATCTGCGCCGCGCCTTCGACCACGACACCGTCGAAGTCGCAATGCGCGCGCACTTCGGTGCCGGGGCCAAGGGTCACGTCCTTCAGGCGGCAGAACGGGCCGATGCGCACGCCGTCGGCGAGCTTCACCTCGCCTTCGAGCACGACGTCGACGTCGATTTCCACGTCCATTCCGACGCTGACGTTTCCGCGGATGTCGATGCGCGCCGGATCGGCCACGCGCGCACCCTGCAGGCACAACGCGCGGGCGGCACGCTTCTGGAACGCGCGTTCGAGCTGCGCGAGCTGCCAGGGATCATTGGCGCCTTCGGTTTCGATCGCTTCGGCGACGTGGACCATTTCCGCGGGACTGAATTCGGTAGCCGCCGCAGCGAACACGTCGGTGAGGTAGTACTCGCCCTGCGCATTGTCGTTGCGCAGGTGCTCCAGCCAGCGCCGCAGCGGTTCGCCATCGGCGCGGATGATCCCGGTGTTGATGGTACGGATCTCGCGCTGTTCATCGTCGGCATCCTTGTGCTCGACGATGCGCGCGACGCGGCCTTCGGCATCGCGCACGATGCGGCCATAACCGGTGGGATCATCGAGGTCGGCAACGAGTACGGCGAGCCGGCCGGGCGCGTCGAGCAGGCGCTGCAGCGTCGTCGGTTCGATCAGCGGCACGTCGCCGTAGAGCACCAGCACGCGCGCGTCCTGCGGCACGTTGGGCATGGCCTGCTGCACGGCGTGGCCGGTGCCAAGCTGCTCCGCCTGTTCGGCCCACTGCAGGTCGTCCTGACCCACGAAGGCCGCGCGCACGGCGTCGCCACGATGGCCGTAGACGACGTGG
Organism: Lysobacter fragariae; assembly: GCF_054779775.1. Lineage (NCBI taxonomy): Bacteria > Pseudomonadati > Pseudomonadota > Gammaproteobacteria > Lysobacterales > Lysobacteraceae > Lysobacter > Lysobacter fragariae. The sequence continues at coordinate 203,724 of NZ_BAAGXP010000002.1, read as the reverse complement.
ATGCCAGCCGGACCCAATGCGCGCGCGCTGGCGATGACGTGGGCGAGCATCGGCTGGCCGGCGATCTTCTGCAGCACCTTGGGCAGGCTCGACTTCATGCGCTTGCCCTCGCCGGCGGCGAGGATGATGACGTGCAGCGGTGCGCTCATGCGGACTCCAAGACCAGGATGCAGTGGACTCCGGCCCTGCGGCCGGAACCACATGATTCTAGCTGCGGTCGCCTGCTAGCATGCCGCGGTGCCGTTCGCCGCCCTTGAATCCTCCCCTGCCCCCAACGTCTGGCCTCGTTTGCTGATCTGGGCCGGTGTCGCCGCGTGCGCGGTGGGCCTTCTCGTCAATGCGATGTGGCTGTCGCTGCCACTCGGCCGCTTTGGCGAGTCTCTGGCGTTGGGTGGTCTGTCGATGCTGCTGGCCTGGCCGTTGCGCCGGTTCGCACGTTGGCAGTGGGCCAGCGCGCTGGCCGCCGTATGGTCGCTCGCACTCGTGTTGCTGACCGGCGTGCTGCCTGCGCTGGCAGTGTCGCTGCTGGTCGCCGCGGGCGTGGCCGTCGGTGGCGCGCTGGTCGGTCGGGGCAATTCCTGGATCGCGCTGCCAGTGGGACTCGCGCTGATCGCGGGCGTGGTGGGCTGGCTGTTGCCAGTGCACGTGCATTTCACCTGGGCGTACGTGCCGCTGTTGGCGATCGTCGCCGCGCTCGGCCATCTGGCGTTGCGCGATCTGGGCGTCGCCGCTTCTCATGGCTGGCGTGAAGCCGTGGAGGCATCGCCCGGCGTCGCCAAATGGAGCGTGATGGCCATAGGACTGGCGTCGGCTGGCGCATGGGTCCCGACCATGCAGTACGACGACCTCGCCTACCACCTCGGCCTGCCGTGGCAGCTGCTGCAGCACGGTCGTTACGCGCTGGACCCGACCCATCAGGTCTGGGCACTGGCACCGTGGGCGGGCGATGTCCTGCAGGGTGTGGCGCAGGTGATGGCGCGCGAGGAATCGCGTAGCGCGCTCAACATTGTCTGGTATGTGGCGTCGCTGGTCGGGCTGTGGTGTATCGGCCTGTCGCTTTCGCTAACGGCGGCGATGCGCTGGGCGATGCTGGCGCTGTTTGCGTCGCTGCCGCTGGTCGCCGGACTGCTGGGCGGCATGCAGACCGAAACGGCGGCAACTGCGGTAATGGTCGCCCTCGCGGCGCTGATTTTTGAGCCATCAAGAGTGCAGCGCCCGCTTGTTGCCGGCGCAGCGCTGATGGCGCTGCTGGTTGCGCTCAAGCCGATCCACGCCCTCGCGGCGCTTCCGCTGCTGGTCTGGGCCGCAGCGCGCTGGCGCAGTTCGCTGGGCACGCGTGCCTTCGCGATCGCGGCGGCAGGTGGCGCATCCGCGGCGCTCATTGCCGGTTCCAGCTATCTCTATGCGTGGAAGATCACTGGCAATCCGTTGCTGCCGGTGCTCAACGGCTATTTCCGGTCGCCTTACTTTGCTTCGCACAATTACGTGGATTCGCGCTGGCAGCAGGGTTTCGACCTGGCACTGCCGTGGGACATGACGTTCGCAACCGCGCGCTACCTGGAGGGCTGGAACGGCGGCTTCGGCTTCGTACTGGTGGCACTGATGGGCGCGTGGCTGATCGCGCTGCACACAAGATCGAGCCGGGCGCTGGCGCTGTGCGCGACGCTGGCAATCGCAATGCCGCTGCTGGTGATGCAGTACGCGCGCTATACGCATCCGGGGGTCGTGCTGCTGATCGCGCCGATGGTGCTGGCATTGCAGCAGTCGGTTTCGCAGCGGGCTGCCCTGCGATTGATCGCGGCCATCGTGGTGTTGAACTTCGCGTTTCAGGCGAATTCGCAGTGGATCCTGCACGCCGCCGGGATCAAGCGCAGCCTGGCTTCGCTCGGAAATGACGTCGTGCTTTTCGAGCGCTATGCGCCCGAACGTGCGATCGCCGCCGCCCTTCGCGCACAAGGCGGTGCGCATCGCGTGCTCGACCTGCATGGCGCGACGCACGCGGAGTTCGCCGGCGACGGTCGTACGCTGGCGTGGTATTCGCCGTCCTTCGAGTCGGCCGGACGCATCGCGGAACGAGATCCCTCCGGTCAGGCGTGGGCGCTCCTGCTGCGGCGCGAAAGCATCACCGACGTCATGCTGCGTCCGGCCTCGCTGACTACCGCGCAGCGGGCGGGACTCGCGCGGGCAGGCGCGGTGCGCGAACGCGTCGTCGACGAGGCGGAGTGGTGGCGGATTCCACCCGGTACGCCGCCATGAGCCTGCTGCGACAGGGGCGCCACTACTTCCTGATCGGCGTGCTGCAGTACGTCGTCGATTGCTCGATGACGATCGCATTGAGCCATTTCGGCCTGGCGGTGGAGCTCGCCAACGTCGCAGGACGCGTGAGCGGCGCGACGCTGGGGTTCTGGCTCAACGGGCGCATCACCTTCGCCAGCGACGACACCCGGGTGGGCCGCCGTCAGCTCGGGCGCTTCGTGCTGATGTGGCTGTTGATGACGGCACTCAGCACGCTTGCGATCGGCGGCGTCGAAAATGCGGCGGGGCTGAAATGGGCGTGGGTCGCCAAACCGGTGATCGAAGTGCTGCTGGCCGGGGTGAGTTTCGTGCTGTCGCGACAGTGGGTGTACCGGGCCTAGCCGCACGCTCGGGCCCACTCCATTCGCGGCTGAGGCGCTGAGTGCCGTGATCGCACCGGCGGATGCGCCGCTTGTGCTCTTCGTCAACGAAGCTCGCGAGCCAGTCACGGTGTACCGCGCGACACCACAAAAACAAAAACGCCGGCACAAGGCCGGCGTTCTGCTGAAGCCAACGAGCCGCTGGCTCAGTGCTTCATGTTCTTGCGCAGACGCTCCAGCGCCTGCAGCTGCACCAGGCTCATCGCCAGCTGCTGCTCGGCTTCGGCCGCGCTCATCTTCGGGTCCTTCTGCGCCAGCACGCGTTCGGCCTCTTCCTTGGCCGCACGGACGGCGGCTTCGTCGATGTCCTGCGCGCGGATCGCGGTGTCGGCCAGCACGGTGACGACCTGCGGCTGCACTTCGAGGATGCCGCCGGAGACGGCAAAATCCAGCTTCTCGCCGCCCGGCAGGGTGACGACGACCTTGCCCGGCTTGAGACGGGTGATCAGCGGCGCGTGCTTGGGCGCAATGCCCAGCTCGCCCTGCTCACCGGTGACAACGACCAGCTCGGCGTCGCCGTGGAAGATCTCGGCTTCGGCGCTGACGATGTCGCAACGGATGGTGGATGCCATGGTTTCTCTCGTTTCCGCGTAAGGGCGGGCTTAAGCCCGCCTCTCTGGTGATGCTGGTTCGCGACGGCGGGCCAAGGCCCGCCCTGCACCGCTTAGGCAGCGATCTTCTTGGCCTTCTCGACCGCTTCCTCGATGCCGCCGACCATGTAGAACGCCTGCTCCGGCAGGTGGTCGTATTCGCCGTCGACGATGCCCTTGAAGCCGCGGATCGTGTCCTTCAGCGACACGTACTTGCCCGGCGAACCGGTGAACACTTCGGCCACGTGGAACGGCTGCGAGAAGAAGCGCTCGATCTTGCGCGCGCGCGACACGGCCTGCTTGTCTTCTTCCGACAGCTCGTCCATGCCCAGGATCGCGATGATGTCCTTCAGTTCCTTGTACTTCTGCAGCGTCGACTGCACGCGACGCGCGGTGTCGTAGTGCTCGTGACCGATCACGTTCGGGTCGAGCTGACGCGAGGTCGAGTCGAGCGGGTCGACCGCCGGGTAGATACCGAGCGAGGCGATGTTACGGCTCAGCACCACGGTCGCATCCAAGTGGGCGAAGGTGGTTGCCGGCGACGGGTCGGTCAGGTCGTCCGCGGGCACGTACACGGCCTGGATCGAGGTGATCGAACCGGTCTTGGTCGAGGTGATGCGTTCCTGCAGGACGCCCATTTCCTCGGCCAGGGTCGGCTGGTAACCCACCGCCGACGGCATACGGCCGAGCAGCGCCGACACTTCGGTACCGGCCAGCGTGTAGCGGTAGATGTTGTCGACGAACAGCAGCACGTCCTTACCCTTGCCCGACGCGTCCTTCTCGTCGCGGAAGTATTCGGCCATGGTCAGGCCGGTCAGTGCGACGCGCAGACGGTTGCCCGGCGGCTCGTTCATCTGGCCGTACACCATCGCCACCTTGTCGAGGACGTTGGAGTCCTTCATCTCGTGGTAGAAGTCGTTGCCCTCGCGGGTACGCTCGCCCACGCCGGCGAACACGGACAGACCCGAGTGCGCCTTGGCGATGTTGTTGATGAGTTCCATCATGTTGACGGTCTTGCCCACGCCGGCGCCGCCGAACAGGCCGACCTTGCCGCCCTTGGCGAACGGGCACATCAGGTCGATGACCTTGATGCCGGTTTCCAGCAGGTCGTTGGCCGAGGACTGCTCCTCGTACGACGGTGCCGCGCGATGGATTTCCCAATGCGCCGAAGCGGCAACCGGGCCGGCTTCGTCGATCGGACGACCGAGCACGTCCATGATGCGGCCCAACGTACCAACGCCAACCGGCACCGAGATGCCGTGGCCGGTGTTGTCAGCGATCAGGTTGCGCTTCAGGCCGTCGGTGGAACCGAGGGCGATCGTGCGCACGACGCCGTCGCCGAGCTGCTGCTGCACTTCCAGCGTGATCTCGGTGTTCTGCACCTTCAGTGCGTCGTACACCTTCGGCACGCTCTCGCGCGGGAACTCGACGTCGACGACCGCGCCGATGATCTGAACGATCTTGCCCTGGTTCATTGCCATAGCCTCTTGATAACTCTTGATTACTTGGTGTGGTGGTGCGTACCGGCCCTGATCGGAATGATCAGACCGCGGCCGCGCCGCCCACGATTTCGGAAATTTCCTGGGTGATCGCTGCCTGACGGGCCTTGTTGTAGACCAGTTGCAGCGTGCCGATCAGCTTGGTGGCGTTGTCCGAGGCCGACTTCATCGCGACCATGCGCGCGGCATGTTCGGAAGCGACGTTCTCGAGCACCGCCTGGTACACCAGCGACTCGACGTAGCGCGTCAGCACGTGCTCGAGCACGCTCTGCGCATCGGGTTCGTAGATGTAATCCCAGTCGTGGTGCGCGACCTGCGTCTCGGCGGCCGGCAGCGGCAGCAGCTGATCGAACGTCGCGCGCTGGGTCATCGTGTTGACGAAGTCGTTGTAGCTCAGGAAGACCTTGTCGACCTTGCCGGCGCTGTACGCGTCCAGCATTACCTTGATCACGCCCACCAGCTGTTCCAGGTGCGGCTTGTCGCCCAGGTGGGTGACCGAGGCCAGCATGTTGACCTTGATGCGACGGAAGAACACCGAGGCCTTCTGGCCGATGGTGACGACGTCGACCTCAACGCCCTGTTCGCCCCACTTGCGGATCTCGCCGAGCAGCTTGCGGAACATGTTGTTGTTGAGGCCGCCGGCCAGGCCGCGGTCGGACGAAACGATGACGTAGCCGACGCGCTTCACTTCCTTGCGCTCGACCAGGTACGGATGCTGGAACTCGGAATTGGCCTGGGCCAGATGTCCGATCACCTGCTTCATCGCGCGCGCGTAGGGGCGCGACTGCTTCATCCGATCCTGCGCCTTGCGGATCTTGGAGGCCGAGACCATTTCGAGCGCGCGCGTCACCTTGCGGGTGTTCTGCACGCTCTTGATCTTGGTTTTGATTTCGCGTCCGCCTGCCATTTCTCTTCTCGGTAGGGCGGGTCTTGACCCGCCATTCGATCGGTTGTCCGCTACGGCGGGTCAAAGACCCGCCCTACGCAATTACCAGGTACCGGTCGCCTTGAAATCGGCGATGCCCTTCTTGAAGGCACCTTCGATGTCGTCGTTCCAGTTGCCGGTGCTGTTGATCGTGTTGATCAGGTCGCCGGCGGTGTTGGCGAAGTGCGCGTGCAGCGCGTCTTCGAACGCACCGATCTTGGCGACCGGCACGTCGTCGAGGTAACCCTCGTTGACGGCGTAGATCGACAGGGCCTGCAGCGCGATCGACATCGGCGCGTACTGCTTCTGCTTCATCAGCTCGGTGACGCGCTGGCCGCGCTCGAGCTGCTTGCGGGTGGCTTCGTCCAGGTCCGAGGCGAACTGCGCGAACGCAGCCAGCTCACGGTACTGGGCGAGCGAGATGCGGATGCCGCCCGACAGCTTCTTGATGATCTTGGTCTGGGCCGCACCACCGACGCGCGACACCGAGATACCGGCGTTCACGGCCGGGCGGATGCCGGCGTTGAACAGGTCGGTTTCCAGGAAGATCTGGCCGTCGGTGATCGAGATCACGTTGGTCGGCACGAACGCCGACACGTCGCCAGCCTGGGTTTCGATGATCGGCAGCGCGGTCAGCGAACCGGTCTTGCCCTTCACCGCACCGTTGGTGAACTTCTCGACGTACTCCTCGGACACGCGCGAGGCGCGCTCGAGCAGGCGGGAGTGCAGGTAGAACACGTCGCCCGGGTAGGCTTCGCGACCCGGCGGGCGCTTGAGCAGCAGGGAGATCTGGCGGTAGGCCACGGCCTGCTTGGACAGATCGTCGTACACGATCAGCGCGTCTTCGCCGCGGTCGAGGAAGTACTCGCCCATGGTGCAGCCGGAGTAGGCGCTGATGTACTGCATCGCGGCCGATTCCGACGCGGTGGCGGCCACGACGATCGTGTGCGCCAGGGCTCCGTTCTCTTCCAGCTTGCGCACGACGTTGGCGACGGACGAGGCCTTCTGGCCGATCGCCACGTACACGCACTTAATGCCCGTGCCCTTCTGGTTGATGATCGCGTCGATCGCCAGCGCGGTCTTGCCGGTCTGACGGTCGCCGATGATCAGCTCGCGCTGGCCACGGCCGATCGGGATCATCGCGTCGACGGTCTTGTAACCGGTCTGCACCGGCTGGTCGACCGACTTGCGCCAGATCACGCCCGGAGCAACGCGCTCCACCGGAGCGGTCATGGTCGAAGCGATCGGGCCCTTGCCGTCGATCGGCTCACCCAGCGCGTTCACGACGCGGCCGAGCAGCTGCGGACCGACCGGCACTTCGAGGATGCGCGCGGTGGTCTTGGCGACGTCGCCTTCGCGCAGGTGCTCGTAGTCGCCCAGGACCACGGCGCCGACCGAGTCGCGCTCCAGGTTCAGCGCGAGCGCGAAGGTGTTGTTCGGCAGCTCGATCATTTCGCCCTGCATCACGTCGGCGAGGCCGTGGATGCGCACGATGCCGTCGGACACCGAGGTGACCGTGCCTTCGTTGCGCGCTTCGGCGGCCAGCTTGACCTTCTCGATGCGGGTCTTGATCAGTTCGCTGATTTCGGACGGGTTGAGCTGCGTGGTAGCCATGGGTGGTTCCCTTGAGCCGACGTTGCCGCCGGTTGTAAATGAATGCGTTTAGTTGGCCAGTGCGGCCTGGAGGCGACCGAGCTTGCCCTTGAGCGAGCCATCGATCACCACGTCGCCGGTATCGATCACCGCACCGCCGATCAGCGATTCGTCGATCGCGGTCTCGAGTTCGACGTCGCGGCCGAAGCGCTTCTTCAGCGCGACCTTGATGTTGTCGAGCTCGGCACCGCCCAGCGCGCTGGCGGAGGTGATCCGCGCCTTGACCACGCGCTCGGCTTCCGCGCGCAGCTCCTCGAACAGGCCGGCGATTTCCGGCAGCAGCGCGAGACGGCGGTTGTCCGCCAGCAGGGCGAGGAAGTTGCGCACGTTGTCGCCGGCACCGTCGATCGCGAGCAGCGAGACGGCATCGGCGTTGGTCAGCTTGGGGCTGCCCAGCACTGCGGCGACCTGCGGATCGGCGGCCACGCGCGCGGCGAAGGCCAGCGCGTTGGACCACGGCGCATAACCGCCGTTGGCGGCGCCTGCGTCACGCGCCAGCCCGAAGGCGGCGCGTGCGTAGGGACGGGCGAGGGTGAGGGCCTGGCTCATCGGTCTCAGATCTCGGCAGCGAGTTCGTCGAGCAGCGCCTTGTGGGCGTTGGCGTCGACTTCGCGGCGCAGCAGCTTCTCGGCGCCCGACACGGCCAGGGACGACACGTGCTTGCGCAGGTCTTCCTTGGCACGGTTGGCGGCGGCGACGATCTCGGCTTCAGCCACGGCCTTCTGGCGGTTGGCTTCGGCGATGGCGTCGTTCTTGGCCTGGTCGATGATCTGGTTGGCGCGCTGATGGGCCTGGTCGATGATCTCGTTCGCCTTGGTACGGGCGAGCTTGAGCTCTTCGTTGACCTTGTCCTGCGCCTGCGCCAGGTTCTTCTGCGCGTTGTCGGCAGCGGCGAGGCCTTCAGCGATCTTCTGCTGACGCTCCTCGATCGCCTTGATCAGCGGCGGCCAGATGAACTTGACGGTGAACCAGATGAGGATCGCGAACGAGATCATCTGGCCCAGCAAGGTGATATTCGGATTCATGTCTTGCCCTGCGATTCGGACCATGTCGCGGCGCATGCCGCGACATCTGCAACGGCGCGGGCGCGAACGCCCGCGTTATCTGATGCTTTCAGCGATCAGGCGCCAGCGGCGGTCTTGAGCGCGGCCAGCAGCGGGTTGGCGAACGCGAACATCATCGCCACGCCGACGCCGATCAGGAACGCCGCGTCGATCAGGCCGGCGAGCAGGAACATGCGGCCCTGCAGCATCGGAACCAGTTCCGGCTGGCGGGCGGCCGACTCGAGGAACTTCGAGCCCATGATGCCGATGCCGAGGGCGGCGCCGAGCGCACCCAGGCCGACGATGATGCCGATGGCGACGGCGGTGAAGCCCTGGATGTTGGCGATGAATTCCATGGTGTATCTCCGGGTTAGAACAGTGCGTGGAAAGGTAGGAAGGTGAAGCGAAGATCTGAAGCGAAATGGATCAGTGGTGCTCGTGCGCCATCGCGAGGTACACGACGGTCAGCACCATGAAGATGAAGGCCTGCAGCAGGATGATCAGGATGTGGAAGATCGCCCACACCGAATTGAAGATCACGCCGGGAATGAAGGTGATCCACGAGGCGAACAGCCCGGCGATCAGCATGAACACAAGCTCGCCCGCGTACATGTTGCCGAACAGTCGCATGCCCAGGCTGACCGGCTTGGACAGGTATTCGACCAGGTTGAGGAACAGGTTCGGGATCGCGAGCACGATCTTCCACCCAGTGCTGTGCGCGTGGAACGGCGCGGTGAACAGCTCCTTGGTGAAGCCCCAGCCGCCCTTGGCCTTGATCGAGTAGAAGATGATCAGGAAGAACACGGTGATCGACATCGCGAACGTGGTGTTGACGTCGGCGGTCGGCACCATGCGCAGGAAGGTGTGGTGCGCAGCTTCCTCACCGGCAACCGCCTTGATCGCGGCGCTCGGCAGGTCCAGCGGCAACAGGTCCATGGCGTTCATGAAGAACACCCAGACGAAGATGGTCAGCGCCAGCGGCGCGATGAAGCGACGGTCGCCGTGGAAAGTGTCCTTGACCTGGGTGTCAACGAACTCGACCACCATTTCGACGAACGCCTGCGGCTTGGAGGGAACGCCTGAGGTCGCCTTGCGCGCCTGGCTCCACAGCAGGAAACAGCCCAGCAGGCCGACGACCAGCGCGACCAGCCACGAGTCGATGTGGAAACCGCCACCACCCACCTGCACGGTGTTGTGGGTGAGGTGATGAACGATGTATTCGGTCAGGCCGCCGGAACTTGTTTCAGCACTCACGCAATCGTCCTCAGGTCCACTGTTTCGCCGCGATCATTCGCGAGCCAACCAATTCATGCTTGCCAGGAAAGCCACCACGGCCAGGGCCGCACCGGCGAGTACCGGCAGGGCCGGCAGCCGCCATACTGCGATCGCGAGGAATAACCCCCCAGCGACCACGATCCACTTCAGCGCGAGGCCGACCAGCAGGCGCCAGAGCGCCACACCCGCCGTCGCCACGCCCCCCGAGAGTCCTTTCCAAGCTGCCAGCAGGCCGCCCAGGGTTATTACCAGCCCACCTGCCAGGACTCCCAGCGCAGCCTCTCGACCGGACAGCAAGGAGACCAGGGCCGCCGCCAGCGTTACCGCGGCCTGGAGGGCCGCCGAACGCTGCGCCAGCCGCCGGCCCGCAGCGACGGAGTTGAGCACGCGCGAGTTCCGGGGATGGGAATGGCAGGGGCCGAATGAAAACCGCCCCGCGAAGCCGCAAAAGTATAGCAGGGGGGCTTTTTCCGGGGCAACCGGAAAAAGTCCGCAGCCAAGCGGCGCGGGCCTCCTACAGGACACCAAATCAATGACTTGGGACAGCCAGGCGCTCCCGCCCTGCCCGCTGCGGGTCACGGAACCTTTGCCGAAGCGCCCTGTCAGACCTCACAAGGCCTGCCTCCCTTCCTCGTCGATCGTCGCAGGCCTGCGAAGCCCTGGTTCCGAGGCCGGGGCTTCGTCTTTTCCGATCCCGGAACAGACGCGGGGCCTTCGCCCGATCAGCCGGACGAGCCGTCCAGCGCCCAATCGGCCGCATCCTCTGCGTGGATCCGGGCGGTGTCGAACAACGGCACCGGCGCATCCGCGTCTCCGACCAGCAAGCCGATTTCGGTGCAGCCCAGGACGATGCCCTGCGCGCCGTGCGCCACCAGGTCGGCGATGACCTGCCGGTAGAACGCGCGCGAGTCTTCGAGGATGCGGCCTCGGCACAGCTCGTCGTAGATGATCGCGTGGATGCGCTCGCGCGCCGCTGCGTCAGGCACGAGCACCTGCAGTCCACTGCTCTCCAGGCGCTCGCGGTAGAACGCCTGCTCCATCGTGAAGCGGGTGCCGAGCAGGGCGACGCGCGCGATGCCTGCGGCGTGGATGCGACGCGCAGCGGCGTCGGCGATATGCAACAACGGGATGTCCGTCGCTGCTTCAACCTGCGGGGCGACCTTGTGCATGGTGTTGGTGCAGATCAGCAGCGCGTCCGCGCCGGCCTGCTGCAGGCGCACCGCCGCATCGGCCAGCACCGCGCCGGCCGCGTCCCATTCGCCACGATGCTGCAACGCCTCGATTTCCGCGAAATCCACGCTGTACAGCAGCAGCTTCGCCGAATGCAGCCCGCCGAGGCGCTCGCGCACGCGTTCGTTGATCAGCCGGTAATACGGCAGCGTCGATTCCCAGCTCATGCCGCCGAGCAGGCCGAGGGTGCGCATGGGTGACTCCATCGTGACGGACGAAGTTCAGGATAAGGCGCAGGCACCCGCTCCCTGCGCCTTCATCCGCGACACAGCGTTGCGCCGTGCCGCGGGCTACGACTACTTCTTCTTCGGGATGTAGAGGTCGGTGATCGTGCCGTCGTACACCTCGGCCGCCATGCCCACCGACTCGCTCAGCGTGGGGTGCGGATGGATGGTGGCGCCGATGTCGTGGACCTCGCAGCCCATTTCGATCGCAAGACCAATTTCGCTGATCAGGTCGCCAGCGTGTACGCCGACGATGCCGCCACCGATGATGCGATGGCTGGCTTCGTCGAAAACGAGCTTGGTGAAGCCTTCGGTGCGACCGATGCCGATCGCGCGGCCCGACGCCGCCCACGGGAATTTGCCGACGCCGACCTTGAGGCCCTTGGCCTTCGCCTCGGTTTCGGTGACACCCACCCAGGCGATTTCCGGGTCGGTGTAGGCCACCGACGGAATCACCCGCGCGACCCACTCCTTCTTCTCGCCGAACGCGACTTCCGCAGCGAGCTTGCCTTCGTGCGTCGCCTTGTGCGCGAGCATCGGATTACCGACGATGTCGCCGATGGCGAAGATGTGCGGCACGTTGGTGCGCATCTGCCGATCGACAGAAATGAAGCCGCGATCGGTGACGTTGACGCCGGCCTTGCCGGCATCGAGCTTGCCGCCATTTGGCGAACGGCCCACGGCCACCAGCACGCGATCGAACACCTGCGCGTCGATCGATGCGGGCTTGCCGGCTTCGGCGTTTTCGAACGACACCTTGATGCCGCCCTTCTGCACCTGCGTGCCCGCGGCTTTGGTCTTGAGGTGCACGGCGACGCCCTGCTTCTTCAGGCGGTCGGCGAGCGGCTTGACCAGGTCGAGGTCGGCGCCCGGCATCAGCTGGTCCATGAATTCGACCACGGTGACCTGCGACCCCAGCGCGCGATACACCGTCGCCATTTCCAGGCCGATGATGCCGCCGCCGACGACGAGCAGCTTCGCGGGCACGTCGGCGAGGTCGAGCGCGTCGGTGGAATCCATGACGCGCTTGCCGAGCGCATCCTTCTCGTCCCACGGGAAACCCGGCAGCTTCACCGCCTGCGAACCGGCGGCAATGATGCATTGCTCGAATCGGATCAGCTGCGTGCCGTTGGGGCCGCTCACTTCAAGCTCATTCGGCGACACGAACTTGCCCGTGCCTTCGACCACGCGCACCTTGCGCTGCTTGGCCATGCCGGCCAGGCCTTTGGTGAGCTGGCCGACGACCTTGCCCTTGTAATCGCGCAGCTTGTCGAGCGTGATCTTCGGCTTGCCGAAGTCGATACCGTAGTCGCTGGCATGCGCGGCTTCGTCAATTACGGCGGCGGCGTGCAGGAGCGCCTTCGACGGAATGCAGCCGACATTGAGGCAGACGCCGCCCAGCGACGCGTAGCGCTCGACCAGCACCGTGTCCATGCCCAGGTCGGCGGAACGGAACGCAGCGGTGTAGCCGCCCGGTCCCGCGCCGAGCACGAGCATGCGGCATTCGACATCGGCCTTGCGGCCCGACGCGGCGGCAGCCTGTGGCGCAGGCATGGCGGGTGTTGCAGGCGCTGCTGCGGGCGCTGGCGCCGATGCGGGAGCCGGTGGGGGCGAAGTTGCGGAAGCAGACGCGGCGGCAGGAGTCTGCGCGGACGCGGCACCTTCAACTTCAAGAATCGCAACCACGCTGCCTTCCGACAGCTTGTCGCCGACCTTCACCTTCAATTCGACGATCCGGCCCGCGGCGGACGATGGCACCTCCATCGTCGCCTTGTCGGACTCCAGCGTGACCAGCCCCTGGTCCTGCTTGACGGTATCGCCGACGGCGACCAGCAACTCGATCACCGGCACGTCGTCGTAGCCGCCGATATCGGGAACCTTTACTTCGATGGTGTTGGCCATGGCGGATCAGTTCGTCCCGTTGTTCTTGTCCATTCACTGCAAGGTGCAGCCAGCCCGCATTGCGTCCCGCTGCCCATCGTGTTTCCGGTGCTACCGTGCGCGGTCGGTGAAGGTCGATGCTCATCGACGATGGCTCATCGACGGCAGCCATCGACCTGCCCATCGCAGCGCGACCGCCAGCTCAGTGCACCTGATCCAATGCCTGATCCGATGCGGCCTGCCCGGCGCCGCCATCGATCATGGGTTGGGTCCGGGCCGCGAGCGTGTCGGCCGCCTGCTGCATGCGATCCAGCGACTGGCCCAGCTGCACCCAGCGACGCTCGCGCTTTTCCGCGCCTTCGTCGCTGGCTTCGGTCAGCAGGTCGATCTGCTCGCGCATCAGCTCACCCAGCTCGCAATCCGGGCGCAGCCCGCTCACGCGCAGGTCGCCGGCGACGAACAGCCATGTGTCGGTTTCGCTGAAAGGCGCCTGCTGGCCGGACGGTGCCGCGGCAGCCAACGCGCGTTGCCAGGTGTCGATCACGCGGGTGGCGACCGCCGCCGGGATCGGCACTTCCAGCAGGTCCGGTGCCTGTTGCGTGCGCAGCTCGAGTTGCGATGCACCCCAATGATGGACGCGCTCGTCGGCTTCGGCGTGGCGCAGGGTCCAGTCGCCGCCATCGACGCCCGGAATCAGCATCAATCCGCTTTCCGCGCCCGTCTTGGGCAGCAGGGTAAAGGACCACACCGGCTGGCTTTCGCCCTTGAACAGCTTTTCCACCGCGACGCCATAGTTCTCCGTCGCCGGTGGCCAGCCGCGGCCCAGGTCGATCCTGCAGGCGTCGTCCTTGGCATGGGCGATGGGCGCCACAACCAGCGCCCCCAACAGCAACAGCGAACGCATCACAGCAGCACTCTCCTCATGTCGGCCAGCAGCTGGGCCAGGTAAGCGGTAAAGCGTGCTGCGGCGGCGCCGTCGATCACGCGATGGTCGTAACTCAGCGACAGCGGCAGGACCAGGCGCGGCGCGAACTGCTTGCCGTCCCACACCGGTCGGATCGCGGACTTGGACACGCCGAGGATCGCCACTTCCGGCGCATTCACGATCGGCGTGAACTTGGTGCCGCCGATGCCGCCCAGCGAGCTGATCGAGAAGCAGCCACCGCTCATGTCGGCGGGACCCAGCTTGCCGTCGCGCGCCTTTGCGGCGAGTTCGCCGGTTTCCTTCGCGATCTGCAGCACGCCCTTCTTGTCGACGTCGCGGACTACCGGGACAACGAGGCCGTTCGGCGTGTCCGCGGCGAAGCCGACGTGGCAGTACTTCTTCAGCGTGAGGTTCTCGCCCGAGGCATCGAGCGAGGAATTGAACGTCGGGTACTTCTGCAGCGCAGCGGCCGAGGCCTTCATCAGGAAGGCGAGCATGGTCAGCTTGATGCCGGCCTTCTCATTTTCCTTGTTGAGTGCGACGCGCAGCTCTTCCAGATCGGTGATGTCGGCATCGTCGTGCTGGGTGACGTGCGGGATCATCGCCCAGTTGCGGGCGAGGTTGGCACCGGAGATCTTCTGGATGCGCGAGAGTTCGCGCGTTTCGATTTCACCGAACTTGCTGAAGTCGACCTTCGGCCACGGCAGCAGAGCAAGCCCTCCAAGAGCGGGACCACCACCGCCACCACCCGCGGCCGCAGGTGCACCGGCCACGGCGCCGCCCTGCAGCACCGATTTGACGAATTTCGCCACGTCCTCGCGGCTGATGCGGCCACCGCGTTCGCTGCCCTGCACGCGCGACAGGTCGACGCCGAGCTCACGTGCGTACAGGCGCACGGCCGGGCTGGCGTACGGCACCTTGTCGGGCATCAGCTCGTCGGCGGTGAAGGCGACCGGCGGGGACGTAGGCGACGACAGCTTCGGCGGCGCGGCTTCCGGGTCGATGCCGGGCTTGCTGTCGAGGACGACGGCGGGCGCAGCGGATGCGGCGCTGGGGCGGACGGGTTCGGGAGCGGGCTTCGGGGCCTCGGCTTTGGCGGCCTCGACCTTGGGTGCCTCAGGCTTGGCGGGCTCGGCCTGGGCCGGCGCAGCGCCTGCAGGCTCGATCAGGGCTACGACGCTGCCTTCGGCAATCTTGTCGCCGACCTTGACCTTCAGCTCGCGTACGACGCCGGCGAAAGGCGCGGGGACCTCCATCGTCGCCTTGTCGGATTCCAGCGTGACCAGGCCCTGGTCCTGGCTCACCGTGTCACCCACGGCCACCAGCAGTTCAATCACCGGCACGCCATCGTAATCACCGATGTCGGGGACGCGTGCTTCCTTCAGCTCAGCCATGGGGGCTCCGCAATGCGCGAAAGCGCCTATTGTGGCCGCTGGGCCGCGGGGGCGCCAATCGTGGGTCCGGTTCATGGCGAATCGTCACAACGCGGCGGCCGCGACGGGCCGGCGGTCCGGACACCATGGCGGTTTCGATCCGGGACGCGCCGCTTGCCCCGGTCAGGACGGTGAACGGGGTTTTCACAAACTTTTTCCTCCAGCGGGCTAGCCTGCCTCGCCTGGACCTGGAGCGACCGTATGACCACCAAGCTCGACAAGCCGATCCGCCGCGAGATCGAAATCGACGAAAAGGCCTACACCCTCACCATCGACGGCGAAGGCCTCAAGTTGGTGGAGAAGGGACGCCGCAACGGCCGCGAGTTCCGCTGGAAGGAACTGCTGGGTGGTGAGGCGCGGGACAGCGGCAACGGCGGCTGATTCTCGCGGCTTCCTTCGACTTCGGCGCTTTGCGCCTACGCTCAGGATGAGCGGGTGTCCGGGTTGGACTGCGCTCATCCAAGCGTCACGGGCGTCAGCCCGTGGGGCCGGGTTCCTCCAACGGCCCCGTAGCCAACCTACGGGTGCTCCGCCTCGATGTGCACCCGCTCGCGGCGCAGCAGGTACAGACCGCTGGCCATGATGATCCCCGCGCCTACCCAGGTCACCGCATCGGGCAGGACGCCCCACAGTGTGGCGTCCACCAGCACGCCCCATACCAGCGCGGTGTATTCCAGCGGCGCGATCAGGGAGGCCTCGCCGAGGCGGAAGGCCTCGGTGATCGTGTACTGGCCCAGCGCACCCGCGATGCCGACACCGGCAATCAGCCCGGCGTGTTCCAGCCGCACCGGCACCCAGTTCGAGCCGGCCAGCAGCCACGACCCCAGCGCCATGAACGCCAGCAGCCACACCATCAGCGCCTGCGTGGTGTCGGTGCGGGCGATGATCCGCACGGTGATCGCGCCCACCGCATAGCCGAACGCCGACAGCAGCACCGCCAGTCCGGCCAGGCTCAGTACACCCTGCCCCGTGGGCCGCAGCACGACCAGCACGCCGATCAGTCCGATCGCGATCGCGGTCCAGCGCCGCGGCCCGACCTTCTCGCCGAGGAACGGCACCGACAACGCGGTGATCATCAACGGCGCGACGAAGAAGATCGAATACGCCGTGGACAGCGGCAGCGTGCGCAACGCATAGACGAAGCCGGCCATCATCGCGATGCCCAGCACGCCGCGCAGCAGGTGCAGCGACCAGCGCACGCGGAACAACGGCTTCACCCCGCCGGTCCATACCGCCCACGCCAGCACCAGCGGCAGCGACGACGCGCCCCGGATCGCCGCCACCTGGAACGAGGGGTAATGCGCGGTGAGCAGCTTCAGTCCCGTGTCCATCAGGCAGAACATCAGCACCGCGGCGAGCATCAGTATCGCCGCGCGTCCCTGGCGCTTGCGCGTGGCCGCGGCGTCCGTCCGCGCAGCGTCCCGACCGGCGTCGATGTCGCTCAAGCGCCGCTTCCTTCGCGCAGGCTGGCGATGTCGATGACGAACCGGTAACGCACGTCCGCCTTCAACATGCGCTCGTAGGCCTCGTTGATGCGGTCGATGGCGATCAGTTCGATGTCCGAGGCGATGTCGTTTGCAGCGCAGAAATCCAGCATTTCCTGGGTTTCGCGGATACCGCCGATCAGCGATCCGACCAGGCGCCGGCGCTTGCCGACCAGCGCGAACGCCGACACCGGCGCGGGCACCTCCGGGATACCCAGCAGCACCATCGTGCCGTCCAGGCGCAGCAGCGACAGGTAGTCGTTGTAGTCGTGCTTCGCCGACACGGTGTCGATGATGAAATCGAAACGACCCGCCTGCGCCTTGAACACCTCCGGATCGCGCGTCGCGGCGAATTCGTGCGCACCCAGCGCCAGCGCGTCGTCTCGCTTGGACGGCGAGTGGCTGAGCACGGTGACGCGCGCACCCAGCGCGCGGGCGATCTTCACCGCCATGTGCCCCAGCCCGCCCAGGCCGACCACCGCGACGTCGCTGCCTTCCTTCACGCCGAACTGCCGCATCGGCGAATACGTGGTGATGCCCGCGCACAGCAGCGGCGCAGCGCGATCCAGCGCCAGGCCGTCGGGAATGCGCAGGACGTAGTCCTCGTTCACGGTGATCCGGGTCGAATAGCCACCGTAGGTCGGCGCGCGGGTGCCGCGTTCGCGGCCGTTGTAGGTCGCGGTCATGCCCTGGTCGCAGTACTGCTCCTCGCCTGCCTGGCACGGGCCGCAGGTCCGGCACGAATCGACGAAGCAGCCCACGCCGACCGCATCGCCGACGCGGTAACGAGTGACACCCGCGCCGACCTTCGCCACATGGCCGACGATCTCGTGCCCGGGCACCATCGGGAACAGGCCGGCGCCCCATTCGTCGCGCGCCTGGTGGATGTCGGAATGGCAGACGCCGCAATAGGCGATGTCGATCAGGACCTCGCGCGGACCGGGGTCGCGGCGCTCGATCGTGTGCGGGGCCAGGGGCGAGGTCGCCGATAGCGCGGCGTAGGCGGGTGTACGGTGCATGGCAGCTTCCTGGCGCTGTGAACGGCCAGTCTATCCAGCCGCGACGGGGCTTGGGTTACCCTTTCGCCCCCTCGCACAGCAACGTGGTGTTCCATGCCGTCTTTCGACGTGGTGTCCGAAGTCAATCCGCACGAACTGACCAACGCGGTCGACCAGGCCAACCGGGAGTTGACCACCCGCTTCGATTTCAAGGGCGTCGACGCCAAGTTCGTGCTCGAGGAGCAGGTAATCAGCCAGTCGGCGCCGAGCGACTTCCAGCTCAAGCAGATGGAAGACATCCTTCGTGCCCGGTTGATCGCCCGCAGTATCGATGTGCGCTGCCTCGAGTTTGGCGATGTCGAGACCAACCTCGCCGGCGCGCGCCAGAAGGTCACCGTGAAGCAGGGCATCGAGCGCGAGCTGGCGAAGAAGATCCAAGGCGCGATCAAGGACGCCAAGCTCAAGGTCGACAGCCAGATCAATGGCGACAAGCTGCGCGTCACCGGCAAGAAGCGCGACGACCTGCAGGCGGCGATGGCACTGCTGCGCGCAGGCAACTACGAGCGACCGCTGCAGTTCGAGAATTTCCGCGACTGATCGCGCGACCACAGCGGCGCATGTCACGAGGAGGCCACCCATGGCAATCGAACTCGACCACCTGCTGGTGCCTTCGCGTGATCGCTTCGCCGCGGCAAGACTGCTCGCGGACCTGCTCGGCGTGCCGTGGTCGGAAACCGGCGTGGGCCCGTTCTGCCCGGTCTACGTCAACGACGGGCTGACGCTCGACTTCGACCAGGCGACGGGCAGCTTCCCGGTGCAGCACTACTGCTTCCGCGTGTCCGAGGACGACTTCGACGCGATCCTCGCGCGCATCCGCGCGGCCGGCATCGCCCATCGCAGCCAGCCGCACGGCCCGATGGATGGCCGGGTGAACACGCACAACGGCGGCCGCATCGTCTATTGGGATCAGCCCGACGGGCACGTGTGGGAATTGTTGACCGTCAGTTACGCGCGTCGGCCGGCATGAACAGCGACCCCATCGCCCTCACCCGCCGCTGGCTCGAACGTGCGGTGATCGGGTTGAACCTGTGCCCGTTCGCCAAGGCGGTGTACGTGAAGCAACAGGTGCGCTTCGTGCTGAGCGACGCGTGCGACGAGGATGCGCTGCTGCAGCAACTGCGCGACGAGCTGCTGCTTCTGCACGATGCCGACGCGCAACAGGTCGACACGACACTGATCGTGCATCCGCTCGTGCTGACGGATTTCCTCGCCTACAACGACTTCCTCGATCGGGCCGACGGCCTGCTCGCGCAGCTGGATCTGGAAGGCGAGATCCAGATCGCCAGCTTCCACCCGGATTACCAGTTCGCCGGCACCGCGCCGGACGATGTTGGCAACTGCACGAATCGTTCGCCGTTCCCGACGCTGCATCTGCTGCGCGAAGCGAGCGTGGAACGTGCGGTGGCGGCATTCCCCGATCCGGACGTCATCGTCGAGCGCAATATCGCCACGCTGGAAGAACTGGGCAGCGAGGGCTGGCGGAAGCTGCTGAAGTCGTAAACGCGCGACGTAGCAGTGAAACGCTGCATCGAAGCCATCAATGGGCGTCAAAAGAAAACGGCGGCCGTAGCCGCCGTTTCCAGAACTGCCTGACGCCGCTTCGCCGATCAGAAACCGGCGGTGAAGTTCACACCACCGCCCCAATCCGGGCTGCCATCGCTCAGGCCCTTGGTCGCGTAGACCTGCAGCTTGCTGGCTTCACTGGTAGGCAGCGAATAGAAACCGGTGATCTCGCTGCGATCATCGGAACCATCCGACGCCGCCTGGCGCCAGTCGTACATCAGGCCAAGGCTGTGGTTGCCGCCGACCTTCCAGCTGGCACCGAAGTTGGCACCGGCGACGCTGTCCACGTCGATGAAGTCCGAATCGCCCATCACGGTGTAGCTCACGCCGCCGAACAACGTGGTGCCGTTGAAATCGCGGTACACGTCCACCGCCGCGCCGTAGTCGTTGGCGCCGGTGCCCAGGCCCTTGTCCTCGTCGGCCGTGGCGACCTTCACGTTGCCGGTCAGGTCCACGCCCCAGCTGTTGCCGGTCGGGATCGAGTACGTCGCCGACAGGCGCAGGTCGCCGATGCCCGAGGTGGTGCCGGTGGTTGGCGCAGTCGGATCCGGCGGGATGTTGTTGCCACGGCCGCGACCGTGCGGATTGATGTTGATCACTTCGCCCAGGCCCGGCACGACGTTGGCGTCGCCGTCCACGCGCATCCACGGCAGACTGGCCTTGAAGCTCCAGTCGCCGCTCGTGTACTTCGCAGTGAACGGGACAGACAGGATCTTGGTGGTGGTGTCGCTGCCGTAGTCGCCGGAGCTGTAGTCGACGCCGACGCCCAGGCTCATGCCATCTTCGGCATGTGCGATGCCGGCGACGAGCAGTGCGGCGACGAAAAACATGGAACGCTTCATCAAAACTCCCCAGTTCGATTGAGTGGTCAAACACGACGGGCGCCGCTCGGGCGCCCGTCGGTTAATGCAGGTGTGTCAGGTTACGGGCGGCCGCGCTCGGGCTTGTCGGGACGCTCCGGCTTCTGCGGGCGTTCGACGCGATCCGGACGGCTGGGACGATCGACCTTGGCGATGCGGTCCGGCTTGCCGTGCTCGCGGTCGACCTTGGCGACGTGATCGGGCTTGTGGTCCTTGCCGGCAACCGCCTTGTCGTGGCCCTTGCCGCCCGCGGTCTTCGCGGTGTCGCGGCCCTTGCCCGACTTGGCGTCGGCGCTGGCGACGGCGTCGCCGTCCGCGGCGTCATGGCCCTTGCCGTTGCCCTTGATCTCGCCGAGGCTCTTGAAGCCGAGATCCTTGGCGATCTGGCCCCAGCCCATGCCGTCGGCACGCATCTGCAGCAGGCCGCCGGCGTAGGTGGTGGTCGTGGTCGTGGTGCCGTCGGGATTGGTGACAGTGGTGGTGGTGGCGACGCCGAGCAGCGCGTCGTTCACGTTCGCCGCGCTGCCGTTGTCGACCAGCGCCTGCGCCAGTCCGAGCGAATGATCGACTTCACCCCAGCCCATCGGGCCGTTTGGGTTCGCAACAGCCGTTTCCACCGTCACCGTTTCCATGCGCGGCGTGCCGTCGGGATTGGTGGCCGGCGTGCCATCGGGGTTGACGGCTTGCTGCGTTGTCGTGGTGACGACGGTGAAGTCGCCACCGGTGCGCAGCGCGGTAACGGCGTCGCTGGCGGCGACATCATCGCCGGCAAACAGGCCGTCGCTGTACTCGTTGACCAGGCGATCCTGCGGAACGCTGCTGCCAGCGTCTTCGGTCTCCGGCGGCGGCGGTGCGTCCTGCGCGAAAGCAGGAACGGCGGCGAACAGGGTCGCCATCAGTGCCAGGTGCAGCAAGGTCTTCTTTGCGGTCATCTGCGAATCCTCGTCGTTGAGCTGTGTGCCGGAATTACGGCTGGCGGCCAGATGCTAGGCGGCGAAGCCAGTTCGGCAACGCCACATCGGCTTTCGTTCAGCACGGATTTCAGGAATACACGCCAGCGCGTGACGGGGGGCTCAATTCAGGCCGAAAAGCCTGAATTTCTGTTCATTCAGGCGAAAACAATTGTGTGACCTCGGGCACGTGCAGTGCGCGCCACTGGCCGGCCGGCAGGTCACCCAGCCCCAGCCCACCGATCCTGCTGCGATGCAGCGCGTCGACGTGGTTGCCCACCGCTGCGAACATCCGTCGCACCTGGTGGTAGCGCCCTTCGGTGAGGGTCAGGCGTGCACGGCGAGGTTCCAGCATTTCCAGTCGCGCCGGCGCCAGCGGTGTCTTTTCCGATTCCAGCAGCAACGTGCCGCTGGCGAAGATTTCAGCTTCGTCGCCGCGCACATCGTGCGCGAGCGTGGCCTCGTAGACTTTGGCGAGGTGCGATTTCGGCGAGACGATACGGTGCAGCAACGCGCCGTCGTCGGTCATCAGCAGCAGTCCGCTGGTATCGCGATCCAACCGCCCCACTGGCGACAGCAATGGCGAACGCAGGCGGAAGCGCGGCGGCAGCAGGTCGTACACGATGCGCCCCGGATCCTTGGTCGAACACGTGTAACCGATCGGTTTGTGCAGCATCACCAGCAGCCCAGCAGGCGGATCGAGTGGCTCGCCATCGACGCGGATCGTGTCGAACGCGACCTGGTCATCCGCATACAGGACTTCATCGTTGGCATCGGTGATTCGTCCCGCGCGGAACATCGCGGTGACGTCCTTGCGACTGCCGTAGCCAAGGTTGGCGATGAGTTTTACGAGTTTCATGGGCCGGTTGTTCCGTAGTCGGTTGTCGTTGTCAGATGCGGGCTGCGAGGGCGAGCGCTGCCATCCGAGGAAGGATGGCGCTCGTCGCCACTCACTTCACCGCCTCGACCACCTTGAACCCGCTGCGCTGCGCGACGGTGCGCACGGACGTGAATCGCTGGGCCAGTTCGGATTCATAGGGCAGGTGCCGGTTCGCCACCAGCCATAGTCGCCCGCCGCGCCGCAGCGCCTCTGCGGCCACGGCGATGAAGCGTCGACCGATGTCCGGCCGATCCGCTCGTCCCTGCGCGTGGAACGGCGGGTTGCTGATCACCACGTCGAACTGTCGTTGCAGCCCCACTGTCACGTCGTGCCAGTGGAACACGAGTTTCGCCCGCGACTGCAGCGGCGTCAGGTTGATTCGCGCCAGGTCCAACGCACGATGCTCGGCTTCGTACAGATCGACCGAGGTGATGCCCGGGCAACGCGCCAGCAATTCACTCGACAGGTAGCCATAGCCGGCGCCGAGGTCCGCCGCTTCGCCGCGCAGGTCGGCGGGCAGGTTCTCCGCAAGCAGGGCCGATGCCGGATCGATGCGATCCCAGGCAAAGACGCCAGGGCGACTGACGAAGCGACCGCCTGCGATCGGACGCGGCGCGTCCAGCCGCAACCATTCGTCGAACAGCGCCGCGTCCGCAGCACCCTGCAGGGGCGCCGTCCAGAACGCGCGGCACTTGTTCTTGGTCAGGCTGGCCAGCGGGCCGGCGAGGCGCGCAAGATCGGCCTCGCCCGATTTCGCACCTTCGTCGTTGCGTACGCACGCGAGCACGCGGCCACCCGGCTGCGCGTGCGCGATCGCACGCGCGAACAGCGCACGCGCTTCGTCGCGCTGGCGCGTGGGCAACACGAGCACCAGCGGGTAGCGCACGCCCTCCCCTCCTTGGGTGATGTCATCCGCGTGATCCACCAGCGACGGGTCGACAAGCGCAATCCCGGAGTGCTGCAGTGCATCGGCCTGGGGCTTGAATCCCTGCTCGCAGAGCAGCCCGGGGAACGCACGCTGATGCAGTGGCCAGCCGTCGCGCGCGCGCAGGAACAGCGCACCGCCCTCGCCCGGCCACGACAGTGGGCCGTCGATCACGGGCAACAGCAGGGTTTCCAATGCGATGTCGGCGCCTTCTAGTGACACTGGCCTGTTCATCCTTCCAACGAGCGTTCTTCCAGATAGCGCGGATTGTACGGGGCGCCGGCACCGACCCGGCCTGGCGCGTTAACGCCCGGCCAACGCTGGCGCATGCAAGATCCCCTCAATTCCCACAGGAGACGTGCGATGCGAGCCCTCTTCGTCGGCGGCAACGTGGACAACAGCGAGCTGGACCTGGACACCGATCGCCCGCCCCTGCATTACCCGGAAAACACCGGGGCCGGCCATGCGCGCTACCGCCTGCACCACGTCGGCGTGCGCGACGCCGGCGAAGTCGCGTATGCCGTCTACGCGGCGCCGGATCTGGCGGACGAGGTCGTCACCAGCGTCAGCGATCAACGCAACTATCCGCGACGCTTTGCCGCAACGCCTGCGCTGATGGGGCGCTGATCCCCCCGGGGCCAGCGGCAGTACGCGCCGCTGTTTTCAGCAGCATTCAATCAAGCGTGACCGAACAAATGCGATTCGCGCGTTGCGCGCATCGCGATACGCACACAATTGTTTTTCGACCGTTCGTCGGCTCACGCCTTGCAACTGAAAAAACATGCGCGTAAGGTGCGCGACCTTCGCCATGTGGCGACCACAAAAGAATTCTGCATTCCCATGAAACTTTCCTTCGACATCGCAAAGAGCTACGCGCTGCGGCCAAACGGCCACGGCCCGGTGGCGCTGCGCCTGTCGAACCGCGAATGCGGAACGCAGGACTTCATCCCACACGACTGATCCCCGCTCGCGGAGGTCGGTCACCCCGACCTCCCGAGGAACGCGAACGCCCTCGGGTTCACCACCCGGGGGCGTTTTGTTTTTGTCGTTCGCAAGGGGATTTCCTCGGAAATATCGCGATTGCATCGCGCTCCCGAAGCATCCGGGCAATGCTGGCCCGAAGCAGGGAAAGTCGCGAAAGCGCATCGATTGCGCTGTGCCTGGATGCTTCGGCGCGGGCGGCAGCGGATGCGATCGCACACGAATTGGCGTCTTTGACGAGACGTCAATGCGGAACATCGTTCGAACGATCCACAGCGGCGCGGGTTCACAAGACCCGCCCGGTGCGCGCGGCGCTGCCGTGGCGTATGCCGGGGATCGCAAGAGGGTGTTTCGCGAGCGGACGGAAGCTCAGAGGTAGAGCAGCGGTGCAAGCCGTTGGCCGCCGGTTCGAATCCGGCTCGTCCACCACTGGATAGCTCAGTCGGTTAGAGCTCCGAATTATTAATTCGGCTGTCGCGGGTTCGAGTCCCGCTCCAAAAAAACGACCTGTCACGTCGTTGCACGGGCGAAAGCCCACCCAGGAAACGCCCCGTGCGGCGTTTCGCCAAACGCTCCGCACTGTTTCGCGGAGCGCGTAACAAAGCACCGCAGCGGTGATGTCACCGGGCCCGCGTCATTGAGGCGTGCCGGTCGATGTTGGCACCGCGTCGCACGACAACCCACCGTCGCGGACGCGCGAAGACAACGATCGCCACGCGGACAGCGCGCCGGCTCCGCGGCATCGACGTCAGGGGCGTTTCCACTTTTTCTTCCCCCTTTGGCCGAAGGCCGAGGGAGGGTTGGGGCTGATTCACGCAAGCAAACAGCGAAGCAGAAGCAGCCCCTCCCAGCCTCCCCCTGCGCTGCGCAAGGGGAGGGGCAAAGCAAAAGCGCGACAACCGATCCATCGCGCGCATCACTCAGCGGATCGGACCACCAGAGCCAACCAAGGGAGAACCTCCAATGTTCTGGACCAAGAGGGTCGTGATCGGTGACGGCGAGCGCGGCCTGGTGTATCGCAACCGTCAATTCGCAGGCGTTTTGAAGCCGGGCGTGTATCGCTGGCTCGATCCGCTCAAGCGCATCGAAGTCAACGTGCACAACATCGCCAAGCCCGAATACAGCGGCAATGACGCCGACGTGCTCGTGGCCGCGCTGGGCAGCGGGCTCGACGAGTCGTTCACGCTCGCCAATCTGGGCGTGAACGAAGTCGGCCTGGTGCTGAAGAACGGCAAGCTCGAGGACATCCTGCCGCCTGGTACGCGCAAGCTTTACTGGAAGGGCATCGTCGCCGTCGAAGTGCAGCCCGTGTCGCTCGCGAACGGTCTGGACGTGGAGGCCGGCGTAATCAAGCGTCTGCGCCAACTCGGCGTTCTGGAGCGCATCACCGTGTCGGCGATCGTGCCGGAAGAGACCGCCGGCATGTTGTTCGTCGACGGCAAGCTGGTGCGCACGCTGGCAGCGGGCGCCTACGCTTTCTGGAACTTCCAGAAGAACGTCGGCGTGGAGATGATCGAACTGCGCGTGCAGTCGCTGGAGGTTTCGGGCCAGGAGCTGTTGACCCGTGACAAGGTCAGCCTGCGCGTGAACCTGGCCGCGAGCATCCGCGTGACCGACCCGGTGGCCGCGCGCACCAAGGTCGCCAAGTACGGTGACTACGTGTACCGCGAGCTGCAGTTTGGCCTGCGAAAGGCAATCGCCGCCAAGTCGCTGGACGAGCTGCTCGGCGACAAGGCCTCGCTCGACGCCGACATCTTCGGCTACGTGCGCGGCCGGGTGACCGAGCTGGGCGTCGAGGTGCTCGGCGTGGGCGTCAAGGACGTGATCCTGCCCGGCGAGATGAAGGACATCCTCAACAGCGTCGTGCAGGCGGAAAAGGCGGCCCAGGCCAACGTCATCCGTCGTCGCGAGGAGGCGAACGCCACGCGTTCCCTGCTCAACACCGCGAAGCTGATCGAGGAGAGCCCGGTTCTCATGCGTCTGAAGGAGCTGGAGGCTCTGGAGAAGGTCACCGAGAAGATCGACAAGCTCACCGTGTTCGGCGGCCTGGACGGCGTCATGAAGCAGCTGGTCAGCCTGAACGTTCCTGGCAAAAGCTAGGTAATCTTCGCGTGGCGAACGGATTCGCCGCGCGGAGTCTTTTTCAAAGAAGGGATTCCACATGAACATCCAACACAACAGCGGGCAGCACGCCCAATACGAACTCCTGCACGCAGAGGGCGTCACGACCCCGATCAAGGGCTGGGTCCACGGCGTTCCGGTCGAGGACAAGGCGCGGCAGCAGCTGCGCAACATCACTACGTTGCCATTCGTCGGCCCGTGGGTCGCTGTGATGCCGGACGTGCACCTGGGCATCGGTGCCACGGTCGGTTCGGTCGTGCCCACGAAGGGCGCAATCATTCCTGCCGCGGTCGGTGTCGACATCGGCTGCGGTATGGCCGCGGTGCGCACCACGCTGCGCGCGAGCGACCTGCCCGACGATCTCGCACAGCTGCGCAACTCGATCGAACGCAGCATCCCGGTCGGCAACGGCCCGGGCGGCGACCACCGTCGCATCCCGGACAGCGTCGAGACCAAGCTGGCGCAGTCGGAGCTGATTGCGCGACTCGCCGTGATCCGCGACAAGCACCCGAAGATCCGCCCGGACAAGGTCGACAAGCAGATCGGCACGCTCGGCGGCGGCAACCATTTCATCGAGATCTGCCTCGACGAGGCCGACAACGTGTGGGTGATGCTGCACTCCGGCTCACGCGGAACCGGCAACATGATCGGCACCTACTTCATCGAGCTGGCGCGTCGCCAACTGGAGAAGCGCGTGCTCGGCTTCCACGTGCCGGACCGCGACCTCGCGTTCTTCCTCGACGGCGAACCGCTGTTCGCGGAATACATCGAGGCGGTGTCGTGGGCGCAGGACTACGCCCGCGCCAACCGCGAGGCGATGATGGCGCGGGTGCTGCACGAGATGCGCCATCGCCTGCCGAAGTTCCAGCTGGACAAGGAAGCGGTGAACTGCCACCACAACTACGTCCAGCGCGAGGACCACTTCGGCGAGTCGCTGCTGGTGACGCGCAAGGGTGCGGTGAGCGCGCGCGAGGGCGAGCTCGGGATCATTCCGGGCAGCATGGGCGCACGCAGCTACATCGTACGCGGCAAGGGCAACGCGGACAGCTTCCACAGCTGCAGCCACGGTGCCGGCCGCGTAATGAGCCGCACCGCGGCGCGTGCGCAGATCACGCTGAAGCAGCATCGCGAGGCCACCGCCCACGTCGAATGCCGCAAGGACGCGGGGGTGATCGACGAGTCACCGGCCGCCTACAAGGACATCGATGCGGTGATGGCGGCGCAGAGCGACCTGGTCGAAGTCGTGCACACCTTGCGTCAGGTCGTGTGCATCAAGGGCTGATCGGTCATGGCGCTTTTTCCCCTCCCCTTGTGCATCGCGCAGGGGGAGGTTGGGAGGGGGTGCTTTTGCTGTTGTTGTTTGGCCTGCGAGCAGCAACGGCAACAGCAAAAGCACCCCTCCCCAGCCCTCCCCTTCGTCTGCGACGAAAGGGAGGGAGACAAAGGCTAGTCTCTCGGCAACACCACGAAACTCTCGCCCAGCGACGCGGCATCCGGCCCGAAGCGCCGTTCGGCGAACACGATCGATTCCGCACCCACGAGCACCACCGTGCTGCAGCGCGTGCCATAGGTAGACCCAAGAACGAACGGCGGTGACAGCAGTCGTTCCAGTTCGATCCCGACGCCCGTGTCCGGCAACGCGGCATCGGGCGCCGGCGTGGTGTCGGCCAATGCCGCGAACAACGGCTGCAGCGCCGCGGCATCGATGTCCTGCAGCGACGCCGGCGAATCCAGCCACGCCTGCAGCGCGCGCGTCGCGTGCCCGCCCTTGGGCCAAGGCGCATCGAAGGCGCCATTGGACATCGCGTGCACGCCCGCCGCCACCGGATGCGACAGCGCTCGCGGATGGTTGCTGGCATGCGCCAGCATCACGCCGTCCCAAAGCAGCAGGTTGTAACGCCCATACTCCGGTGCCGTCGGCGCGAGTGCATCGGCAAAATCCATCGCCGCGGCATTGCCCGCAACGAAACCCCGCACCAGCGCACCACGCGAACGCGGCGCGGTTTCCGGATTGCGGCCGACGCGTACGTTGGTTACCGCCGCGAGCCGGCCGCGCTCGGTGGCGAGCAACCACGCACCGCCGGCCTGCAGGTCACGACCACCGTAGACGGCCGGATCATCCGCATCGGCGGCAGCGGCCGCCGCAGGACGCGCGTGCAATTCGTCGCGGTTGGCAATCAACGCCAGTTCGAAACGGGGATGGCTTTTCCAGGCGGCGGCGATCAGGCACATGCACCGCATGATAGGCCCGCGCGACGCTGCACCATCGCCCAGGATGGGACACACTGTGGCCATGACCGTGTATGTCGACGACGCCGTCCACCCGTGGCGTGGCCATCGCTGGGCCCACCTGATGGCCGACACCCTCGTGGAGCTGCACGCCATGGCCGATCACCTGGGCATCCCGCGCCGCGCGTTCCAGGACAAGACCAGCGGCGCGCACTACGACGTCACCAGCGAGCTCCGCGAGCGTGCGATCGCACTGGGCGCCGTCGCCATCTCGCGCCATCGCGAGCGCGACGTGGTGAAAGCCGTCATCGCCCGCGCCAGGGCACAGGGACGTGGCGAAGCGCCGTAGGCGCGTCCATCAGGGCAATGCATGGGCAGGGCGGGGTCTTGGGATCGCGCGCCGGCCGCCTACAATGGCGGCCTCAGCCACCCCAGAGCGTCACCCATGTCCGACACGCCCCCCGACCACCTCTCCAACGACCCGCGCAGCAAGTTCTACGACGAAACCGTGCTCGAACGCGGCATCGGCATCCGCTTCAACGGGGTCGAACGGCACAACGTCGAGGAATACTGCATCAGCGAAGGCTGGGTACGCTTGCCGGTCGGCAAGGCGCTGGATCGCCGCGGCCAGCCGATGACGATGAAGATGAAGGGCTCGGTCGAAGCCTGGTTCCTCTCGCCGGCACCCGAAGCGAAGGAATGAGTAGGGCGGGTCTCGACCCGCCGTCGAAGTAACTGATGAACCCGATGGCGGGCCAGATATCCGCCGTCGAATACCTGGCGAACCTGATGGCGGGTCAAGACCCGCCCTACGCCTTGAGGCGATACCCGGTGCGGAAGATCCACGCCACAGTCGTGATGCACGCCGCCAGGAATACCAGGATGGCGGCGGTGCTGAGCACCACGTTCACATCCGACACGCCGTAGAAGCTCCAGCGCATCCCGCTGATCAGGTAGACCACGGGATTGAACAACGCGACCTTCTGCCACAGCGGCGGCAGCATGCTGATCGAGTAGAACGCACCGCCCAGGAAGGTCAGCGGCGTCAGTATCAGCAGCGGGATCACCTGCAGCTTCTGGAAGCTGTCCGCCCACACGCCGACGATGAAGCCGAACAGGCTGAAGCTCAGCGCCGTCAGCACCAGGAAGCAACCCATCCAGAACGGATGCGCGATCTCGTACGGCACGAAGAAGCGCGCGGTGATGAGGATCAGCGTGCCCAGCATCAGCGACTTTGTCGCCGCGGCGCCGACGTAGCCCAGCAGGATTTCGGTGGTGGACACCGGCGCAGACAGCAGTTCGTAGATCGTCCCGGACCACTTCGGCAGGTAGATGCCGAACGACGCGTTCGACACGCTCTCGTTCAACAGCGACAGCATGACCAGGCCGGGGATGATGAAGGCGCCATAAGTGACGCCATCCACGTCGCCCATGCGCGAACCGATCGCCGCGCCGAAGACGATGAAATACAGCGACGTCGACAGCACCGGCGACAGGATGGATTCCAGCAGCGTGCGGAAGGTACGCGCCATTTCGAAACGGTAGATGGCGCGGATGGCATGCATGTTCATGCGCGCCCTCCATTGCCGTGCACCAGGCTCACGAAGATCTCCTCGAGCGAACTTTCGCTGGAATGCAGGTCCTTGAAGTCGATGCCGTGATCGTGCAGCCCACGCAGCAGCGTGGCGATGCCGGTGTCCTCGCGCTGCGTATCGAAGGTGTAGACCAGCGCGCGGCCTTCGTCGGCCAGTTCCAGCGCGAAGCCGGCCAAGCCCGCCGGCACGGCATCAAGTGATTCCTGCAGCTGCAACGTGAGCTGCTTCTTGCCCAGCTTGCGCATCAGCGTGGCCTTGTCCTCGACCACGATCAGTGCACCGTTGCTGATCACGCCGATCCGGTCGGCCATTTCCTCGGCCTCTTCGATGTAGTGCGTGGTCAGGATGATCGTGACGCCGTCGTCGCGCAGGGCGCGCACCAGCTGCCACATGTCGCGGCGCAGCTCGACGTCGACGCCGGCGGTGGGTTCGTCCAGGAACAGGATCCGCGGCTCGTGCGCCAGCGCCTTGGCGATCAGTACGCGCCGCTTCATGCCGCCCGACAGCGTCATGATCTTGCTGTCCTTCTTGTCCCACAGCGACAGGTCGCGCAGCACCTTCTCCAGGTGCGCCGGGTTCGGCGCCTTGCCGAACAGGCCACGGCTGAAGCTCACCGTCGCCCACACCGTCTCGAAGGCGTCTGTGGACAGCTCCTGCGGCACCAGCCCGATCTTCTGCCGCGCGGCGCGGTATTCGCCGACGATGTCGTGGCCATCGGCCAGCACCGAACCGGTACTGGCGTTAACGATCCCGCAGATGATGCTGATCAGCGTGGTCTTGCCCGCGCCGTTGGGCCCGAGCAGGGCGAAGATCTCGCCGCGTCGGATATCGAGGTCGACCTGCTTCAAGGCGACCTGGCCCGAGGCATAGGTCTTGCTCACATTGCGAACGGAAACGATCGGGTCGGAGGCGATTGGAGCCACGTGCGATGCCTGGGTCGGAACGACCATCGCATCGTAAGCGAGGTGGCGGACAGGACCATGTGCCATGCCGTGATGCTCCGTCACGTGACTCAGCCCATCTCGCCGAGGCTGCGCGCCGGGGCGACCGGCTCCGTCCGCGTCGTGAGTCGCGCCAGCAGCGCGCGCACCGTCGGCACCACCACCCAAGCCACCGGCAGGGCGACGACGAAGGCGAGCGCCCAGTTGGACAGCCATGCTTCCAACAGCCCGGGACGCGCGCCAAAGCGCACCAGGGTGATGACGAAGCTCATGACCGCCGACATCACCGTCACCATCAACGGGACAAATGCGAGCTGGGCCTGGCGGGGCGTGAGCATGGCGGAGCCTCTGGTTCCTGGGGCGCCATAGGTTCCCAACCCCAGCACCGCGCGACTAGCCGGAATGGAAGGGATGAACTGTCCCGTCGACGGGGCAATGCCCTGCGGCGTTTCGCGGGGTCCGGCTGAACACGGAACAACACGGCGCGGCGGAAACGGCGACGCGCATCAAGGTTCGATGACGTGCCGGCAGGCGAAGCGTCGCGGAGGCCTCCTACCCGCCTAGGATCGGCGCACTCGGGATCACACCAAGGGGACACCGCATGAAACGCCTGTTGCTGGTCGCATCGTTCGCGACCCTGCTGATCGCTACCACCCCCGCGCTGGCGGGCCACCACGGCGGCCATGGCCGCGGTCATGGCAACGACAATGACCAGGGCGAAGACTGGCATCCGCCCGGCAAGCACAAGGGCTGGCACAAGGACTACCGCCGCGGCGAACGCATCGAGGTCGTGTACCTGACCCCGCGCTACTACGTCGAGGATTACCGCGTGTACCACCTCGCACCGCCGCCGCCGGGCCATCGCTGGATCCGTTATCCGGACGGCCGTTACATCCTGGTCGCCGTGGCGACCGGCATCATCGCGGACATCCTGCTCA
Source organism: Lysobacter fragariae (assembly GCF_054779775.1). Lineage (NCBI taxonomy): Bacteria > Pseudomonadati > Pseudomonadota > Gammaproteobacteria > Lysobacterales > Lysobacteraceae > Lysobacter > Lysobacter fragariae. The sequence goes on along the minus strand of NZ_BAAGXP010000002.1, from coordinate 171,846 downwards.
ACCACTGAGTGTGTCCAACGGGCGAGCGCTTCGAGCCTGCCCGATGTGCGAAGAACAGCCCCGCCTCGCGCGGGGCTGTTTCGTTTGCGGCTTGCACGCGCTGGGGGCGGGATGAGCGCAGCCGTGCGGCAACCTCGGCGTGGCAGTCACGTCGCTGCAGTCACGCCGCTGCAGTCACGTCGTTGCAATCGCACTCTTTCAGCACGCCTTTGCAACTCGCCACTTCAAGCGCGCCACTTCAAGCACGCCATTCCAGATCACGCCGCGTCGCGCACCCGCATGGCACTCAACGAGCGCGCCAGCATGCCGATGCCGCCCGCGAGCAGCGCCAGCATCATCAGCGTGTTGAACAGGCTGGTCGACTGGAAATAGATGTGCAGGTTGATCAGCACCCCGGCCAGGATGATCACCAGCGACGCGAGCAATAGCAGCCAACCGAACGCCGAGCGGCCGTTGAAGAACAGCAGGCCCACGCCCAGCAGGAACGGCACCAGCGACAGGCCGAAGCTGTTGTAGCCCCACAGCAGCCACGAGCCGCCACTCACGGTGACCTGGTTCATCAGCAGCCACGCCCCCGCCACGGCGCAGGCAAAACCCATGAAGAACAAACCGATCCCGCCTTCCGTGCCGCCTGCTCCGCGCATCTTCGTCCCCGTCTGTCGTGGCTGGCGCCGATCATCGACGCTGCGACGACGCATGGCAAATCCACGGAAACCATCCGCAACGACACCGATGCGAACCCCGCACGCGCCGGGAAACCACGACGACGCGCGAAGGGATCGCCAAAAACATAGGGCGGCCGAAGCCGCCCTTCATCAACACGCGGATTGAAACACCAGGTACCGAGGCCTTACAGCGCCTGCAACGGATCGTGCTCGTTGTCGCGGGAACCGCCGCCGCGCCGTGATCCACCCGTGTCGTCGCGTTGACCGCGATCATTGCCGCCTCCGCCACCCAGGAAACGGCACACCGGGAACGGCTTGCCCTTGGCCAGGTGCCGGCGCAGGCGCTCCATCGGCGGATTGCACTCCGAAACTGATTGCGGACCGCCCGGGGCCGCCATGCACATCGCGACCGTGCAGGCCCACTGGTCGTGGTCGCTCATTTCCTGCGTCGTGCCTGCCGGGTTCGCGCTACCCGGATCGAGCCGTCCTGCCGCGCTCGCGTGCGGCATTGCCGCCCCCGCCATTGCCAGCACAACCAGCCCCATCATTCCCTTGAACCGATCCATTCCGCCTCCGTTGCGTCGTTGTCGTGGTGCGCAGTGCGCGCGGGATTGATAGCACACGCCGCAGGCGGATTTCGACAGCCACTTCGCCACCCTGGCTTCATCGACTGGAAGCATCGCGCGACCGCACCGCAAGGCCCGCGTCTGCGAAAACCCCGGGCACAAAAAAAGCCCGGCTTGCGCCGGGCTTTTTTATTGTGGTGACTGCAGCGCAGTCGCCGCAGACTTAGACAGCCTGGACGGCGTCGGCCTGCAGGCCCTTCTGGCCCTTGGTCACGGTGAAGCTGACCTTCTGGCCTTCCTGCAGGCTCTTGAAGCCCTGGGACTGGATGGCGCGGAAGTGGACGAAGACGTCTTCGCCGTTCTCACGGCTGATGAAGCCAAAGCCCTTGGCATCGTTGAACCACTTGACGGTACCGGTTTCACGGTCGGACATGTTTGCTTTTCCTTGTAACGAAGTGAAGCCGCCTTGGGGCGGCGAGAAGCTGGTTGCAAGGAGAAGCGGGGTACAACGTTGTAGCGCAACTTGGATCTACAGCATCAGGCCACGGTTCAGTGACCCTTACGAACTCAGCGGGGCGAACGTTAGCCGCTCCGGGCCCCGGACGCAAATCCCGCTGCGGCCCGGTTGTTCAGGTTCGTGGCGGGCAGCCTGTCTGAACAGACTGCCGGGCCCTTCCCGGAGCCGTGGGAGCGGACCTCTGGGCCAACCCTGAACGACTACCGGAGGCCAAGCGCCGGGGCTGGCCCCGGCGCTTTTCATGCGGTTTATCGCGCCACCGGCTGTTACTTGCGCTGCTCCGCCGTCGCATCGCGGGCGGCACGGAACTCGGAATCCTCCGCCCAGTTCGGCCACTGGCCGGAATTGGCGAGGTCGCTACCCAGCGTGTACAGGATCTCAAGATCGCGCGCGACGCCGGCGAAGCTCCAGCTGGCCTCCCATTCGTCGGCCGGCTGGTGGTAGCGCTCGGCGACGTAGAGGTCTTCCCACTTCTTGCCCGCTTCCAGCCCGCCTTCGACCATGTCGTTGCCGGACCCGTAGGAGATCGCCGGAACGCCGCGCTTGGCGAACGGGAAGTGGTCGGAGCGGAAGAAGTGGCCGGCCTCCGGCTTGGGATCGGGCGAATACGCCAGGTTCCACTTCGCCGCGGTCGCAATCAGCTCGTCGAGCAGGTCGAGCTTGGCGCTGCCGGAGATGTTGAAGTTGCGCGCCAGTCCATGCGGATCGAAACCGTCCATGTTGATCACGCCCACCGTCGTGGCCAGCGGATACACCGGCTTGGACGCGTAGTACTCCGAACCCAGCAGGCCCTTCTCCTCGGCGGTGACGTTGAGGAACACCACCGAGCGCTCCGGGCGGTGCTTGGCATGGGCGAACGCGCGCGCCAGTTCGATCAGCGCCGCCGTGCCGGTCGCGTTGTCGACGGCGCCGTTGTAGATGCGGTCACCCTTCGCATCGGGCTGACCCACGCCCAGGTGGTCCCAGTGCGCGCTGTAGATCACTGTCTCATCCGGACGCTTGCTGCCGTCGAGACGACCGACAATGTTCTGCGAGGTGATCACCTTCGAATCCACGTCGTAGTCGGCGCTGAACGTCGTGCCCTTGAGCTCGACCGGCTGGAAGTCGCGCGTCATCGCCTGCTGCTTCAACGCGGCGAAATCCAGCCCCGCCTGCTTGAACAATGCATCGGCGAAATCGCGCTGGATCCAGCCTTCCAGCGGCGGATGCGACGCGGTCGGATCGTCGCGCACGACGTCGAACATGGTGTTGGTGTTGGAGTTCTTCACCGTCGCCCAGCCGTACGACGCCGGCGCGGTCTCGTGCACGATCAGCAGGCCGGCGGCGCCCTGGCGCGCGGCTTCCTCGAACTTGTAGGTCCAGCGGCCGTAGTAGGTCATCGCCTTGCCGCCGAAGTCGCCTTCGCCGAGCTTGACGTCATCGCGATCGAAGTCCGGATCGTTGATCAGCACCACCGCGACCTTGCCCTTCAGATCGATGCCCTTGAAGTCGTCCCAGTTGCGCTCCGGCGCCTTCACGCCGTAGCCGACGAACACCAGTGGCGCATCCTTGAGGGTGATGTGCTTCTCGCCATCCAGCGCGGCGCGCACGGCGATCTGCTCGCCCTGCGTCAACGCCTGCGATGCACCGTCGCGATTGACCGACAGCGTCGGCGTTCCGGTGATTTCCGCGCGCAGCAGCGGCACCGCCTGCGTCCAGGCGCGCTTGCCGTCCTGCAGGTCGCCGCCGGGCTGCAGGCCGGCGTCCTTCATCTGCGCGATGACGTACTCGACGGTCTTCGTCTCGCCGGCGGTGGCCGGGCCGCGACCTTCGAATTCGTCCGACCCCAGCACCTTGACCTCTTCGGATAGGCGCTTGGCGTCGAACTTGGGGGCCTTGGCCGCGAGCGCCGGCTGCAAGGCCAGGGCGACGGATACCGAAAGCAGGGAAACAGCAAATGGCTTGTTCATGCGAAACCTGTGCGAAAGGCGATAGGCGGATGCCGATCCTAGCAGCGCGCCCGTGCACGGACCCCATGACGGAAGCCATGCCGCAATGGCCCGATCAGGCAAAGTCGCCGTCATTGCGTGACCGCGCGCACGCCGTGGCGCCGCCTGGCTGTTGACGTATCGTGGCGGCTGATCCAATGGCGCGCGGCGAGGACAAAGTCGATGAGGGCAAACTGGTGAGGACAAGGAACGTCGTCGCGTCCGTCATCGTGCTGGTGCTGCTGGGCGCGCTGGGCCACCGGGCCTACCGCGCGTCGGCGAACACCACTGCCACACGCGATCCTTCCACGCCGCCCGGCGCGAGCCTGCTGGAAACCACGCACTACACGATCGTTTCAACCGCCGCGCCGGAGCAGGCGCGCGACGTGGCTGCAGCGGTGGAAAGCCTGTACGTCGCATACACGGGATTCTTCGCAACACCCCAAGCCCCAGCGCCAACACGCAAGCTGCGCCTGGTGCTGTACCGCGATCGCGCGGAGTTCAAGGCCCATAACCGCTACCAACCCTGGGCGGAAGCCTTCTACATCCCCGACAGCTGCCACGCGTACTACGCCGCCGGCGATGCCAACCCCTACCACTGGATGGTCCACGAGGCCACGCACCAGCTGAACCACGAAGTCGCCCGCCTCAAGCCAGCGAAGTGGGTCAACGAAGGACTTGCGAGCTATTTCGGTGCGAGCCGCATCGTGGACGGCGAACTCCACCCCGGCACGATCGATCCCGGCACGTATCCGATCTGGTGGCTTTCGCGCACGCCTTTGGGCGATGACGTGCAACGGGACATCGACGAAGGCCGGTTCATTCCGTTGGCTGCGCTGATCAACAACACCGGACCGGACATCGGTCGCCACGTGAACCTGTACTACGTGGAGTACTGGAGCCTGTCGCACTTCCTTTTCCACTACCAGCAGGGTCGCTACGCTGATGGCTATCGCGCGTTGATCCGCAAGGGCGGATCACTTGCAGACTTCGAGCGACTGGTCGGACCGGTACCGGTAGTGCAGGCGCAATGGCACGCCTACCTGTTGCAGCGGATCCAGGCTGCGGCTGCGGCTGGCGACGAACGATGACCTTCGCTATAAAGCCGCGAATCCACTCACACGGACGACTGCACATGCGGGATTGTATTTCGGCGTTACTGGTCGCCACCGGACTCGCACTGGCCAGCGGTACGGCGGCCGGGGCCGCACCCCGTGACGCTGCCGCGACCAGGCACGACGCCGACGCCACGTCGGATGCCCGGATGCGCCAGTACCGGCAACGGCTCGCCGCCGCCCACGCATTGGTGCACGAGGAGAATTACGCCTTTGCCGGTCCCGCTCTGGACGCGGTGCTCGGCGATCCACTGTTTGCCACCCTCCCCGTCGCCGACCGGCACAGCACGCTCTCGGCAGCGGCCTGGACCGCGATCAAGCGCGACGACCTGGCTGCCGCCCTGGCCCTGTACCAACGCGCGACTGCGCTGGACGACAGCGATCCCGAGGACTGGTATCGCCTGTACCTGATCGGGCTGGACCAGGGCCAGGACACCGCTGCGTCTGGCGCACTGGTGCGGCTCGCACAGGGCTGGCCGGAACTCCTGGACAAGGTGGACTACCCGCCGATCTTCCAGCTGATCGGACGGCTGAGCCACGACTCGCCCGAGCGCCTGCAACTGCTGCAAGCCCTGTTCGATGCGCATTGGAAAGGTGAGAAGGGCGACGCCAGCGCGAGCTGGTACCAGCTTGCACTGGTGCACCTGGAACGTGGCGAGATCGATGCTGCACGCGTCATCGCCAGCCGCATCACCGCACCGCGTGAACTGATCAAGCTGCGCAGCGACAAGCGCTTCGATGCGATCGTCGATCCGACAACGTGGCGCTTTAACGTGGAACAGGCGGCGCAACGACGCCTGGAGGCGCAACAGACGCGCGCCGCACTGGAACCGACCAACATCGACGCGCAAGCCGACCTGACGTTTGCCATGCTCACCGTCGGCAAGCACGAGGAAACCTTGGCACTGGCCGACAAGACGCTGGCCGCCATTGCCGACGCGCCGGCGGGCAACACCGACTACGCCGAACTGGAACGGCAGGTCTGGATCATGAACAGCCGCGCCGTCGCCTTGCGTCGCCTTGGCCGTTTTGACGACGCGGTGGCCGAGCTGCGTCGCGCGCGCGAATTCACAGAGATGGGCGGCATGAACGTCAGCCAAGCCCTGAACCTTGGCGACCTGTACTGCAAACTGGGTCGCGGCGCCGATGCGCTGGCGGCAGTGGCCAGCGTCGGCGAAAACATGAGCGGCTACGGGCGCATGGTGCTTGCGTCGGTACAGCATCGCGCCGCGTTGCTGCAGCACGACGCGGCGGCGGCCGACAAGGCACTGGCCTACCTGCGCGAGCACCACGACGATTCGAGCTCCATCCTGCTCACCGAGCTCATCTACGCCGAACGCTGGGACGAAGCCGCCGGCGTGCTGAACCAGTGGCTTGCCTCGCCCAAGGAGCGTGGCGACGCCCTGTACTGGCTGCAGGATTTCCGCCCGTCCGGACATCCGTTGCCGGCAGACAGGGAGCGCGCTGGGCAATCCGTCCTGCTCGCACGCGATGACGTCAAGGCGGCCCTGTCGCGCGTCGGGCGGGTGCAGCGTTACGACATCTTCGATCTGGAGTAGCGCGCCTCGTCTTCGACGCCCCATCAAGGTCGCGCGCGCCGCCTGCGTGCCGCGCAACTTCACGCACAGTCCACATAGCCCAACGTGCACTAACGCCAATCGCGCCGAACCGCCCACATGCCCGCTGTGTTCAGGCGCGCTGTGCAGACTCGCTCATGGTCCATCGAAGGAGAAGACCATGCGCAATTCCATGACCCGCACCCCGCGCAAGCAGACCGCCATGCTGGCCACGCTCGCCTGCGCGCTGGGCCTGGCGCTCGCTGCACCGCAGGCGCAGGCACGTGACACTGACTGCAAGCTGGACTATCGCCTCGACGGCTGGTCGCTGATCTACAAGCACACCACCGGCACTGGCCGCGTCACCTGCGACAACGGACAGTCGATGCCGGTGCGCATCACCGCCAAGGCTGTGGGCCTGACCGCAGGCAAGTGGCAGATCGACAACGGCAATGGCCGTTTCACCGACGTGCACGACATCCACGAGGTTCTCGGTCGCTATGCGCAGGCCAGTGCCAACGCCGGCGTGATCAAGTCGGGTGAAGCACAGGTCCTGAGCAAGGGCACCGTGACGCTTGCGCTTGCCGGCGCCGGCGAAGGCGTGAACATCGGCGTCGACATCGGCTCGTTCAAGATCAAACCGATGCGCTGACACGCTGGCACCGCACGATGTCGTTGGTGACCGAAGCCATCCAATCGCGCGCAGCGGCACCGGCAACACAACGCAGCACCGACGCGGCCCGCACCTGAGCGGGCCGCGTTTTTTCTGATCAGCCGGCAGCGAACGCACGCAACGCGGCGATCGCGCGCGCAACGCCGTCGTCATCCACGTCCAGGTGCGTCACCAGCCGGACCTGCGGCAGGTAGCCGATCGACAGCCTGACCTGCGCGGCGTCCATCTGCTGCTTCAGTTCGGCCAGGCGCGGCTGCGGCACGTCGATGAACACCATGTTGGTGTGCTGCGCAGTCACGGTCACATCGGTCAGGCCGCGCAAGCCTTCGGCCAGCATCGCGGCGCGGCGATGGTCGTCGGCCAAGCGTGCGACGTGGTGATCCAGCGCATGCAGGCACGCGGCCGCCAACATGCCCGCCTGGCGCATGCCCCCGCCGGCAACCTTGCGCCAGCGGCGTGCGTCATCGATCAGCGTGCGCGAACCCAACAGCACCGAACCCACCGGCGCACCCAGTCCCTTCGACAGGCACACCGACACGCTGTCGAAGTGGCGGGAGATCTCGCGCGCCGGCACGCCCTGCGCCACTGCCGCGTTGAACAGCCGCGCACCGTCCAGGTGCAGCGCCAGCCCGTGGCGTTCGCACAGCACGCGCGCTTCGCGCAGGTAGTCGCGCGGCAGCGCACGACCGTACCAGGTGTTCTCCAGGCACAGCAGGCGTGTGCGGGCGAAATGCGGGTCGCGCGGCTTGACCGCACGCTCGACCGCTTCCAGGGGCAACGTGCCGTCCGTCGCATGCACGATCGGCTGCGGCTGGATCGAACCGAACACCGCCGCGCCGCCGCCTTCGTACTTGTAGGTGTGCGCGTCCATGCCGACGAGGTATTCATCGCCGCGCTGGCAATGCGACAGCAGCGCCAGCAGGTTGGCCTGGGTGCCACTGGGCGCGAAGAGTCCCGCCTCGAAGCCCAGGTCGTCAGCGAGCCGTTGCTGCAACGCGTTGACCGTGGGATCTTCGCCGTAGACGTCGTCGCCAACGTCCGCGCGCAGCATCGCCTCGCGCATCGCGGTGGTGGGGCGGGTCACGGTGTCGCTGCGCAGGTCGATCCAGTGCATGTCCAGTGTGATTCCAGTCGAAAGTCCGGGCCGGGTGGCGTGGGCGAAGAATAGGGGAAGCCGTCGCGGCGGAGCACTCCAGTCGAAGATGCTCCGATCGAAAAACCCAACTATGGTCGCGATGCTGCCCGCTGCGCCGCGCGCAGCATCCGCATGGATGCGTCTACCCGCCGGACGCTCCGGTCTCGGCGTCGTCAGTGCCGACCACGCAGTTGCGCCCGCGGGCCTTGGCCAGGTACAGCGCGCGATCGGCGGCGGCGAGCAGTTTCTCGGCGCCAGCATCGGCATCGGGCTGCATCGCGCCCACGCCCACGCTCACCGTGACGTGGTTGGCGACCGACGAATCCGGATGCGCCATCGCCCGCGCCACCACGCGCTGCCGCAACGCCTCGCCAAGCGCGACCGCCGCCTCCAAGTCTCGCCCGGGGAGCAGCAAGACGAATTCCTCGCCGCCAAACCGCGCCACCAGGTCGTCATCGTTGGTCGCCAGTTCGGCGCTCAGGCGAGCCAGTTCGCGCAGGCACTCGTCGCCATGCAGGTGGCCGCTGGCATCGTTCAACCGCTTGAAACAGTCTGCATCCGCCAGCACCAGCGCAAGCGGTCGCCCTTCCTGCCCCATGCGCGTCCAGTCGGCGGCAAGGCGCTCGTCGAAGTGCCGGCGATTCGCGATCCCGGTCAGTCCATCGATCATCGACAGCGCATGCAGCTTGCGGTTGGCCGCTTCCAGTTCGGCGACCACGCGCGCCAGGTGGATCGCCCCGGCGATCTGCGCGGCGATGGCATCGAACACGGCGCGCGCCTCGACGGTGAAGAAGTCCGCGCGCGTGCTCTCCAGGTTGAGCACGCCATGCATGCGTTCGCGATGGCGGATCGGCACCAGGTATTCGGCACGCACCGCACTGTTGCCGGGGACGTAATCCGGATCGCTGTCGACATCGGTGATCAGTTGGGTCTGTCCGGTGCGCGCGCAACGTCCGGCGGCGCCCATGGTCACCGGCCAGTCGTTGGCCAGCGCCGGCGGATACAGGTCCAGCGATCCCGCCCACACCTCGTGCACGAAACTGGTGCAGGCGTCGTTGAGCAGGATGATGCTGGCGATCGCGACCGGAAGCCGGTCGGCTAGGCATTCGACGATGCGCCGCAGCACCGCATCCAGGTCCTCGCCCAGCAGCGCCTCGCGCGACACCTGCGCCAGGATCCCGGCCAGCATGGCCTGGTGCCCATGCGCGTCGAGCTCCGACCACGGCGGGCCGTCGACATCGAGTTCCAGATTGTCGGCCCGCGTACCGGACATCCCCAGCCCTCCCTCGCTGGCAGTCTACGCCGCACTTCGGGGCGGCAACTGTCGCCGGCAGGCGCTTTTTCCGGGCGATCCGCCCGCAACGGGCTAGGCCCTGTTAACGCTACCGGGATAGGCCGCGCCGGGCATGGAGGCGTGCGAGGCAAGGAAGAGCGAGGGCGCGTATGTCAATACGCAACCGAGCGATGACGCCGCATCGCGCGCCTCCATGCCCGGCCCTTCGGGTTGCTCCTCGCAGGCCGCCAGGCGCCGCCGCGCGCCTTGAGCTTGCAATCAGCAAGCCACTGCGGCGCGCAACACCACCTGGCGGCCTGCGAGGAGCAACGCGGCCTACCCCGGTAGCGTTAACAGGGCCTAAGCTGTGCTCCCAGCCGCATCGGGTGCACGCCAATGGGCAGCCACAGCGAATACGACCCCGACGACAACTTCGCCCGCTCCTTCGACCCGGATTCGGCCGTCGACGAGGACGCCGAGATCGAAGCCCTCGCATGGCAGCTGCTGCTGTTGATCAACCCCGGCGACGAGGACGCCGCGATGCAGCAGTTCGCCGCCTGCCGCGACGCGCTCGACGAAGGCGTCGATCCGGTGGACGCCCTGCGCGATGCGATCGACTGGAAGTCCGGCTTCCACATCGCCGGCGACGATCCCGCCGGGCTGATCGAAGTGCTCGACGAACTCGCATCACGCTTCAACCTGCGCATCGACTGGGGCGTCGACGACCCCGGCGACGAGGACTTCCTCGACGACGTGGAAGTACCGACGCTGATCGCCACCGCCTTCGACCGGCTGCGCGAACACCACTACACGGTGTGGACCTACGAGGCCGGCGCCGACCACCACGCCGGCTGGATCGCGCAGCAGCGCGACGACGAAGCCGTGCCGATGGTGGCTGGCGTGCTGGGCTTCCACGTACGCGCCGGCGCTGGCTGAATGCGGCTGCGCGCGGGCCCCGATGCTGCACGGCGCATTGCCATGGCGCCGCCAAGGCGATAAACACGACCGCAAGTGCGCGAATACGGCGGCCGAGGCGCACGAGCCGAGCCAATTCCATGGAGCACGCCCAGGGAGCACGCCGTGGGGGGAATGCCAACCAGCCGATCCCGCGTTGCCACCTGGCTGGCTGCCGTGCTGCTCTGCCTCCAGTGGGTGGCTGTCGCACGCGCTGGCGAGCCCCCGCTGCGGGTGCGCTATCCCGCCCAGGAGTCCTTGCGCGACGCGCGCCCCGCCTATCCACTGGCGGTGCTCAAGCTGGCGCTGGCGCACAGCGGCCAGCGCTACGACCTGCAGCCGGCGACGCTGCACACCTCGCAATCGCGCGCGCTGGACCTGGTGGCGAAGGGCACCCTCGATCTCGCCTGGTCGGTGACCACGCAGGCCCGCGAAGACAAGCTGCGCGCGGTGCGCTTCCCGATCGATCGCGGCCTGGTCGGCTGGCGGGTGCTCCTCGTCCGGCGCGGCAACACGGCCGCCTTCGCGGCGGTCCGTGGCGTGCCTGATCTCGCCGCGAAGCTCGGCGCACAGGGCCACGACTGGCCCGACCTGGAGATCCTGCGCCGCAACGGCCTGGCGGTGGCCGCAGGCACGACCTACGAGGGCCTGTTCGGGATGCTCGCGCGCGACCACATCGACTATTTCCCGCGCTCGGTGGCTGAGGTCGGCGATGAAGTTGCCGCCCACCGCGAGCTTCCTTTGGAAATCGAACCCACCCTGCTGCTGCACTACCCCTCCGCGCTGTACTTCTTCGTGCACCCGGACAACACCGCGCTTGCCCAGGCGCTGGAAGCCGGGCTGGAACGCAGCCAGCGCGACGGCAGCCTCGAGCGCCTGTTCCAGCAGACGTATGGCGCGCAGCTGGCAGCGCTGAACCTGCGCAGTCGCCACATCCTGGCGCTCGATAACCCGTTGCTGCCGCGCGAAACCCCATTGGCGCGACCCGCCCTGTGGCGTGCGCTTGGAGCCAATCCATGACCGGCGCGCGGACCGGACGTCGACCCATGGCTTCGCTCCGCCGCCGGCTCAGCCTCGTCACCTTGCTGGTGACGCTGGCGCTCGCGCTGGTGATGACCGTCTTCCAGTTGCGATCGACCTACCTGTCGGGCGTCGCCGGCCTTCGCGAGCGCCTCGACGAGATCGGCCAGAACATCGTGCCCAGCGTCGCCGACAGCGTGTGGCAGGTCGATCCCGACCGCGTCGACCTGCTACTCGACGGCCTCCAGCACAACGAAGGCGTCGCCTACCTGCGACTGCAGGACGATGGCGGGAATGTCATCGAGCGCGGTCGACGACCCGCGAAGCCGGTGGCCAGCCGTACCTTCGCGCTGGTGCACCGGGAACACCGCCGCTTCGAGCTGGGCACGCTCGAAGTGGTCATGGACGACAGCCGCATCCGCGCCGAAGTGTTCTCGCGCGCACTGTCGCGCGGCCTGCTCATCATCACCACGCTCTCCGCCGGCTCGCTCCTGCTGCTACTCCTGTTCGGCCGCTGGGTCACGCGCCACCTCGCGGCGATGGCGCGCTACACGCGCGAACTGCGCCTGGACGCGCTGGACACGCCGCTGGCGCTGGACAAGCAGGAAGGCCCGGTGCCGGACGAGATAGACGAAGTCGCGGCCTCCATCAACCGCATGCGCGAGACGATCAACGCCGAACTGCAGATGCGCCGCGTCCACGAATCCGAACTGCGCGCCCACCGCGAGCGCCTGGAGGAACTGGTGGCCGTGCGCACGCAGGCGCTGGAAGCGCAACGCGACGCGGTGCAGCGGCTTGCCAACACCGACCACCTCACCGGCGTCTTCAGCCGACGACATTTCTACGACAACGCCGAACTCGAGGTCGCCCGGGCCCATCGCGACCACATCCCGCTGTCGCTGCTGATGCTCGACATCGACCACTTCAAGCGCATCAACGACACCTGGGGCCATGCCGTCGGCGACGTCGTACTGCAGGCCTTCGCCCACGCCTGCCAGTCGCGCCTGCGCGCGTCCGAGTGCTTCGGACGCCTGGGCGGGGAGGAGTTCGCGCTGCTGCTCCCCGGCGCCACGCTCCAAGACGCGCAACGCATCGCGGAACACCTGCGTGAAGCGATCGTCGCCACCCGCATTCGCGCAGGCGACGGCCGGGAAGTCGACTTCACCGTTTCGATCGGCGCGGCCCTGATGAACGACCTCGACGCCAACCTGGACGCGCTGCTCAAGCGGTGCGACGCCGCGCTGTACCGGGCCAAGCACGAGGGGCGCAACCGTGTCGTGGTGGCATCGGAAGACTAGCGGCGCCGGATTCACGCTGGCATATCACGCGCCGGCGTATCACCACGGCGCGCACTCCTGCAATGCGCAACGGCACTGGCGCGATGGCCGCGGAGCGATGGCCGCACAACGATGGCGTGTCGGACACGCTTCATGAAGCCGCCTCATTGAACCTGCTCCATCGAACTGCGTCGCCGCGCGCCACCTGCCGCTCCTGGTTGCCCCACCCACAGGAGCCATCGCCATGCTGCGACTGAAACTTTCCGCTTCCGCCCTGGTGCTTGCGCTGACGGCGCTTGCGCCCTCGCCCATCCACGCCGCCAGGTTCGAATTCGCACGGATCTACATCGAATACAACGCCTCGGCCAACGACCTCGGTTTCCACGTGTCGCTGGATGGCGAGGACTGGAAAGACCTGGTCATCGTCAATCCGCGCGGCGTGGCGATCTTCGCCGTCGAAGGCAGCGGCCCGTACGCCGAACTGGGCATGACCGAGCTGTTCTTCGAAGGCGCCGAACCCACCCTCACCGACGTGCCGCTGCGCACGCTGCTCGGAAAGTTCCCGGAGGGCACCTACCGCTTCCGCGGCACCACCGTCGACGACGCGCCGATCCAGCGCAACGGCGTGCTCTCGCATGCGATCCCTGCTGCACCCAGGGTGGCGGCCACCGTGGATGGCCTGCGCATCACCATCGCCTGGCGCCCGGTCACGACCACCCCACCCGGTTTCCCGGCGCGCCCGATCGACATCAGCGGCTACCAGGTGATCGTCGACCCCTTCCAGGTGACGTTGCCTGACACCGCGACGCAGGTGACGCTGCCACGCGAATTCGTCGCGTCGCTCGCAAAAGGCGCGCATCCGTTCGAAGTGCTGGCGATCGACGCGAGCGGCAACCAGACCATCACCGAGGGCAGCTTCGTGATTCCGTGAAGCGCGCCCGCGCGGCGCTGGCTTCGTTGTCGACGCGCCCGCTCGCCGGCGCATGCAGGCGGCCATGGTGGGTGACATGCTGTAGTGTCAACGCTGCGTGGCCGGCATCCGCCGCCTGCTTCAGGAGAATCCCATGCTGAGCCGGCTGTTCCCTGCCATCGTCGACAACCGGTTCCGCGGCCATGTGCTCGCGCTGTGGCTGTTCGTGCCGCTTGCGCTGATGAAGGTGATGCTCGGGATGGTGCACATCCTGCGCGCCGACGGGGGCGCGCAGTCGGTGTCGACGATGCCGCTCGACACGTATTCCGCGGGTGCGGCGCAGAACATCATCGCGTTGATGGCACGGATGGGACTGGAGCAGGCACTGCTCGGCGGCGTGTTTCTCGTGGTGCTGCTGCGCTATCGCGCGCTGGTGCCTCTGATGTACCTGGTCGCGGTCGTGCACGCGCTGGGCAGCTACGAAGTCAAGGCGATGAAGCCACTCGCCCTCGCCGGCGTATCCGGTGCGAGCACGATGCACACGGTGATCGCCGTGGTCAGCGTCGTCGGGTTGTTGCTGTCGCTGGTGGGTGGCTACCGGACGGCGCCCTCGTCCTGAGTACAGGGCCGTGGATGGCGAAAGGCGACCTCATCATCACAGCGCGACGACTGCGCTCGAAATGAGTGGCGCAACCGCTGCAACGCCAGTTGCACGAACAGCCACAACGCCAGCACGTGGCTGCCAGCCACGCAACATCCGCGCATGTCACGGCAGATGAGTGTCCAATTTGTACAGGTCACCGCGAGCACGACGTTGTGTCTGGCGCGGATATCGGGCGTGGCAAACCTCGCGCACGCAGATCGGAGCGATCTGCGTGAAAAAGGTCGTACCAACCTGGGTGCTAGGATCAGGCGGATGGACAGGATGCCCCCACGATGACGCAGAGTGCAGAAGACATCATCCGACGCCTTCGTGGCGACCCTGCGTCCTACCAGGAAGCAGCCAACCGGGAAGGCGTGGTCTGGGGCAAGTATTTTTCGGACCCGGCATTCCTGGCCGCTCGTGCCGAGGACCAGAAAGCGGCTGAGTCGCTTGGACTGAACACCGGCCGGCCCGGCCTGCTGCAGATGCTGCGCAAGAATTCGCTGCGCCCCACTCGCGGACTATCGCTCGGCTGCGGCTCCGGGCGCGCCGAGCGCACCATGCTGAAGCAGGGCATCTGCACTTCGTTCACCGGCATCGACGTGGCCGAGGACGCCGTCAAGCAGGCGCGCGAGGACGCCGCCCGTGAAGGCCTGAATATCTCTTACGAACAGCAGGACCTCAACGACGTCTCACTCAACCCGGATCCGGGTTACGACCTGATCGTCTGCCAGACGATCCTGCACCACGTGCTCAATCTCGAACACCTGATGGATGAAGTCGAGAAGGCGCTCACCCCCGATGGCGTTTTCTATGTCCACGATTACATCGGCGAAACCCAGTTCCAGTTTTCCGATGAGCGCCTGTACTGGTACAACGCCGCGCTCGCGGCGCTGCCGCAGGAGATGCGCATCAACCGCATGACCGGCCACACCGTCAACCAGGTGCGCCGCCCGGAACCCGGCAAGCTCGCCTCTCCGTTCGAGGCGATCCGTTCCGGTGAAATCAGCGAGATGCTCAAGTCGCGGTTCGACGTGATCATGCAGCACGAATCCATGACCATCATCGATCGGGTGATCCCCTCGGGAACGCGCTGCGCCTACCTGCAGGACGAAAATTCGCGCGCCCTGTTCAAGATGATCCAGCTGTTGGACCAGACCCTGCTCGACAGCGGCCTTCTCAAGCCGCTCGAAGGCCGCTATCTGCTGCGCAGGCGCAAGGGCTGAGCGAAGGGGCCGCTGCACCGCGTCGGGGCAGGCCGTCGGGACAACCAAGGCCTTTCCCGTTGCGGCCTCCGCGTCGGTGACGCGCGCCCCACTGGAACGCGTCGCGACAATGCCGCATGGCACGACTTCAACGGGCCTGGGCCGACTCACGGAATCCCGCGCTTGCAGCCCGTCCATCGCGAGCGTTCCGATTGATGGGAACGCTACAACCGGCGCAGCCAGCCGTTCGGGTTGTACGTGGCGTTATGGCCGAACTGGTCGCACAGCGCGGTGTCGATGGCGTAGGCCCCGGGGTGTCGTTCAAGAAAATCGGCGACCGCCCGGTTCGGACCGTGCTCGTACTGGCGATAGTGGTTGCCGGTCAGCTGCGACACGATGCCGTCCTCGACCACGATGTAATCCCCCGCCTGCAGGTGCTCGTGGAAGAAATCCAGCGTGGCCGTGCTCTCGGCGTAGAAGTGGCTGCTGTCCTCGATGACGAGGAACGGCCGGACGCAGTCGCGCAACAGCGCTGGCGTCAGCACCGAGCCGAGATCTTTCGCATCGCCCTGCAGGAAGGTGATCCGCGGATCGGTGAAGCGCGCCTGCGGATCGATGTCCACCGACACCACCCGCGCGCCAGCCACGCCCTGCGCCGTCAGCATGTCCGCGAACCACAGCGCACTGCCGCCGAACTTCGTGCCGACTTCGATCACCGTTGCCGGGGCCAGCCGGGCGAGCAGTTGCAGGTACAGGGAGATGTCGAACGGGCTCTTGAAGAACGGCACGTTGCGATAAACGGTGCGCATGGTGCCGAGCTGGATGCGATCGAAGACGTCGGCGCCGATGGAGGAAGCAAAGGGCCGTCCGGCGACAGCATCGACTCCGTCCATTCCTGATGACGACGTTGGCCCTGGGATGTTCATGCCCTTTCCTTCCTGGTGTCGTGCGGCTGCTGAAGCGATTGCCGCAGGGTTGGCAGCGCAGCGGCAGGGAATCGTCCTACCAGCAGTGGCCGGCCGGTGGGCCGCGTGTAGTCGACGCCGCGAACCTGCACGTACTCGTCATGGAACAGCTTCCATTTCGACACCGCGGAGTTGGTCGCGATGCCACCGTGGACCTGGTGGAACGTGGCTTCGCCCAGCAGCATGATGACCTGGCCACGCGGATCCGCACACGCCCGCGCCCACGTGTCGAGGTTGACCAGCCCGCCCCCCGGCGCAACGAAGGCCGGGTCGTAGCCGCCCAGATCCTGCCACTGCTCGCGCGTCAGGAACAACGCGTTGGTCTCGGCGGGAATCTCGAACCAGCCAGCAGCCGACGATCCGGCCAGGACCGAGATCGAGAACAACTGGTACCCGTCGCTTTCCCAGTCGATGGATGCCAACAGGGCATCCTCCACCTGCTGGTTGTAACCGTTGGCGACGCTGCGCATCTGCACGTCGGGCCCAAGGTGGAACGCAATCGTGCCGATCACCGGCCGCGGGTGCAGTTGCGCCGCTTCCAGCGCGGTCGCCAGCAGGCGCGGCGAGGCCATCCGCGCACCGTCGATGCAGACGCCGACCAGTGCCCCGCGCGCCATCGCCAGGCCCTGGTTGATCGCCGCCACTGGCGAAGGCGTCGCTGCCGTGACGACGTGCAGGCGCGCATTCGGACACAGTTCCCGGCAGGCGGCCTCATCGAGCGGATCGGCCGATCCGTTGTCGACGACGATCACTTCGTAATCGTCGGCATCGATGTCGCGCTGGCAGGCAGGCGACAACGTGCGCAGCGTGCGCGGCAGCTCGCGCCGCATGTTGTAGGCGATGACGACGACCGACAGTTTCGGCGTGCTCATCGTCCGGCGGTGCCCCCGGCGATCGCATCGCGAAGCGCGGCGATGACCGCCCCGCGCGGCGCGCCATTCTCCCGGCACCGCTTGAGCGCGGCCAGCGTGTTGCCGATGCGCGGATCCGACGGCGCCAGCGCGCCCTCCCGTCGCAACACCGTCGCCGGCGGCGCCATGTCCGCGCTGTACTTGCGCACGATCGGGTTGTACTGGTTCCACAGCACGCGATTGGCCGGATCGAGTCCGGCCACCAGCAACAGCCCGGTCGGGGCCGTGTCGATCGGGATCAGGATCAGGTCCGGACGCACTTCGGCCAGGCACTTGTGCAGCTTCCATACGTCGCCCGTCCACACCCGCGTGCGGCGATTGCGTTCGGCCTGCGCCGGATGCGAGGGATGGATGTCGTCGATGACGACCAGCGTTCCCGGCTTGGCAAGCCGCTCGATGTGCATGAAATCGCGCAGCGCGTACTCGAACAGGTGCATGCCGTCGATGAAGGCCAGGTCCGGCGGCGATGCCAGTTCCTCGGCGGCAACATCGTGGAAGAAATCGTCGCTGGCCATCGTGAGCAGTCGCGTGGTCGCAGGCAGCGCCGCCTCGAGCGCCGGCTCGGGATCCACGCCGACCGCGGTGCCGCGCGCCAGCGCCAGGCTGCGGCCGTGCCGGACCCCGATCTCCAGGTACAGCGCGGGCTGCAGCACTTCGTGCACGCGGGCCAGCGTTTCCAGGTAGGGAGCCTGCCCGCTGGTGGCCTCTTCTGCCGCGCTTCCCGGCGGCATGTTGACGACGGCCGTGGCGCGCACCGGCGGAGTCGCCTTGGGCGCCACCGGCACTTCGCGCTTGGCAAACACGCCCACCAGGTCGCGCCAGGGGCCGCGTTCGTCCAGCCAGACTTCGACGAGGTGGCAACCGCAGTATTTCGCCAGCGCCCGGTAGGCGTCCGGATAGAAGCGGTAGCAATCGACCGGATAGTTGTGGATCGGACCGGCCGAGGGCGCGATCAGGAACAGGAAACCATCCGGCTTGAGCACGCGCATCATCTCGGCGAACGTCAGCCAGAAGAATTCGCAGTGCTCGAGCATCTGGCCCGAGAGGATGACGTCCACCGAACCGTCCTCGAAGGGAAGCCGGTAGGGATCGTCGAGCACGATGTCGACGCCGGTGCCTTCCGCGAGGTCGACGGTGAGGTAGCGGAAGCGCGGATCGGCGAAGACTTCGCGATAACCGCCGTTGACATCGGCGCCGCCCACGTCGACGACCATGACCTCCGTGCGTCCCTGCAGCGCATCCGCCGTCAGGTAGCGCGCATAGCACCGGTACATGTTCTCCAGCGAGGAAGCGTGCATCGATGTCGTCCGTGGTAGCGGGTACGGGGAGCCGGGCGAGTGCCCGCAAGCGAGGCAACCAGCCCGACGTTCCGGTTGGAAGCGGGCCATTCTAAGGAAAATGTCCAGGAGCGCGACGAAGACCGATCGACAGGCGGCGGAATTCGGGGTGCGCGCGAATTGCCATGGCGTGTTGCCCGGGAGACGCAGGAAGCACTCGCGCAAAAAGAAAGGCCCGCATCTGCGGGCCTTTCCCTCCAGCAATCAGGCGTTCGCGATCAACGTCCCGGCACGCGACAGCAGGTGCGTGAGGCACTGAGGTTCTGGGAAACACCTGAATTGTTTTTCGCCGAGCAGGTGCCATTCCTGGCATATGCCAAAGGCATGTCCCAGTTCGCCGCGCAATTGGTGGCGGTCTGGGTATAGCCGGTAGAGCAGGCTGGGGCAACGGCGTTGCTTGATCCCCCGGCCGCGACAGCCACGATAGTCGTCGCCGTCTCTTCGCATTCCAGCGCGGTGGCCTGCGGATTGATGAAGTAGCCGATGATGTCGATCACCACATGCGTACTGGGCGAAGCGTAGACCGACATCTCAAGTGACGATGGGCTCTGGTCGAGCTTGATGACCGTCATGCTGCTGACCAGCGCACCAGCCTTGAAGGCCATGGTGGCGGCAAGCGGTTTGGTAGTCAGGTAGGGGAAAGCGGTGATGTAGCCCTGCGCGGCGGGATTGACCACGGTGATGTTGAGGGCGGCGGCGGCGAATGAGCCCGCCGCGCCTACACCGCAATTGCTGGCGTCGCCCCCCTGGAAGCTGTAATCGGCGGCGGCGGTTACGTCGAAGCCGCGGGTTTCACCTGCAGCAAGCGCTCCGCCTGCCAAGCGCGTGTCGGCGATGCGGCAGGGCGAAACCGGAACATAGGTCAGGTCGGCTGCGATGTCGCCCAGGCTCTTGGTGGGCAGGTTCGTCGCCTGCGTGCCGGCGCCCGGCTTACTCAACAGGACGTTGTTCATGCCGTCGAACGTACGGGCAGCCGTGGCGCGGTCCAGCGTATTCGTGTCGACACGGCCCAGCAGCGGCGCCATTTCGATCGCCCATTGCCTCGGGCTGATCCGGTAGGCTCCCTCGACGAACGGCGACCACTTCAGCACCAGCTGATAGACCTTGTTCCAGCGCTCGGAATGCGGCTGCGCCCGCTCGGCCGCTTGTGCCCCGGCCGCAAGCGAGGCAGCGAGGATTGTCGCAGCCGCCAGCATGGCGCCCGCCTTTCCTTTGATGACTTTCATTGTTTCCCCCAATCGGCCGGCGGACGCCGGTCAGCCATTTAACGGCAAACCCCCCGGCACCAGGACATCCGGGGCGAAAAATCGATCCAGTCGCCTTGGCCACGACCGCACCGGGATCCGCGAAGGCCCGGCAGGCACGCCGCCCCGCGATCCGGGCGTCTGCCATGATCATTTCGTGATTTCCTTCATCATCCCGGCCCACGACGAGGCCCGCCTGATCGGCGACACGCTCGCATCGATCCGGGCCACGGCAGACGCGTTGTCCCTCCATTGCGAAGTCGTCGTCGTCGACGACGCGTCCAGCGACGACACCGGCGCCATTGCCCACACCGCGGGTGCGCGCGTGCTGCGGGTCGAACATCGCCACATCGCCGCCACCCGCAACGCCGGCGCGCGAACCGCGCAGGGCGAGGTCCTCTTCTTCGTCGACGCGGACACGCTGGTCAATCCCGACGTCGTCCGCGCCGCGTTGCAGGCGTTGGATGCCGGCGCGGTCGGCGGCGGCTGCGCACTGCGGTTCCCCAGCACGCTCGACCGATCCCAGCGCATCGTGATAGGCGTCGCCCTGCAGCTGCTTCGGATCGTCCGCGTCGCCCCAGGCTGCTTCCAGTTCTGCACCCGCACGGCCTTCGAGGCCACCGGTGGCTACGACGAGCACTGGTTCGCCGCGGAAGACGCGGTGATGAGCCGCGCCCTAGCGCGCGTCGGCCGCTTCGTGCTCCTGCGTGAAACGGTGACCACGTCCAACCGCAAGCTGCAGACCTACAGCGTCCGCGAGCACCTGCTGCTGTTCTGGCACCTGCTGCGCCACGGCCGTTCGACCCTTCGTTCGCGCGATCGATTGGGGCTCTGGTACGCGAAGCGTCGGCATTGAGCCGCGCCCCAAGGATCCGTGCCTCGATGACGGAATTCGCTCCCGCGATCCCCCAACCGGGGGAGTGACAACACGCGGCGGTTCTCCCGCAATGGACCGCAACAACGCGCCCATCCGGTCAGCGGCCGGGCGCGATCCGATCACGCCCCAGCGAGGCATGCCATGAATCTCATCTATTCGCACAGCCGCCACAGCGCCCGCGCGTTCGCGCTGCACCACGACTTCATGCCGGGTGACTGGAAGTGGCTCGAGGATGCCGACGTCCTGCGCCAGAACCCGCGCGCCGACGTGTTCAAGGTCGAGCATTGGGAGGCCAACCCGCACCATGCGCAGATCGATGAAGCGCTGGAGCGCGCACGCAAGCAGCACCGGCTCGGCGCGCTGGTCGATGTCAACGAGGGCAGTGGAACGCTGGGCGTTTCGGGCTCCTAGCGCTCGGCGTCCTCGCGGCAGCCGAGCGGCTGCCGTTCCCCCGGTCCAGCGCCCGAGGACGGCGCGATGACCTGGCCGGGCCGCTCCGGCCCCTTTCATGCGGCTTTCACCGCAGCGGCCGGATGGTGCGGCATGCCCAGCCGGTCGTCCCGCCCATGATCGACATCACCGACATCCTCGCCGCGCGGATCCTCATCGTCGATGACGACGCCGCGACGGTGCAGGGCCTGGCCCAGGCGCTGGTCAACAACGGCTACGGGCGCGTCTCCACCACCACCGACCCCGCCGCGGTGTGCGCGCTGCATCGCGACAACGACTACGACCTGATCGTGCTCGACGTGCAGATGCCGGGCATGGATGGCTTCGAAGTGATGGAAGGCCTCAAGGAATTCGAGCGCGAGGGCTACCTGCCGGTGCTCGTGCTCACGGGCGAACCGGGCCATCGCATGCGCGCGCTCAAGCTGGGCGCGAGGGATTTCCTGCGCAAACCCGTCGACGTCGACGAACTGCTGCTGCGGGTGCGCAACATGATCGAAGTGCGCCTGCTGTACAAGGAACGCTCGCCGGTCGCTGTAAGTGCCTGATTCGAACGAAGCCGTGCCACGACGGCATCGCCGCACCACGATTCAGCGGACCGAGTGATCGCCGCGTTGGCCTACGGGTAGTTCCGCGACCGGATGCCCGATCAGCAATCGCCCGCC
Source organism: Lysobacter fragariae (assembly GCF_054779775.1). Classification (NCBI taxonomy): domain Bacteria; kingdom Pseudomonadati; phylum Pseudomonadota; class Gammaproteobacteria; order Lysobacterales; family Lysobacteraceae; genus Lysobacter; species Lysobacter fragariae. The sequence continues at coordinate 149,924 of NZ_BAAGXP010000002.1, read as the reverse complement.
TGCACCCAGCCATTGTCGACGCGCTTCATGCGCCGGCCATCGATGCAACGCGTGGTCTTCGCCTGTTCCTGCTGCGCGGATTTGCGCGCCTGCTCCTGCGCACGCAGGCGTTGCTGGATGCGCTGCGCGGCCTCGCGCGTCTCGCGCCAGGAAGCTTCTCGGGCCTGCGCCTCGGCGTCGCGGGCCGCCTGGTCGATGGGGGCTGCGGGCGGCGCGGGCGACGGTGCGGGTGCCATCGCCGGCGCATCGACCTTCGACGTCGCGGCGGGCGGCAATGCGGGTTCATCGATCTTCGGTGTCGCCGTGGTCGCCGGTGCCGGCGTCGAGCCGGCGTTCGTGCGGGGCTTCATGTTCTGGATGGACACCGCAACCGCCAGCGCGACGACGCACGCCACCGCGACCACCCATCCCGGAATTCCAAACCTGTCCAGCATCATCCTGTCCCGCCTGTTCGGCACCTGGCGCCGCTACCGAGCGCTCTGGCGCCTTTGTGCGTCAAAGCGCGTCGGGTGGCAAGCCCGGTGTGCGCAGTCGCCGTCGGCAATCGCCGCATCCGTGATGCACGGCGGAGTATCGACGCTCCAACGACCTGCACGAGCGAGTCAGCGATGGACGACGCGGGAAGCTCCTATGGGCAGGTGGTCGTCGGGCCCGCGTCGCCCGACATCCGACGTTGCGGAGCCGCGGCCCGGGCGCCAGTTGGATGCATTTGCCGCCGCCCTATACCGCCGGGGCAACCCTCAACACAGGCGCAGTCCTGCCCGCAGGCGCGGTGCCTTTCCACTTCCACAGCAGCACCAGCACGGCGAAGTCGATCACCACGGCGAACACCGTCGACTCCGGACCGAAGGCGCCGCCGGTCATCCAGTCGGGCCGGTCCTGCAGTCGCGGCAGGACCCAGCCGGGCAGGTCGACGCCGCTGACGTCGAAGCCAAGCACGTGGCCCTGCATCCAGTTCCAGCCCAGGTGCAAACCAATCGGCAGGGCCAGGCTGCGCGTGCGCAGGTAGGCCATCCCGAGCATCAGTGCCGCGAGCGCGATATCTATCGTGGCCCAGACCTTGATCGCACCGTGCATGTCCGGGTTGCCCCAGTGTGCGAGCGCAAACAGCAGCGCGAGCGCGAACTGCGCGACCCACACACCCGCGCCGTCGACCAGCCGCTGGAACAGGAATCCGCGGAACAACAGTTCCTCGAACAGCGCCACGAACACGAACGTATACAGCCCCGCGCAGAGCGCTCCGATGCTGTGCGCGGGGTCGAGTTCAAAACGCACCGCGCCCGTCGCCCACATCAGCGCGACCACGACGATCATCGAACCCATGCCCAGCAGCGTTCCCCATGCGGCTTCCTTCGCCCAGCGCCGGTCCAGGCGCAGGCCGACGCTTGCCAGCGGCTCCCGGCGCAACAGCGTGCAGGCCCACGTCGAGAGCAGGATGAAGACGAACGCGAGCGGCTCGAGCCAGAACTTGGCGATACCCATCGCCTTCAACGCGTGCGACAGCGGGGCGTGGACGAAGCGGCTGGCGAAGACGATGCCGATGAATATCAGCATCCACCAGCCATTGCGCAGGCGGTGATCGCGATCGAAGAAGAGCTGCTTCAACGGGGAATTCCTTCGTGGTTCGTCGGCCCCATTGTCGGCGGGCGCGCCAAATCGAAGGAATGTGCAGAAGGTCACCGTGACCACAGGCCACGGCGGTTGCCGGCTCAGACGGCCGCCAGCGTCGCCGATGGCATCCGCACCATGGGGCGCAGCGCGACGGTGCGCGTGGTGTCCATCAGCTGCAGCTCCCCGCCCTGGATCATCGCGGTCAGGCGCATGCCGCGCCCGAGGTGACGGCATCGACGCTGTCGGCATCGATGTCGATGCCGGTATGGTTATTCAGCCGCGCGAGCGTCGCCGCGTTCTTGTCCCACCACACCTGCGCGGCGCGGCCGCCGTAATTCACCACGACGACCTGCTGTGCGCGGCCACAGGCCTTGCGGATGCGCGCCTCGTCCGGCTGACCCAGTTCGATCCATTGCTCGATCTCGCCGATGTAGTCGCGACGCCACAGCGCCGGATCCTCTTCGTCGCTCAGGCCGCGCCCGAACTCCAGCCGCTCGTCCGCGTGCAGCGCGAACGCGACCAAGCGCACCTTCTCACGCCAAGCTGAGCGGCAAAAAAAGCAAAGCGCCCCTCTCGGGGCGTTTGCATGACCAGTCTTTGCAGGTTTTGACACAGACTGACTGGGCGGGCCTTCGGGATGGAACGATGTATGTCGATGCTTACCGGCGCGGCGCTTGGCGGTAGTGCATGTCTTATCACCGCCCCGGCACGCGGCAGCAGCGGGCGGTCGCGGTCACTGTTCCCGCCGAAGCGCTGTCGTTCACCATATTGCAATGCGACGACCAACTGCCCGCGACCCGCATGCCGAAGATGGAAGGACGGCACTGCGTTTCGACTGCCGTGTAGCCCGCGGGGCACGCACCCGCGAACGCATTTCCGGCCGCCCCCGCCGCCAGATTGAGCGGCGTGCCGTCGACCTCGACGCACTGCAGCGCGGTCGCTTCGGGATTGATGAAGTAGCCCACGATGTCGCCGACGACATGCGTACCGGGCTGCGAATAGATCGTCATTTCATTGGCCGATACCCCCTGATCGAGGCGTACGACCGTCATGCTCGACGTCAGGGCGCCGCCCTTGAAGGCGATGGTGGCAGCCACCGGCTGCGTCGTCCCGAACGGAAAGGCCGTGATGTAGCCCGTGCTGCCGGTGGAATTGATCACGGTGAAATTGATGGCGGCGGCGGCGAAGGAACCCGCAGCGCCGGTGCCCCCGCAGTCGGAGGCGCTGCCACCCTGGAAGCTGTAATCGGAGACAGCAGTGACGTCGAAGCTGCGGGTCGTGCCGTTGGCGATCTCGCCGCCGGCAATGCGCGTATCGAAGAGGCGGCAGGGCGGGACGGATACGAACGTCAGGTCCGTACCGGCATCACCCAGCGCCTTGGTCCCCATGCTCGGCTGCACCAGCGCCTGGTTCATGCCATCGAAGGTCCGCGCCTGCAGGGCGGTCTCCAGGCGGACGATCTCGGCCCGGCCCAGCACCGGGGCCATGTCGAGCGCCCACTTCTTCGGGTTGGCCCCGTAGGCTTCCTGGACGTACGGCGCCCACTTCAGGAGCAGCTGGTGAGCCAAGGTCCAGCGCGTGGCGCTGGTTCCGGCTTGCCTGGCCTGGGTCGACGGCCCCGGTTGAACGGCGGCGGCGATCGACATGGACGAGACCAGGGCCGCCGCAAGGGCTGCCTTTGCAGTTGAAGATTTCATTTTTCCCCTCGGGTACTTGCGGCTGACGAGCCGTCATCGGTCACCCAGGGAGAACGGCATGGAGCGCCGGTTCAGGCCATGGGGACCCCCGAACGAGGTCATGACACGTCGCAACGCACTCACCTTCGCCCTGCGGAATTGCGGTGAGCTGTTCAATACGCTGGGGTCAGCGGATTCGCGGACGATGCGATTCAACAGACCGCGCGCGATCTGTTCCGTCGATCAGGCCGACGGACATGCGAGACCAACGATTTGCACGTGCAGCCGACCCGACCTGCTTCGACGACCGTTGTTACGTTGCGTTGACTGCCCCGCCCATCCGCACCGTCGGACGAACCGCGATGGTGCGCGTGGTATCCATCAGCTGCAATTCGCCGTCCTGGATCATCGCTGTCAGTCGCATGCCGCGCTCGAACAGCGTCGCGATCGCATCGACGCTGTCGGCATCGATATCGATGACGGTCAGGTTCTTCAGCCGGTCCAGCGTCACTGCGTTCTTGCTCCACCACACATCGGCGGCGCGGCCGCCGTAGTTCACCACGACCACCTGTTGCGAGCGGCCGCAGGCCTTGCGGATGCGCGACTCGTCCGGCTGGCCCAGTTCGATCCATTGCTCGATCTCGCCGGTGTAGTCCCGACGCCACAGCGCCGGTTCTTCCTCGTCGCTGAGGCCGCGACCAAACTCCAGCCGCTCGTCCGCATGCAGCGCGAACGCCAGCAGGCGCACCATCAGCCGCTCCTGCGTCTCCGAGGGGTGCTGCGCCAGGGTGAGGTTGTGCGACGCGTAGTAGTGCCGGTCCATGTCGCTGACCTGCAACTCGGCTTTGACGACGGTGGCCTTGGGTGCCATGGGTTGCTCTGGCTGGTAGGCCGGGCGGAAAGGGCAGCCATTCTAGGGCCGCCGGCAGGCGCACGTCTGGCCCCGCTGCCAGGGAATTCTCTTCGCGAGGCGAAACGGTGCTCTGACCTTCTCACCGCTGACAGCCGCGCGTGGAGGGCAGCTTCAGGTCGGCCCTGGAGTGTGTTGTGATCGGGGCAGAGTCTTGGGGCACATTCCTCCGCCCCGATTGACCGCGTTCGAGTGCCTACTTCGCGGGCGCCTTCAACTCGATGATCAGCACCTTCACGTCGGACTTTCCGGTGTTCACGGTGTCGTGCGTCACCGGTCCGCTCCACAGCGCTTCGCCGGGCTGGGTGACGCGCTCCTTGGTCGAGCCGTCGCCCATCGTCTGCTTCGCCTTGCCGCCGGTGATGTAGTAGACGATGTTGTCACCGTGCGAATGCATGCCCGTGCTCTCGCCGGGCGCAAAGCTGAGCTCCATCACGCGTACTTTCTCGTTATCGAGCAGCACTTTGACGTGCTTGCCTGCGGTCACTGCCATGTCCTGTGCGCTGGCACACAGGGGCAGCATGGCGGTCGCGGCGAACAGGTACGCGACGAGGGCGGAACGGTCCATGGACGTCTCCGGGCAATGGAAATGTGATGCCGCGGCGAGCGCGGCCCGCTATCCGAGCATGGCGGTACGGGGTCAGCCATCCCCCATCTGGGGCACTGCGGCATGGCTGGCGACGGCGCCGGAACACACCGCCCTCTCCGCGGCAGTGCGGGCTGTTCTGTGGTCATCGGTGCCGGGTGTTTCGTACTGCCCGGGAGCAGATCCGGCTCGTTCTCGATCCAGCGATCAGCGCAGCAGCTGCATCAACTCGGAAATGCTCTCGTCCTGCGCAGGCTCGAACGCAAAGCCGAGGTGATCGACCGCAACCCGTGTCACGTGCCCGTGCAGCATGATCGGGTGGTCGGTGTCGGACAGAAAGAACACCCGCAGCGAAGCGCCATCCGTAGGTGCCCAGTCGTTGGACAACCCGAAACGCGCCCCGCCTGCCGAGATATCGAAGATCTGCGCGTCATGCCCATGGCCATTGGGCACGATCATGACCGCGCCGGCGAGTTGTTTGCGTGGCGCCCGACGCTGTTCAGTGTCCATGTGCTTGCTACCCGCGGGGGATTCATCTCCTTCCAACGACGGCCGCAGGCAGGAGCGGCCGCGCACGCCGCGGCAAACCCACCACCCCTGCTGGATGAACGCGCCTCAATGATTGTTCTCCGGCCCTCCAGACGATTTGCTTCCGGCATACCGCCCATCGACGACGGGATGGGTCGGCTATGGCCGTCACCGCGCCCAACCCGGCCGGGCGGTGGTCAAGGATCCCGCCGCGTCCACGTTTCGAGGCTACCTGACGGGTACTACCCGGATCGACTCGCCTGCCGTCGGCGCGTACGCGCCAGTGGTAAACGTCCAGTGCCTGTCGGGAATATTCTCCGGTCGACGGCAGTCGCTTTCGAAGATGGCGATCTCTCCGGTGGCCGTACCTGCTTGCGCGGCATCGATGCGCAGATCGGCGAAGACGTTCACCGGCGACTTCACGTTCAGCGTGGTGCCGGGCACCAGGCCATCGGCATCGCCATGGTCCACCGTTACGCGATAGCGCTTCTCGCAGTAACCCCCGCTGCGGAAATCCGGTCGGGACTCGACCTTGACCACGCCCACGTCGAGCGCCCTGCTGCGGATGGCCTGGCGGAACTTTTCCGGCAACGCCGGCAACCCGGTCACCGGTTTCGTCTCGTCCCCACGGGCAAGCAGGAACATGCCATGCATCCGCGGTCGCGGCTCGAAGCCGCGATGTATCGCATTGACGAAGTCGAACATGCGCGAGTTCGGGATGAGGTAGCGCCGCGCACCCCATCGCACCGGCACGACTTCGTCCGCGAATCCGCCGAAGCCACCCGGATTGACCTGGGTGAACTGGAACGACAGGCGGCCGTCCGGCTGCTCCCGGATGCGCCCCTCGTTGGCACCGTACAGTCCCATGCAGCCGAACCACGTAGCCGCCACGCCAGCCTGGGGGGCGATCATCACCGTGATGTTCGCGCCCAGGCCATCGCCCTGGAAATACTCGCCAGCCCAGGGATGTCCGCGAAGCTGTTCCAGCTCGGCCGCGATGGCCTGCTGTCGTTCGCGTATCGCCTGCGGCAGTCCATTGGACTCCTCATCCTCCTGCGCGGCGGCGTCCCGACTGGACGCCGGGGACTTCGCGAGCGGTGCCAGCAGCCCGATCGTGCACAGCCCTGCCAGAACGATGGTGTGCACCACCACATGCGCTGCCTTCACACGCCGCTTGTCCATGACGTCCTCCGCGACGACCGGTGCCCGATCGCCTTCGACGTGGATAACGGTCGAACACGCGATACGGGGCTGCGGTGTGCTTCGCGATAGCGCGCCGTTCCGGCTACTGGCCCCTGCGCTCGGCTGGTCCGCCCTTGTCCGGCGACTTGCCCACCGACAGCATCGTCGCGAACGCGCCGTCCACATCCTGCGGCGTCAACGCGCAATGGCCCTTGCCCACGCGCGGCAGCACCGTGAGCAGGCGCTCGGCACCGGCCTCGCGCACGCGTTGCGTGTATCGGGCACCGAAGCGCGCGGGAACGGTCGGATCATCGCGGTTGGAGAGCAGCACCACCGGGGTGGCGACGCGGCCGGTGAGCGGTGCATTGCGCTGCAGGTAATCCATCGCCTTCGCGTCCCCGGTGTAGCGACGCGCGGCCGCATTGAACGCCGCGTCGTCGCCGAAGCCGGTGTAGACGTAATCGCGATTGTCGACCGGGAAACCGCCCGCACGCGTCGCCACTTCACGCAGCGCGACGTATTGCAGCATCAACGCTCCGGCCAGGTCCTCGCGCAGGATGTCGAAGCGTTGCGCCAACAGCTTCGCCTTGGCCTCGTTGCCGTGCAGCGCGGCCTCGATCACCGCCGGATCGACCATCGGCGGCAGCGACGGATCGGCCAGACCGCCCGGGGCCTGCGGCAACACGCGCGGAAACAGCACCTCGAACGCGACCAGCGGCGCCAACGCCCCCTGTGTGAACAGCTCGTACGCTGGCGCATTGACGCCGCACATCGACAACGCGCCGGCGTACTCGTCCGGATAGGCCTCGGCACTGGCGAGCACGATCTGCCCGCCCATCGAGATGCCGACCAGCCAGCTGCGCCGCGGCTCACCGTGCCCGGCGATGAAATGCTCACGCAGCCGCTGGTTGTCGGCCACGGCTTCGGCCACCGCCCAGCCCTGCGTTGCGTAGCCACTGCCCGCAACGGCGTAGCCCTTCGCCAGCATCTGCTCGGCGAACGCATCGCGCGGCCACGGATCGGGGCGCGGCACACCCACCGGCTCATAGCCGTGCAGGAACATCACCAGCTCGCCATTCCAGTCCGCGGGCACGTCGATGCGATACGGCGCGCCTTGCAGCACGCCGCTGTCCACGTTGCCGGTCTTGCTCATGGGCGCAGCCATCGCCGCCGCGGCCGGCTCAGGCAGTGACGACGTGGGCGCATCACGCATCGACGATGCGCAGGCGGTCAGGCCGACCAGCAACACAACAGGCAACAGGCGCGCGCGTAGCGTCATGGCTGAACTCGGTCCGAAGGAAGGTCGAGTGTAATGATTGCCAAAAGCCCGCGTCTGCGCACAAATGGGGCGACTTCCAGCCGAGCCCGCCTGATGACCCATCACGTCCCGCCCACCGCTGCCCGGTCCGCCGTGCTCGCCCTCGCGATCACCCTCACTATCGCCGCACTCGCCGGCTGCGCGACGACGCAGGCCACGACGGCAGCACTCGTAGTCGGCCAGGAAACGATGTTCGAAGGGGAAGTGGTTGGCGTCGACACCGCCCCCTGGGCCTACGACGGCAACGCGTCGGTCACCGTGACCACGCCGTCCGCCGCCACGGTGCAAGTGCAGCTGCCCGCGCGCTGGAACCTGTGCAAAGCCGCGCCGCCCGGCGACGTGCAGGCACTCAAGCCGCATGACCGCGTGCAGGTCGCCGGTACGGTCACGGCACCGGACACCGTGGTGGTGTGCTCGCAGCCGCAGCATCATCTGCGCAAGGTGGGCGATTGATCGCTGGGGGCGACTGACGGCCTTGCACCGTCCGTCCACGGTTGCGACCCGTTACTCGCCTTTGCCGGGATCAAGATCGTCCGGCATCAACAGCACCATTGATTCGCAGGCTTTTGCCCGGCAACCCCAGTAACGCTCGTCGCCGCCATTGCGCCAGAGGGCAGTGGACGCGGCATTGATGGTGAAATCCCATCGCCGGCCCTCCGCCGTCAGCGTGCCGCTGATCGTGCATGGCAAGTCGTAGAACTCGTGGGCCTTGCCCTCCGGTTCTTCGCGACTCGACGCGAAGAACCGCTCAACCTGCGCCTTGCTAAAGCGCCATGCGCTGCAGGCCTTGGGCAACTGCCTGTCGCCTGTGCTCGCCTCCGATGCCAGGACAGCCGGCTGTACGTCCTCGATCGCCAGTAGCCCGAGGGATTCAGCGCGAGGGGCCGCGCGGCTGCAGGACATCAGTAACAGGGGCCCTAGAGTCGCCGTGCTGGCGCAAAGTGGGCACGCTTTGCCAGAACGTTCGGTGAGGTATCACTGGTAATTTCGACTTCCTTGTCGATGAGTGCGCAGTAATACATTCAAACCCTCGGCCGCGGACCGGCAATTTCAGGCGTTTGCATGGTGGCCATTGCGACAGCGGGTGCAGCCGGCGAGTGGGCATGGAACCGGGCGAGCGACCGTTCGATCGGCATATCCACCGCATCCTGTGTCTTCATGTATGCGAGGCGACTGGCCGGGTCGCTGGGCCCACCTTGCACGACGAAGACGTTCTCGCCGGCGCGCGTGTGAACACCGTGAACGCTGAGCAGTACCCTATCGATGCGTTCGAGGCCGTTTTGCCTGGCGAGGTAAGCGAGGCTAGCTGTCATGCGCTCGCTGGTGCTGTCGTAAGTCCTGCCCATCGACGCGTCCAGATGACGCACCGCTGCTTCTGCCTGCTCGTGCAGTTGTGTACGCATTGGCGGCGTGGCTTCCGTCCCGGTGTGGGACGCTCCCGAGGGAGGCTGCGGTGCGACTGGTCGCATGCGACTTGCCTGGATCGCATTGTCAACGGAGTCCAGCGTGATGGCATCCGCTCGGCCGGTAACCGGGAGCGCATGTTGGCGCTGAAACGTCCTCACCGCCTGCTCGGTGGATGCACCAAAACTTCGACTCACGCTCGGTTCGCGGCCTCGCGCATCGTGCACATCCAGCTCGCGCAGATTCTCCTGCAACTGCCCAACGTCGGCGCCGGTCTCACCTCGACGCAATGCGCCTTCCGCCATCGCGGCCCAACCCACTCTGGGAGCCACTGGTTCGCCGGCCTGGATGCGACCCGCATCCAGATCGGCGACGAACTCTGGAGTCAGCAACGCGTGCCAGGCATCAAAGCGGTTGTGCCGATCAGGCAACCCGATTTCGCCACCATTGATGGCGATGGTTGCCGCAGATACATCATCCCGATCATCGGCGGGGACGCGGCGTTGCCAGTACCACGCTGCTATGCGCGCTGCATTCTCCGGTTCGGCTGCGAGGTCGGGGTTGGCGACAAGCTCGAGGCCCACGCCCTGCCCTGCATCGCGATAGTTGGCCTCGCCAGTCAACATCACGTAGCCACGTCCGCGGTAACGGTATCCGTCGCCCGCGTCGTCATTGCCCATGCGACCTCCATACATGAGGCGCGCCAATTCAGTGGGCTGCCCGTCCATTGCCTGCTGCCGAGCCGCTTCGAGTACCTCACGCCCTTCACGAAAGGCGGCGTCTACCGGTATGGCGTCGATTCCCCGGGTGTAGCGGAAGCCCTCCTGGAGCCGGGTGAATCCGAGCGACTCATGGCCCATCTGCGCCATGAAATTCGACAGCTCTTCCCGTGACTCGATTCCCGTAGTCCGGGCGGCGGCGAGTACGGATAGCTCGTTTGCAGTTGGCATACAGTCGCTCCTGGACACGGTGCCGGATCAGAATCCTTCGACGGGCAGGGAATCCGGGGCGAACTGCGAGATGGATATCTCACCGAAATCCCGGGCATCGAACCGCTTCTGCTCGGTCGTGCCCTCCTGTCGATCGAGCACGCTGCTGTTGAACTCCCTCAGCATCCATGTGTTCGCCGAGGGAACGTAGTCGAACGAATAGCGACGGGACCACATCTCGCGCGAACCTCCCTCGAAGACGAGCACGAAACCGTTCTTGTCGGCAATGAGATCGCGCAGAGGATCACCCAGCATGCCCCCTCTCGACTCCGGCAGGATGGCATCGCGATTCTCGACTACGCGCTCCAGGTGTCCGTCCGGAGAACGCCGGAGCAACAGCAGCGTTCGCGCTCCGCCTGATCCTGCTGCTCCCCGTTCCGACAGGACGGCAATGACATCGGCATCGCCGTCACCATCCAGGTCAGCGCTGCGCCACATGCGCACGTCAAAGTCATCGCCAGTGAATGCGGAGAGCTCATCGCTCGCCGCGTCGACAGTCTTTTCGGGCGGGTTCCTGACCAACCCGGTGCCGCCTCTTATCGCCGGAGTGCAGCCCAGCATGCAGGCCATCAGGAGCGAGGCCAGCGCGCTCCGGTACAAGAGATTGCCGGCCACCGGCACGTCGGACCAACCGCCGTCACCCGAACGGCGTGGGACATCCAGATGTCTCATCAAACACTCCTTTGCGTATCAGCGGCGGAAAGATAGCACTTGTTCGACGCACGATCCTGCGCCATCGATGGACAACCCATCCCTACTTGTACGCCACCCCCGCACTGGCCGGACCACCCAGCGGAATGATTTCTGTACGACTGAACCCGGCGTCGCGACACCACGCGGAAAAATCGCTGCCGGTGAAATCGAATGCGTCGCCGAATTCGATGAGCATGTTGAGTGACATCATCAAGCCGAAGGCATTCTCGCGACGGGCGTCGTCGATCAGGTTCTCGATGACCACGAACGCGCCGCCTGGCGGCAGGGCTTCAAAGGCCGCGCGGATGAGTTGTCGCTTCGTCTGCAGGTTCCAGTCGTGCAGGATCAATCCCATCGTCACCACGTCTGCGTGCGGCAATGGCTCGCTGAGGAAGTCGATCGGCTGCGCCGTGATCCGGTCCGACAATCCCGCCGCGGCGATCTCGCGCTGGGCGATCGCTACGACTTCGGGCAGGTCCGCGCTGATGCAACGCATGTGTGGGTGCCGCCGGGCGACGAACATCGACAGTTGTCCCGTTGCCCCGCCCGCGTCGCACATCGTTGTGTAACGCGAGAAGTCGAACTTGTCGGCGAAGGACTGGAAGTTGCCGGCGGAAATGCCGCTCATGGCGCGCATGAACTGCGCGAGGCGTTCGGGATCCCGATAGAGCTCGGCGAACATCGACGATCCGGTGCGCTTGATCTCGTTCTGCGGTTGCCCGGTGCGCAGCGCTTCGGTCAGCTCGCCCCAGAACGGATACAGGCGGGCATTGGCCATCTCCAGGAAGCCGCCGATATACCCCGGACTGGCGCGATCGAGGAATGCCGCCGTCTCGGCCGTATTGCGATAGCGGGCGCCCGGCCCGTCACCGTCGCGCTCCAGGAACCCCAGCGCGACGAGCGTGTCGAAGAAGTCGGGATTGGCACGCGCATGCAACCCCAGCGCCGCCTGGAGTTCATCGGCCGCCTGCGCGCCGGAGCCCAACCGGGTGAACAGTCCCAACTCCACTGCGGACAGCAACGTCTTCGCAGGCCAGAAGCCCATCCCGACCTCGGTGATCCGCGCGGGAGACAGATCGTTCATGGCAGCACTCCTGAAGGCGGCCCGGAAGTCGAACCGGCAAACAGATAACGTCCCTGCTCGAGACGTGCGGCCAATCGGATAAAGGGGGCGGAGGTAATTACGGCCTTCGACTACTTCCGCCCCCTTTGATGGTGCGCCCGGACCCGCTTCCCGACGCGCCGCGTGGCAAGGCAACTACGGCGTTGCGGGCGCCTGCCAGAGCTTGGCCTCTGGCTTTCCACCCAGCATCTGCGCGCGCACCAGCGGGATCGGCGGGCCACCGTAGCTGAGGAACTGGTCGTGGAATTCCTTCCACGCCTTGCGTCCACCGCGATCCTTCGTCCAATCCTCGCGCAGCTGCATGATCATCAGTTTGCCGAGCGTGTAGTTGAGGTACGCGGGGTCGTAGGTGCCACGCAACGCCTGCTGGTGCGCGTTGCCTGGATCCTGGACCGCCTTGTCGCGGAACATCTGCTCCGATTGCGCGACCGTCATGCTGCCGGTGTGCATGCCGATCGACGACAGCAACCGCACGTCGCGCAACAGGGCTTCACTGAGCTGGCCGATGTGCGCTTCGGGCGCGTGATCACCAAGGCCCGCGTCGTACATCATCTCTTCGCAGTAGTGCGCCCAACCCTCGGCGTATGCATAGCCAACGAACAACTGGCCGAACGGCCATTTCGCGCGATTGGCGTGCAGGAACTGCAGGAAGTGACCAGGCCACACTTCGTGCGCCGAAGTGAACAACAGCACGTCCTTGCCCGGCACGTAGGCGAGCTGGTCGGCTTTAGGCCAGGTCGGATCGGGCGGCGCGATGTAGTACACCGACGGCAGGTTCTTCTCGTACGGGCCGGGGATTTCGATGTAGGCGAAGTTGAAGCGGTTGAATGGCGGCGCCTCGTCGACCTTCGCCAGTTCGGTGCCGGGGATCGTGACCAGGTCGTTATCGACGATGAACTGGCGCAGTCCCGCGAGTTGCGCGCGGGCACCCTCGACCGCGCCGCCTTGCGGCTTGTCGCCGTTTACCTTGTCCATGCAGTCGCGCAGCGACTTGCCCGGTGCAAATTGCGCGCATGCGGCTTCCAGCGCCTTGGTGTTGCGTGCCAGATCCGCTTCCCCAGCGACCTTGATCTGTTCGATCGGCATATCCACCCATTCGGTCGCTTGCAGCATATGGGCGTACTTGTCCGCACCGAGTGCGAAGTCCTGCGTCGCGTGCGGCTGCTGCGCCTTCAACCATGCAGCCAGGCTGCCGACGGCTTCTGTCGCTTTGGCGTTGGAGGCCTTGAAGCGATCCTGCAATGCCTTGTCATCGACGGACGCGAACGCCTTGGGCACATCGTTCCTGAAGAAATCCGCGAGCCCGCCGAACACGCCGCTGCCGTATTCGATGTAGCTCGCGGGCAATGGTGTCTTCAGGTTCGCCTTGATCTGCTCCACCGCCTTCGGCAGAGCTTCCTGATAAGTCACGAACGCAGCCATGCGCTGCGCTAGCGGCGCATACGGACGCGTGAGGTACATGCTGGGCGACAGCGGATCGACGTAGAACGCGGGGTTCCTGTACGGGAAACCGGCTTCCTCGTACCAGAACAGCCGGCGATCGATTTCCGAAAGTGCGTAATCGCGGTGGAAGCGATCGATCGCTTCGAGTTGCGCATCGGGGTAGGCGGCGATGCGGTCGCGCTGCTGGTGCAACCATTGCACCGTTGCCTTCAGCCCGTCGGGCGAATAGTCCGGCAGTTTGCCGTCGAACTCATGCTTTCCGGCATTGGCGGCGTCGGTGGGGAAGTGATGGAAATAGCCATCGATGAAAGCATCGATCGCCGGTTGCAGTTGCACTTGCGCCTGCGCGGTGGTCGCAGGCACAGGTGCGTTGGTTTGCGGGGCACGCTCGCAGGCCGCGAGCAGAGTGATTACGAGTGAGGCCGGAAGCAGGATTGAGCGCACGGTAGGTCCTCAGCAGGGATCGCCAAGATTGGCTTGCACTGCTTTATAGCCCCAGTCACATCCGACTGCACGAGAAAGCTCACGCGCAAAGTTGCCTGGCGTTTCGCAGTCAGGTCGGAAACGCCGACCCCGGATCGCGCGTCGCGAGCATCGCGTCGAACATGCGCGCGTAATTCTCCGACTGGTGGCGCCAGTCCCACGCTTCGATCGACGCGCGGATGCGCGTCCCCCACTGCGACGCAAGCGCGGGCGAGTCCCGCAGCAGCGCGAGCTTTTCTGCGAGCCCGTGCGCCGTGCCATCGAAGAAGCAGCCATTCTCGCCGTCGACGATCAGCTCAGGCATGTTGCCGACCTTCGTGGTGACGACCGGAACCCCGCAAGCCGCTGCCTCGAGGCAGGGATTGGGCGTGCCTTCGCTGCGACTGGCGCAGACGTAGACGTCGATGTCGCGGTAGAAGGCAAGCATCTCGTCACGATTGCGCCAATGCTGCTCGCGGATCGCGGTCACGAGCGTGACCCCTGGCACCGCGGCCACTGCGGGCTCGATGACGTTAGGGAAGCCGCGGTGCTCCGCGCCCTGGTTGGTGAGGCTACCAGCCCAACCGACGCGAAGCTCGCCCGGAACGCGCACCCGCGGCGCATCGCCGGGCCGGAAGAACGTCGTGTCGACGCCGTTGGGCGTGTAGTGCACCGGCACGTCGATCAACGGCGCGAACTCGCGCTGCAGCGCCGCGTTGTTCGCGAAGACGCAGCGCGCAAGACGGTTAAGGGTTGCCAGTCCCTGCTCGCGCAGTCCGCCCTGTAGCTCGAAGTGGCTGCAGATACCGATGAGTAACCGGTCCGCGCAACGCGCGAGCGCCGACTCCGGAAGCGGCATCTTCCGGATCTCGAGCCAGTAGAAAATCACCACGAGGTCCGCCGATTCGAGGTCGTGCCCGGTTACCTCGTGCTGGAAGCGCACGACTACCTCGTATCGGTCCGCGAGGTCGCGCGCGAGGTTGCGCGCCTTGCTTTCGATCGCCCAGCCCGGCCGGTCGGCGATCGCAAGGATCCGCGGCAGCGCGCTGTCGCTCACGAGGCCGCGCATTGATCGAGCCAGTGCTGTGTCCAGGGACTGCTCGGGTCGAGATCGTCGTCGCTCGACATCGTGCGCACGTGCGCCAGGCTCGGCAGCACGATGTGATCCGAACGCAACCGCGGACGCCAGCCGTGCCAGCCCCGGTGGTTGACCTCGTCATCGTCGTACTTCCGCCCGGGATACTTGCGGGCCGCATGCGCCTTGCTGAGGAAGAGGTAGTGCTTCATCCGGAACGGCTCCGGGTACATCCGCGGCGGGTGCGGGAACCGCACGAGGTGCCCGCCGGACCAGGCGATCTCCATGGGCACGTCCTGCTTGCGGTAGGCACGCACGCAGTGCGGCGAACGCGGGCGGAACGGATAGTACGTGCGCAGCGTCCTGGCGAAATCGGCGTGATCGTGGTCGGGCGCCTCGCGCGTCGGCACGAACGTGAACTCGGCGAACTCGACCGCGTCGTAGCCGCGCGCGTCGGCCACGGCGATGGCTGCTGCTATCGACGCGTGGCCGGGCGGCGGAAGGTGGATCTCGTCGGCATCGACGTGCATGAACCAGTCGGCGTCGAGTTCGCGGAACAGCGCCTCCTTCCGACGCAGGATGCTCTCCCAGCGGTACGTGCCGTCGTACGGGATGTGCTCGATGCCGATCAGCCCGGCACCGAGGTGGGCCGTCGCGATCTCGAGGGTCCGGTCGGTGGAGCCGTTGTCACACAGGTACACCTCCACGCCTTGCCGGAAGAGGTTTTCCAGGCAGGCGGCGATGAAGCGTTCCTCGTTCCGCGTCGCGAGCACCGCGACGACGCGTGGATATCGCGGGAGAAGCGGCGCCCCCGGGGATTGGACTTCACTCATGGCTTCAGGGAGGTTGATCTGATCGGCGTGGGGTCCAGTCGGCACCACGATCCCGCGATGACATGATAAGGCACGCCGCACAGACCCTGATGCAATCCATGAAGCCCTTCGCCTGGTGCTTGCTCGCCCTCCTTTCGATCGCCGGCTGCCCATCCAGCGCAGCGCCGCCGTCGGACGCGTTCGAGCGCATCACGCCGCGGGAAGCGGGCTACTCGCCCGAGCGCCTGGAGGAGCTGAGGGCCTTCCTCGAAAAGTCAGGCTCCGACAGCCTGATGCTGTTGCATGAAGGCAAGGTCTTTTTCGAATGGGGTGACATACACAAGAAGTTGCTCGTGCATTCGATGCGCAAGGCATTGCTCAGTTCCCTGTATGGCATCCACCAGGGACGTGGCGACATGGACCTCGACAAGACGCTGGCCGAACTGGACGTCGACGACCTTCCGCCCGCGTTGACCAACAAGGAAAAGTCCGCCCGCCTCATCGATGTATTGAAGTCGCGTTCCGGCGTGTACCACGCGGCTGCTGCCGAATCCGACGGCATGTCGCAAGTCAGGCCGTCGCGCGGAAGCCATGCTCCCGGCGAGTTCTTCTACTACAACAACTGGGACTTCAACGTCGCCGGCCGCATTCTCGAACGGCGTATCGGTCGACGCATCTATGACGCGTTCTTCGACGAGATCGCGCAGCCGCTGGGCATGATCGACTATCGCAACCACATCGTGGTGGCACCGGCTGGCGCCATTCCCACCGGCCCGGATGTCGACGGCTTCTACCAGTACGAACCGGACCGATCACGCTATCCCGCCTATCACTTCCGCATGTCGGCGCACGACCTGGCGCTTTACGGTCAACTCTTTCTCGACCGCGGACGCTGGCACGGCAAGCAACTCATCCCGGCCGAATGGATCACGCTCAGCACGCGCCCCTACTCCATCGTCGAACCGCAGTATGGCCTGGCCTACGGCATGCTCTGGGATGTCCTGGTACCCGATACGCCCGACGAGACGCCCTCGTTCTTCCACACTGGCGTCGGCATCCACATGTTGGCGGTCTACCCCAAGCACGGCCTTGTCATGGTTCACCGCGTCGACACCGGGAAGGGCTCCCGCTTCAACGACGGCGACTTGTATCAGGTCATCCGCCTGGTGCATGGCGCCAGGCTGCCGAAACGGTAGGCGCGTCCGGCAGACGCAAAAAAACGCCCCGGCAAACCGGGGCGTTTGTGATTGCAGCACCGACTGGAATCACGGACTGGTGAGCAGACCCAGGTTGTAGGCCTGCAGGATCGGCAGGAGCGGCTGGAAGAAGCTCCGGGTGCGATTGTTCGGCTGCTTGCCCTTGCAGCTGCCGCTGCCGCCCGACAGCACGCCCTGGGCCTGGCCGGGGCCGGTAATGAACGAGCCACCCGAGTCGCCGCCTTCGGAACAGGCGGTGGTGCGGGTCAGGTTGAGGATCGTTTCGCCGGTGCTGTAGCTGACGGTCTGGCCCTTGGCCTCGATCGTGCCGCAGCGCCAGCCCGAGGTACGACCGGAGCGGCAGATCGCGGCGCCGACGGCGGCTTCGGTGCTGCCATGGACGGTGACGTCGCCCTTGCCCCAGCCGTAGACGGTCGGCGACAGCGTGTTGCCCGCATCGACCTTCACCCACGAGTAGTCATTGCCGGTCTGGCCAGGATTGGGGAATTTGGACGCGGCGAACGTGCCGATCTTCGGCCCCAGCGTCCACTGCGGCGAGAGCTCCAGGTACACCGGCTCGCCGGCATCACCGCAGTGGCCGGCGCTGACGTAGCCCGGGGTGGTGTTGCCCTGGGTGACCGTGAAGCCGATCGAGCAGGCGTAGAGGTAGCCGTCGCCGGGATTGCGCAGGTAGCCCAGCCCGCCGCGCAGAGTGCTGCGCAGGCTCGGCTGTTCGTCCTCGGTCACCAGGCGCACGCTCTGGACATCAATGCCACTGGCGGCGGCGAAGTCGATGCCAGCCTGCTGCGCACCCTTGCCGACGCTGATCACGACGCTGTTGCTGGGCATATGGACGTACCAGCCGTACACGCCCTTGGGCACCGTGCTTCCGCTCGCCAGCACGGCATCGAGCCGCGACTTGGACGCATTGAGCTCGGTCAGGCTGCGGCGGGCGCTGCGGATCTCGACACCGGCGGCGCCTTTCTGCGGGCCGATGGTGGTGGTCGCGACGACCAGCCGGAAGCTGCCATTGGACTGGCGCTCGATCCAGCTACCGGCGAACGCGCGCCCCTGCGCCTTGGCCAGCTGCTTCTCCTGTAGCGTCGCGAGGTGTTCGATCTTGAGGTACTGGGACAGCTGGGCCGAGGTCAGGCCGAGGTCGCGCTGCATGGCCGCGCGGACCGAAGCCGGCAGGTTGTCGGAAGGGCCCGCCGCGGAAGCGGCCATGGCGACGACGAGCGAGAGGGGCGAGAGCACGAACAGGCCGCGTTTGGCCCGGGAAGCGAACTTGCGCATCTGCAGATCTCCAGTCGGAGTGAGAGTCGAGTTGCAGGACCTGCCGTCCGTGCGGTGGGGGCGCAGCTCGCGAAGTGGGTCCAGCCGGCGGATGTTTGTCGCACCGCTATGGAGGGAACGTGAAAACCGGAGCGCGTCGGACGGCAGAAGCGGTGCCGACCTGATTTATCACTCGGGCCGCTGTTGTTTGGGCCGGCGAGCCAAGCGTTCGGTCGAGCCCTTATTCCCAAGTTTCAGGAATGCGCTCTTAGCCCTACTTTCCGCAGCAGCATCGTGAGCCCCGCATCCGCTGGAACTGTGCTGGCACCTGCGTCCACCTGCCACGGCTGGAGGCCCAGCGCCCGGGCAAAGGGATGCATGAGCCGGCCCAGGTGCAGTGCCTGCAGGCCGCGCGGGTCGGTCGCGACAAATCCCGACACGATCGGTTCCGCGTGCGGGAGCATCCGTGACAGGAATGAATCCTGCCCGGAGTTGCTGTCGAACTTGTCCACGTGCGGCCAGGTCGCCGGTATCGATTCCAGCAGCGCCAACTCGGTGAGTCGGCCCGGGCTGTAGCGTGCGAAGCCGGAATGCCAACCGATCTTGAACGCGCTCAGCGTGCGCCCGACCAGGAAGTTGCTGCTGGAGCCGATCACCCGGTCGCCTGACAGGAGTTCGGTGAAAACGACGGCACCAATCGCGCCGAAGCGCTCGACCACCTCGCGGAAGAAACCGACGCCGGCCACTGAACTGAGCAGTGAGCTGCCGTGTGCGCCTTTCCATCCGCCATGCTCCAGCGCGAGATGGCGCTCACAGGCCTCCGGCAGCAGGCGGGCCGCCTGAACAAGACGCACCGAACACGGTCCCGCTTCATGCAGGCGCCGTCGGCGGCGGCGCAGATCCTTCAGCATATGACCCGGCAGCGCGGCCAACACGGCCAGGCCCGGGGCCAGCCGCAGCACCGGCCGGGCGAAGCGCGACAGCTCGCGCCAACCGCCACCGGCCTCGGCGGCGACCGCGCGCAGCGCGATGTAGCCTTCGTCGCCGGCGGGTACGGCTCGCAGGGCGATGGCGCGATGGCGCATCGCGCCCTTGCGTTCGCGCATCGCGGCCAGCAGCGCATGCGCCACGGCCGCGGCCTCTCCCGATGCGACCAGCAGCCCGGTGCGGAACGAGTGCAGCGTGCAGAAGGCGCGCAAATGGGGCACCGGCGCAAACGGGTTGGCGCGCTCGGCACTGAAGCAGCCCACGCCGACCAGCTCATGCGCGGCACCGCGCTCGAACAACGCCAGCAGCGGCGGGCGTGGCGACAGCCAACGGGCGGCCGGCAGGACGAACTGCGGCATCAGGAACGGGTTCGGCTCGCAGGCGCGCGCGGCCAGCCCGGTCCAGGCGTCATAGGTACGCGTATCCAGCTCGTCCATCCCGAGCCACCGGATCGTGATCGACATGCTGTCCCAATGCCCCCTGCCCCCGCGCCGCGCCATCCCAAGCGCCGGCCCATACCCGAGGCAACGCGCCGCGGTCATTGCGGCGGCCACGCAACCTGATCCGCTGCGTTCACAGACCTGCTTCCGCGCGCAAGCTCGCCTGGCGCCCTGACTACGGCAGTAGCAGCACCTTGCCCACGCTGCCACGCCCTTCCAGCAACGCGTGCGCCTGCGCGCCTTCGCGCAGGGGGAAGCGCGCGGCGATCGCGACCTTCAGATGCCCGGCGCTCACCGCGGCGAACAACCGGTCGGCGCGCTGCTGGCGCGCTGCGGCGCTGGTCAGCACGTTCCACAAGTCTCCGCCCACCAACGTGAGCGAGCGGTCCATGAGCACGCGCGGATCGACCGGATCGGGATCGCCTGCGGCCATGCCGTAGAACACCACGGTGCCGCCGATGCGCGCGAGCGCGAGGCTGTCGCCCAACGTGCGTCCCACCGAGTCGTAGACGACATCAGCGCCGTTGGGCACGAGCGCACGCACGCGCTCCACCCAGCCGGGGCCGCTGTCCACCGCGTGCGCGCCGCCGGCAGCAAGCGCGGCCTGGCGCTTGTCTTCACTCGACGCCAGCGCGATCACCTGCGCACCCCTGGCGCGCGCCAGTTGCACCAGCAGCTGGCCCACGCCGCCGCCGGCGGCGTGCACCAGCAACGTCTCGCCGGCGCGCACCGCGTGGCTGTCCTCGAGCAGGAACTGCGCCGTCAGCCCCTGCAGCAACAATGCGGCCGCGATGTCGCAACCGATGTCATCGGGCAGCGCGATCAACTTGTCCAGCGGCACCGCCACGCGCTCGGCATTCGCAAATGCGCTGTCGGCGAACGCCACGCGCTGGCCGACTCGGAACCGCCGTCTGTCGTTCGCGCCGTCCGCATCATCCGGATGCAGGGCGACGATGTCGCCCGCGCCCTCGTAGCCCGCGATCCACGGCGGCGAACCCGCCAGGTGATAGCGGCCCTGGCGCCGGTACACGTCAGCGAAGTTGAGTCCGATCGCCTGCGTGCGTACCACGGCGATACCCGGTGCGGCGACGGGATCGGGCACGGCGGTCCATTCCAGGACCTCGGGGCCGCCGAAACGGGAGAAGGTGAGTGCATGCATGGCGACATTTTCCTCGAATGAACCTCGCTAACAGGGTCGCAGACCGTTGCGTCCGAACAACGGTCCATGACCCCGTTCCGCGCAAATCAGGTGCGGCCGCGGCACATCAAATGCCAGTGCGCAGACCGCGCTGCGTCCGTGGGCCATCTCGCGCAAAAGGTTCATTTATCAGATCGAGCAAATGAACCTGACTCTTTTAGCCTTACTTTAGCTTTATGGCGGCGTGTTCCTTGCTTGTCCGCCATGTGTCCGCGCGGACGTCCGATGCCCTTCGCTGGACGAACCGCTTCACCGCGCGAGCCTGCTACGGCGCGGAAATGGCGGATGGCACGATGCTTGCTCACGCGTTACGCGATGCGTCTCGATCGACGGCGCGGATTCGGAGCAACACATGGACAAGAGAACAGACAGACGTGACTTCCTGAAAACCTCGGCCGCGCTCGCGGTCGGCTTCGTCCTGGCGCCTATCGCAGGAGCGGCCTCGAGAGGTGCCGAACCGTCGATTCGTTACCGCGACGCCATCCTCATCGACGGCAACCTGGTGCCTCCGCTCGACGACGCCGGCCCCCTCGATCGCGCCACGGCGCTCGCGGTGAAGTCGTCGGGGCTGACCGCACTGAAGGCAACGCTGGGCGGCAGCAATGGCGACTTCGCCCAGGCGAGTGCCGAGATCGATGCTTACGCCGCCGGCATCCGCCTCAATCCCGACGTGTATGTCAGGATCGACCAGGTGTCGGACCTTCTGCGCGCCAAGCGCGACGGCAAGGTAGGCATCATCTTCTCGTTTGAAGGCGTCGAGATGCTGGAGGCGAAGCTCGAACGCATCGATCACTTCCGCGCGCGTGGCGTACGCGTGATGCAGCTGTCGTACAACCGATCGTCTGCGTTCGCATCCGGGGTGTTGAGCCCCCAGCCGGCCTCGGGGCTGACGCCGCTCGGACGCGAGGCCGTGCAGCGAATGAACGCTGCGGGCGTAACCGTCGACCTCAGCCACTGCGATGAGGCTTCGACGCTGGCGGCGCTCGCCGTGTCCAGCAAACCCGCATTGATCACGCATGCCGGTTGCGCTGCGGTGCATGCACATCCGCGCAACAAGAGCGACGCCGTGTTGCGCGCCGTGGCGGACAAGGGCGGTGTGGTCGGCATCTACAACCTGGCATTCCTGACCCGCGCCCCGCGGCAACCGACGCTCGATGACTATCTGCGCCACATGCGCCATGCCTTGAACACCTGTGGCGAAGACCACGTGGGGATCGGCAGCGACGCGCTGCTGATGACGTTCGACACGTCACCCGAGAGCATGGCCCAGTGGGACAAGGCCATTGCGGCGCGCAAAGCCAGCGGCGTTTCGGCACCGGGCGAAGGCCCACCGCCGTTCGTGGTCGGACTCAACCGTCCCGACCGCAGCTTGCTCATCGCCGATGCGCTGGCGCGCCGCGGCTACAAGACACGGACCGTCGAGAAAGTGCTCGGCCTCAACTTCCAACGGGTATTCGCCGATACCTGGACGAACGCCTCCAGCACGTAGGATGCGGTAAGCGAAAACAGGGCAGGGTACGTTTTGGACGGCTCGCAATTTGTACTCTGACCCCTGTTGCACGGACCCCTGTTGCACGACGCAAAAATGACCCAGGCTGGAGTTAGCCCAGCGAAGGAGTGTCCGATGTCGACGCACAAGCCACCACCCGATGGCGCCAAGCTCGACCGCATCGTCGCCGAAGCGCGACGCAGTACCGAGCAGCGCGCGAAGGGGTACCGCGAGCAAGCGTTGAAAATGTATCCATGGGTCTGCGGACGCTGCGCGCGCGAGTTCACCCGGACGAACCTGCAGGAGTTGACGGTGCACCACCGCAACCACGATCACGACGACAACCCGGCCGATGGCAGCAACTGGGAATTGCTGTGCGTGTACTGCCATGACAACGAGCACTCTCGCTACATCGACCATACCGGCGTCAGCGCGGCGGCTGCGGAGGACGGGACCACGGCTGCCACCGGAACGCCGTTCGCCAACCTCAAGGCGTTGCTGAAGCGCGGGGAATGACGAGAGCGCAGGGAGTCAGGTTTATTCGATCCGATAAATGAACCTGGCCGCTTTTTCCTGAAGGAGCAGGAAATGGGCGTCGCGGGTGCGAGTCAGGCCGCCGCGCGATTCGCGTACCGCGGTCCGGAACGCCCGCCGAGAAGGCGGGCAGGAAGCAACAGCATCGCCTGCAGGAGCGCGAACAGCGCCGAGAACGTGATGCCGACCAGGCGAAACGGCAGGGCGAGCAGCCATATCACGGGCCACAGCACCAGGGCCAACAACGCGAGCGGCCAGCACAGGACGAAGAGAAGGCACCAGGCAACGATCGTAATCAGCGTCTTCATCAGGGTTCTCCACGGCTGGGCGAGCCGCATGGGACTGGACCGGCCCACGGTGCGATCTTTGGAGACCCCGGGCAATCGGCTTGCGACGAACCCGCCCGGGGACCCGACCAAGCCATGAATACGGCGATGAAACGCGGCGGGCCCGCTTCTGGTCGGCGGCGATGCCGACAAGTCGGCATTGCACGCAGGGTAGGCCTTGGCCCACCACGATTTGCCTCATGCGGTGGGCTGAAGCCCACCCTGCGCAATGAAAATGAACCTGGAACCTTTAGCCAGAACCTTTAGCCAATTTTCGCTGTTCCAACCGATCCGCGCAAAAGCAGGGTCACGAAACCCTGGGGGGCGCGACCCCAGTTCCGTTTTCTCCAGATAGATGAACCTGACCCCTTATCTGGCAGACCCCTTATCTGTTATCTGCGAGTGTCAACGCTGCGAAAATAGTCGGCGCCAGCGTCTCACTGGCAGACACAAGGGGCGTCAATGAAGGTAGCCATCAACGGAGCCGGCATTGCCGGTACGGCGCTCGCCTACTGGTTGAGCAAGCTGGGCCACGAGGTGTTGCTGGTGGAGCGCGCATCGCAATTGCGCACCGGCGGATTCGTGCTCAACCTCTGGGGCATCGGCTACGACGCGCTGGAAAGGATGGGCCTGCTGCCAACGCTGCTGCAACTGCAGCACCACTCCGATGAGCTGCGCATGGTGGACCGGTCGGGGCGAACCCGTGGCGGATACCCCTCCAGCGTGCTGTTGAAGCTCGCCAAAGGACGCATGGCCACGCTGGCGCGATCCGATATCGCAGCGGCCATCTACGGTGCGTTGGATGGCCGGGTGGAAACGTTGTTCGGCGACAGCATTACGGCCATTGACGATGACGGCGCGCGGGTGCGGGTCGCGTTCGAGCATGCGCTGCCGCGGGAATTCGACCTGGTGATTGGCGCCGATGGCCTGCACTCGCGTGTTCGCCAGCTGGTCTTCGGGCCTGACGCCAGTTTCGAGTATCCGATGGGATGCCACGTCGCTTCGTTCGAGGTCCCCGGCTATCGTCCTCGCAACGGCAATGCCTACGTGGCGCACACCGCGCCTGGGCGGTATGTGGCCCGCTTCCCGATGCGCGACGATCGGATGCTTTTCTTCGTGTTGCTACGGGACGAGTACCTCAAGGGGCGGGTTCCCACCAGCCACGCCGAGCGCAAGGCGGCGTTGAGCGATGCGCTCGCCGACATCGGCTGGGAATCCGCGGCCATCGTGTCGGCAGTCGGGCAGGTAGACGACATCTACTTCGACAGCATCAGTCAGATCCGCATGGATGCATGGTCGAAGGGCAAGGTTGCGTTGATCGGCGACGCCGCGGCCTGCCCTTCCCTCATCGCGGGGGAGGGAGCGGGCTTCGCGCTGGCGCAGGCCTACGTGCTTGCAGGCGAATTGCATCGCCATGGTGGCGATACCGCAGCGGCAATCGCCCGGTACCAGGCGCACCTGAAGGCGATCGTCGCTCGCAAGCAGAAGCACGCGGAAAGCCTGGCAGCCTCATTTGTTCCAAGAACGGCACTAGGGGTGCGCGTTCGCGACTACGCCACGCTCCTGATGCGCCTCCCGGTCTTCCCGAAAATCCTGATGGGGCGCTACTTCAAAGATGAGATGGCGTTGCCGGAGTACGGGATCTGATGCCTGATGCAGAAAGGGTTCCGGGTTGATTTTCATGACCTGTGGTGAACCTGGCACCATTCGCTCAAGCCGACATCGGGTGATGCATTCATCGGCATTGGTTTTGCTGGTCGCACTCGGTCCGGGAGATCAGAACTCGTAGGGCGGGTTTTAACCCGCCGCTTCGAAGTGAAAAGGCGGCGGGTTAAAACCCGCCCTACGGGCTCGGTGTCCGCTCCCGACCCTAAGCAGCCGCTGGAACCTTGCTCGCCTTCTTGTTTGCGATCGGCAGCGGATTCGGCTCAACGCCACGGCTGCGCAGGTAAACACCTCCCCATTCCCAGAGCGTCTTGAGGACGGGCAATAGCGAGCGCCCGAACTCGGTGAGTTCGTACTCGACCTTGGGTGGCACCTGCGGATGCACATGGCGTAGCAACACACCGTCTTCTTCAAGCTCGCGTAATTGCAGCGTCAGCATCCGTTGCGTGGCATTCGGGATGCGGCGCGACAACTCCATGAAGCGCAGCTTCCCGGACATCAGGTGAAGGATGATCAGTGGCTTCCACAAGCCACCGATCACCGAAAGCGTGGCCTCCACACCGCAGCCGCTCTTGGGGTTGTGTCGTCTCGTGGCCATGTGTACTTACATTATTGATAGTACCTTTCATTATTGTACCTTCTTGCGATTTCGGAGGTACAGCCCAAACTGTGCTCCATCGATTGATGGAGGCGTCATGCGCGCATTACTTACCGAGAAAGCCGACGCTGGTCTGGTCACGACGATTCGCGACGTGGCGGACGACCAACTCGGCGAGGGCGAAGTCACCGTTCGTATCGAATGGTCGACGGTCAACTACAAGGATGCGTTGGCCGTCAGCGGGCGCGGCGACATCATGAAAGTGTTCCCGCTGGTGGGCGGCATCGATCTTGCCGGCACGGTCGAGCGTTCGGACAACGCCGCCTACACGCCTGGAGACCGCGTGCTGGTCAATGGCTGGGGCTTGAGCCAGACCCACAACGGTGGGTACGCCGAGAAGGCGCGCCTACCGGCGGAGTGGCTGATCCCGGTGCCGGATGCCTTCTCCACGCGCGAGGCGATGGCCATCGGCACGGCCGGCTACACCGCGATGATGTGCGTGATGGCCCTCGAGAACGCGGGTGTCACCCCTGCAAGTGGCGATGTCCTGGTGACCGGTGCCAACGGAGGCGTCGGTTCGATCGCCATTTCCTTGCTGTCCAAGCTCGGCTATCGCGTGGTCGCTTCGACGGGACGTCCGGAAGAGGCTGACTACCTGCATTCACTTGGGGCGGCGGAGCTAATCGATCGCAACGAGTTGTCGGCACCGGGACGCCCGATCGGCAAGGAGCGCTGGGCGGGCGCGGTCGACTCGGTCGGTAGCCACACCTTGGCGAACGTGCTGGCGCAGACTCGCTATCGCGGCGCTGTCGCGGCCTGCGGCCTCGCCCAAGGCATGGATCTTCCGGGCTCGATGGCGCCCTTCATCCTGCGCAACGTCAGCTTGCTCGGTATCGATTCGGTGAATACACCGAAGGCTGTCCGCGAACAGGCATGGGCGCGCCTGGCTGTGGATCTGGATCCGGCCAAGCTGTTGGCCGCTACACGTGAGATCGCACTTGATGAAGTGCCCACCGTGACCACGCAAATGTTGCAAGGCAAAGGCAAGGGGCGCGTTGTCGTCCGCATTGCGGCCTGACAGATCCACGTTTGCGTCCTATCGACGTTGAGGAGTTTCAAATGACAGAAGAACAAGTTCCTGGCCGCCTGGAGATCGAATCACGCGGTGGCACGCTCGTCGTCCGCCTGGACGGTGGTCGCTACCAATTGTTCGGTGCGGAAATGGCGCGCCAGCTGGAAGCGTTGGTGGACCGCGCCGACAAGGACCCGGACATCCACGCAGTGGTGTTCACGAGTGCCCATCCGCAGCGTTTCATCAGCCATGCGGACGTGAAGTGGCTGCAGGAAGGTGGCGTCCAGTTCGTTGCACGGCAGCAAGCCGGCGCCGATGCGCCGCCGCTCGCTCCCGACTACGTGGGTATCGACCGCTTGCACGGCATCTTCCTACGCATGAACGGTAGCGGCGTGGTGTTCGTGGCGGCATTGGAGGGATCGGCGCTTGGCCTGGGCGCGGAGTTCGCGTGGGCTTGCGACCTCAGGGTGATGGCGGATGCCGACGCCTTCATCGGGCAGCCCGAAGTTCTGTTGGGCATCATGCCCGGCGGCGCGGGCAGCCAGCGCCTGACGCGCCTGGTAGGAACGCATCGATCGCTGGTCGCGATCCTGGAGGGCAAGCCTTTGACGCCGGCACAGGCGCTCGAGTACGGCGCCGTGGATGCCGTCGTCGCGAAGGAGAACGTCATTGGGAAAGCCATTGAACTGGCGGATCACTTCGGCAAGCGGCCCAAGGCGAGTGTCGGTGCGATCAAGCGTTCGATCTACTTTGGGGGCTCGCTGCCCTTACCCGACGGCATCAAGCTGGAAGCCAAGGAGTTCTTGGGACTGGATGTGTCCAAGGAAGGGCAGGAACTGATGCTTGCTTATCAGGCTGGTACCGCTGCCTTGGGGGACCTGCCTCTGTATGTCCCAAGCGTTTACGAGAAGGCGCTAGTTGCCGGAAAACTTCCTGTGGCGTTCGGCGAGTAGCGACCAAGGGCTGAGCAGTCTCAGCGACTATCAATAGAAGGGTCGACCCATCTGCGTCGGCCTTTCTTGTTTAGGGATTGAAGAACTCGATCTGGACGACGTCATCGAACGACCACTTCTGGCCGCTCCTCGACCTCAGCGGGTCGAGGGGCGGGCTGTATGGATTCAGACATCCGTCTGCTCGGCTATCTCTAGGGCGTCATCTACCTCGATGCCCAGGTAGCGAACGGTGCTCTCTAGCTTCGTATGCCCAAGCAATAGTTGGACCGCCCTGAGATTTCGCGTCCGGCGGTAGATCAACGAAGCTTTGGTCCTGCGCATCGTGTGTGTGCCGTAGGAGCCCGACTCTAGGCCAGCTTCTTCCACCCAACGATGGACGATGCGGGCGTACTGCCTCATCGAAAGGTGAGGTGAGTCCGACACTCGGCTGGTGAAAAGGAAGTCCGAGGACTTCAGATCTGCATGGATAATCCAAGCCTGCACGGCCTCGCGAGTTGACTGGGTGATCTCGAACTGGACCGGTCGTCCGGTCTTCTGCTGCATCACCATGGCGCGGGATGCCATCTGGCCACCATGGGAGACATCCGATACCCGCAGTTTCACCAAGTCGCAGGCGCGGAGCTTGGAATCGATCGCCAGATTGAACAACGCAAGGTCTCGGACCTTATGACCCAACTGCAGCCTGATCCGGATAGCCCAGATATCTTTCAGCTTGAGCGGGGCCTTCTGGCCGATCAGTTTTCCCTTGTTCCAGGGCTCGTGGCGCTGATATGCGCGAAGAATGGCCATGACCAACTCCTGTTGAGAGGGGGGGGGCAGGCTTCTCCTGCACTTAGAAACAAGGCGTGATGCGACCCAGAGCGGTCACAGCAGATCGGCCACCTGTCTTGCCGTTACCTTCGCCGATGCCGGATTCTGGCCGGTTACCAGTCGGCCATCGACGACCGCATTCGGGACGAAAGGCAGGAATGCCTTCTCGTACCGTGCGTCGCGTTTTTTCATCTCTTCCTCGGCGTTATATGGCATGTCCTTCGCCACGCCCGCAAGCACCTCCTCACACCAGGAGAAGCCGGTGACTTTGCGCCCGGCGACCAAGAGCGAGCCATCGGAC
The DNA here is from genome assembly GCF_054779775.1 of Lysobacter fragariae. Lineage (NCBI taxonomy): Bacteria > Pseudomonadati > Pseudomonadota > Gammaproteobacteria > Lysobacterales > Lysobacteraceae > Lysobacter > Lysobacter fragariae. The sequence goes on along the minus strand of NZ_BAAGXP010000002.1, from coordinate 121,268 downwards.
AACGTCGTGTTCAGCAGGCCGCAGTATCCATGGCACACCGCAGAAACGATCCCGCCGCGTTCGTAGATGTCCCGAGTGATACGTTGAAGTCCGGCGCTGTCCGGGAAATCCCACATCACGGCGTGCCCACCGGTGAAATAGATCACGTCGAAGTCCGCCGGATCGATTTCATCGGGGCGCGCGGTATCGGAGAGCAACGCCATCCGATTCGGGTCGTTGAGCCATGCCTTGGCGGAAGCATCCAGCAAAGGCCACTTGAGGGCGCGGGGTTCGAGCGGCGATACGCCGCCCTTCGGGCTCACGATGCGCTGCTCATACCCCTTCTCCTCGAAGAGGTCGTAGGCATGAGTCAGTTCCGACAGCCATAGACCCGTTGGGTGGGACGGGTCATCGTAGTGGGCGACGTTGCTGACGACATGGAGGATGCGTCGGGTCATGTGCGTTGGTTCCTCTTTATGGGCATCAGGCGCGATCGAGTGCTTTCAGTGGGCGCGGCATGTTCAATACCAGTTGCGCGTCCTTTACTACGTCCATGCGCACCAGGGTGGATGCGCCCAAGCCGTCCAGCAATTGGCTCATCGGACCGCCATGGCGCGATAGGATCACGTCCTTCGGCAGCATCTGCTGGGCGAACGCCAGCGTATTCGATTGCACGGTGGTCTGGTGCCATGTGCCGTCGATCAGGTGGACCATTGTGGTTGCGCCTAAACGCGATTGCGGCGCCACCGTGCACACTTTGGGCGGCGTCGCCTCCAGCGACAGGTCCGGTGCACCGCCGCGAGAGCGGATCTGCGCTCGCACCTTCGACCCGATCTCCAGTTCGATGTCGGCCAGCCACTTGGGCAACTGGTATCCATGCACGCCGCGCACGCGTGCGATCTCGGTATCGACGGGCAGTGCGAGCACATGCGCGACATAGGCGCGCCGCCGCAGTGTCCGCGCAAGTTCTAAGGCGTGGGAACCGCGGGTCCCGGGCCGCCTGATGACCACGGCGATGGAGACCTCGTTGTAGGGGTCGTTGTCGCACACGCGGTAGGAGAAGAACGTCAGCGCCACCAGCCCGTGGCCGGGTAATGGCCGCAGTGGTTCCAAGGGCATGGGCAGGGCTGCGCGCAAGCATGCAAGCGGCGCCAGGAACAGCAACTGGACGCTGCTGGTTCGGTAGTAGAAGTTGGGTGACCAGGCAGGGCCAACGCGAGTCGCCACCAACGACTTCGGGATGCGGCGGAAGAAGTCGATATTGCCTGCGGCCGGGTCTCGGGCCACCTCATCCAGGTCCGGATTCATGCGGAACCGGTCGTAATACCCACCCGACGGCACGAGCACCTTGTGCCCACCGAACTCGACTTCTGTAAATCCCTGTTCCACCGTCGGCGCCTCGTCGATCACCCGACTCGCACGCTAGGGTTCAACCACAGTTGAAGGTCAAGTCCGTGGACGCTGTCTCAGGCATCGCGAGCCGGTTTGCGGCGCGAGGCCACCACGCCCTTGCCACGCAGCCGGTTCAGCACCCGCATCCGATTGTCCGCGCACTCGATGCCGTCCGGTCGGTTCTCGATACTGTCGATGGCGACCAGCAACTGCGCCTTGTTCTGTTTCAGGCGCTTCTGCAATACCTCGATCTCGGCGACCTTGGCCTTGAGCGCCACCAGCAACTCCTCGTGGTTCCAGCTGCCATCGCCAAGGGGAAGCAGATGACGGATCTGCTCCAGTGAGAAACCTGCGCGTTGGGCGCTGTCGATGATCTCCAGCATCGAGGCCGTCTCGGGAGCGTAATCGCGATAACCGTTGGCCTGGCGCGCCACCGCAAGGAGCAGGCCGGCGCTCTCGTAGAAGCGGATGCGGGACGCTGTCAGGCCCGTGAGTTTCGACAATTCACCAATTTTCATACCGCACATCGGAAGCACGTTGACATTGAAGTTAACTTTAAGCTTACGGTGGCGGGCCGGTCAAGCAGGATGGCCATGAAGCCTCACCCGCAATCACCGGAATACAACGTCCTCTAGGTTGAACTCATCAGGAGGCCAGCGGTGAAACATATTTCCGATCTGATTCGTCAAGACGGTACCGACGTGAATGAACTTCGCCGTCGACTGTTGATCGGTGGTGCTGCCATGGCTGGGAGCTTGGTGCTCCCCGCGTGGGCGTCGGCAGCCGATCGCAGTTCCTCATCTCGTACCAACACACAAGGAGACCAGCATATGGCTACGGTTACTACCAAAGACGGCGTTGAGATCTTCTACAAGGATTGGGGCCCGCGCGACGCCAAGGTCATCCATTTCCATCACGGTTGGCCCCTCAGTTCCGACGACTGGGATGCCCAGATGATGTTCTTCGTGAACAAGGGCTTCCGCGTCGTCGCGCATGATCGCCGCGGCCACGGCCGCTCCAGCCAGGTTTGGGACGGCCACGACATGGATCACTACGCCGACGACACGGCCGCGGTGGTCGAGAAGCTGGGCACCCAGGGCGCCATGCACGTTGGACATTCCACGGGCGGTGGTCAGGTGGTGCGCTACATCGCGCGTCATGGCGAAGACAAGGTGTCCAAGGCCGTGCTCATCAGCGCCGTGCCGCCCCTGATGGTCAAGACCGCGAGCAACCCGGGCGGCACGCCGAAGGAGGTCTTCGACAACTTCCAAGCGCAGGTCGCCGCCAACCGCGCGCAGTTCTACTACGACGTTCCCGCCGGCCCCTTCTACGGCTATAACCGTCCCGGCGCCAAGGCATCGGAAGGGGTGATCTGGAACTGGTGGAGGCAGGGCATGATGGGCAGCGCCAAGGCGCATTACGACGGCATCGTCGCCTTCTCGCAGACCGATTTCACCGAGGACCTGAAGGGAATCACCATCCCGGTACTGGTCATCCACGGCGATGACGATCAGGTCGTGCCGTACGAGGATTCAGGCGTGCTGTCGGCCAAGCTGGTCAAGAACGGCAAGCTGCTGACCTACAAGGGGGCGCCGCACGGCATCCCGACCACGCATGCCGACCAGGTCAATGCCGATTTGCTGGCCTTCCTGCAGCAGGGCTGATCGAAGTCGATACGAATGGACACGCCCCGTACGAGATGCGGGGCGTGTGATGAAACGCTAAGGGATCATGATGCAATCGATATTGGGCGCCAACGGCCAGATCGCCACTGAGCTGGCGCGTGTGTTGCGGCGCGAATTCACCCGTGACTTGAGGCTGGTCAGCCGCAATCCACGCAAGGTCAATCATGACGACACGCTCGCATCCGCCGATCTGATGGATGCAAGCCAGACGGCGCGGGCAGTGGAAGGCAGCGAAATCGTCTACTTCACCGCCGGGCTGCCGCCGGATACCGCCCTGTGGGAGCGACAGTTCCCGACCATGCTGCGGAATGCCCTGGATGCGAGCCGCGCCGCTGGCGCGAAGTTTGCCTATTTCGACAACACGTACATGTACCCGCAGGATGCGCGCGTGCTGACCGAGGAGGCGCCGTTCGCGCCGAACGGGCCGAAGGGTCGCGTGCGCGCAGCGATGGCCACGATGGTGTTGGAAGAGATGGCACGTGGCGACATCCCTGTCTTGATCGGGCGTGCCCCGGAGTTCTATGGCCCTGGCAAGACACAGAGCTTCACCAACGCGCTGGTCACCGACAAGCTGAAGGCCGGCAAGCAGCCACGCGTGCCGATCCGCGACGACACGCGGCGTACGTTAATCTGGACGCCGGATGCCAGCCGCTCCCTGGCGTTGCTGGGCAACACCCCAGATGCTTACGGACAGACGTGGCATCTGCCCTGTGACGACGACCGTCCCACGTACCGCCAATTCGTGACCATGGCCTGCGAGGCCTTCGGCCGGCCTGTGTCGTACAAGGTTCTGGGCAAATGGGCATTCGCATTCGCTGGCTTGTTTTCGCCGCAAGTGCGCGAGATCCGCGAGTTGCTGCCGCGTTATGGGCAGGACAATTTGTTCGATTCCGGCAAGTTCAAGCGCAGGTTCCCTGAGTTCGAGGTGACCAAGTACCCGACCGGGGTACAGGTCATTCGCGAGGCCCAATGAAGGCGGGCCCATGGATGATCTATGGCGCCAATGGCTACACGGGCGAGCTCATCGCGCGTGAGGCGGCACGGCGCGGCCTCACGCCAGTGCTGGCCGGACGGAACCGCGATGCCGTTGAAGCGTTGGCCAGCGAGTTGAAGCTGGAGGCGCGGATCTTCGGTCTCGACGATTCGCCAGCACTCGTCGCGCAGATCCGGGGCCACGCGCTGGTGTTGAATTGCGCCGGGCCTTTTTCCGCGACGGCAACGCCGATGATGGAAGCCTGCCTTGCGACCGGTACGCACTACCTCGATATCACCGGCGAAATCGCCGTGCTCGAGCAGGCGCAGACCCTGGGCGATCGCGCGAAAGCGGTGGGGGTTGTCCTGTGCCCCGGCGTGGGTTTTGACGTCATCCCGACAGACTGCGTGGCAGCGGCGCTCAAGGCGTCTCTCCCGGATGCCACGCACATGTCCTTGGGGTTCGACTCGCGCTCAGGTCTGTCGCCAGGCACCGCCAAGACCTCTATCGAAGGCATGGCAGCCGGCGGCAAGGTTCGTCGCGACGGCAAGATCCTGACTGTTCCCCTTGCATGGGAGGTTCGCCGCATCGACTTCGGTGATGGTGAAAAGCTGGCGATGACGATTCCCTGGGGCGACGTATCGACCGCCTTCCTTACAACCGGGATCCCCAACATAGAGGTGTTTGTCCCCGCCTCGCCTCGCCTGATTGCGCACGCGCGACGCGCCAACTGGATCCGGCCACTGCTTGCGATGAAGTGGCTCCAGAAGCTCGCCCAGGCACGCATCGCGAAATCGGTGAAGGGTCCGAGCGAAGCCCAACGCGATGCCATTCCGACCTTTGTCTGGGGGGAAGTATCCAACGCACGAGGTGAACGTCGGACGGCGCGCATTCGCACGGCCAACGGTTACAGCCTGACTATCGACGGATCGCTACACGTCGTCGATCACTTACTGGTCAATTCGCCAGAACCGGGTGCGTATACCCCATCCAAGCTACTTGGACCGGCGCTGGTCAGTCATCTGCCAGGGTCGGGGAAACTCGAAATCAATTAGTCGCAACGAATGTCCGATGTTGGCCGCAAGGCGACATCGGTATCGGAAACAGTGCATAGGGCGGGTTTTAACCCGCCGCTTCGAAGTAAAAGGCGGCGGGTTAAAACCCGCCCTACGAGCTGCTATCCATCACCTGCAACGCATCAGGCGCAGGACGTCATCGGCCTGCGCGACGAAGTACGTCACCCGGCCCGGATAGTAGAAAAAGACGTCGGGCGCAGCGGCGCGCGCGGAGAACAAGCGCATCGCATCGCACGCCAGCGGGATGCGATGGGCTGCCACGGCCCAGGCAGCGGTATCCAGGTAGGAATTCAGTGCGCTGCGGTCCGCGTCCTCGATCGCCACCAGCCAGTTGAAGTCGACGCGCATGTCGGCAATCGCTTCCGCCGGGCTGATCGGGGCCGCCACCAGCGCGTAGTTGACGACATAGCCCATCGACAGCTTCTTCACCCGATCCAGACCGGACGGCAAGGCCTTGCCTTCCAGGAAGCCCCATTCGCGGATGGTGCCGTCGCGCAGCACCACGGCGGCCCGGCGCCACTCGCCCGCACCCAGCGCAGCCGCGCGCGGCAGGCCCAGCGGCGCCGGCCGCGGGGATTCGTAGATGTCGCCCCACGCCACCACCGAGCCATCGGACTTCAGCGCCTGGTTGTAGACACCGCCGGCATCGATGGCCACGACATTCGTCAACCCGGCGGGAAGGTCAAGCTCGCCATCGGTGCCGGCGCCCCACGCCACCACCTGTCCGTCGGAGCGCAGCGCGAGGGCATGACTGCGGCCGGCCGCGATCGCCGTGACGTTGCGCAATCCCGGTGGCACGTCGGTCTGGCCGGTCCGGTTGTCGCCCCAGGCCACCACGCGCCCGGCGCTCGTGAGCGCCATGACAAAACTGCCGTTCGTGTCGATCGCCATCACGCCGGAAAGACCCGCGGGCACCGCGGTCGGGCAGGACGCATCGCCCAGCACCGCCACCGTGCCGGCGCGGCTCAGGACCACCAGGCAGCCCCACGCGGCGGCAATCGCCTTGGCATTGCTCGCCCGCACCACCGGCGGCATGGTGCCGATCTGGAGCACGTCGCCATTGGCGCGCAGGACGTACGGCACCGCGACGGCGACCGCGTCGTCCAGGGAATAGGGAATGAAGAGCATCGTGTCGTCGACTTCGCCGCCCCAGGCAACCACGCGCGTGCGAGGCGCCGCGAAGGCCGTGGAAGAACACAGCAGCACGCAGACCGCCAACCATGCGCACCACCCGCGCGCGAGCGCGCGGCGTGGCCGGACGCGGCCGGCGATTGCGATCGATGAAGTGGCGTGCGTCGACATGGCGTCCTCCGGTGGGTTGGTGCGTGGCCCGTTCCCGGCATTTCCTGCTCCGGATGCTGTCGATCCGCTGCCTGATCGCTCGCGATTACGCGAGGGCGATGTTGGAAATTACGTAGGACTCCGGTGGCACCGGACACGGCGATGACGTTGGAATTGCTGAATGGCCGGGATACCGGGCGCAATGCGACGTGTCATCGGTTGCGCAGGTCGGCGAACGAACCTGGCCTGTGGAAATTCTGCGGATCGGGCCAGGGGGCGTTCGAAATGGAGTGCGCTCTGGCCCTTGCTTCTCGAGATTGAAAACAGCTCGCAAAAGCCCTCAGCCGAGCGAGTAGACGACCTTCGTCCCGCTGACCGTGATCTTCTTGCTGCTTTGCAGGCTCTGCACGATGGCGTCGACGGCCTTGTCGTCGAGCGCGGGCTTGAACCACGACTTGATCGACGCCTTGAGCCCCGACAGCTTGGTGGGTTTGGTGGACTTCCTGAGCAGGGCGATTACCTCCGGCACCCGTGCGCTCGTGGTGGCACCCTTCGCCGCCGGCGCGGCGCCATTTGCCTCGGGAAGCACAGTGACGGTGACTTTCGTCGCTGCCTTCTTGGCAACTTTCTTGGCTACGGCCTTCGTCGCCTTCTTGGCCGCACCCGCCGTCGCCGGTCCACCGGGAATTTCCGTGAGCCTGCGGCAGGCGATGCCCTGCTTTTCCAGGTGGCGGACGAGCGGATCGAATCCCTTGTCCTTCGAGATGATGTTGAACGCCACGCCGGGCTCCTCCGCGGCGATGCGTCCGATGTAGTACGCGATGTGGAAGTCGACCGCGTCCGGACCGCTCCCGTGGATCTGTATGTACTGGGCGTCGCTGCCAAATGGCTGGAGCGCCTGCACCACATCCAGCATCAGCTTGGATTGCTGCTCGCCCAGGAACACCTTGATCCGGGCCGCGCCCGGCTTGAGCCGGTCGAGCGCCTTGGGCTGGACGTTCTCGAAGTCGATAAGGAAGAACGGCGTCGCCATGTCCGGTACTCCGATTGCAGTGGGCGGAGTGTAGGACGCCATGGGCGGGCTGCAAGGACGGCTGGCGAACATCGCCCCCTTGGGAACGAATGGGCCGGCTTCACCTCGCCGTGGCACGCGGCGATCGCGTCATCTGAACCGTTGCCGCAGGTTCATCGCAATCTGCCCCAGCCTTCACCCGTGCCCGCCCAAGGTGCACGCACCGTTGCACGAAGGAGCGCGTCATGAACAAGCACACCCTGATTGCCGCCGCGCTGACTGCGTTCGTGTTCAGTGCCTCCCCGGCGCTGGCCGACAAGCACCACAAGGGCGGGCACGAGAAGTCACACAAGGCCTACGGCCACCACGACCAGGGCCGACACCTGGGCTGGTACAAACAGCAGTGGAAGCGTGGCGACCGCGTCGTGTGGGTCGACATCGAACCGCGCTACTACGTCGACGATTACCGCGCCTACCGCCTGAGCCCACCGCCGGAAGGCTACCGCTGGGTGCAACCGATGGACGATCGCTACCTGCTGGTTGAAGTAGCGACCGGGCTGATCGCGCAGGCGCTGGGTTACTGATCGCTGCGCCTGCGGAACGGGGGCACCATAGCTGTGCCCTTGTTTCGCGCTGGCCCCTGCTCCACTGGGTCCAGACCACCGCTGAGATTCCGGAGCACCGGAGGGCGCCCGTTACTCGCCCTTGCCCGGATCAAGGTCGTCCGGCATCAGCAACACCATCGATTCGCAGGCTTTTGCCCGGCACCCCCAGTAACGCTCGTCGCTGCCACTGCGCCATACGGCGGTGGCCGCTGCGTTGATGGTGAAGTCCCATCGCCGGCCCTCCGCCGTCAGCGTGCCGCTGATCGTGCATGGCAAGTCGTAGAACTCGTGGGGCTTGGCTTGCGGATATTCGCTGCTCGATGCGAAGAACCGTTCGACCTGCGCCTTGCTCAGGCGCCAGGCGCTGCAGGCCTTGGGCAGTTGCTCGTCGCCTGCGCCCGGCTGCGATGCAAGAACGGCTGGCTGCACGTCCTGGACAACCAACAGCCCATGCGATTCAGCGCGCGAGGCCGCGCGGCTGCACGACAGGAGGCTCAACAGTCCCAGTATTGCCGTGCTGGTACAGGCCAGCGCCCTCGCCTTGCGTCTTGTAGGAAACAACATCGTGCTGATAGACATCGCGATCTCCTAATCCATAGTGCTGTTGAAGAATTCCTACCAGACGATCGATCGAAGCCCGCTGTTGCGGAGTAGGCGACTCCCAACCAGTTGCCGTATGCCGCGCGACGACTTCGATCCCGATGCTGTCTTCGTTCACCGGGTAGCGTTGCGGGTACGGTTTCACCTGCTCGCGGTCGTGGATTGCCTTGGGTGCAAAACCCAGCGCCTTCAATGCCTGCTGTTCAGCCGGTTCACAGGTACCTTCCTCGAAACAACGCGATCTGATCTTTCCAACGTGGTGGGTCTTCTGTTCCAGGCTGGCGGTCTGATAGATCGTCCCGTCCTTGTCGACCATGAAGTGGGTGCCGGTACCGGTGGCAAACGATGCGAGCGCACTGGCTGCATTCGCGCCACCCGTTCGATGCATGACGATCGCGTGCGGGCCTTGCAGCTTCCCGTGCTCCAGCGCACCGATGCCGTGCCTGACGATGCCCGGATCAACGAGGTACCCCTCCTTGTCTACCTGCGTCGATGACAACACCCCCGCTGCAATCGGGGTCTGCGCCGCTGAGACAGGCGCACTGGCCAGGAAGGATGGTTCCTGGTTTCCGAAGGGTCGATACAAGGCAAACACTTGTTGCGGGTTGGCGAGGGGACTCCCGAGGACCACGCCATCCACCCGTTTCATGCAAGCGTCGCGCGAAACTTCCGCGTACAACGCCATTGCCATGTTCCGCGCCTGATCCGGCGGCCAGCACGCCAACCGCTCAACGCCCGCAGCCACTTGCTGATATCGCGCGTGGTCGGGATGGGTGGAATTGTCGGGGAGGATCGGTCCGGGACTTGATGTCGCGGGTGCAGGCGGGTTTTCGCCGGGCATGCTCGACTCCTTGTCGAATTGAACGTCCTGTAGTGAGCGGCATTACATAAGGCGCTCACACCAACCGTCAATAGCAACCCTCGCCCAATCCTGCCCTGCTTCCAGGCCTTCGAGAAATTGATCGTTTCAAACATGGCACCGGCCCGGCGACACGAGCAGGAAAAATGCACTCCGACCTCGGTTTTGGCGCGGGTCGGCGAACGAACCTAACCTGTGGAAATTCTGCGGATCGGGCCAGGGGGCGTTCGAAATGGAGTGCGCTCTGACCTTGCTTCTGCACGAACCTGCCCGGCTACGCCGTCCGGAACGGCTGCATCCGCGTCATCGATGGCGTGTCCATGTGCTCCGCCTTCACCACAGGTGCACCGGGCGCCTGGAGCCGCGTCAGGGATTGTTCGAGCGGCACGATCTGTGCGTCGCGGGTCTTCATCTGCGCGACGAGAGACCTAGGGTCACCCAGGTCGCCCTGCACGACGAACAGATTCTCACCGCGTCGCACCGCGCCGCTGTCCACGCTCAACACGATGTGATCGATACGGGACAGTCCCTCCGTCCTCGCCAGGCACGCGGCGCTCGCGGCCATGCATGCGCTGACACCGTCGTAGTCCTTGCCCAGGCTGCCGTCCAGCCGACGCATGGCGCTTTCGGCCTGCGCGAAGAGCGGATGGGCGTGATCGCGGGGCGCGTTGCTGTCGGCCTGGTCACCGAAGCCGCGCGGCTGCGGCGGCCACGGCGGGCGCGCATCGTTTCCACGGCCTTCCGGATTGACCTCCGGCGGCACCATGCGGGGAGCGATCTGCCGAAGCGTGCCCGGATCGATGTCGCCGGTCTGCGGCAGTCCCCGCGCCGCCTGATAGTTGATGACCGCGGCCTGCATGGACAAGCGGTAGACGCCGTCCTCCTGCAGCACGCGGCCGTCCATCCCGCGGAACCCCTCGGCATTCAGGCGCTGCTGCACCCGGCGGACCATGTCGGAGGACTCGCCGATCCGGATGATGCCGTCGTCAACGACTTCGCGCGCTTCGATGCCTGCCGTGCGTCGCGCCGGATCGATCGAGAGCCGGCCGTCCACAAGGTCCTGCAGGTAGTTTTCGTATTGCTGGTAGTAGCGGGTGTCGACTTCCATGTGGACGTGGATCTTCGGCGTCTGCCGGCTGCCCTGCGTGCCAAGCGACTGCCCGTACTGGATGGTGTCGCCTACATTGACCGCGATGTCGCGCATGTGGCGGACGCGGGCGATGACCTCACCCCCTTCGCGGTCGTAGATGTCGACGCGACCTTCCGCATCGTTGCGATCACCGATGTAGCCAGCCAGCGGTGCGGGCACGTCCACGTTGCGCACGCCAGCGGCGCCGCTCGCAATGCGGGAGTCCTCCAGCATGAAGTCCTTCTTCAGGAGTACCTGGTCTGGGGTGAGGCCGTAGGTGCGCTGCGCGGTGCGGACTTCGATTTCCTGGATTTCGCCGCCGATTACGGCGTGGCGGCGGCCTCTCTCCCCAGAAATCACTACGCCGTTGACCACGCTCGCGCGGATGTTGTCATCAGGATGATGTGTGACGAGGCTGTCAAAGTCCGTGACCGGAATATTGACAATGTGTCCCTTCTGAATGAGCCGATATCGCGGCAACGGCTCAGGGGCAACCTGAGCCTCCGGGGTCAGATCGTTGGACATGCATTCGATTCCTTTCGTTGCGCCGGTAAGGCTCAATCACAGCGAGCGTAGATTGCCGACCGATTCTCGTCGGCGATGGTCAGCATGCCGTTGTTCTGGCCACTGAGCACGAAGACCTCTTCCTGCCGGGTTGCGTACCCATCTATCTGCAGCATCGACACAACTTTCCACGCCAGCGGCTTCTTCGAGATCTGGACGATGCTGACAGGATCATTCCATTGCTCGTAATCAAGCAGCTTGTTCGCAGAGATCTCGATCCGCGTATCGCTATCGAGGCCGTCGGGCGACTGGCAGTTCTGAAAGCTCCCCTGCCACACACCATGCAACACCGCCGGATAACGGGAACTACCCTGCCGTTCCCCTGCGGAAGCGCAGCTCATGCAGAGCATCCCTGATAGCGCAATCGTCAGCGCACGCCCTATCCATGGTTCCATGTGGCAATCCTTGCGTTGTGGTGTGCCTAGGATACGTCCCGCGGACGTTCACCCGTCAACCAGGCACGACACCAGTGCGGAAACCCGCCCTGTAGGAAAACTCCTACCCGACCCCGCGGCATTCCCCGACTGACCACCGCGGCGATCTCCGCCACGCTGCATCGCCCGCAAATGGCGGGCGTCACTCATCCAGCAAACGGAGCTTGCCCATGCAGAACCTGATTTCGTTGACGCTTTCCACGCAGGACCTCGCCGACCTCGACGGCGCGCTCGCCACCGTGCGCCGCGTGTTCACGCCCTTCGTGGCGCTGCAGCCCGACGACCGCATCGAGATGAAGAAGATGGGGCCCAAGTCGCGCGAGTTCTGCGAGCAGGCGCTGACGCTGCTCGAGAACAACCCGCAGATCGTGCCGCCGAGCCTGGGCTTGGCCGAAGCGCTAGCCGACCGCACTGCGCTGGAACAGCTGCGTCCGCGCCTGCAGCAGCTGCGCCAGCTGGTGGAGAAGGCCGACGACACCGAGATGGCCCTGGGCAGCGACATGATGTCGATCGCACTGGAGGGCTATCGCCTGCTGGAAGTGTCCGGCAAGGGCGAAGCGCTCAAGAGCGCGCGGCGCGAGCTGTCGGCGCGCTTCGCACGTAAGCGGCGCGCGACCGAGGCCGAGCCGGCCTGACCCGGCCGACCCTGCCCGCCCGAGCCGCCTAGTGGCGGCACGGGCAATGGCCCGGCAGATGGGGTGGCAAGCCCGGTCTGCCGGGCTTTTTCATGGGCGACGTTCGGGCGTTGAACCCCGAAGGGTCCGCACCTGAACCCTACGGGGTCCAAGCTCCGACCTTTCGGGGTCCGGGCTCCGCGCTTGGAGGTCGAACCTTCGAGCTGTCGGGGTCGAAGCCCCGGGCTTCAAGCTCGGAGCCCGGACCTCCAAGGTCGAAGCTCCGGGCCTTCAGGGTCCAAGGTTCGACCTTCCAGGGTCGACGTTCCGAGCTCGAAGCTCGAAGGCCGGCCCCCTTGGGGTGGAAGCTCCGCGCTTGGAGGTCGAAGGCTGGACCTTTCAGGGTGCAAGCACCGCAGGAGCACCAAGGCAGCGTGCGGCCGCCAGTGGGTTCGGGGACTCCGATGGTCCCGCCTCGGGGGCTGAGCCCCTGAAAAATGTGCTCCGGCCCCTGTTTTCCGCGCCGAGCCACGACCTGTGTCACGGCTCCGCCGCAGAGCGCGCCACTACCCTGTCGCATCATCCCGTCACGAGATTCCCGAATGAAATGCCTGCTCGCCTTGCTGCTCGTCCTGTCGCTGTCCGGCTGCGAACTGTTGCCGGTGCAACTGGGAGGCCCGGCCGGCAAGGAGCTGGTCTGCCACAAAGGCAAGAAGACGCTGGAGCTGCCGCGTGAAGCGGTCAGCGCCCATCTCGGCCATGGCGACCATAGGGGACGGTGCCGCTGAGGGCTGGCGAGCTTCATTGCCGTCATGCCTGATGCGCAGGCGGCACATGCAACATGGAAACGGCCGGGGGAACCCGGCCGTTTCTTTTCCCGGAACGGAAAAGGAGTTGTTTCGTACGACACACTTTGCACCCGATCTCAGGGCGTGAGCGTCGGTTGGACTCTCATGACCTGCCCATCAGCAAGGCTGCAGGACATGACCGAGCTACCGATTTACCTCATGCACGATCAACCGACGACGTGTCCGAGGTGTGGCCGGCGCACAACATGGGTTGGCGAGAGCCCACAACTTCATACCTGCCATTGCGGCTTTCAGTTCTTCGTCGAAGACGATGAAGATTTCGGCTGGATTGAGCTCGAAGATGGGTGGGTTCCCGATACTCCGAGTCCATAGTTGTTGGCCCCAAGTCCGGTCCGCGGCACACACAAATGTGGCAAAGGCAGGCATCCAGAACTGTTGGTACCCTGGGGCGACGCCAGGGGACGCAAGGGCACTGCGAATGGAAGGCAATCAAGTTACCCAGATCGCCGCGCCCGTGCGTCGTTGGCTATACGGCGCCCAATTCGATGACTTTGTTCAACAGAGCGCTACCGAAATCCTCGGAGAGCTGGCTCAGCGGGCCGGCGGTGATCTGGAGCTCACCCAGAACAACGCTTGGCAGGAGGAGATTGAAATCCTCAAGGGACTGCAGCTCCCCGAGGTGGAGCGCTCGTCCGCCAAGATTTACTTTGAATACACGATCCCTCGCCTGGGCAAGCGTGCTGACGTCATCCTGCTTGTTGGCCATGTGCTCTTCATTCTGGAGTTCAAGGCGGGCGAATCGCAGTTCCATGTGGCCGCGCTGGATCAGGTGTGGGATTACGCACTCGACCTGAAGAACTTCCACGACGCCAGTCATGACATCTGCATTGCACCGGTGTTGGTGGCGACCAAAGCCGTGCCGCAGGCCGTAGAGCTTCAGCACACCTTGCATGACGACGGTTTGGTGCGCCCTATTCGCGCCAGTGCCACCGACTTGCAGGAAGTCATCGCCAAGTCGCTCGCATTCCTGACGGCTCCTCGCATCGATGTTGCGAAGTGGGAAAGCGGCCGTTATCTGCCGACGCCGACGATCATCGAGGCAGCGCGGGCGCTGTATGCCGGGCATTCGGTCGAATCGATATCGCGCCATGGAGCCGGTGCCCAGAACCTTGCAATCACGTCCAAGGCTGTCGATCAGATCATTGAGGAAGCTAGGGTCGCCGGAAAGAAGGCCATCTGCTTCGTTACGGGTGTGCCGGGCGCCGGAAAGACGCTCGTCGGTCTTGATGTGGCCAATCGGCATCTCGACAAGGACAGCGCGACCTATAGCGTCTTTCTTTCCGGCAATGGGCCGCTAGTAGCCGTACTGAGGGAAGCGTTGGCACGTGACACCGTGGCGCGCGCCGCCAGCCAGAACATGTCCATCAAGAAGGGCGAAGCTCGTCAGAAGGTCTCCACCTTCATTCAGAACGTCCACCACTTCCGTGACGACTGCCTTGCAGATGCCGGAGCGCCACCAGAGCACGTCGTTCTATTTGACGAAGCCCAGCGCGCGTGGACGCTGGAACAGACGACCTCCTTCATGGCGCGGAAGAAGGGCATTCCTGGCTTCGATCAATCTGAGCCGGAATTCCTGATCTCCTGCGCAGACCGGCACAAGGATTGGGCCGTTGTTGTTTGCCTCGTCGGCGGCGGGCAGGAGATCAACACCGGTGAGGCGGGCATTAGCGAGTGGCTGGATGCCGTACTGAAGCGCTTCCAAGATTGGGAGGTGCATCTGTCGCCCAACCTGACCGAATCGGAGTACCGCAGCGACAGGGCACTCAAGAAGGTTATCGCGCTCCCCAATACGCGCAGCAACCCCGACCTCCATCTGGCGACCTCGATGCGCTCCTTCCGCGCCGAGTCGCTAAGCAAGTTCGTCCGTGAAGTGCTGGACGTTGAGGAAGCCGCCGCCAAGCAAACACTCGCTGAGCTGGCAGCGCGCTATCCCATCAAGATCACGCGCAGGCTGGACTTGGCCAAGCGCTGGCTGCGCGATCAAGCCCGTGGCTCCGAGCGCTACGGCATTGTGGTGTCCTCGCAGGCGCAACGACTCAAGCCACATGCCATCGACGTTCGCGTGAAAACCGACCCGGTGAAGTGGTTCCTCGACGGCAAGGAAGACACGCGGTCCTCCTACTACCTCGAAGACGCGGCCACCGAGTTCCAAGTGCAGGGGCTGGAACTGGATTGGGCGTGCGTTGTGTGGGATGGCGACCTGCGCTTCAACGGCGAAGGCTGGTCGCATCACGAGTTCAAGGGCACTCGCTGGAACCGAGTCAACAAGCTCGAGCGGAAAATCTATCTGAAGAACGCGTACCGAGTACTGCTGACCCGCGCTCGCCAGGGAATGGTGCTGGTTGTTCCTGACGGCAGCGGCTCCGATCCAACGCGGTCGGCCAACTTCTACGACCCAACCTACAACTACCTCATGTCGCTCGGTCTTTCCGAGCTTGAGGCCTAAACACGGACGCAGGGCCATGAGCTGGATTAATGCCCTGATCGTACTTAGCTCGATCGTTATCCCTACGTTGGTCGCAGTCGGACTCTTCCTTGGATACCGAAAATGGCAGGATCGCGATGGCCGACGTTCTCCGATCGAGAGCCGACCGATCTACGGGGCGGGCGAACAACTGCGCAAGCGCGTGGAAGCGCACACCGACGAGATGATGATCGGCCTGACGATGCTGTATTTTCTCGGCCCATTCTTTCTCGCCTTCTGGGCGATGCAGCGTATCGACTGGTCGCGCATCCGGCTCAATTTCTGGGACTGGTTTCTTGCGGCCATGTTTGTACTCATGGCAGGCGCAGCCATTTGGCGCATCTTTGTCAACGGCAAACTGCGCCGCGCGGCCAATGCCGGTCTCCAAGCAGAGCTCTACACGGCACAGGAGCTAAATCGGTTGATGGCGCTTGGCTGCACCGTGCTGCACGACGTGCCCGGCGAGAAGTTCAATATCGATCATGTTGTGATCGGGCCACGAGCGGTCTATGCCATCGAGACCAAGTCGGTGCGCAAGCCACGCGCCACCGACACGAAGGACCACTTCAAGGTGGTCTATGACGGACAGTCACTGCGCTTCCCGGACTTCACCAACACCAAGAAGCTGCATCAGACCAAGCGCCAAGCCGAGTGGCTGTCGGCTTACCTACGGCAAGCAACTGGTCAATCGGTGCCGGTCATTCCCGCACTTGCCTTACCCGGCTGGTGGATCGAATCCGGCCAGGCATCGGCCCCAGAAGTTCGCGTCTTCAACCCCGCAGGACGAGGAGCACAGTTCATGGCGGATCGCGCCGGACGCCTGCTCGACGCAGGAACGACTGGCCTCATCACCCAAGCGCTTGTGATGCGGTATCCCGCGGAAGGCGCCGCGAATAAATGACTTCGTAGGGCGCATTAGCCGGAGGCGTAATGCGCCGGATGCAAGGACTCCGGAACATGCGGCGCAATGCGCTCCGCTTATTGCGCCCTACGCGGGCTTATCGTCCGGGTTAAAGAGCTTGCGTATTTCCGGGGTAGTGAGCTGGAGCCACGGCCGTCTTTCTCGCCAAGGGTCAAACGCTATCAGTATGCGTAGGTACGGATGGGTCTTCTCGGCCTCGTAGTGGAAGTCAGGATCTGCCCCGTACCACGATCTGTACTTCTCTAGCAGCTTGTCTGAGCGCTTGAACAGTTCGCCTAACGCGTGTCGATCGTTTTCCGGCGTTGGCTCCGAGGAGTCCGCAACCCGACGGTAGATGACGCCACTCTTATGAATGTGTGGCGCCCTGCTACTTCTCGGAACACGAATGCATATGATGGATCGGCCTTCAGCCAGCTCCAGCGCGTCACTCGGGCCAGACCAGACCTTGATGTCGAAGTGGGGTTCAGGTGCCGAATGTGCGCAAATCGCCTGGCGAATCCGTTCGCGCATAGACTCAACGTCACAAGAAGCAATTCCCAGAAACTCATCTGCGACGTTGTTGTCCTTTGACTTCTCTTTAACTCCGTAAAAGAGGAACCCGCCATACGTATTGGCGAAGGCAGACACGGACTTGGCGATTGCCGGCGGGTTCGGCACGGCCTCCTTGTATTCGACATACCATCCCTCGTGGACAGTTCTTAGTGCGACAAGATCATCGACCAAGACGTCTTCGAGTTGCTTGGAGAAGGGGCTGTAGCTGGATTCCATGTGATGGCCCTTTGTATGTACGCTAAATACTCGCACTCTAAGCGCTTGAACGTCCGCGTTTCCACGCAGATGCGACCCAGAAAAAAGGCGGCCAGGCCGCCTTCTTATCTTGACTCAAACCCCAATCGGATTCGGCTTCTCACTATCGATCTTCGAAACGCCGGCGCAGGTTGGCGCGCGTATCCGAACGACCAAAGCCGTCGGTGCCTAGCACCGTATAGCGCATCGGCACGAACTCGCGGATCTGGTCAGCTTAGATGCGGATGTAGTCGGTGGCGGCAGTGGAGACAGGGGGTGGAGTGCACTTTTCGGAAAGTCGACTCTGACCCCTGTTTCACTTGTTCGCGCTGCCCGACTCGATATTGAGAGACTAGTCGCACTAGACATCCACGTAAGGCTTCCAAGGTACCGGATGCCAAGCAAGGGCGGCAGGTTCATTTTTACCGCATCCCGCAAATAAACCTGCCCACTTAATTCGCAAGAGTGGCGGGGTTAAATCAGCCCTACGACGAGTTCTAAGACCGCTCTTTGCTTGCCCTGCCCACGTATTACGCTGGCCTGACCTGCGGAAGCCCCTCCTTGATTGTCGCGACCAACGCCGGAGCCTTGTTGTTCCTCAAGACCCTGGTAAGCCACCCCTCGAAGTCGACTAGCCTAGTCCTCTTGAGATGGGTAGCTGCGCATGCCAGGAGCCCTTTATTGTCGTAGTTCGCCAGCAGAAGAGGCAGATCATCGTTCTGAACCGCAGCAACAATACGCTCCCTAACCTCTGCAGCAATTTGATCTATGTCCAACGCACTCGTTTGCCTGCGGTATTCTTCCGCCACCTCGGCAACAGTACGCGCAGCACTTAGATCCACCTTCTTCAATTGGCGATCGATACGGCGGCGGCAGTATCGCGCCACCACCTCACTGATCGCCTCTTCCGAGTTTAGCGACTGATAGATCGCTGCCCTCAAGGCAGCCAGACGTACATCGAGCTCCTCCGCCTCGTATCCCTCGGTTTCGGCGATTTTCCTACTGACTTCGGGCAGCAGGATGACATTCTCAATTTCTGAAACCGGCAAGACCGCGACGCTTAGAAGAGCAAGGTACTCAATGTCACTTGCTTGGTAAGCATCAGCATCGACGATGCCAGAGCAAGTGACTCGAGTTAGCGCCTGATTGCGCCTCATCGTTACAACAGAATGAATGACCTCCTCACATGACCCGCGTGCGATAACTGTCCACTCCGGATAGCAGCATCGATAGATTGCGGCATCAAGACTGTTCTCGTCGCCCTCTACGAAAAGTATCGGCCTCCGACTGCCAAGGATTAGCGTTGTCACTTCCTCGCTAAACCCGGTGTTTTCAGGCACTTCGTCAATATCCCAAGTGGGAGCCGGGTCGTATTCGCTAATTATGAATTTCTTAGCCACGCGGGTAGCGGCAAACTCTAGATCATGCGTAATGAATACGAACGCACAATCAGATCGAGCCGCCTCCAGCTCGTCCCAAAGCTTTGCCATTATTGAGCGATGAACATGGAGTTCTGGCTCGTCAAAAATTAGAAGCGAATCGTTAGCGGCCGACAGCGCCTGGCCAATCATGTAGAAGATTGCACGCTCTCCATCGCTCATTGCTGATGCAGGGTACCTAGAGCCAGTGCCTGGGTTCACGACCTCAATGTCGTCCCCCGAGATATGAAGTTGCCGGTTGGGCAACAGTCGCTGCCAGATCTCACCTAGTACTTCAAATTTTGTAGGGTCAGCTGGCCCCTGATCGCCGGCCCGAACCCTTCGATGGGTCTCTAACGACTTTCGTGCTTGGTCGGCAAACAAGGCCTGCACAAGGAAGTCAAAATCGTTTAGCAATGCTCCTGCGGCGTTACCCTGCCAGCGATGGCCGGGTCGGTGAGCTTCTCCACCTTGCGCATATCCGGTCCGAAGTCCCGTTAGCGCCTCCCTCTCACTTATTTTTGGAACGGCTGGATTGAGCGTGAGCGCGCGATGGGCTGAGATTCGATGTGCGTTTAGATTGAGGGTGCTCTCGATGCGAACCGCAAGACGTGTCTTGCCGCAACCATTTGCACCAACAAACACAACGGACGCCCCGTTCTCGACAGTTATTTCCTTTATTCCAGCCGCAGTGGGAACCGAGAAACTAAAAGGCATATATCCACACTCCCTACTTAGTTACCAATAGCTAGGAATTGAGCTCAAAAAAAGTAGGGCGACCAATGGTCGCCCTACTTTCCACCGACATCAAACCCCAATCGGATTCGGCTTCTCACTATCAATCTTGTACTGCTTGATAGCCCTGGCCACATCCTTCGCCGTCATCTTGCCTTCCGCCGCCAGCGCCGCGATCGCCGCATGCGCGATGTGGAAGCGATCCACCTCGAAGTGCCTGCGCAGGTTGGCGCGCGTGTCCGAGCGGCCGAAGCCATCTGTGCCCAGCACCGTGTAGCGCATCGGCACGAACTCACGGATCTGGTCGGCGTAGATGCGGATGTAGTCGGTGGCGGCGATGGCCGGGCCCTGGCGGCCTTCGAGCAGCTGGGTGACGTAGGGCTTGGCCGGGGTCTTGGCTTCTGGGTTCAGGCGGTTGGTGCGGGTAGCGTCGTGGCCGTCGCGCGCGAGCTCGTTGAAGCTGGGGCAGGACCAGATGTCGGCGCTGACGCCGAAATCCTTGTCGAGCAGTTCGGCCGCGGCGATGGCTTCGCGCAGGATGGTGCCGGAGCCGAGCAGCTGCACGCGCAGTTCGCCCTTCTTGGGCTTGCCGGCGTCCTGCAGCAGGTACATGCCCTTGATGATCCCCTCGGCGCTGCCTTCGGGCATGTCCGGGTGGGTGTAGTTCTCGTTCATCAGGGTGACGTAGTAGTACTCGTCGCGCTGCTCGGTAAGCATGCGCTGCATGCCGTGCTGCATGATCGTGACGACCTCGAAGCTGAAGGTCGGGTCGTAGCTGCGGCAGTTGGGGATCAGGCCGGCCTGGACCATGCCGTGGCCGTCTTCGTGCTGCAGGCCTTCGCCGTTGAGCGTGGTGCGGCCCGCGGTGGCGCCGAGCAGGAAGCCGCGCGCGCGCATGTCCGCCGCCTGCCAGGCGCTGTCGCCGATGCGCTGGAAGCCGAACATCGAGTAGTAGATGTAGAACGGCAGCATCTGCAGGTTGTTGGTGCTGTAGCTGGTCGCGCAGGCGAGCCACGAGGAGAACGCACCGGCTTCGGTGATGCCTTCTTCCAGCACCTGGCCCGCGGAATCCTCGCGGTAGTACATCAGCTGGTCGCGGTCGACCGGCTTGTACTTCTGGCCCTGCGGGGCGTAGATGCCGAGTTGGCGGAACAGGCCTTCCATGCCGAAGGTGCGCGCTTCGTCGGCGACGATCGGCACGCAGCGCGGGCCGACGGCCTTGTCGCGCAGGGTGATGTTGAGCATCTGCACGAACGCCATGGTCGTGCTGATCTCGCGATCGCCGGTGGACTTGAGCAGGCGCTCGTAGGTCTCAAGCGCCGGGACTTCGAGCGATTCGGTGGACTTGCGGCGGCGCTGCGGCAGGAAGCCGCCCAGCGCGCGGCGACGCTCCATCAGGTATTCGACTTCCGGCGAGTTCGCGCCGGGGTGGTAGAACGGCACCTGGTGGTCGGCGAGCTGGGCGTCGGTCACGGGGATGTTGAAGCGGTCGCGGAACAGCTTGACCGACTCGTCGTCCATCTTCTTGGTGCCGTGGGTCGGGTTGAGCGATTCGCCCGAGGCGCCCATGCCGTAGCCCTTCACCGTCTTGGCGAGGATCACGGTCGGCATGCCGGTGGTGTTGCGCGCGGCTTCGTAGGCGGCGTAGACCTTGTGCGGGTCGTGGCCGCCGCGGTTGAGGCGCCAGATGTCGTCGTCGGACATGTTGGCGACGAGTGCGGCGGTCTCCGGGTACTTGCCGAAGAAGTTGTCGCGCGTGTACTTGCCGCCGAAGGCCTTGCAGTTCTGGTATTCGCCGTCGACGGTTTCCATCATCAGCTTGCGCAGCGTGCCGGTGGTGTCGCGCGCGAGGAGCGGATCCCAGTAGCTGCCCCAGATGGTCTTGATGACGTTCCAGCCGGCGCCGCGGAACTGGCCTTCGAGTTCCTGGATGATCTTGCCGTTGCCGCGCACCGGGCCGTCGAGGCGCTGCAGGTTGCAGTTGACGACGAAGACGAGGTTGTCGAGGCCTTCGCGGCCAGCGACGGAGATGGCGCCGAGGGATTCGGGCTCGTCGGTTTCGCCGTCGCCGAGGAACGCCCAGACCTTGCGGTCGGACTTGGGCAGCAGGCCGCGGCCTTCGAGGTACTTCCAGTTGCGGGCCTGGTAGATGGCGGCGATCGGGCCCAGGCCCATCGACACCGTCGGCACCTGCCAGTAGTCCGGCATCAGCCACGGGTGCGGGTAGGAGCTGACGCCGCGGCCGTCGACTTCCATGCGGAAGTTGTCGAGCTGGTCTTCGGTGAGGCGGCCTTCCAGGAAGCTGCGCGCGTAGATGCCGGGCGAGCTGTGGCCCTGGACACCGATGACGTCGCCGGGGTGGTCGCCTTCGGGGCCGCGCCAGAAGTGGTTGAAGCCGACGTCATAGAGCGTGGCGGCGGAGGCGAAGCTGGCGATGTGGCCGCCCAGGTCGCCGGGCTTGCGGTTGGCGCGGACGACCATCGCCATCGCGTTCCAGCGGATCAGCGAGCGGATGCGCCATTCCATCGCGGCGTCACCGGGGGACTTGGCCTCCAGGTGCGTCGGAATGGTGTTGATGTAGTCGGTGGTCGGCGAGAACGGCAGGTGGGCGCCGGAGCGGCGGGCGACTTCGACCATGCCTTCCAGCAGCTGGTGCGCGCGCGGGGCACCTTCGCGCGCGATCACGGCCTGCATGGATTCGACCCATTCGCGGGTTTCGGTGGGGTCCGGGTCGTTCTGCAGCAGCTCGTTCAGCCAATTCATGTGGGGGCTCCGCGCGGCCCGCTGGCCGGCGCTGTGGGGGTCGGAAATAGAGTCGGGATTCTAACAAGACCACTAACAACACCGCTCCGGCGGGGGCTCCAGCCCGCACCGCGACTGAACCGATCGCGGTGGTTTGCCGGATCTGCGAACCCGTTCCGCAATTGCCTCGTGGCATTCACGTCCCTGTCCGCGTTGGCCGGCGACCATGGGTGGCCCCGCCTGCCAGGCGCCCCCGAGCCTTGCATGACCCGCATTGCCGTTGTCGTCACCAGCTACAACTACCGCCAGTACGTCACCGAAGCGATCGACAGCGCCCTGGCCCAGGGCCGGCCGGCGGCCCAGATCGTGGTCGTCGATGACGGTTCCACCGATGGTTCCGCCGAACTCCTGCGCGAGCGCTACGGCCACCACCCGCTGGTGACGCTGCTGTGCGCGCCCAATGGCGGGCAGCTGGCGGCGTTCCAGCGCGGGATCGCGCTGGTGTCCCCGGACGTGGACGTGATCTGTTTCCTCGATTCGGACGACCGCTGGCAGCCGGATTACCTGGCGCGGGTCGGCGCGGTGTACGACCGCCGGCCGGAGGTCGGTTTCATCTACAGCGACATGCGCTGGTTCGGCCAGCGCGAGCGCGTGGTCGGGCTGGGCGATGCGCCCATCGACCTGGGCTACACCGCGATCAGCACGTACGCCGCGACCGCGTGGTACGGCGCGCCGACGTCGGCGTTGTCGATGCGCAGCGAATGGGCGCGGCTGTCGCTGCAGCTGCCCGACGAGATCATCCGCACCTGGAAGCTGTCGGCCGACAACGCGCTGGTGTACGGCGCGAGCATCCTGGGTGCGCGCAAGTTGTACCTGCCCACCGGGCAGGTGGATTACCGCATCCACGACAGCAACGGCTGGTGGTCGAACCAGGATGCGTCGCAGGGTTACCTCAACCGGATGCGTTCGCGTGCGCTGATCGCGCATTACGCGCGGATGGTGGGGATCGACGATTCCTGCCTGGAACTGGCGCGGCTAGAGTTCAAGACCAAGCCGGATCCGTCATGGAAGGAAACGCGGCGCTACGCCGGACTGTGCATGCGCGGCGGCGCGCCGTGGTGGCGTCGGTATGAGCGCGCGTTGAGCGTGCTGCTGCATCGCAAGCAGCACAAGGCGCCGGTAGCGGCCGGCGCGGAGAGCGCGACGGACGTGGCGGCTGATCGCGGCACGCCTGATCACAGCACGCAGGATTCGCGCGCATGAAGCTGCTCTACACCAACTTCCACGCCGGCGAAGGCGGCGGGCATACGACTTACCTGGTGGCGCTGGCGCGTTCGCTGGCGACGCGACACGAAGTTGTCGTCGCCGCGCCCGAAGGCAGCCGCCTGCTGCACGAAGCGCAGGCGTTGCCGGGCGTGCGGGCGGTGGCGCAGGCATTTCCGAACGGGCTGGGTCGCTGGCGCGAACGCGCGCAGGCGCGACGTGCGCTGGCACGCCTGCTGCACGAGGAAGCCTTCGACGTGGTCCATGTCAACGGATCGGCGGATCACCGGCTGGTGCTGTCGGCGCTGCGGGGATTGCAGGCGCGACCGCGCATCGTGCTGACCAAGCACAACTCCAAGCCGGTGCGCGGGCTGGGTCACTGGTGGCGCGCGCGCAACGGCACGGACCAGGTGATCGCGGTGTGCGATTACACGCTGCGCGACCTGCAGCAATCGGTGTATCGGCGTTGCGGGTTGGATACGGTGCATAACGGCGTGGACATCGACCGTTACGCGCCGGCTTCGACAACGGTTGCGAATGCGGAGCGCGCGCGCTGGTTTGCGGGCGCAGCACCTGCGCTCGTACTCGGCAGCAATGCGGGCACGGCGGACTACAAGGGCTGGATGGACCTGGTGGAGGCGCTGGCATTGCTGCCGGCGGTACAGCGCGACCAGGTCCGCGTGCTGCTGGCGGGCAAGCCGCCGACCTCAAGGCAGCGCGAACGCATCGCGGCGCTGGGTCTGGATCGGCATGTCGTGTTCACCGGATTGCTGGACGACGTCAGGCCGGCGATGGCGGCGGTGGACGTGGGCTTCGTACTGTCGTTCGACGTGGAGACGATCTCGTTCGCCTGCCGCGAAATGATGGCGATGGGCAAGCCGGTGCTGCTGACGAGCTATGCGGGCTTGCCGGAGAACATCACGCCCGGCCGCGAGGGCTGGCTGGTGCCGGTACGCGACCCGGCCGCGATTGCGGTGGCGGTGTCGCGCCTGCTGGGGCAGCGCGCGCAACTGCCGGCGATGGGTGCGGCAGCGCGTTCGAAGGCGGTGGCGGAGTTTGGTGTCGCGCGTTTCGCGCAACGCACCGAGGCGGTGTATCGACGCTTGCTGCATCAGCCGCAGCAGCTGGGTGCGATGGCTGCGCCGGGTCGGCCGCGGGTGACCGGGCAGCTGGATACCGGGGCGCTGGGTGAGGCCCTGACGCAGCGGGCTCCGGCGCGGCGGATGCGGGGCGGCTAGGGGCTCGGCAGGCCTTGCTCTGTCATCCCGCGCGCAGCGAGGGATCTGCTGTTTCGTCGTGAAAAACAGATCCCTCGCTGCGCTCGGGATGACAGGGTAAGGCTTGGTTCGAGGTTCCGTGGCCCTCGCCTCCCTCCCCCGCGAGCGGGAGAGGGAGCATCGGCACTAAATCAAGCCTTGCGCGCGGCGCGGATCTGCGCGTCGACCGCTGCAATGGCGGTCATGTTGACGACGCGGCGCGGCGTCGATGCCGGGGTCAGGATGTGCGCGGGCTTGTCCAGCCCCATCAGGATCGGGCCGATCGCGACGCCGTCGGTCATCACCCGCACCATGTTGTAGGTGATGTTGGCGGCGTCCAGGTTCGGCATCACGAACAGGTTGGCACGGCCCTTGAGCGTGGTGTTGGGGAAGATGCGCGTGCGCAGTTCCTCGTCCCACGCGGTGTCGGCCATCATCTCGCCATCGATCTCGAGCTTGGGCACGCGTTCGCGGATCAGCTGGTAGGCCTTGCGCATCTTCGCGGCGGACGGGTTGTCGTGGCTGCCGAAGTTGGAGTGCGAGAGCAGCGCGACCTTGGGCTCGATGCCGAACAGCTTGAGGCGGAACGTCGCCTGCATGGTGGCTTCGGCGATCTGTTCGGCGCTTGGGTCCACCTGCACGTGGGTGTCGAGGAAGAACCACACGCCCTGGTCGTTGATCACGCCGGTCATCGCGGCAGTGCCCTGCACGCCCTTCTCGAAGTCGAAGATGCTGCGCAGGTAGCCGAGCTTCTTGTGGAAGCGCCCGACCAGGCCGCAGATCATCGCGTCGGCTTCGCCGCGTTCGACCATCATCGCGGCGATCAGCGTCGGGCGGGACCTCAACAGGTTCTTCGCCGCGGCCGGGGTGACGCCGCGACGCTCGGTACTGGCGTGGTACTGCTGCCAGTAATCGTCGAAGCGCGGATCGGAGTTGATGTTGGTGAGCTCGAAGTCGACGCCCGGCTTCATGCGCAGGCCCAGTCGCTTGATCCGCGACTCGATCACGTCCGGCCGGCCGATCACGATCGGGTGCGCCAGTTCCTCGTCGATCACCGTCTGCACGGCGCGCAGCACGGTTTCCTCTTCGCCTTCGGCATAGACGACGCGCTTGCGATCACTGCGCGCGCGGTCGTAGATCGGCTTCATCAGCAGGCCGGTGCGGTAGATGAACTGGCCGAGCTTCTCTTCGTAGGCCTTCATGTCCAGGATCGGACGCGTGGCCATGCCCGAATCCATCGCGGCGCGCGCGACGGCCGGCGCCAGCATCACCAGCAGGCGCGGGTCGAACGGGCGCGGGATCAGGTACTCGGGGCCGAACTTGGGCACTTCACCGCCGTAGGCAGCGGCAAGGTCGCTGGCTTCCATGCGCGCGAGCTGCGCGATCGAACGCACGCAGGCGAGCTTCATCGCTTCGTTGATTTCCGTGGCGCCCACATCGAGCGCGCCGCGGAAGATGTACGGGAAGCACAGCGCGTTGTTGACCTGGTTCGGGTAGTCCGAACGGCCAGTGGCGATGATGCAGTCGGGGCGGACCTTCTTCGCGTCCTCCGGCAGGATTTCGGGGTACGGATTGGCCAGCGCGAGGATGACCGGCTTGTCGGCCATCGTCGCGACCATTTCCGCCTTCAGCACGCCGCCGGCGGACAGGCCGAGGAAGATGTCGGCGCCGTTGACGATGTCAGCCAGCGTGCGCTTGTCGGTGTCGCGCGCGTAGCGCTGCTTGTCCGGGTCCATGTGGCCGCGACCGGTGTAGAGCACGCCTTCGCGATCGAAAGCGAGGATGTTCTGCGGGTTCATGCCCAGCGCGACGAGCATATCCAGGCAGGCGATGCCCGCGGCGCCGGCGCCGGCGGTGGCGAGCTTCACGTCGCCGATCTTCTTGCCGACGACTTCCAGCGCGTTGAGCACGGCGGCACCCACAATGATCGCGGTGCCGTGCTGGTCGTCGTGGAACACCGGGATGTTCATCCGCTCGCGCAGCTTGCGCTCGACGATGAAGCATTCCGGCGCCTTGATGTCCTCGAGGTTGATGCCGCCGAAGGTCGGCTCCAGCGAGGCGATGATGTCGACCAGCTTGTCCGGGTCTTTCTCGTCGACTTCGATGTCGAAGACGTCGATGCCGGCGAACTTCTGGAACAGCACGCCCTTGCCTTCCATCACGGGCTTGCCGGCGAGCGGGCCGATGTCGCCCAGGCCGAGCACCGCGGTGCCGTTGGAGATCACCGCGACGAGGTTGCCGCGCGCGGTGTACTCGCTGGCGAACTTCGGGTCGCGGGCAATTTCCTCGCAGGCGTAGGCGACGCCGGGCGAGTAGGCCAGGGCGAGGTCGCGCTGGGTGACCATGGGCTTGGTCGCGGTGACCTTGATCTTGCCCTTGGGCTCGAGGCGGTGGTACTCGAGCGCGGCCTGCTTGAATTCTTCGTCGTGGTTGGACATCGGGTGACGTGTGAAGACGGGGCCCCCGATTCTAGCCCCCAACCATGGCCGGGCCCGCCCGGCCGGGCCAAAACCGTGACGCCATCGGGACGGAGCCGGGCGAGGCTGCTCACCCGGCCCCGGAGCGCAGGCTCAGGTCCGCTGCCACTCCAGCGCCGTCTTGCCGTCATTGGTGCCGACGACGGTCTGGCCCGTGCAGTCGTGGGACTCGGTCTTGTGGGCCCCGATGCGGAAGTGCTGGGTGGAATGGGCGCCGATCTTCAGCGAGTACTTCCCGGCCTCGCCGGTGGGGTTGCGCACCTTGAAGGTGTTCCGCGTGCTCCTGGGCGAACTTGCCTTCTCGCCCGGTTCCCAATCGCGATAGGCCAGCTCGGCCTGGGTGGTGTCGTCGACTTCGGACATCGTCGTTCTCCTTTTTCGTAGGGGCCGGAGCGCCGTGAGTCGGCTGCGCTCGGGCGAGGGCGTGATTTCAGCCGGCGGTGCCGGCCTGTTCTCGGAACAGCTCGTAGCGCGGCGAAAGCGCCCGCACTGCCCGGCTGACATGGCCATCCGCGGCCAGGCCCAGCTCCGCCGCGGCCAGCAGCATCGCGGGCAGCAGGTGGAACACCGAGAGGGTGAGCCCGGCGCGACGCGCCCGGACAAATGCGCCGCGTACGCGTTCGTTAACTTCCGCGTCGTCGCCGAGATCGACGAAGCCGACCTGGAGCAGGCCGTTGTCGCCGGCAAACGCGGTGCGGCAAATGGCCTGCAGGACACGCGGGTCGCCATCGCAGATGAGTTGCAGCGGCTCGAACGACGCCAGCTGCAATTCGTTGAGCATCCATTTGTATTCCGCAGGCGAGAAGCCCATGCCCGTGGTGACCATCAGTTGCAGCAGCTCGCCCGCCATCCGGGTCGGGTCGTTGACCTGGGCGACCAGCGCATCGACCTGGCGGATGGCGTCGGGCGTGAGGCGTTCGGCAAACGCGCGGACGACATCCAGGGCGCGGCCCCAGTCGGTGATCGTGGCGCTGACCAGCGCCGCGTCGGGCGCGCTGACCGCGCGGTTGCCGGCGATCAGCTGCGCGGAGCGGATCGCGCGTCGGCGCCCGGCGTTGACGCCGGTCATGTCGGGGATGAGCCGATTGTTGATGCGCCCCAGCAGTTCGCGCCCGGCCGGATCGGCGAAGGCGGCATGGAGGGGCGTCGCATCGGCGGCGTCGCGCTTGCGCTTGATGTCCATGTCAGTAGTCCGTCCACGTGGTGAAGGACGCCCAGCCGTCGTTGCGCACGGACACCAGCGCACCCGCGGCGGCGGATACATCGATGGTCGTCTGGCTCTTGGGATCGACGACCAGCGTGTTGTCCGGCTTGCAGCACAGTTCGATGTGCCAGACCGCTTCGGAGTCGTGGTCGCCGCCTTCGATGAACAGCTTGGTGGACAGTCCCACCGGTCGCGTCGAGAACGTGGCGACGCCGCCCGGTTCGAGTTTGTGATGTCCGCTCATTCGTCCTCTCCCTGGTCGTTGGGTGCATAGGTGTAGCGATCCGTCCAGTTGACGCCGGTCGAGGCCACCATGTCGTTCATGGGTTCGACCAGCTCCTTGCCCGGGCGCTTGCGCGACATCACCAGCGCTTCCGACAGCTGCCAGACGTAATAGACGTTGCCGCCCCGGTACGTCGTGCGCGTGGTGAGGCTGGTCTCTTCGCGATAGGTCTGCGAGTCCACGCGTTCGAAGCGCAGTTCGTTGGTCAGCTGGTAGGTGAATTCCAGGCTGGTTTCCGCTTCGACGTTGGCGGCCCGGCTTGCATCGCGGAACGCGGCGGCTTTCTTCGCCGCACCGGGTTTGAACAGGTCGCCCGACAGCTGCAGCCCGAGGGTCAGTCCGATGTTCTCGGTGGACGTCTTGGATTCGGTGACCTGGTGGGTCGTCTCGATGCCGCGCGTGAGGGTGACTTCGTACTCGACGTCCTCGGCGAACTGCATGCGGCGCACCAGTTCCCAGTAGCGCTCGCGGCGCAGGTGGTAGCCCTCGACCTGTTCGAGCTTGGCCTTGCGGGTGTCGTCGCGCCGCTTGCGTTCGGTCGGCGTGACTTCGGGCATGTCCTGCCAGAGGTAGGCCGGATCGCGGACGTTGTCGAAGTTGTCCTTGCCGATGGTCGACGAGCCCATGACCCCGGCCTGCGTGCGCGGCGGCGGCATCTGGTCGACCGAAGCAACGAAGGGCGGATGCGCTTCGTTGAAAGCATCGCTGACGGTTTCCATGTCGTTCTCCACCACTTCCTGTGATGGGTCCATCGTTGTGGAGCGGATGTCGCGCGGCAATCCCCGGAATCAGGGGTTTCCAGCACCCATCGCTTCCTTTACGCGGGAACCAACTGAAGCGATGTGCCCTGGCCGGGCGTGCTGTGGATCGACAACCGCCCGCCCAGCCGCAGCGCGCGTGCATGCAGGCTGCCCATGCCCGCACCCGTCATGGTCCGGTGCGCGGTCTGTGGGTCGAAGCCACGGCCGTCGTCGCGCACCTCGATGCGCAACTGGTCGTCGATCGCTTCGATCGTCACGTCCACGCGGCTGGCACCGCTGTGCTTGAGCACGTTGGTCAGCGCTTCCTGCAGCAGGCGCAGCACTTCCAGGCTGCGGGCCGGGCCGAAACGCAGGCCGTCGAGCCCGAGCAGGTGCCAGTAGCCGTCGATGCCCGACGCGTCCAGGCGCGAATTCCAGCGATGCCGCAGCATCGCCAGCATGTCCGCCAGGTCCATGTCCTGGTCATGCGTGGTCGTGTCGATCACCAGGCGCAGGTCGTCGCGCAGTTCCTTCAGCCGGGTGGACACGTCGCGCGCGCTGGGGGCCTTGGAAGTTTCGTCGGCCGCGGCGTTGTCAAGCGCCGATATCGTCGCCAGCAGGCTGCCGCCGAAGCCGTCGTGGAGGTCGCGCACCATGTTCAGGCGCTCCTCGTTACGGGTGTTGCTCAGGTCGAGCTGGTGTTCGCGGACGAGCGTCTGCTTGAGCTGGGCGGTGGCGCTTTCGACTTCGGCCTTCAGCTCCTGGTTGAAGCCCTCCACGCGTCGCATCGCCGCGGCGAAGCGGTAGGCCAGCACGAAGCCCATGCTCAGCAGCGACAACGGCACCGAGAACACCATCAGGAAGCGGCTGGAACGCACGACGTCGAAGAAGACCAGCAGGTCATGTATCGACGTGAGCATGGGGATCAGCAGGCACGCGGCCATGACCTGGCAGTCGCGGCGACCGCTGCGCGCGGCGGCCCACAGGAACCACACCGAGGTGCCGTAGTAGATGGCCGCCGCCAGCATGATCCAGGGATCGCGCCCGGGCCCCATCGACGATGGCGCGAACACGGCCATCGCGATCGCTGCGAGGTTTACCAGCAGCAGCGCGCGTTCGCGACGCGGCCAGCGCAGGTCCATGTAACGCAGCAGGAACACGGTGAAGGCACTACTCGAGGCCAGGAACATCGCGGCGACGAACGCCTGCCAGGCGTCGGTGCTGGCAAACGGACGGATGTCCTCGGCGACGAAGTTCCATCGGTACAGCATCCACGCGAGCGCATTCACCGCGTACCAGCCGTAGGTGGTGTCCTTGCGCCGCAGCAGCCACAACATCAGGAACAGGCTGCCCAGTGCGAGGCTGATCGCGATCTGGGCCAGGTACACGTCGCGGCGGACGAACACGCCTTCGCGGTACGCCGCGTCCAGGCGCGCCGGATCGCCCACTTTCACCGGACCCAATCCCGGCTGGTAGGCGGCCAGTCCGGACACGCGCACCAGCAGCGTGTTCTCGCCGTTGCGCAACAGCGGTGGACTCAGCAGCAGGTAGGTCGGCTTCACCCAGCTGCGCGACAACGGTTCGACCAGGCTGGGATCGCGTACGACCAGGCTGCCGTTGACGTAGACCGCGCGCGCCAGGCAGGCGTAGTCCAGCAGCACCGCCGTCGGTTGCGCTGCGTCGGCCTGGTTCCAGCGCACGCGGTACCAGACCACGCCGTCGTGCTTCGGCCAACGCGTAGTCCATACGTCCATCAGCTTGACCGGCTCCCAACCGGTTGCCGGCGGCGTGTACGAATCCCATGTGCCGCGGACGGCTTGGGCTTGCGCGAACGTCTGTACGCCGGATGCGTCGGAAGAAGGAGCCTGCGCACGCGCGGACGAGGGCGACAGCGCCAGCAGCACGGCAATGAGGACGATGCGCCAGGCGTTCAATGCAGCAGTCCCAGCGCCTTGGCTTCGAACACCGCCGCGGTGCGCGAGTTCACGCACAACTTGCGGTAGATGCTCTTGGTGTAGTCCTCGACGGTGTAGCGCGAGATCGCCATCAGTCCCGCGATCTCGCGGTTGCTGTAGCCCCGCGAGACCAGGTCGAGGATCTCGCCTTCGCGATGCGACAGCGCGATGCTTCCGGACACCAGCGCGAGGTCGTGGGGCGGGAATTCCTCGTTCGCGGCGGGTGCGTTCGACGCGATCTCGTGGGTCGTGGCTTCGCGGGCGACAGTCGCAACAGCAGCAGTAGTGGTCGTCAATTCCGGCGCGGGCGGCGTGTTCGGCGCAGTCGGCAGGCGGCTCAGGATGCAGCGCGCGACGGCGGGATCGATCGGCGCGCCACCGCGGGCGACGGTCTGCATCCACGCGCGCAGTTCGACATCGTCGCGTTCCTTGAGCAGGTAGCCGCTGGCGCCAGCACACAGCGCTGCGATCACGACCTGTTCGTGCCCCCACGCCGACACCACCAGCGTCGTCACTGTCGGCTGATGTTCGTGCAGCCATGCGATCAGGTCGACGCCGCTGCCGTCGGGCAGGCCGATGTCGATGATGGCCAGGCGGAAGTCCTTCTCTTCCAGCATGGCGCGGGCCTGCGCGATCGAGCCGGCCACCGCCACGTCCTCGCTGGCACTGACCTCCACCAGGATGCGGCGGAGTCGGCGTTGCGTCGGCAGGTCGTCTTCGACGACCAGGGCCGGACTGAGCCCGACAGATTGCATGGTCCGCACCCTCCCCTGTGGGCGGCCATGATAGCCGCCCGCCAGAGTCATCCGGGCTTGCGTGGCGAACCACCGGCAGACGCCGGTAATTGGCATCGCTCAGATGTCAATGAAGTCCGCGCTCTGCGACACCGCATCCAGCCGGATCCGGTTGGCGAACAGCGAGAACGCCAGCATTCCCGCCAATCCGTTGGCGCGCACCACCCACTCGGGCATCCAGCGCGGTGGTATCACCACACCCGCATCGAACAACGGCTCGAAGCGCTGCACGTCGGCCAGGGTCATCTTGCCGGCGAACAGGCGTCGGCACAGCAGCAACTTGCGCTGCCGCAACGCCCAGCGGAAGAACGTATGCACGCTGATCAGGCCGCGCAGGTAGACGGTGTCCTTGGTGAACGCCGCGCCGCCGGTGGGCGACACGCCGCGGAACACGCGCTGCGCCGAGGTGAAGCTGTCCTCGGGCGTTTGCCCCTCGGCGACGAAGTAGCGGTAGACCTCGAGGAAATCGGCGCCGTCGAGCGCCATCGCGACGGCCTCGATGCGCAGGCTGATGCGCTTCATGCGTTCGATGTCGATCGCACCGGTGATCTGTTCGGCGAAGGTCGCCAAGCCTTCCTGCGTGGCGGTGGTGCGCGGCGACGACAACGCCAGGCTGGGCAGGTGCGGCTGCTCGCGGCCGTTGAGCGCGGTGAGCGAATGCACGAAGGCCTCGTGCTCGATCAGCTGGTGGCGGTCGTAGTCGCTGAACGCCGCGCCGTGGCGCAGGCGGATGCGGGTCGCGCCGGCCGCCGCCTTGGCGATCAGGTCGGGATCGAGGACGACTTCAATCACGCGCCGGTCGAAGAAGTCGTCCAGCGCCGCCTGCAACTGCAACTGCAACGCGGTGGCGGAAATCGGCACGTGCTCGGCGGGCGAGAGCAGTTCGCGGTCGAGTTCGTTGGCGATCTCGATGAAGTGCCGGGCGGCTTCGCGCGTGCTGGGGCCGTTGCCCGGCAGCGGTTCGTCGGGACGACCGAACAGGCGCACCGAGTGCGTGGTGACGGCGGGCGTGCCCAGGCATTCGAGCAGTTCGGCGGCGATCGACCAGCTCGTCGCCGACTCGACGATGTAGCGGCCCATCGGATGCTGTGCATCGGCGGCGGCGATGATCGCGTCGAGTTCCCGGCGCGCTTCGCTGAAGTCGTTCTTCGCGTACTCGACCTTCGGCAGCGCGTAGCGACCCTGCGCGGCTTCGCCGAGGAAATCGCGTTGCACGCTGGCAGGCCAACTGACCATGTTCAGCAGCCGGATTCCGCGCACGGCCTTGACCATGCGCGCATCGAGCGCGGAATGGTGGGCGATGTCGGGCGCGAGGTCGGTCATGGCTGTTTACTCCCTCCCTTGCGTAGCAGGGGAGGGCTGGGGAGGGGTGCCGTGCGCGCAGCGCGCGGCGCCTTGACAGCTACCTCGGTTGAGTACGGGCGAAGGGTCAAAGACACCCCTCCCCAACCCTCCCCTTCGCTTCGCGAAAGGGAGGGGGACATTGCTACTGTCATCCCGAGCGCAGCGAGGGACCTGCTTTTTCTTTTTCCCGGCAAACCAGCAGATCCCTCGCTGCGCTCGGGATGACAACACGAGGCCGGGGCGCTCCTAACGCCGCCCATGCTTTTCATCCGGACGCTTGTTCGGCGTCTTGTTCGGCGCCTTGCTGTGCGTCTTCTCGCCCGCTTTTTCCGCATGCCGGCCCGCGGCCTTGTTCGCGGCGGCGGCGACTTCGTCGGACAGCTTGAGGAAATTGGCGAAGCGCTGTGCGTCGAGCGTGCCGGCCTCGATCGCGGCGCGCACCGCGCAGCCGGGTTCGCGCTGGTGCTTGCAGTCGCGGAAGCGGCACTGCTCGGCGAGCGCTTCGACGTCGCTGAAGTTCTCGGCGACGTCTTCCTCGCCGGTGGGCTTGAGCTCGCGCATGCCGGGCGTGTCGATCAGGCAGCCGCCGGTCGGCAGCGGGATCAGCGCGCGGTAAGTGGTGGTGTGGCGGCCGCGCGAATCGTTTTCGCGCACCGTATTCGTCTTCATTTTCTCGACGCCGAGCAGCGTGTTGGTCAGCGTCGACTTGCCCGCGCCGGAGGAGCCGACCAGCACCGCGGTGCAGCCCGGCTGCAGCCACGCGTTCAAGCCGGCGACGCTGGCGGCGTCCTTGGCGTTCACGGCGAGGATGGTGACGTCGGGCGCGGCCAGTGCGAGCTCGGCCACCGCCTCGGCGCTGTCGGCCTGGGCGATGTCGGACTTGGTCAGCACCACCACCGGTTCGGCGCCGCCGCTGCGCACCAGCAGCAGGTAACGCTCGATGCGACGCGGATTGAAGTCGGCGTCGAGGCCGCAGACGACGAACACCGTGTCGACGTTGGCGGCGATCAGCTGCTGCTTGTAGTGCTCGCCGGCGGCGGCGCGCTTGATCGCGGTGCGGCGCGGGAGCAGTTCGACGATTTTCGCGTGCTTGGGCGGCGCACCTTCGATCAGCACCCAGTCGCCCACCGCCGGGCGTTCCTCGGGCGCGCTGCCGCCCTTGCGATACGTCGCCGGGCGCTGCCATTCGGGCAGGGACTCGACCGTGAAGCTGTGGTCCGGGCCGTCGGCGACGATGTAGCCGCTGCGGTGCTGCTCGACCACGCGGGCGGGGCGGGCGTGGGGCCGCAGGACCAGGGCTTCGCGCCAGGCGGCTTCGCCGGGCAGGCCATCGTCGGCCAGCGGCCAGCCGATCGCCTGCAGGGCGGACGGATCGGGGCTCGGATCCCGATTCGGATGCTCGTTCGGATGCTGGCTCAAACTGGGGCGCGGAAGGCGTGCATGCCCGGATTCTAGCGGGGTGCCCGCGCTGCCGGCGCGCCTCTCGCTGCGCGGGGGCCCTCTGGAAGGCCGGCGCGGCGGGGTCACTTCACTTCACTCCCCCATGCGGGAGGCCAGGAAAGTGGCCGGATGCGCTGATTCGACGGGATTTTTCCGCTAGTCTGGCCCGCCCACCGACCTGCTACCCCGATGTCCCAGCCTCCCGTCAAGACCCGCGAACGCCTGTCCGAAGTCCGTTACGAAATCCGCGGAGAGCTGGCCCGTCGAGCCCGGGAGCTGGAAGCCCAGGGCCGCAAGCAGATCAAGCTCAATATCGGCAATCCCGGCGCGTTCGGGTTCCGTGCGCCGGAACACCTGCAGCGCGCGATCGCCGAACGCATCGAGCAGACCGATCCCTATACCCACCAGCAGGGCCTGCCGGCCGCGCGCGAGGCCATCGCCGCTTTCCATCGCCAGCGCGGCACGCCCAATGCGTCGCCGGAGCGCGTGTTCGTCGGCAACGGCGTCAGCGAGCTGATCGACCTGTCGCTGCGCGCCCTGCTGAACCCGGGCGACGAGGTGCTGCTGCCGTCGCCGGATTATCCGCTGTGGAGCGCGGCGACCATCCTCAACGACGGCCGCCCGGTGTACTACCAGTGCAAGCCGGAGGACGGCTTCCTGCCGAGCCCGGAGGAAATCGAATCGCTGGTGTCCTCGCGCACCCGCGCAATCGTGCTGATCAACCCGAACAATCCCACCGGCGCCTCCTATCCGCGCGAGGTGCTGGAGAAGATCGTCGCCGTCGCCGCGCGCCACAAGCTGCTGCTGATGGCGGACGAGATCTACGACAACATCCTGTACGACGACGCGACCTTCGTGCCGGTCGCGCCGCTTGCCGGCGACCTGCCGTGCCTGACCTTCGGCGGCCTGTCGAAGGTGCATCGCGCCTGCGGCTGGCGCGTGGGCTGGGCGGTGCTCAGCGGCGATCCGCTGGCCAGCGGCGACCTGCACCACGCGATGGACCTGCTCGGCGCGCTGCGCCTGTGCGCCAACGTGCCGGGCCAGTTCGCCATCGAAGCCGCACTGCATGGCGAGGACACGATCAGCGCCCTGACCTCGCCCGGCGGCCGCCTGTACGAAACCCGTCGCGCGCTGGTGGAGTGCGTGGCCGCGAGCCGGCACCTGGACCTGGTGGCGCCAGCCGGCGCGCTGTACGGATTCCCGGCGGTGGTGGGCGATGCGGCGATCGGTTTCGACGACCACCGTTTCGCACTGGAACTGCTGGAAACGCAGGACGTGCTGGTGGTGCCGGGATCGAGCTTCAACGTGCCCTACCGCAACCACTTCCGCGTGACCCTGCTGCCGGAGCCGGACGTGCTGCGCGAGGTGTTCCGCCGCATCGAAATCGTGCTGGACCGCTACGCCGAGCAGGCGCAGGCCAAGCGCTCGGCAGTGGCGTAGGGCGGTGGTGTAAGGCGGTGCTGTAAGGCGGGTTCTAACCCGCGATCGCGCGACCAAAGCGGCGGGTTAAAACCCGCCCTGCGGTTCTGCGCAGGAGGGCTCCATGTACGCCAAGCACATCACACCCATTCTCAACGTCTCGGACATGGAGCGAAGCTTTGCCTGGTTCCAGGCATTGGGCTGGGGCAAGTGCTGGGACTGGGGCAGTCCGCCCACGTTTGGCTCAGTCGGCTCGGGTGAGTGCGAGATATTCCTGTGCCTCAATGGCCAGGGACACCGGCAAGATCCGTCGGATTCCTGCGCTGGGACTGCCGGGGTCTGGATGTCCATCTGGGTAGACGATGTGGACACCATCCACCAGACCTGCCGGGAGAATGGACTTGAGGTGACTTTGCCGCCAACGGATGAGCCGTGGGGTGTCCGCGAGATGCATGTCCGCCATCCAGACGGCCACGTCTTCCGTATCAGTCAATCGCGTTGAGCAAGGCCTGGCAATTCATATCAGGCCGACTACGCCCGACGCGTCGGTTCTTTCGCGATCGGCATGGAGGGCCCCTCGCCTCGCTCGGGACGATGCGTCCGCCCCAAACCCGTCCTGACTTCCGGCTTTTACGCCGGCCTCCAGTCCACGCCGTAGAATGCCGGCATGGATGCGGCCAACAACGGCAACTCGCTGACCTACCTCGCCCTCGGCGACAGCTACACCATCGGTGAAAGCGTCGCCGAAGCCGGTCGCTGGCCGGTGCAGCTGGCTCGCGCCCTGCGCGAGGAAGGCATCATGCTGGACGATCCGCGCATCGTCGCCACTACCGGCTGGACCACCGACGAGCTGGAATGGGGCATGGATTCGGCCGAGCCGCTGGGCACGTTCGACTTCGTCTCGCTGCTGATCGGCGTCAACAACCAGTACCGCAACCGCAGTGCCGTCGCCTATGGCAGCGAGTTCCACACGCTGCTGCAGCGAGCAATCCGCCTCGCCCGCGGCCGTGCCGATTGCGTGCTGGTGCTGTCGATTCCCGACTGGGGCGTGACCCCGTTCGCACGCAATGAGCCGCGCGGACCGGAGTCGATCGGCGCGGAGATCGATGCCTTCAACGCCGCTGCACGGCAGGTATGCACGAAGGAAGGCGTGGCGTTCGTCGACATCACCCCGGCCTCGCGCGAACACGGCGCCGCCGCCGAGATGATCGCCAGCGACGGCCTGCATCCGTCCGCGGCGATGTACACGTTGTGGACACAGGCGGCATTGCCGGTCGCACGCGCGCTGCTGGCGCAATGAACGACACCATCGTTTCATCCAAGCGCGTGTCGCCCACGCGCCCGCTGCCGCGCGAGCACGTGCATGCGATCGCGCAGGCATTCTTGCCCGCGCACGTACTGGGCAACCGCTGGGACCACTATTACGTCCGCGCCAAGCTCGGCAGCGATCCGCTGTATCCGGGCGTGTGCGATGCCCTGCGCGGCACCGATGCGCCCTTGCTGGATCTGGGTTGCGGGCTGGGCCTGCTGGCGCATGCGTTGCGGGCGCAGGGGATCGCGCTGCCGTATCGCGGCGTGGACAACGATGCCGGCAAGATCGATCGCGCCCAGCGTGCGGCGCAGCGCGCGGGGTTGCGTGAAACCGCGTTTACGACCGTCGACCTCGCCCGCGAGTATCCGGAACATCGTGGCAGCGTCGCGCTGCTGGACGTGCTGCAGTTCATCCCGCCGGACGCGCAGTCGCGCGCGCTGGATGCGGCCATCGCGATGCTCATTCCCGGCGCGAAACTGGTGATCCGCACCGGGCTGGACGACGGCGGCCGGCGTGCGCGCATCACCCGCGCGGTCGATGTGTTCTCACGCGCACTGGGCTGGATGAATGCCGGACCGTCGCGCTACCCCGACGCCGACGAGCTGCGCGCTCGATTCGACGCGGCGGGATTGAAATCCGAATTCACGCCGCTGTTCGGCAATACGCCGTTCAACAACTGGCGCATCGTCGCGACGATGTAGGGCGGGCCTCGGCCCGCCGCGGTCGATCGGCAGATCGGATGGCGGGCCAAGGCCCGCCCTACGCCGCTGCCATCAAGCATCGCAATCACCTGAAGAGATCCACGCCTCAAATCCACGCCTCCGGAAATCCACGTCTCCGGATTTCCGCGCGCCGGGATGGCGAATTCCGCGCACGTTCCGCGACCACGCCACTATCCGACTTCAAGCGCCCTCGCCGGCACCGGCGTCGACTCCAGGTCTTCCGGCAACATGGCCCGATAGCCCAGCACCTCCAACCGCTGCAGCAGCGCCGCAAGGATCTCCACGTTCCGGCCATGCCCCGCGCCTTCGTGCAACAGCACGATCGCGCCCGGCACCAGGTCGCGCTCGATCCGCGTCACGACAACCTGCGGATCGCCGGCGAATGCGTCGTAGCCGCGCGCCGTCCACGCCACACGCGCCAGCGCGAGATCGCGCAACGGCGCCGAAACAAACGGATTGGCCATGCCCACCACCGCGCGGAACCAGCGCGGCGCATTGCCGGTGATCGCGGCGATGGTGGCCTGGTTCTGCGCGATCTGCGCGCGCATCTGCCGCGGCCCGAGCGCCCAGAACCATGCCTGCGGATGGGTATGGCTGTGGTTGCCGATCGAATGACCGCGGCGCGCGATCTCGCGCAGCAGGTCCGGTCGCTGCGCGGCCCGTTCGCCGACGACGAAGAACGTAGCGCGGGCGCGATGGCGATCCAGCAGGTCGAGCATCGCCAACGTGTCGTCGGAGGGGCCGTCGTCGATGGTCAGCCAGATGCAGTGCTCGCGCGTGGGCAACCGCCGCAGCACCGGGCTGAACAGGCGCGAATCCGCCTTCATCGTCGCCCACCAGAACGGCGCATGCGACGCGACCATCGCCGGCAGACCTACGCGCCAGCCCCAGCGCCACCACGCCAGAACAACCAGCAGTTGCGACGCCGCCAGGCAGATGGCCCAGACGTGCGGGCGGCGTGGCGGACGATGGATCGGCGGACGGGAAACGGACGGTTCTTGCATCCGAGCATGATGCCATGCGCCTTCCAGCGTCCCGGCGGGAAATCGCGGGGTTCGCGCCGACAGCGCCCGCGCGCGAGGCGTAAAATCGCCGTCTCCCTGACGGAACCCGCTCATGTCCCTCGACCCCGCCCTGCGCTCGCGCATCGAATCCCTGCTGCAGTCCAACCGCGTCGTCCTGTTCATGAAGGGCGAGCCAAGTGCGCCGCAGTGCGGGTTCTCGGCCAAGGCAGTGGCGGCGTTGTCCTCGCTGGATGTCGACTACGCCCACGTCAACGTGCTGGCCGATCCGGAAATCCGCGAAGGCATCAAGCAGTACGGCGATTGGCCGACGATCCCGCAGCTCTACGTCGGCGGGGAACTCGTCGGCGGCAGCGACATCATCGAGCAGATGGCCCATTCCGGCGAACTGCACGCACTGGTCGGCGTCGCCGCGCCCGACCGTACCCCGCCGCACATCACCATCACGCCGGCCGCCGCGCAGATGCTGCGCAGTGCGCTGGACGATGCCGGCGACGGCTATGCGCTGCAGGTGGAGATCGACGCGCGTTACAACGCCAAGCTGCAGCTCGGCGCGGTCGCCGCCAACGCCATCGCCACGGAAGCCGAAGGCCTGCGCGTGCAGTTCGATCCGGCCAGCGCACGCCGCGCGCAGGGCATGGCGATCGACTGGGTCGACGACGAACGCGGTCGCGGCCTGGTGATCGACAACCCCAACGCGCCGCCGAAGGTGAAGTCGCTGACGACGGTGGAAGCCAACGCGCGCGTTGTCGCCGGCTCGCTCACGCTGGTCGACGTGCGTCCGCCGGACGAGCGCGCGATCGCATCGGTGAACGTGCCGTTCTCGGTGTTCGACGGCGCCGCGCTGTCGCATCTGGAAGCATTGTCGAAGGACACACCGCTGGCGTTCCTGTGCCACCACGGCGGTCGCAGCGCGCAGGCAGCCGAACATTTCCGCGGCCTGGGTTTCCGCGAGGTGTACAACGTCGAAGGCGGCATCGAAGCCTGGGCGATCGACGCCGATCCGCACGTAGCGCGCTACTGAGGACGGGCCGGGGCGCACCGTAGCGTGCGCCCCGCTTAAACCTGGCACGGCGCGGCCGCATCCGACCTCCAGCACCGGAGGATCCAGCATGAGTCCGCACCACCGCTTTTCGTCCCATCGCCTCTCCTTCCGTCGCGCCGGCCGCCTGCTCGTACTGGCACTGGCCGGTGTTTCGGCGTTCAGCGCACTGGCGGCAACACCGGCCGGATTTCGCGGCAAGTCCTACGAAGGGCTGATCGACGCCGCAGGTGAACTCAGCCAGGCCCGCGTCAGTTTCGAACCCGTGGGCGAGGCGTGGCGCGCGCAGGTGCAGATCGCCGGGCATGGCGAAGTACTGCCTGCGAGCGTCGCCTTCGCCGGCGTGCAACTCACCCTGGAACTGCCCGGCCCCAACGGACCGATGCGCTGCACCGGCGTGGTCGACGACGTGGCCATCGTCGCCCCGACCGGCGCGGCGGGCTGCCGACTGGAACTGGTCAGCGCGGACGATGGCCCGTTGGCGCGGCAACTGGGTGGCGCATGGCGCGACGCACAGGGAAACATCTACGCCATCGCGCGCTCGGGCGATTCACCGGCGTCGATGTGGATCGACTACCAAAGTGGTGCCTGGCGCGGACTCGTCGAACGCGACGGCGCACTGCACATGGGACCTTCGGCGGCCACGCCGTGGCCGGAACAGTACGCGCTGGTCCCGGACGGTGAGGCGTTGTGGCTGCGCCCAGCCGGCACGAGGCGCGGCGGCACCCGCCTGCTACGCATCGCACTGCGCGAACAGCCGCTTCAATGGACCACGGGCGAAGCCACGATCAAGGGCACGTTGATCCTGCCGGAGCAGGGGCAAGGCGCACGTGCCAGCAAGAAGCGGGTAGCGTCGGTGCAAGCCGCATCCCACGTGGCATCGAAGCACGTGGCATCGAAGCACGCCACACCGAAAGATGGCGATCGCATACCAGCGGTGATCCTCACTCACATGTCATCGCCCGGAACGCGCGAAGGGTATCGCCAGTTCGCTTACTTCTTCGCCGCACACGGCATCGCCACGCTGATCTACGACCGTCGTGGCAGCGGCGAATCCAGCGGCGACGAAGCCAGCGCCGGCATGCATCGCCTCGCCGACGACGGGGTCGCCGCCGCGCAGGTGCTGGCCACGCTGCCGCAAATCGATCCCGCGCGCATCGGCACCTGGGGTCACAGCCAGGGTGGCTGGATCGCGCCGCTCGCGGCGGCCCGTTCGCCGCAGGTCGCCTTCGTGATCGCGCAATCGGCCTCGGGCGTTGCGCCGGCGAAGCAGGAGCTGTT
The DNA here is from genome assembly GCF_054779775.1 of Lysobacter fragariae. Classification (NCBI taxonomy): domain Bacteria; kingdom Pseudomonadati; phylum Pseudomonadota; class Gammaproteobacteria; order Lysobacterales; family Lysobacteraceae; genus Lysobacter; species Lysobacter fragariae. The sequence continues at coordinate 79,575 of NZ_BAAGXP010000002.1, read as the reverse complement.
CCGCGTCGAACACAACGCGCGTGACGCCGGACTCGACGTCGACGAAGTCAACGCCGCCATCGACTACGAACGACGCCTGATGGACTGGGTCCGCACCGGCGCCGGCCGCGACGACATCCACGCGCTGGCGAAAGCCAACGCGTCGGCACGCTGGGCGCGATTCGTCGAACTGCGCGACGACCTGCCGGCGAAGCCCAGCGCGCGCAGCCAGTCGTTCTGGTGGTTCGATCCGGTGCCCGACCTGACAAAGGTGCGCGTGCCCACGCTGGTGATCCACGGCGATCGCGACGGCTACGTTCCGGTCGATGCCAGCCTGCCGATCCTGCGCCAGGCATTGGCCGGCACCGACGCGCACTTCGTGCTGCTGCCACGCGCCGTGCACGGACTGTGGGTGGGCGATCGCGACAGCAGCAACGAAGCGATGCGCTCGCCCGGCTTCCATCCGGACTATTGGCCGCAGTTGCTGGGCTGGCTGCGCAAGCAATCGCTTGCGCCGTAACGCCGCGTTGAACGTAGGGCGGGTCTCGACCCGCCCTACTCACCTGCATGCTGCGAGTCTCGACCCGCCATCCTCACCTGCATGCTGCGGGGCAAGACCCGCCCTATCCGGGCTAACCCGAAAACCCGCCCTGCGCGAGGAACTCGCGTTCCTCGCGCGTACTTTCGCGACCCATTGCGGCATTGCGATGCGGGAAACGACCGAAGCGCCGGATGATGTCGTAGTGCAGGCGCGCCCAGCGATCGTCGCCGCCGGAAAGACGCGCGAACAGTTCCAGCGAGCGCTCCTGGTCGGACAACGCCTCCGAGTGCTGCAACGGCAGGTAGAGGAACATCCGCACCGATGGCTCGACCTGCGCATCGAACCCCAGCGTCAGCGCACGTCCGGTGTACTCGCGCGCCAGGCCGTCGGTCGCATACGCATGCGCGCTGCGGCGGAACACGTTGCGCGGGATCTGGTCCAGCAGCAGCACCAGCGCCAGCGCGTCATCGGCGCTGCCCAGCCAATGCTCGAACTCGCGCGCCGCCGCCAGCATGTGTGCATGCAGGAAGCGGTTGCGGCAGTCGGCGTCGAAAGCCTCGCCGCCGGCAAACCATCGATCCGGTCCGGCGCCGCGCCAGAACGCGACGACTTCGGCTGCGATGTCGGTCATGCCTGCATCTCCTTGCGATGACAACACCTCTGGTGACGGCAGCGCTGATGACGGCAGCGCTGATGACAGCGGCACTGATGACAGCGGCGCTCACGCACCGTCGGGGACCAGCTCGATGTCGGCGTCGTCATCGCCGAGCTGGGTTTCCAGTTCGAGCTTCCACGCCGCGGTGATGCTCTCCAACGTCACCGCATGGATCAACGGTTGGATCGAGCCACCCGAATACGACTGCGCGATGAAGCGGGCATAGCGATCGCGGTACGCGAGCCAGGCCTGGTGCACCTGTTCGAACGCGCCCAGGTCGTCGCCGGACAGCTGGCTGCGCAGGTGCGCCACCGACCGCTCAAGCGCGTGGTCGGTCGCGTGGAATCCGGCCATGGCCTGGTCGTTCATTTCGCGCTGCGTCAGCGTGGAACGTTCGCCCTGCCGCGCGACTTCACCGGCCTGGCTGACGTAGTGCCCGGCGATCTCCACCGCGGCCTGCGCCTTCCCGATCAGCCGGCCTTCGAACTGCCGCAGTTCCTCCAACGTGGTGCTGCTCGCTTCCAGCCCCTGTTTGAGAGCGAGCAGCTTCTGGTTGCGGTCGATGATTTCACTGGTTTTCCGCCGCTCCAGCCGGCGCTGGATGAAGTACAGGCCCCATGTGATCACGGCGCCGGCAAGCAGGTAGAAGATTTTTTCCATGGCAGCTCCCTGATGGGGAAACAGTGTGCCTGCAGGGGGTCGCAGGGACTGCGATTGGCCGCCAAAAATCCCCGCTGCAGGGCGGGTTTTAACCCGCCATCGAAGGGATGGATCGCCGTGGGTCGAAACGGCGGCGGGTTGAAACCCGCCCTACAGATGCCGGATTTCGGCCGGCTGTTCCGTCCAGTTGTTGTTGCGGCCGTCGCAGTAGTTCACGGGACCCGCCAGCAGTTCTTCCGGCGTTGCATCGTCCAGGCACGTGACCTGGACCGAGACGTAATGGCCGCCCACCTCGGGGATGTAACCACGCCCGAACGGACGCACCCCGCAGGTACGGCAGAAGTGCCAATGCGCACTGTTCGAGCCGAAGGTGTAGTCGGCGATAGCGGCTTCGTCCGTCAGCAGGCGGAACGACTCCGGCTTGGTCATCGCGCTCCAGTTGCGCGTCTTGGTGCAGATCGAACAGTTGCACCTGCCCGTGCCTTCGCTGAGATCGAGGTCGACCTCGAAGCGGATGGCGCCGCAGTGGCAGCTGCCGGTGTAGGTCTTCATGGACATGGGGCACTCCTGTGCGTTGCTGGAATTCAAGGATATCGGCCCAACCGTGAGCGGCCCGTCAGGCATCGACAGGACCGGCGATTAAGCGGCGCGCTCCTCGTCTACTCATCAAACCGCAGGTGCCGCACCGACTTCCCATTGCGCCGGATCAGCCGCAATGCCTCGATGCCGACCTGGATGTGGTTGTCGACGAATTCGGCACTGACCTTCGCATCGGAGGCCTCAGTCTTGACGCCTTCCGGAATCATCGGCTGGTCCGACACCAGCAGCAGCGCGCCGCAGGGGATGTGGTTGGCGAAACCGGCGGCGAAGATCGTCGCGGTCTCCATGTCGATCGCCATGCAGCGCAGCTTGCGCAGGTAGTCCTTGAACGCTTCGTCGTGTTCCCAGACGCGGCGGTTGGTGGTGTAGACGGTGCCGGTCCAGTAGTCGTGGCCGAGGTCGCGGATCATCGTCGACACCGCGCGCTGCATGGCGAACGCGGGCAGCGCGGGGACTTCGGCCGGCAGGTAGTCGTTGGAAGTGCCTTCGCCGCGGATCGCCGCGATCGGCAGGACCAGGTCGCCCAGTTCGTTCTTGCGCTTCAGCCCGCCGCACTTGCCCAGGAACAGCACCGCCTTGGGCGAGATCGCGGTGAGCAGGTCCATCATCGTCGCGGCGTTGGGACTGCCCATGCCGAAGTTGATCATGGTGATGCCGTCCGCGGTCGCACTGGGCATCGGGCGGTCCAGGCCGACCACGGTCGCGCCGGCGAGGCGGGCGAAGGTGTGCAGGTAGCCGCTGAAGTTGGTCAGCAGGATGTGTTCGCCAAACTGGTCGAGCGGCACGCCGGTGTAGCGCGGCAGCCAGTTCCCGACGATCTGTTCTTTGTCTTTCACGCGATGCTCCTTCTCTTCTGTCCGGCGGCGCGTTCAGGACACGCGGCTTTTCGCATTGTTGCGCGGATGCCGGCGGCCGGTCACTCCGCGCGGGCAGGCTTTGGCTCGAAGTGCCCGGGTCGAAGTGCCGGCTTTGCCGATCCTGTCCTGCGCTGCATCCATGACCAACGTCAGGCTGGCGGTCGCCTGCCGGGGAGGCTACGGTGCGGACTTTCCGGCTCAGGACGAGCGGTTTCATTCCCAGGGGAAACTCCAATGTCCTTACGACCCATGTGGGCCAGCGGCGCAGTGACGCTGCTGGTGGGCCTGGCACAGGCGACAACGCCGGCCAGCGCCGCATCCCGTTTCACGCAGGATCCGTACCCGAGTACCTACCACGCGATTGCCTCGGCACCCGTGCTGATCCAGCACGCGACCGTGCTTACCGGCACCGGCACGCGACTGGACGACGCCGACGTGCTGATGCGCGACGGCAAGATCGTCGCGATCGGCACCGCACTGGATGCACCCGCCGACGCGATCCGCGTCGACGGCACCGGCAAGTGGGTGACGCCGGGCATCATCGACGTGCATTCGCACCTGGGCGTGTATCCCAGCCCCGGCGTCAGCGCGCATAGCGACGGCAACGAGGCGACATCGCCGGTGACGCCGAACGTCTGGGCGGAGCATTCGATCTGGCCGCAGGACCCGGGCTTCGAAACCGCGCTCGCGGGCGGCATCACCTCGCTGCAGGTGCTGCCGGGCAGCGCCAACCTGATCGGCGGACGCGGCGTGACGTTGAAGAACGTGCCGTCCACGACCTACCAGGGCATGAAGTTCCCCGGCGCGCCGTGGGGCCTGAAGATGGCCTGCGGCGAGAATCCCAAGCGCGTCTACGGCCAGAAGGGTGGTCCGTCCACGCGCATGGCCAACGTCGCCGGCTACCGCGCCGCGTTCATCGATGCCAGCGAATACCTGCGAAAGAACGCACCGAAGAAGAGCGCGCCGGCGAAGAAGCATTGGTGGAGCAGCTCCAGCAACGGCGCCGACAGCGAGAAGGACACCGGCGGCAAGCGCGACCTGAAACTCGACACCCTGGCCGGTGCGATCAACGGCGACATCCAGGTGCACATCCACTGCTACCGCGCCGACGAAATGGCGACGATGCTGGACCTGGCGAAGGAATTCGGCTTCAAGGTCGCCGCGTTCCACCACGCAGTGGAGGCGTACAAGATTTCCGACCGCCTGGCGCAGGAAGGCGTGTGCGGCGCGATGTGGGCCGACTGGTGGGGCTTCAAGATGGAAGCCTTCGACGGCATCCAGGAAAACATCGCACTGGTGGATCGTCCCGCCAACAGCTGCGCGATCGTGCATTCGGATTCGGAGGAAGGCATCCAGCGCCTCAACCAGGAAGCAGCCAAGGTCATGGCGCACGCGAAGCTCGCCGGGATGGACATTCCACCCGAGCGCGCGATCCGCTGGCTGACCGCCAACCCGGCCAAGGCGCTGGGCGTCCTTGACCGGACCGGCACGCTGGAGAACGGCAAGATGGCCGACGTGGTGCTGTGGAACGGGAATCCCTTCAGCGTGTATGCGAAGGCCGAGCAGGTGTACGTCGACGGTGCTCGCGTGTTCGATCGCAACGATCCGACGCGCCAGCCGAAGTCGGATTTCATGCTGGGACAGGATGCTGCAATGGGAGGTGTGCGATGAACTGCTTTTCTAACAGCCGCTTCTCCAAGAGCCGCTTCGCGAAGGCGCTCGCCGCTTCCCTACTGCTGTCGGCGGGCGTGTCCGCCAACGCGCAGGACGTCCTCATCAAGAACGCCACCGTCCACACCGCCTCCGCGCAGGGCACGTTGCAGAACAGCGACGTGCTGGTGAGCAACGGCGTGGTGCGTGCGATCGGCAAGGGTCTGCTGGCGACGCCGAACGCGCAGGTGGTCGATGCGCAGGGCCGGTCGCTGACGCCGACGCTGTTCGGCGGCATCACCGAAATCGGCCTGGAGGAAGTCTCCGGCGAGAAGACCACCGTCGACAACGCGCTCGGCCTGGGCGCGGAAAGCCACGAGATGACGGTGCGTCCGGAATTCGACGTGACCCTGGCCTACAACCCGGATTCGGTGCTGCTGCCGGTCGAACGCATCGAGGGCATTGGCTGGACGCTGCTCGCGGCGAGCACGACCGAAGGCGGCTCGATCATCGGCGGCCAGGGTGGCGTGGTGCGACTGGACGGCAGTCCCGATCCCGTCGGCGCGCGCGTGCTGTTCGTCGACCTGGGCGGCGGTGGCGCGGCGGAACTGACCGGCAGTTCGCGCGCCGCGCAGTGGATGCTGCTGGACCAGCTGGTCGACGAAGTGCGTGGACGCATCGGTGCGGGATCGGACATGGCGCTGCTGACGCCGGCCGGTCGCGCGACGCTGGCGAAGTACGTCGGCGGTGGCGGCCGGGTGATGGTGGCGGTGAACCGTGCTGCCGACATCCGCCAGCTGCTGCGCTGGTCGGCGCGCCAGAACGTGCGCGTGGCGATCGTGGGCGGCGTGGAAGCGTGGAAGCTCGCGCCGCAGATCGCCGCGGCGAAGGTACCGGTGTTCGTCGATCCGCTGGCGGACCTGCCGGCTGATTTCGACCAGATCAACGCGACCATGGAGAACGCCGCACGCCTGCGCGCTGCCGGCGTCGAGGTGAGCTTCGCCTTCTTCGATACCTCCAGCCACAACGCACGCAAGGTGCGACAACTGGCGGGCAATGCCGTCGCCAACGGCTTGCCGTGGGAAGACGGCCTGGCAGGCCTCACCCGCGTGCCGGCGCAGGCGCTTGGCGTGGGCGACCGCATGGGCACGATTGCAGTGGGTAAACGCGCCGACCTGGTGCTGTGGAGCGGCGATCCGCTGGAAGTGAACAGCGTCGCGCTGCAGGTGTGGATGGACGGCCGCGCGATCACCATGCGCAGCCGCCAGACCGAGCTGCGTGATCGCTACATGCGCACGGCAACGCCGGCGGAAGCAGGCGGCCTGCCACGGGCGTATTCCGCCGGCGGGAACTGACCTGCTGCTGGTAGTGAAAAAGCCCGCCTTCTGGCGGGCTTTTTCATGGTGGCGACTTCATGGCGCCAGTCGAAGCGGACGCAGCAGCTGCAATTGCGAATGCGTTTGCCGGGAGTTTGACAATTCGTGCGCGATTCGCGGGACTGCTCGCTGTCCCGTGTCGTCCGCCTACGGCCGTACTCCGGCGTGGTCCAGCACGACCACGCGATTGCGACCTTCGTGCTTGGCCTGGTACATCGCCTCGTCGGCGCGCTGCACCAGCGACGCGGCACCGTCGCTATCGCTGCATTCCACCACGCCGATGCTCAACGTCAACGCCACCGGGGCGCGGTTGACGCGGGCACAGCGCGCTTCCACCTGGGTGCGGATGCGCTCGGCCATGTCGCGCGCGTGGCGGCGCGCGGAGCCCGGCAACAGCAGCAGGAATTCCTCGCCGCCCTGGCGGCCGAGCAGTTGTTCCGGCTGCATCTCCGAACGGATGACCTGGGTCACCGCGCACAGGCAATCGTCGCCGATGGCGTGGCCGTGGGTGTCGTTGATGCGCTTGAAATGGTCCAGGTCGAGGAACAGCACCGACAGCGGCAGGTGGCGGCGGCGGCTTTCGGCGATGGCGCCATCGAGCCGGCGCATCATCCCGGCGCGGTTGAGCACGCCGGTGAGGCCGTCGTGCTCGGCGTCCTGCTGCGCGGCATCGCGCTCGCGCTTGAAGGTGAGCATGCGGTAGGCCAGGCCCAGCACCAGCACCACGGCGGTGAACGCCTCCATCAGCGGCAGGCCGTATTCCAGCCACGGACTCAGCGGTTTGCCGGCCGACAGCTGCAGCGCGCGCGCAGTCGACACCGTCACCAGCGGCACCCAGGCGATCAGCACGAAGCCGGCGTGGCGCCCGCCGCGCAGCCACACCGTCACCAGCGTGGCGATCGCGAGCAGATTGGCAAGCAGCAGCAGCGAATTGCCGATCGGCGGGAACCAGCCCTTTTCCTGCGGCCACGGCGACACCAGCGCGACCAGCAGCAGCGATGGCAACAGCGCACCGACCACCCACAACGCGCGACTGAGCCAAGGCGCACGCGGCCGCAGTTCGGCGAATTCCAGCAGGAAGCACACGGTGACGATGGTCAGGCTGGTGGCGACGAACCATACGCCCGCCACCCCGAAGCGCGCCATCCACGCGAACACGTCCAGCGCATAGGCATCGCCGTAGGCCATCAGCACGTACAGCATCTGCAGCAGCATCGTTGCAGCGAACAGCAGGTACACGCGTTCGCGCAGCAGCGTCCAGAACAGCAGCGCGACCAGCGATACGCCGACCAGGATGCCCAGGCTGAGCCACAGCACGCGGACGTGGCCGTGGTCCTCCACGGCGAATGCGTGCGGACTGCGCAGGGCGACCTGCAGCGGATAGCGCGCGTCCTCCACGCCGACGTAGATGGGCTGGGTGGTGGCGGGCAGCGCGAAGTACAGCGCGCGTCGCGAATGGCCGTCGTCGAGGTCGCGGTCGAATACCGAGGCGTGGCGCACGCGGTAGTCGGGCGGAATCAGCACGGTCAGGCGTGCGCTGTACGGGTGGTAGACCAGCAGCAGGCGCTCGGACGTGGCCGCGGTCGGGGTCAGGCGCCACCAGCCGCGGCCCTTCTGCGCGCCGGACAGCTGGTGCGGTTCGGCGGTGGTGGCCCAGGCGGTCTCGGGTTGCCGGGTCATGGCGGCGGGGGCGATCGACGCGACGTCGTCGCGCAGGCGCTCGATGCGGGCGACGCCGTTGCCGGGGTCCGTCGGGACATGGTCGGCCCGGGCCGGCCCAACCACGGCCACGCCGATGCACACCATCACTACCGCGGCCAGCCACCTCGCCTGCATCACCCCTCCCCTGCCGGGCATGACCGCCCCAGTGTCGGTTGCGGCACGTGACACCGCAAGCCCGCCGGGTCGTATGCTCCCCCGACTTTCAGGGGAAAATCCGATGTCCGACCTCAACTGGTTCGCCGTGGTAGCTGCCGCACTGTCCGCTTTCCTCCTTGGCGGCATCTGGTACGGCCCGCTGTTCAAGCACGCCTGGTGCCGCGAAGCCGGCATCGACCCGAACGCTGCGCCACGCCACCCCGCGCGGGTCTTCGGCAGCGCGTTCGTGCTGGCGCTGGTCGCCGCGATCGCGTTCGCGTGGCTGCTGGGCCCCGCACCGGACCTGCACCTGGCGCTGCACCATGGCGTGCTGGTGGGCTTCGCCTTCGTCGCCACCAGCTTCGGCATCAACTACGCCTTCGCCCAGCGCAGCCTCAAGCTGTGGCTGATCGACGGCGGCTACCACCTGCTGCAGTTCACCCTGTACGCGCTGGTGCTGGGCCTGTGGCACTGAGCCGGGGACCGTCGCCTTGATCGCCTGGTACTTCGATTTCATTTCGCCGTTCTCCTACCTGCAATGGCAGAAGGTGAAGGCAATGGCGCCAGGGCACGCGGTGACGCCGGTGCCGATCGTGTTCGGCGCCGTGCTCTCCGCGGTCGGCCAGAAGGGGCCCGCGGAGATCCCCGGCAAACGTGAATTCACCTATCGCCACGTGCTGTGGCAGGCGCGGCGCGGAGGCGTGGCGCTGCAGTTCCCGCCGGCGCATCCGTTCAACCCGCTGGCCGCGCTGCGGTTGTGCATTGCCGCGGGCGCCGACGCGCGCGCCGTCGATGCGATCTTCGACTGGATCTGGCAACGCGGGCAGGCGGGCGACAGCATCGACGCCCTCGCCCCGGTGGCGGCGGCGCTGGGCGTGCCAGCCGATGCCATCAACGCCGAGGCCACCAAGGCCCGGTTGCGCGCGAACACCCAGGACGCCCTCGACGCCGGCGTCTACGGTGTGCCGACCTTGTCCATTGATGGCCGGTTGTTCTGGGGTAACGACGCCCATGACTTCGCCCTGGCGGTGCTTGCCGATCCCTCCGTGCTGGAAGAGACGCAGATGCAGCGGGTAGGCGGCCTGCCGGTCGGGGTGGCGCGGGGTTGAGCCTTGGGTGCGAAAACCGTGCAGGGGCGTATGCTGGGGCCGTTACAACCTTATGACCGAGCACTAGGACGGGGGGCCTTTCATGCGCATCGGCATTGTCGTTGACTCACCCTGCGATCTGCCCGAGCAGTACCTGCAGGCAAACAACATCCCGATCCTTCCCACCACGGTCCGCATGGGCGCGGCGTCGATCGCCGACTACCGTAATCCGGAAGCGACCCTGCAGTTCCTGCACACCCACCTGGCCGAACGCGGCTGGGAAGCGGAGAGCAGCCCGTTCTCGGTGGATCAGATCCGCGACCTGTTCCTGACCAAGCTCGTCATCGACTACGACTTCGTCTTCTGCCTGACGATCACCAAGACGCGCAGCCTGATCTTCGACAACGCGCAGCAGGCGAGCTTCGCGATCCTCAACGAATACAAGCCGATCCGCGCCAACGCCGGAAACAACACGCCGTTCGCGCTGCGCGTGATCGATACGCAGAACCTGTTCGCCGCGCAGACCATCCTGCCGGTGGAAGCCGTACGCCTGCGCGCCGCCGGCGAAAACGCGCCGAAGATCCGCGCCCGGCTGGAAAACCTGGCGCAGCTGACCCAGGGCTTCCTGATTCCGCGCGACCTCAACTACATGCGCGAACGCACGCGCATCCGCGGCGACCGCAGCGTGAGCTTCCTCGCCGCGAAAATCGGCACCGCGTTCGACATCAAGCCGATCCTGCACTGCAGCCGCGGCGAGACCGGCCCGGTCGGCAAGGTCAAGAATTTCGACCATGCTGCGCAGAAGCTGTTCGAGCACGCCACGCGCCGGATCGAACGCGGCGACCTGGCCACGCCGACCCTGGGCGTCAGCTTCGGTGGCGAACTGGAGGAACTGCGCGCGTTGCCCGGCTATTCCACGTTGCGCCAGGCCTGCGCGGTGAACCACGTCGAAATGATCGAGTCGATGATGGCGCTGACCAGCATGGTCAACATCGGCAAGGGCGGACTGGCGTTGGGCTACGCGGCATCGACCGACAAGATCGAGCTGTAGCTTCGTTCACGCGGCGCAGGTGCCTGCGCGGCGGCGCAATCCACCAGCGCGATGCACTCTGCAGTGCACGGCGCATTCACACCCGGGCAATAAAGTCGCGCCTAAGCTGCGGCTGGATCCACGACGAGGAGGCACGCGATGGCGACCCGCTACTACATCAGCCTGCCCGATCCTGCGCGCGCACGCGGCAGCGATGCAGCACTCGCGTTCAACGCCAACGGCGCGGAGGAGTTCGCCGCACAACTGCAGGAAGCGTTGCGCACCACGTCGCTGTTCGAGCGCTGGCGTGCCTTGCAGGAAGACCCCGATGGCGTCGATCCATCCTTCGGTGCCACCGACCCTGCAACCACCGTGCATGGCGCGCAGGACGACCTGCACGTCGACCTGGTGGTGACCAGTTCGATCCCCGGCAACGTGCTCAAGCATCGCCTGCGCCTGCTGGCAGGCGGTGGCTGGGAGCTGCGTGACGTGACCGCCGCGTAGGGCGGGTCTCGACCCGCCGCTGGCCGCCAGGCGCTGCAAGGCATGGCGACAAGGAAACGACGACGGCCGTGGCGGCGCTGGTCTTCAGCGAATAGCAGCGAAGCTTCCCAACCTGCCTCGCGAACCCTGATGGCGGGTTAAAACCCGCCCTACCCGGTCCGGGCCGCCCAATCCGCCTACCCGACGGACGATTCCGCCGACACCACTTCGGACGCATCGTCGGGGCGGTGCATCGCCAGCAACGCCACGCGGCCGCTGATCCCTTCGCGCTCGAAGACGTGGTGCAGGTGGCTCTTCACGGTCTCCGGGCTGATGCCCAGGCGCCGGGCAATCTGCTTGTTGCTCATGCCCAACGCGGCCCAGTGGACGATCTCGCGCTGGCGATCGGTCAGCTGTGGCATGCGATCCACCGGCGCGGGCGCGCGGCGTTCGGCGGCCAGTGCGCGCGACAGCAGCACGGCATCCACGGCGAACAATCCGGTCTCCACCGCACGCAGGCTGCGCAGCAGCACCTCCGGCGACACCACTTTCTCCAGGCAACCGTTGCCACCCATTCGGGCACATTGGCGAAGCGTGGCGACGTCGGGGTGGCGGTAGAAGAACAGGCGCGGCATGCGTGCGCCCGAGATCTCCACCAGCCGTTCGGTCTGGGGATCGTCGCCGTCCAGCAGCCAGATCGCACGTTCCGAATTGGGCGCCGAGCGCAGCGACTGGGCAGAAAAGGCACCGCACCACGCCCATTCGCCACGCGTTGCCAGCACGCGCTGCAGATGCGCATGCCAGCGTCGATCGGCACCGAACGCCAGAACCGGCAATCCCGTCATTTACTAGCCTCCCACGTCGCCGGGGCTTGGCCCGGGACGCACCCATATCAGCCACAACGCGTGGCAGCGGCGGGGGCGGCCATCGCGACTTCCTCACCTGAGCGGGCGATTCCCGCGGTCGCGTCGCGGGACGAAAGTTTCCGGGCCGCAGGCTGTGGCCGCCCCGCTCGCATGCGCGCACATCCCCCAGCGAAGGAGTGCCACCCCCATGGCCACCATCAAAGCCTTCTTTTCGCGAACCAAACTTCCCGCGGTAACCGTGGGCCTCACCGTTGGCGTGGTTCTTGGCGCCACCGGCCTGATGTCCTCGGCACTGGCGGTCCACGCCGCGGCAGATCCGTTCGAGGTCGACGGCAATCCCACCCAGACCACCGCCGACGACGACTGGAACAACGTCTTCGACATCAACGCTCCGCCGTATGCCAACCCGCGCGAAGTACCGGAAACGGGCAGCGGCGAGACCTTCGTGGTCGACGGCCCCAACCTGCCCGGCGGCAAGGAATCGGCCGCGTGGTCCGGCAGCAACAAGGACATCGACACCATCAATACCTGGGAATACGCCGCGTCCAAGGTCACCCCGGACAAGGACAACATCACCAACGCGTACGCCAAGGCCTATTCGGTTCCTGGCTTCCCTGGCGGTGACTATCCGGGCCATCCGGCCGGCACGCACTCGCACCTGATCATCTACTTCGGCGCGGATCGCTTTGCCAACAACGGCGACGCGGCACTGGGGTTCTGGTTCTTCAAGGGCGACGTCGGGCTCGGGCCCAATGGCAAGTTCGCGGGCGAACACCAGGTCGGCGACCTGCTAGTGCAGGCTGACTTCGTATCGGGCGGCAGCAACAGCCAGGTGCAGATCTTCAAGTGGGTCGGCAGTGGCGGCAACATCAGCGGCACCCTGCAGGAGATCGTTCCGGAAACCGGTTCCAACGGCACCGCCGTGTGCACCGCCGACGACCGCGCCTGCGTGATCACCAACAATGCCGCGGCTGCTTCGCCGTGGGCCTACACGCCGAAGGCAGGCGCCGCCGGCACCTTCCCGTCCGAGTCGTTCTTTGAAGGCGGCGTCGACGTCACCGCGCTGGTGGGGCAGGTCTGCTTCTCCAGCTTCATGGCCGAGACCCGTTCGTCGCACTCGGAAACCGCGGAGCTGAAAGACTTTGCACTGGGTGATTTCGACCTGTGCTCGGTCGACGTCGAGAAGGTGTGCTTCTCCGACAACGGCACGACCAGTCCGAAGTTCGACCCGGTCGCCGAGACCTACACCACGCGGCATACGGTCACGATCACCAATGACGGCTTCGGTCCGATCTACGACGTCAAGCTGACGGACAACGCGGTCACGGCGACGCGGGTCTGCTCGATCGCCTCGATCAGCGGCGGCACCAACCCGACGACGGTTCCGGCGGGCGGCATCCTGTTCGCCAACAACAGCACGCCGCAGCTCATCGCCGGTGGACTGGCTGGAGGCCAGTCGATCACGGTCGGCCTGGTGTGCGTCACCGACGCCAACCCGTTCGCCAACAGCGCGACGGCATCGGCATCGGCCAGTCCGGGCGGCACCCAGGACGTCACCGACTACGACCCGGAACTGGCGGGCAACGACGGCCTGCCAGGGTGCACCCTGACCCTGGGCGCCGGCCTCAAGCTGACGAAGTTCTGCCAGGGTGATCCGGGCACCAATGAAGAGCCCAACACCCAGTACCAGGCCGGTGACATATCGGTTTTCCTGAACCCGAACAACGGCTACGCGCCGCAGGTGTGCGTGGACATCGCCCTGTCCAACCTCACGTCCAGCCAGCGCATGGTCATCGACACGTTCAGCGACACCGACGTGGGCAACCTGCTCCCGGCGGCTGGTCTGACGCTCGCGCCGCAGGGAACGGCAGGCGACACCTACTACGTGTCCAAGTGCTACAACCCGACCGCGCCGGACGGCAACCAGACCAATCCTGGCCTGGCCGCCTACAGCGACACGGTGAGTGCCACCGGTCACGGCAAGACCCAGCCGATACCGGCAACGGCAACGCCGAAGACCGCAACCTGCAAGCTGTGCCCCACTTGCCCGAGCTGCCCGCCAGGCTGATCGCGCAGGGGCGTTGAGTCTCGCCATCGCCTTCGGGCGATGGCGGAGTGGCCCGTCATTCGTTGCAGCAACCTCCCCCTGATCCGCTGCAACGATGATGGCCCGGGGCGATGTGACGGATCACATCGCCCCGTGCTTTTTCCGGACATCTGAAAAAACAAAGCCCGGATGAGGATTTCATCCGGGCTTTGTCGTCTGCGGCCGCGTCGACGGCAGCGGACTTCCCCCTGTTACTTCGCGCTGAAGCCCGCGCTGGCGGTCACGCTCTGGCTGCCGCTGGTGGCGTCGGCGCGCACGGCGTAGGTGCCGATCGCCGACTTCGTCTTGCCCAGCTTCAACGTGGCGCGTGCAAAACCATCACTCCCCGTGGTCGCATTGATCACCGTGGCCGCGCCGCCCGGCAGGGTGACGGTGAAGCGCACGGGGACGCCCGATGCGGCAGCACCGCTGCTCAGCACGCGTGCGCTCATGGCGACGGTTTCGCCGCGCAGGTAGCTGCTCTTGTCGGTGCCGACGGACTCGCTCAGCACGCCCGATGCTGCAGCGACCGAGTAGGTGATCGATGCGTTGGCCGTGTGCGCGCTGCCCACGGCGCTGCTGCTGCCCACGCCGATGCCGTAGCTGCCCGCTGCTGCCGTGGTGGCCGAAGCGACGCTCAGTGTCGTGGTGGTGCTGGCGCCCGGGCTCAGGGTCACGCTGCTGCTGCCCAGGGTGCCGGTCCAGCCAGCCGGAACGGAGCGCGCCAGGGCGAAGGTGGTGGCGGCACAGGCGCTGCTGTCACGGTTGGTGACGTTCACGGTGTAGCTCAGCGACGAGCCGGCGGCGACGGCCGAGGTCGGACCGGTCACGCTGACGGTCGGCGTGGCGCGGGTGCAGGTCGGGGGCGGCGAACCACCGCCGACAGTCACCTGGACCACTGCACCGTTCGCGTCCATCGACTGCAGGGTGATGGTCACGCCAGCGGTGCTGTCGGTATAGCTGCGGCCGACGGCGAGCGCGGCGTCCTTGGTATCCATGTAGTTGGACGACGGATCGCTGTTCGGTGTCATGTCCAGCAGGTTGCTGTTGACGCCATCCAGGTGGACCAGCACGCCCTTGGTCAGGGTGCCGATCGCGCCCAGACCCGCATCGAAACCCACCGCCTGGCGGTATTCGACGTAGTAGTAGCTCATCTTGCCGGTGGCCAGATCGATGCCGCGCGCGATCTTCAGCGCCTTCGCACCGGTGGCCATGGTTTCGAACGGCGACAGCGCGTAGGTACCGCTGGCGCTGACCGTGGTGATCGCCGGGGTGCCGACGGCGCCCAGCCAACCCAGGCGCTCCTTGTGCACGGTGTTGAAGTGCGAGGCATAGCCGCCGCCCATCGTGTCGGCCAGGTCGCCATAGCTGTTGTCGGTGCAACTGGTGCCGATCACGGCACTGCCGCATTCCTGCGTGCCCGAGTGCATCAGGCCGAAGGTGTGCGCCAGCTCATGGATGACCAACTGCGCGTTGGGATCGTTGGATGTGGCGAACACGCGTGCGGGCAACGCAGTGCCGGAATTGGTGCCGCCGTCCATGCAGGCCTTGCCGGGCATCAGGTAGATCAGGCGTTCGTACTGCGCCAGGTTGACGCCGGCAGCGATGAGCTTCTTGTCGGCTTCCTGCGCGAACAGCGTGTTGTTGCACTGCGCTTCGCTGACCGGGATGGTGACCCAACCGTAGGTAGCGCCGCTCAGGAAGGTCTTCTGGTACGACGCTTCCCAGTAGTAATCGCTGACCGTGCCGAACACGAGCGTGTTGGCGGCGGCGGGCGTGATGGGTTGCGTGGCCAGGTCCTGGAAATTGACCAGGATGACAGCGGTCTTCTGTTCACCGGTGGTGGCGGCATGCGCCGGCGAGGCGGCGAACAGGGAAACGAGCGGCAACAGCAGGGCGAACCCGGCGCGGAGCGCCGTCGTGGGGAAGTTCATCGGAGTAACGACCTCTAAAGCGGCTGCCGAACCGGTTCCACCGGTGCCGGACGTCGATGACGCCCGCGACTGCCCTGATGACGTGACCGACCTGTCCCTGTGTCGATCACCACCGTCGCCTCCCCCCGGGGGCGCCAGCGGCGGGAGGCATGGTCGTTACCCACCCCCGGCCAAACCGATACCCGGGACACAGTTCGCCGGCCCGGTTGATGAAAAATTCGCCAATCGGAGACTCGGGTCGCTTTTCTCGTGGCGCCGCGAAACAGTCGAATGCGGTCACGAGGACGTGAAGCCCCGTTCAGGTCAGGCGACACTGCCTGACGCCGTGTTTGTGAACAGGGAAAATCCGCAGTTGCGACGTGCTTCGGTGTCGCTTCGTATGCCCTGGATGAGGGGAAGCTCAATCCGAAACAGGCAAGGAAATTCTACCTCTCATCCTTACGGAGGGCCTGTCCTTCGACTTCGCTTCGCTTCGCTCAGGACGAGCGGGGTGAAGGTCGCGCAGATGCGCTAACGCTCATCCTGAGCGTAGCGCCGCAGGCGCGAAGTCGAAGTACGCCCGCTGCACGAGCGCGGTGGGATGTGCCCAGCCGCCTAGCGCGGCTGCGGCACGCAGTGATCGATGTCCATCAGGAACCCGGGCGCGCACTCGGCGGAACTGCGCACCATCGTCCGGCACAGGCCGCTGACCGGTTCGCACGTGTAGCCATTCGTGGCGCAGTTGCTGTCGGCGCCGGCGCTGTTGCGGCTCAGCGTCGGTGTCTCGCAATAGGCGTGGACCAGGCTTCCGCCCTTGCTTGTCCATTGCGCCAGCTTCGCGCGAAGGTCTTCATTTTCCAGGCGCAGTTGCTTGTTCCGTAACTGCGACTTCTCGAACTGCTGCTTGTAATCGATCTGAACGGTGTTGACCTGCGGCGTCGGCGCGACCATCGGCCGTACGGCCTGGAGGTTCTGCGCGAGCACCGGCGTGGCCAGCAACACCGACAGCGCCAAGGCACCGACCGCGCGACGCCAGGTCACTTCCATGGAACGGGCGTTCTTGAAGCTGGCATGCATCGCGATTCCCCGGAAAGCCGCCCCGCGGCGGCAGCGCGCCGAGCATAACGCCGCTCCCACTACCCGCGTCCAGCCGGTGGCAGCGGCGCTGGTTGCTGGCCCGGGCCTGGCAACGCCATCGGGCGCGCGGAGGCCCGCGGCACGCAACATCACCCGGCGACGAGCGAGGAGCGACGCGACTGCCCGGATGGCGTTGGCAGGCCCTAAACTTCCCGGCGCGTTTCGCCGCCATCTGTTCTGCAAGGGGAGTTTTGCAAATGCCGTTCCTGGGCCTGGGTCTGCACATGGTCATCGCGATCTTCTTCGCCATGCATGCGATCCGCAGCGGGCAGGATCGCTACTGGCTGTTCATCCTGTTCGCCTTTCCCGGCGTGGGCAGCCTGGTGTACGCACTGATGGTGTGGCTGCCGGAGATGCGCTACAGCCGTCATGGCCACGCGCTGGTGCGCGGCGTGAAGCAGGTGCTCGACCCCACCCGCGAACTGCGCGCCGCGCAGGATGCCTTCGAACTCACCGCCACCACCGACAACCGCCTGCGCCTGGCCGACGCCCTGCTCGGCTGCGGTCGCGCGTCCGAGGCCGTGCCGCAGTACCAGGCCGCGCTCAGCGGCATCCACAAGGACGACCCCGACATCCAGGTGCGCCTCGCCCGCGCGCTGCTGGAGTCCGGCCACGCCACCCATTCGCGCGAACTGCTGGACGAGCTGATCCGCAAGCGTCCGGATTTCCGTTCGCAGGACGGCCACGTCACCTATGCGCGCGCCGTCGCCGCCGAAGGCAACCGCGCGAAGGCGCGCGAGGAATTCGAGACGTTGCTCGGCTACGCCAGCGGCTTCGACGCCCACGCCCGCTATGCCGAGACGCTGGACGGCTGGGGCGAACACGACAAGGCCCGCGGTGTGTGCGAACAGGCGCTGTCGCGCGCCAAGCGCATGCCGGGTTACGCGCGCCGCCTCAACAAGCCGGAACTGGATCGCCTGAAGCAGTTGTCGACGCGGTTGGCGCGGGTTTCGTAACGCTGCAAACAGCCAAGGTAGGGCGGGTCTTGACCCGCCACCTTCATCTCGCGCAACTTGCGAACCTCACATCTCGCGGTAAACCCGCGACGTTGATCGACCGGAATGGAGGCGACACGCCCGGCGTCGATGGCGGGTCAAGACCCGCCCTACCCGGTGTTCTGGATGCCTGCGGCAATCCCGTTGACCGTTGCGATCAGCGACTGCAGCAACACTTCGTCCTCGCGCCCGGCGGCGCGCCAGCGGGCGAGCAGGTCCACCTGCAGCAGGCTGATCGGGTCGACATAGGGATTGCGCAGGCGGATCGACTGGCGCAGGCGATGGTCGTCGGCCAGCAGCTCGCGTTGGCCCTTGATCGCGAACACCGCATCGCGGGTGCGCTCGAACTCGGCCACCATCCCGGCGTGGAACTTCGCGTGCAGATCGCCGTGTGCCGTATCGCGCGCCAGCAGCGAGTAGCGCTCGAAGATCGCCAGGTCCGACTTGGCCAGCACCATCTCGACGTCGTCCACCAGCGTGTTGAAGAACGGCCAGTCGCGCGCCATCTCCGCCAGTGATTCCTGCCCGTGTTGCTGCAGCGCGCGCTGCAATGCGGTGCCGACGCCGTACCACGCGGTGAGTCCGGAGCGGTTCTGCGCCCACGCGAACACCCACGGGATCGCGCGCAGCGACGCGATGCCGGGTTCGCGCTTCACGCCCTCGCCACCGGCGCGCTTGCTCGGGCGCGAGCCGATGCGCAGGCGCTCGATCACGTCGATCGGCGTGGCCGCGCGGAAGTACGCGGGAAAGTCGGGGTCCTCGTGTACCAGCGTGCGGTAGTGCGCACGGGAATCGGCGGACAGTTGCGATGCCAACTCGCGCCACGCGTCTTCGCGCGGCTCGGCCACGCGCGGGCGCAGGGTCGCGCGCATCACCGCACCGATGGCCTGCTCCAGGTTGCGCAACGCGATCGCGCGGATGCCGTACTTGCGGTGGATCACCTCACCCTGTTCGGTCAGGCGCAGGGTGCCGTCGACGGAGCCGCGCGGCGCGGCGTTCACCGCACGCTCGGTCTTGCCGCCACCGCGGCTGATCGAACCGCCGCGACCGTGGAAGAAGGCGATGTGCACGCCGCTTTCGGCCGCCAGCGCGGTCAACGCCACCTGTGTGCGCTGCAGGGCCCAGCGTGATGCCAGCAGCCCGCCGTCCTTGGCGCTGTCGGAATAACCGAGCATCACCACCTGGCGGTTGCCGCGACTGGCCAGGTGCGCGCGGTACAGCGGATCGGCGAACAGGTCGTGGAGGGTGTCGGCGGCCGCGTCGAGGTCATCGACGGTTTCGAACAGCGGCGCGATGTCGAGCGGCACGCTGTCGCCCGCGTTTCCATCGCGAACCACGCAGCCGCCGATGCGGGCCAGGGCCAGCACAGCCAGCGCGTCGGCGGCGCTGCGGCTCATGCTGATGATGTACGGGCCGAATGCACGCTCACCGAAGCGCGGACGCAACGTGGCGATCGCGCGGAACACGTCCAGCGTGCTTCGCGAGGTCTCGTTGCCGCCACCACTGGCTTCGATTTCGCCACGCAGCAGGCGATGCAGCTGTGCGCAACGCTCGACGACGCTGCGTTCGCCCCACGTCGGGTCATCGAGCAGTGCCGCCAGCGCGGCATCGTGCGTGGCCGAATCCTGGCGCAGGTCCAGGCTGGCGAGGTGGAAACCGAAGCACGCCACGCGGCGTTGCAGGCGCCGCACCGCGAACCCGCCGGCGTGCTGGCCGCGATTGGCCAGCAGGCTGTCCTGGATCAGCGCGATGTCGGCCTGGAATTCGGCTGCATCGACGTAGCCTTCCGGCTCGTCGTGCGCCGTCGCCCACAGGCGCTGGTACATCAGCGTGAGCAGGTTGCGGTACGGCATGTCGGCGTGGCGCGGGCGCAGCTTGGCGGCATCGCGCGGCATGCGTTGGCAGTAGTCGTCGATGCGTGCCAGCAGTGCCGGGGACACGCCGACGCAACCCAGCGACTGGCTCAATGCCGCGCCCAGCGCGGTCAGGTCGCGCTGGTACGCCGCCAGCACCAGTGCGCGCTGCCCGGCGAGCGTGGCCGCGATGGTGTCCGCGCCGACATTCGGATTGCCGTCCATGTCGCCGCCGACCCAGCTGCCGAAGCCGATCACGTCGGGCACCCCGGCGTCGAAGCCGTTGTCGCGCAGCGCGTCCTCGAACACCTCGTAGAACACCGGCAGCACGCGGTAGAGCACGTCGGACAGATAGAAACCGACGTGGCGGAACTCGTCGGCAACGCTCGGCTTGGCCGCGGCGGTTTCCGCGGTCTGCCAGCCCGCGGTCAGGGCCAGGCGGATGCGTTCGCGATCGTTGCGGCGCTCACTGGGCGTGCGGGTGCGGTCGATGTCACCGATCAGGCAGGCGACGATCTCGCGCTCCTTCTTCAGCAACGCGCGGCGCACGGCCTCGGTGGGATGCGCGGTGAACACCGGCTCGACGCGCAGGCGCGACAGCAGCGCGAGCAGTTCGTCGCGCCCGACACCTTCGCGCACCAGCGTCGCCAGCACGTCGCGCAGTCCGCCCGGCGGCGGCGTCGCGCCCTGGCGCTCGTAGTCCCGGCGACGGCGGATGCGGTGCACGCGCTCGGCCAGGTTCACCGCCTGGAAATAGGTGCCGAACGCGCGGACCAGGTCGTTGGCGTGGTCGAGGCCGACGTCCGCCAGCGCCTGCGCCAGTTCCGACACCGGTGCGCCCGTCTCGCGACGGCGGATCGCGGCGCGGCGCAGCCGCTCGACGTCGGCGAGGAATTCCGGCGATCGCTGCTCGGCGAGGATCTCCCCCACCAGCGCGCCGAGCATGTTGACGTCCTCGCGCAGCAGGGCGTCGGTGGGTGCGAATTCGACGGTGCGCAGGGGTTCGGCGTTCATCGCGGCAGACAGGACGGTCATGCGGCGAAGTCTAGGGAGGAATCATGCTGCGTGGCAGCATGATTACAGTTGCAACTTTCTGCCCGGCTCATTTCGAACGGCATGAGGTCCGAGTGTTTGCCGTCATCCCCGCGAAGGCGGGGATCCAGCGTCTTTGAACGCAGGGCTGGAAGTCGCCCCCGCCTTCGCGGGGATGACGGCAGGAGTCGCGCTGCTCAGGTGTTCTTCAAACGCGCTGTCCCTTCTGGCGCAAGCGGGGAAGAGGAGCTCGATCCGCGCCCGGTTCCCAAAGGTCAATCAGTACGCGAACTCGCGGAACACGTGGTCGATATTGCCGCCCCACTCGCCGTGGAACAGCGCCAGCTTCCGCTCGGCCGGGGTTTCGTTGGCTTCGGCGAATTCGATCAGCGGCTCCAGGAAGCGACTTTCGTCGGTGCCATTGGCGTTGCGGCGCGCGCGACGCTGCAGGCCGGCAGCGGAGATCTTCACCGCTTCCAGCGCGAGGTCGCGCAGGCTGCCGTTACGGAACGGCAGCTTCAGGGCGTGCCTTGGCACGCCATCACGCAGTGCGTTGCGTTCAGCCATGGTGAAGTCCTTCACCAGGTCCCACGCGGCATCGAGTGCGGCATCGTCGTACAGCAGGCCGACCCAGAACGCCGGCAGCGCGCACAGGCGATTCCACGGCCCGCCATCGGCGCCGCGCATCTCCAGGTACTTCTTCAGTCGCACTTCCGGGAACGCGGTGGTCATGTGGTCGGACCAGTCGCGCAGCGTCGGCAGCACGCCGGGCAATACATCGAGCTCGCCCTTGAGGAACTTGCGGAACGACTTGCCGCTGGCGTCGATGTATTCGCCGTCGCGATAGGAGAAATACATCGGCACGTCGAGCAGGTAGTCGACGTAACGCTCGAAGCCGAACCCGTCCTCGAACACGAAGTCGAGCATGCCGGTGCGATCGGGGTCGGTATCGGTCCAGATGTGCGAACGGTACGAGAGGTAGCCGTTGGGCTTGCCTTCGGTGAACGGCGAATCGGCGAACAGCGCGGTGGCGATCGGCTGCAGCGCCAGCGACACGCGGAACTTCTTCACCATGTCGGCTTCGCTGCTGAAGTCGAGGTTGACCTGCACGGTGCAGGTGCGCGTCATCATGTCCAGGCCGAGGTCGCCACGCTTGGGCATGTACTCGCGCATGATCTTGTAGCGGCCCTTGGGCATCCACGGCATCTCGTCGCGTCGCCACTTGGGCTGGAAGCCCATGCCCAGGAAACCCAGCTGCAGTTCCTCCGCGACGGTCTTGACCTCGGCCAGGTGCGCATTGGTTTCGCGACAGGTCTCGTGGATGTTTTCCAGCGGCGCGCCCGAGAGTTCGAGCTGGCCTGCCGGTTCCAGCGTGACCGATGCGCCGTCGCGGACCAGGGCGATGGTGCGGCCATGCTCCTGGACAGGCTCCCAACCGAAGCGGGTGAGCCCGGTGAGCAGCGCTTCGATACCGCGCTCGCCGTCGAACGTCGGCGCACGCAGGTCGTCGATGCGGAAACCGAACTTCTCGTGCTCGGTGCCGATGCGCCAATCCGCGCGCGGCTTGTTGCCACTGGCGATGTACTCCACCAGTTCGCGGCGATCGGTGATCGGTGATTCGGCGACGTTGCTCGGGCTCGACATGGGGGATTGCTCGTTGAAGGCATGGGCGATATGGGGCCGGTGGCCCAGCATCGCAATCGGCGTAGGGCGGGTCTCGACCCGCCATCAAGGCAGTAAGGCAACCACGGCCGAGGCCACGGCGGGTCGAGACCCGCCCTACAATCGGCAATCGCCGCAGTGTAGACCTCGACTTGCCTTCGACAATGTCCCTCCTGCAACAGTGTGGTGTGGGCCTGCTGCTGGTCACGATGTCGATGGACGTGGCAGCAACCACACTGGAACGCGGCAACGGCCCGGAACCTTCGACCCTCGACGCGCACCGCTGCCAGGAAGTCGCCTGCGGCAACGTGCTGCGCGACCTGTACGAGGGCCTGGTGACCGAGGACGCGCGCGGCCGCCTCGTACCGGGCATGGCGCGCAGCTGGACCGTGTCGCGCGATGGCCGCACGTGGACTTTTACCCTGCGCGACGACCTGCACTGGAGCAATGGCGACGCGCTGGACGCGCCGCAAGTCGTGGCGAGCTTCCGCCGCGCGTTCGCACCGGCGACGGCGGCACCGTTCGGCGAGCTGTTCGACGCCCTGCACAACGCGCAGGCAGTGCAGGCGGGCAAGGTGGCACCGGAAGCGCTCGGCGTCGCGGCACCGGATGCACGCACGGTGGTGTTCACGCTGGACCGCAGCGCACCGCTGCCGGCGCTGCTGACCCTGCCGATCGCGTTCCCGGTGTACCTGCCGGCGGTCGCGACGTTCGGCGCGCAGCACACGCGCCCGGGACACCTGGTGTCGAACGGTGCGTACCGGCTGGCCGCTTGGACGCCGCAGGCGAACCTCGTCGTCGAACGCAACGCGCGCTTCCACGCGGTGCGTGACGTGGCGATCGAACGCGTCCGCTTCCACGTCACCGAGGACGCTGCCGCCGAGCTGCAGCGCTTCGCCGCCGGTGACCTGCACCTCACCGAAGTCGTGCCGCCGCAGCCACTGGAGGCATTGCGCACGCGGTTCGGATCGCAGCTGCGCATCTCGCCGTACCTGGGCGCGTTCTGGCTCGGTATCAACGTGACCCGACCGCCGCTGCGCGACGACCCGGCGCTGCGGCGCGCGTTGTCGCTGGCCGTGGATCGTTACAAGCTCACCCGTTTCATCACCGGCTTCGGTGAGCAGCCGGCTTACGGGATCGTGCCGCCCGGCATCGCCGGATACACGCCCGCGGCCACGACATGGGCATCGCTCAGCCAGCAACAGCGCGAAGCGCAGGCGCGTGCGCTGTACCGGGCCGCGGGCTATTCGACGAAACATCCGCTTGTGATCGAACTGCGCTACAACACCTCCACGCCGCACCGGCGCATGGCGCTCGCGGTCGCGGCGATGTGGCGCGAAGTGCTCGGCGCGCAGGTGCGGTTGCGCAACGAGGAATGGAAGGTGTTCGTCGGCAACCGCAAGCAGCGCGTGATCACCCAGGTGTTCCGCGGTGGCTGGATCGCCGACGTGCCGGACGCGCGCAACTTCCTCGCCGCATTCGGCAACGATGGACCGTTGAACTGGACCGGCTACGACGACGCCGGCTTCCGCGAACGACTACAGCACGCGGATGCCGCGAAGACCGAAGCCGCCCGCAATGCCTGGCTGCACGCGGCCGAGCAGCGGCTGTTGAACATGGACGCCGTAGTCCCGCTGTACTTCTACACGTCCAAGCACCTGGTCGACGCGCGGGTGCGCGGCTTTGACGCGAACGCGCTGGATCGACACGCCAGCCGCTGGCTGTCGCTGGAGCCGGCGCGATGATGCGCACGGCGAAGTACGCCACGTCGCGCCTGTTCGAGGCGGTGCTCACGCTGTGGTTGCTGGCGACGCTGTGCTTCGTGCTGCTGCGCGCCGCGCCGGGCGGTCCGTTCGATGCGGAAAAGGCTGCGCCGCCGGAAGTGCAGGCAGCGCTGGCGGCGCAGTACCGGCTGGATCGTCCACTGATCGCGCAGTACGGCGCGTGGCTGGGCGACGTCGTGCGCGGCGATCTGGGGCCGTCGTTCCAGTACCCCGATTACAGCGTGAACCAGCTGGTGGCGAGCGCGTTGCCGGTCTCTGCGCTCAATGGCGGGCTCGCGCTGTTGCTGGCCCTGGCTGTGGGCATTCCGCTGGGTGTGTGGTCGGCGTTGCGTGCCGGCAGCTGGGTCGATCGTGGCTTGATGTTCGTCGCCGGCCTCGGCCTGGCCGTACCTAAATTCGTCGTCGCGCCGCTGCTGGTGCTGCTGTTCGCGGTGACGCTGCACTGGCTTCCCGCCGGCGGCTGGGGCGAGTGGAAGAACATCGTGTTGCCGGTGGTCGCGTTGTCGTTGCCCAACCTCGCCTACTGCGCGCGGCTGACGCGCGCTTCGATGCTGGAGACGCTGTCCGCCGAGTACCTGCAGGCGGCGCGCGCACGCGGACTGTCGGAGGCGCGGCTGTTGTTCGCCCACGCGCTCAGGCCGACGCTGCTGCCGGTCGTGGCGTGGTTGTCGCCGGCGCTCATCAACGTGGTCACCGGCTCGGCGGTGGTCGAACAGGTGTTCGGAATTCCCGGCATGGGCCGCTATTTCGTGCAGGGCGCGCTCAACCGCGATTACACACTGGTGTTGGGGGTGGTGCTGGTGGTGGGCGCACTGATCGTTGCGATCAACACCCTGGTGGATGCGTTGCGCGGGTGGATGGATCCGCGGTTGCGGGATGCGTCCGCGTAGCGTGGGCGCCAAGTCGAAATAGAAGCAGCGACGGGTTACCGCAGCTCCAGCCAGCGACCAACGACTTCGCGCGCTTCGTCCACGCCCTGCTTCGATTCACCGGAGAACGTCTGCACGCTCACGGTGTCGCCGAACGCACGCGACAGCTCCATGCGCACCGCCTGCAGCGTGTTGCCGGCCGCGCCGCGGCCGAGCTTGTCCGCCTTGGTCAGCAGGACGTGCGAAGGCAGCTCGCGCTGCACGGCGTAACCGAGCATCTGCCGGTCGTAGTCCCGGAGCGGATGGCGGATGTCCATCACCACCACCAGTCCGCGCAGCGCCTGGCGGGTGCCGAAGTAGCTGGCGATGAACGCCTGCCAGTGCGCCTGCAGTTCCTGCGGGACCTTGGCGTAGCCGTAGCCGGGCAGGTCGACCAGGTATTTTTCCGGGTGCGTGGGCATGTCGAAGAACACCAGCTGCTGGGTGCGGCCGGGGGTCTTGGAGACCCGCGCCAGCGCGTTCTGCTGGCAGATCGCGTTGAGCGCGCTGGACTTGCCGGCGTTGGAACGGCCGGCGAAGGCGACTTCCAGGCTGCCGTCGGGCGGCAGCTGCCGGGGATTGTGCGCCGACAGCATGTAGCGGGCGCGGGCGAAGGGGTTGGGGGGGGTGGCCATGGCTACAGGATCGCATGAGCCCGTGCCCGCGGCCTCGGGGAGGGCGCACTTCGGTCATCCGGGGGCTTTGCGGCCAGCCGGGGGTCTGGTGGGGCTTCGGACGTCAGGCTGCTGTGTCCTCGCGGATCAGGCCGCCGGCGCGGCCTCGATACTCCTGCTTTTCCGGGATGGTCGTGGGCCGGTTTGACCGCTCCGCGGCCGGCCGCGATAATTTCGCGGTTTCGGCGCCAGCGGACCTGCTGCGGCGCCCCCAAGTGCAATTCCGGAGCCCTGCTCATGCGCCACGCCCGCGTCATCGGTCTCGTCGGTCTGTCTGCCCTCGCAGCCGCCGCCGTTGCCTTCGCCCAAGCCACGGTCACTCCGGTGCCGGACAACGCACCCGTGCAGACCGCGCCGCTGGTCGAAAAGCCCGCCACCTGGGGTGACGTGAAGGTCGGCGCGACCAAGGCCGGCACCTGCGCCGCCTGCCACGGCCTGGACGGCAACCCGACCGATCCGCAGTACCCGCGCCTGGCCGGCATGCCGGAGCGCTACATCGCCCACCAGATCGCGCTGATCAAGAGCGGCGAGCGCAACACCGGCATGGCCGCGGTGATGAAGCCCTACGCCGACGCGCTGAGCGCGCAGGATGCCCGCGACCTGGGCGCCTACTTCGCTACCCAGAAGGCCGCCGCCGGCGTCGCCGACGACACCCTGATCGTCGCCGGCCCCAACAAGGACAAGAAGTTCTTCGAAGTCGGTCAGCAGCTGTTCCGCAGCGGCGACAAGGACCGCGGTATCCCGGCCTGCATGGCGTGCCACGGCCCGGTCGGCGCCGGCAACCCGGGCCCGGCCTACCCGGCCGTCGCCGGCCAGCAGGCGGCCTACGTGAAGCGTCGCCTCGAGGAATACCGCGCCGGCACCACCACGCAGCAGGACCCGCACCTGTTCAACGTGATGGCGACCATCGCCAACAAGCTGACCGACGAGGAAATCGGCGCGCTGTCCAGCTACCTGCAAGGCCTGCACCCGACCGCGGACGACATCGCCGTGGGATCGGCCAAGCCGGGCCCGAGCGGCGGCTGAACTTGCGCCACAGGTAGCGGTCACAGGCTGCCTCCTTGTTGTTCAATACGCCGACCGTGCTCCACGGTCGGCGTTTTTGTTTTTACTGACACCACCCACTGACACCGCCTGCTGCGGTCCCAGCCTCCGGATATCCGATGAACAAGCGCTTCGCCCTGTTGTTGGCCCTGCTGATGCCCATCGCCGGCTTCGCCGCGCCTGCGCCGACGCCCGTTGAAGGCGAGGACTACCAGGTCATCGAGAACGGCAAGCCACTGGCGCCGTTGGCCGGCAAGATCGAGGTGGTGGAAGTGTTCGGCTACTGGTGCCCACACTGCGCCGATTTCCAGCCGCTGGTGACTGCGTGGGAAGGCAAGCTCGGCAAGGACGTGCGCCTGTCCTACCTGCCGCTGCCCAACGGCGATGACGACGCGCTTTCGCGTGGCTTCTTCGCCACCCAGGCCGCCGGCACGCTGAAGTCGGTGCACGAGGCCGTCTTTCGCGCGATCCACGACGACCGCACCCTGCCGCGCAACCCGAGCGTCGATGAACTGGCGACCTTCTACGGCACGCTGGGCATGAACGCCGAGCGCACTGCCAGCCTGATGAACAGTCCGTCGATTACCGCCCAGCTCAAGCCGGCATGGGATTTCGCCATTCACGCCGGCGTCGAAGGCACCCCGACCCTGATCGTCAATGGCAAATATCGCGTCGCCGGCCGGCAGTTCGCCGACATGCTGCGCATCGCCGACTACCTGATCGCGCGCGAACGCGCTGCGCGTCGCCGCTGATCGGCGCGCGCGACGCGCCGGCCTCGTATCCTTGACCGCTGCACTACCTCTTCAAGGCGGCCCTGCCGCTGCACTACCTCTTCAAGGCGGCCCTGCCGCTGCACTACCTCTTCAAGGCGGCCCTGCCGCTGCACCACCTCTTCAGGGCGGCCCTGCCGCTGCACCACCTCTTCAGGGCGGCCCTGCCGCTGCACCACCTCTTCAGGGCGGCCCTGCCGCTGCACCACCTCTTCAGGGCGGCCCTGCCGCCCAACCCGCCACTCCGGAGATTCCCTGATGTCCCTGCGCCCGGCCCTGCTGCTCGCCCTGCCCCTTTCGCTGATGCTGTCGTTGGCCGCCTGCAACAAGGCCGACAACACCAGCGCGCCCGCTGCCGATGCCACGACCACCGCGGCAGACACAACCACGCCGGCCAACCCGGAGAACCCGAGCAGCCCGGCAGCGGAAACCCCAATGCCCGAAGCCACCCCGGAACCGACACCTGCCGCCACGGCCGAAGTCCCGGTTGGCCCGGCTCCGGTGGCCGGCATCGACTACGCCGACATCGCCGGCGGCCAGCAGTTCGAGCCGACCGCGGACAAGATCGAAGTCGTCGAAGTCTTCAGCTACACCTGCCCGCACTGCGCCGAATTCGAGCCGATGCTGCTCGCCTGGCGCGGCAGGCAGACCGCGGACGTCAAGTTCACCCCGGTCGCCGGTCCCTTCGGCGGCAACCCGGAGCCGTTCGTGAAGGCGTTCTACGCCGCACAGTCGCTGGGCCTGCTGGCGAAGACGCATGAGGCGCTGTTCCGTGCGATCCACATCGACCATAGCCTCAACGCGATGGGTGCGGACAACGAGAAGGTCGCCGCGTTCTACGGCAAGTTCGGCGCGGACCCGAAGGTCTTCCTGAGCACCATGACCAGCTTCGCGGTCGACGCCAAGGCCAAGCGCGCGATCCAGTACATCCAGGCCGCCGGCGTCGAAGGCACGCCGTCGCTGGTGATCAACGGCAAGTACCGCGTCACCGGCAAGACCATGGAAGACACGCTGCGCATCGCCACGCACCTGATCGCGAAGGAGCGCGCCGCCCAGGGCGGTGCCGCTCCGGCCGCCGGCGGCTGAGCATCCACGACGGTGGCCATGCCGCTCGCGCCCGGCCACCGTCGACTCCGGCTGCTCAGCGCCAACATCCAGGCGGGCTCGAGCACCCGGCGTTACAGCGACTACGCGACCCGCAGCTGGTCGCACGTGTTGCCGATCGGCAACAAGCGGATGAGCCTGGATGCCATCGCGCAACTGGCCGGCGAACACGACATCGTCGGCCTCAATGAAAGCGACCCGGGCAGCCTGCGCTCGGGCTTCACCAACCAGACCCACTACCTCGCCCAGCGCGGCGGCTTCCATTACTGGAGCCACCAGCCCAACCGCCGTGTCGGCGGCGTGGCATCCAGCGCCAACGGCCTGTTGAGCAAGCTGGAACCGGTCGAAGTCATCGACCATCCACTCCCGGGCCGCATCGCCGGCCGCGGCGTGCTGCTGGCGCGCTTTGGTGGGCACGCGGAATCGTTGCTGGTGGCGGTCGCGCACCTCTCGCTGGGCGCGCAATCGAGAGCGTCGCAACTGGCTTTCATCGCCGAGCTGCTGCACGACCATCCGCATGCCGTGCTGATGGGTGACTTCAACTGCGACATCGACCGACCCGAGATGCGCGCGCTGTTCCAGCGTACGCGACTGCAGCCACCGACCGACGCAGTGGCGACATTCCCGAGCTGGCGCCCGCAGCGTGCGATCGACCACATCCTGCTGGGTGATGGTTTGCAGCATCGCCACGCGCGCGCGCTGCCCGCAGCGCAGTCGGACCACCTGGCGTTGTCGCTCGAGCTGGACGTGCCGGAGCGGGCGCTGGGCTGAGGTCGCGGGCGCAGCGAGCAGGCGCTTGTGATCGCGGGGTCGTGACACGACGGGTGTCGGCAAGCCCGCTGCGCGGATCGCTGACACCTGTCTGCGGTAGAGCGGATCTCCGTTCTTGCCGTCGATGCCCGATCGAGCAAAGAGCAGCAGGCTCCGCTCTGCAAACCCGACGGCCAGCACCATCAGGCGTGACCCGTAGTGCTTGCCCGGCGCGACTTCCTGTTGCGGGCGCATTGCGGAATGCGGGCGCTTTGGGCTGGTGCCGATCGAGGTCGGCATGCATCGGGCCACTTCCTCAGCGTCTCCCATGCCCGGCAACGCCAAAAGAAAACGGCCGGTGGATTCCACCGGCCGTTGTTCGTTTTCCCGTCTCGGGGACGCGCGCTGCACGTCCCTTCGACAGTCGCCTGCTACGCGATCAGAAGCGCAGGTCGGCGCGGACGTACCAGAAGCGACCACCCGGGATGTCGTAGGTGGACGGATCGAAGCCGTTGAGCGCGCACGAGGTGCACACCGGCGGATCCTTGTCGAACAGGTTGTTGACGCCGGCGGTCAGTTGCAGGCCCTTCATCCAGTTGAACTTGTAGCCAACCTGCGCGTCGTTGTAGGTCACCGCTTCCAGGTCGTTGGTCACGCCATCGGCGTTGCAGTACAGGCCCGGATCAGCGGCAAGGCAGGTTTCGGTCATCGCGGAGATGTGGCGAACCGTCCACGAAGCGCTCCAGCGGTCCTTGCGCCAGTCAAGCGACGCATTGGAGGTCCACTCGGGGATCGACACCACCGGATCGCCCTGCGCGGCACCCGGTTCCTGCGGCTGGCGCTGGCCCGCGGCACCGACGGCTTCGTAACGGGTGACGAAGGTGTTCAACCAGCTGAACTTGAAGCGGCCCACCGAGGTTTCCGGCAGCTGCCAGAACACGTTCACGTCCCAGCCGTCGGTCTTGATCGAACCCAGGTTGGTCAGGAAGTTGCTGAACGAGTTGATCTGGCCGGCCGCCGTGCGGGTGATGCCGCTGCAGTACAGCGGATCCAGCGTGTCCACGCACAGGTCGAGCTGGGTCTGCGCGGAGATCGCCTGGATCGCGCCTTCGACGGTGTGGCGATAGAACGTCGCCTCGATGTCGAACTTCTCCGACCACTTCGCGCCATTGCCGAACCACGGGCTCCAGACCACGCCGGTGGTGAAGCTCTGGGAACGCTCGGGATCGAGGTTCGGGTTGCCGCCGGTGTTGACCGAGATCTGCGGATCGATCTGGACCGTGCCGGCCGGAACACCCAGCGCCGTGCAGTTGGCCGCGCTGCCAGTTGCCGGGTCACCGGCCGGGCTGATCAGGCACGGGTCGCGCAGCTGCTGGTCGAAGCGGCTCTGCAGGCCGAACAGCTCACCGATCGACGGCGCGCGGAAGCCCTTGGAGTAGGTGGCGCGCATCATGAAGTCGTCGGTCAGCTGCCAACGCAGGCCGTACTTCGGCGTGAACTCGCCACCGAAGGTCGAGTAGTCCGAGTAACGGCCGGCCAGGCTCAGGTCGAGGCGCTTGCCGAAGGAGCTGTCGCGCAGCAGCGGCACGTTCAACTCGACGTACGCTTCGTTGACGTGGTACTGGCCCGACGTCGGCGACGACGGCACGCCGTTGTATTCGCCGGCGACGGTGATCGGATCGGGA
This sequence comes from Lysobacter fragariae, assembly GCF_054779775.1. Lineage (NCBI taxonomy): Bacteria > Pseudomonadati > Pseudomonadota > Gammaproteobacteria > Lysobacterales > Lysobacteraceae > Lysobacter > Lysobacter fragariae. Next base: position 48,536 of record NZ_BAAGXP010000002.1, on the reverse strand, counting down.
TCGTAGGAACCCTGGTACTTGCGGTACTCCAGGCCGGTCGCGAACGAGACCGCGCCCGCCGGCAGGTTGAACAGGTCGCCGCTGATGTTCGCGGTGAACTGGCTCAGCTTCTGCTCGCTGCGGTCATGCAGCACCGGGCTGATCCAAGCCAGCATTGCCGGGGTGATGGTGCCGAAGCCGAAGATGTCCAGCGGTACGCAGCCGGCGATGGTGCCGCAGTTCGGGCCCAGGGCCTCGACGATGTGGCGGGCGTTGTAGCTGCCGCGATTTTCCTGCTCGGCCTTGTTGCGGCTGTAGGAGAGATTGACGTCCCACGCGAAATTACGCTCGCCGGCACTGAACACGCCTTCCACGCCGGTGGCGAGGTAGCTCGTGTTGACCTCCTGGTTGAACACGCGCGGACCGCCTTCGAGCGGACGACGGCGGATCGTGCCGATGTTGCTGGCGTCGAGCTGGAAACCGAACGGATTGAACGGATTGTTCGCGGCGATGACGACGTTGTCGTTCCACACGTTGCCCGAACCCGGACCCAGGTCGATCGGCTCCGGTGCAGCCTGGTTGGTGGATTCGCGACGGTTGACCAGCGCCTTCACGTACCACGACATGTTGTCGCTGATGTCAAAGCGGAACTGGCCGAACAGGCCGGTGCGCTTGGACGGCGTGACGACCAGGTTGTACGGCGCGTAGTTGAATGCGTCGTTGCCGAAGCTGAAGCAATGGAAGCCGTCGGTGCGCGCCACGCCCGAATCGCAATCGGGCAGGCCCGCGGTGTAGGTCGGGTTGTTCAGGCCGGCATTGGTGGTCAGGTCGTAGGTGACGCCGTTGGACGGGTCGGTGACGATGAAACGGCCGCCGGGCACGCGCGAGCTGCCGCCCTGGATCGGGGTCGCCGAGATGTCGCGGTCGGCCGAGCGGACCGGATCCTGGTCGGTGTGGCTCAGGCCCAGGAACAGGCTGGTGCGATCGGTGGTGTGGCCCCAGGCAAGATCGATGCCCTTCAGCGCACCGTCGCCTTCGCTGTATTCGCCGTAGTTCAGCGAAACCTGGCCGCCTTCGAAGTTGCGACGGGTGATCACGTTGACCACGCCCGCGATGGCGTCGGAGCCGTACAGCGAGGAGGCGCCGTCCTGCAGCACTTCGATGCGCTCGACGATTGCCAGCGGGATGGTGTTGAGGTCGGTCGCAGCGCCCACGCCGGATGCGGAGGACTCATTGACCCAACGCATGCCGTCGACCAGCACCAGCACGCGCTTGGCGCCCAGGTGGCGGAGGTCGACCTGCGCGGAGCCGGCGCCGACGCCGTCGCCGTTGGCCGGGAAGCCGGAGTTACCCGACGAGTTGACCTTGGTGTTCAGCGCGGAACCCGAACCGGTGAGCTCCTGGATCAGGTCGCCCAGAGAGGACTGGCCGGTGCGTTCGATGTCCTCGCGGGTCAGGGTCTGGACCGGGACCTGCGTCTCCATGTCCGCCTTCTTGATGCGCGAACCGGTGACGGTAACGGTATCGAGGGTGGTGGCCTTGGCGGCCGGGGCGTCCTGCGCCGCGGCAACGGCGGGCAGGGTGATCAACAGCGACAGCTGGATGGCTTTCGCCAGAGTCTGGCGGCGCAGCGACTTCATTGACTCTCTCTCCTTGGAATTCTTATGAACGGCTAGGCGGAACGCGATGCGGAACCCGGGACGCAGGGGTGAGTCGGCGCCTGGAATGTCAGGCGCCTGCTGGTTTGTAAACAATTAGTGAATCGGCCACAAGACGCAAAGGTCGTGGCCGCCCCCGGCAAGTGCAGGCGCGTCTCAGTTCGAGAGCATCAGGCTGGCTGCCACCGCGACCAGGAACGCGGAAAACACGCGCTTGAGGGTCCTGCCGTCCAACCGGTGCGCCAGTGCAGTGCCGTAGGGCGCCGCGAAGACCGATGCGGCGGCCACGCCTATCGCGGCAGGAAAATACAGATAGCCGGCTGCGTATTGCGGCAGCGCACCATCGGGCGCATGCAGGGCATAGCCGGCCGCGCTGGCCAGGCCGATGGCGACGCCACACGCCGACGACGTCCCCACCGCCCGCACCGGCGCCACGCCGCGCCACACCAGCAACGGCACGGTCATGCTGCCGCCGCCGATGCCCACGACCGCCGACAGCGCACCGATGCCGCCGCCGGCCACGCTCATCAGTGGGCCACGCGGCGCGGGAACAGCCAGCGAATCCAGATGGCGTGGCTTGCTGAGGGTCAGCTGCGCCGCCGCGAGCAGGCAGTAGCCAGCAACGATCCAGCGCAGCATGTCGCCATCGATGCGCACCGCCACGCCGCTGCCCAGCCAGCCGCCCAGCAGCAGGCCGGGCACCATCCATGCGACCGTTGGCCACATCACGCCGCCGCGCCGGTTGTGCGCGCGCGCGGACGCCGCTGCCGTCATCACGATGCTGGCGAGCGAACTGGCCAACGCCGCATGCATGGCCGCCTCATGCGGGATGCCCATCAGCGGCAACAGCCACGACAGCGCAGCGACCAGGACCAGGCCACCGCCGACGCCAAGCAGGCCCGCGAGGATGCCCGCGACCACGCCCAGGGCAAGGAAGACCAGCAGCGAAAGCGGAAGCGCGATCTGCAAGGCGAGCCTCATGGCCAGTGCAAGGAGGCGCGATGGTCGCACATGGCGCATTGCCCCGGCCTTTGCGCGGGTTGGCGCTTTCCGCGGCCGTTCTACGTTGACTTGCGCATGGACCACGCAATCACGCGACGTCGACGTCGCCCTCATCTGTCGATGCACGCAACAGTGCATCCATGCTTCACGCGCACGATTGCCCGCGCAATGCGCAGCGCGCTGTCGGCATGCGCAACCTCCGCGCGATCTTTCCGTTCATCGTGTTTCGTTATAGTCACCGCATGATGTCCCCCCGCATCTTCTTCACTGCCGTCGCGTCGCTCGCCGCCGGCATCACGCCTTCGGCCACCGGCATGTCCTCGCTGCGCTGGGCGGCCGCGCCTGCGCAACAGGTCGCCGCGACGACCGTCGCCAACGCCGACCCCCAACTCGTCCGCGTGCGCAGCGCGATCGAAGCCGCCGAACGCGGCGACCTCGACGCCGCCCAGTACACCGACCTCGTCCGCCATCCGTTGTACGGCTGGATCGAATACGCGGGCCTGCGTCGTGACATGGCTTCGGTGTCGGACACGCAGGCCACCAGCTTCCTTGCCCGGTACGGCGGCCAGGCCGTAGGCGAAACGCTGCGCGAGCTCTGGGTGGCAGAAGCGGCGCGCCGCAACGACTGGAACGCCGTGCTGGCCGCATGGAGGCCCACGCTATCGCGCAGCAGCGAGCTGCGCTGCGGCGAGCTCAACGCGCGCCTGCAACTGGGCCGCGCCGACGCGCAGTGGACGAGCGACGCGCAGGCGCTGTGGCGCAGTACCGGCAAGTCGCTGCCATCTTCATGCGACGCCGTATTCGACGCACTGGCCACGCGTGGCGGACTGACGCCGGAGTTGCGCTGGGAACGCATCGACAAGGCCGCGGCGGAATGGCAGCCCGCGGTGATGCGCTACGCCGCGCGGGGTCTGCCTGCGGCCGATGCGGCACTGGGCAACGACTACGCCGCGTTCGTCGAAGCCGTGCACCCGCGCGCGCTCGACTGGCCCAAGACCGAACGCAGCCGCCGCATCGCCTCGTATGGACTGGCGCGATTCGCCAAATCCGTGCCGATGTCCGCGCAGGCGCAACTGGCGAAGTACGCCGACGCGCTTGGCTTCACCAGCGAGGACCGCGGCCGCGTGTTGTACCAGGCCGCCCTGTGGACGGTGGCCTCCTACGAACCCGAATCCGCGCAGCGCCTCAACGACGTCCCAGACGCCAGCTACGACGAGAAGCTGCACGAGTGGCGCGTGCGCGAAGCGATGTCGCGCTCCGACTGGCCCGCGGCCCTCGCCGCGATCCGCAAGATGGGCGACACGCAGCGCAACGACTCGCACTGGCAATACTTCGAGGCGCGACTTGCCGAACGCACCGGCGACAAGGCCGCCGCGCAGCGCCTGTTCGCGGAAGCGGCGAAGAAGGCCGACTTCCATGGCTTCCTCGCCGCCGACCGGATCGATGCGCCCTACACGCTGTGCCCGTGGGTGACGACCGATACCGATGCCGACAAGGCCGCGATCGCGCGCGACCCGGCCATCGTCCGCGCGATGGCGCTGTACAAGGTCGACCGCAAGGGCTGGGCGATCCGCGAATGGGATGACGCACTGTCGCGCTTCAACGATGACCAGCGTCGCATGGCGGTGGAAGTCGCGCAGGACAACGGCTGGTTCGACCGCGCCGTGTTCTCCTTGGGCAAGGACCCGCAGGGCACGCCCAAGCCCGAGGAACTGCGCCTGTACACGCTGCGCTTCCCGCTGCACCACGACGCCACCATCCGCCGCGAGGCCGCGACCAACCGCCTCGATCCCGCGTGGATCGCCGGGGAAATCCGTGCCGAGAGCGTGTTCGACCCGCGCGTGCGTTCGCAGGCCAACGCGATGGGGCTGATGCAGCTGCTGCCGGGCACCGGCGCCGGCGTCGCCGCGCGACTGGGCCTGCCGTGGGGCGGAGCGGAGTCGCTGTACGAACCCGACACCAACATCGTCCTGGGCAGCGCCTACCTGCGCGAACTTCTGGACAAGTACGGCGGACAGCCCTACTTCGCCATCGCCGGTTACAACGCCGGTCCTGCGCCGTTGGCGCGCTGGCAGTCGCAGCGGCCGGGGATGGACCCGGATTTCTGGATCGAGACGATCAGTTACAAGGAAACGCGCGATTACGTCGCCCGCGTGCTCGCCTTCAGCGTGCTCTACGACTGGCGCCTCAATGGGGACGCGCTGGCGCTGAGCGAACGCCTGCGTGGCCGGCTGGATGGCGCGCGCAAGAAGTTCGTGTGTCCGCTGGCGCAATCGCCTGTGGCCGCGCCGGCAGCCCCGACCCCACCGACGAAACCGGAAAAGAAAAAGCGCCGACATTGAACGGGACCGCCGCACCGCGCTGGCAACGGCTGCGGTGCGACTTCGTCCCGTGCCGACGGAACGCAGACAGCGTGCTCGTTCCATGTCGACGCACCACCCTGCGGAGAAATGTTCCATGGGCATCATCGACACCCTCCTGGGCCACGCCGACGAGAAGAACCTCGACAAGGTCGCCGAAGACTTCGCGCCTCTGCTCGCACCGGGCGAAACGCTGCAGCGCGCGTTCGGGCTGATCCGCGACCTCATCGTCTTCACCGATCGCCGCCTGGTGCTGGTCAACAAGCAGGGTGTCACCGGCAGCAAGGTGGAATACCTCAGCATTCCCTATCGCAGCATCGTGATGTTCTCGATCGAGACCGCCGGGCATTTCGACCTGGAAGCCGAGCTGCGCATCTGGATTTCCGGCCAGCCGGCGCCGATCATCCGCACACTGGGACGCAACGCCGGCGCGGAGGAAATCGTCGCGCTGCTGGCCGCCCGCGGGTAAGCCCGCAACCAGAACGAATGAGGCCGCGCGCGCGGCCGATGAAAGCAACGCCCGGGCCTTTCGCATAAATCGACAGACTCGCCGCGGGCAGCGCCCGACACCGCATCGCTTAGACTTCCTGCATGAAGACCTATCTCGTCGGTGGCGCCGTCCGCGATCGCCTGCTCGGCCTTGAGCCGGGCGATCGCGACTTCGTCGTCGTCGGCGAAACGCAGGCGTCGATGGAGGCGGCGGGCTTCAAGGCCGTGGGTCGCGACTTCCCGGTATTCCTGCATCCGCAGACCGGCGAGGAATATGCGCTGGCGCGTACCGAACGCAAATCCGGGCGCGGTTACCGCGGCTTCGTGGTCGACGCCGATCCGGTGGTGACGCTGGAAGAGGACCTGCAGCGCCGCGACTTCACCGTCAATGCCATCGCGCAGGACGACGCCGGCAACCTGGTCGATCCTTACGACGGCGCGCGCGATCTCGCCGCGCGCGTGCTGCGCCATGTCGGCCCGGCCTTCGCCGAGGACCCGTTGCGGGTGTTGCGTGCGGCGCGCTTCATGGCGCGCTTTGCCGCGCTCGGGTTCACCGTCGCGCCGGAAACCCGGGCGCTGATGCGGCAGATGGTCGAAGCAGGCGAGCTGGCCGACCTCACCTCCGAACGCGTCTGGCAGGAATTGCGGCGCGCGCTGGTGAGCACGACGCCGTCCGCATTCCTGCGCACCCTGCACGACTGCGGCGCGCTGCGCGTCGTGCTGCCGGAAGTCGATGCGCTGTATGGCGTGCCACAGCGCGCGGAGTTTCATCCCGAAGTCGACACCGGCATCCACATCGAACTGGTATGCGACATGGCCGCGCAGCTGGCGCCCGGCGACGAGCTGATCGCGTTCGCCGCGCTCACCCACGACCTGGGCAAGGCGCTTACGCCCGCCGACGTGCTGCCGCGACACATCGGCCACGAGGGCGCCGGGCTCGTACCGCTGCGCGCGCTGTGCGAACGCCTGAAAGTCCCGGCGGACCACCAGCAGCTGGCGCAGTGCGTGTGCCGCGAACACCTCAACGTGCACCGCATCGACGAACTGCGAGCGACGACGCTGTTCGAACTGACTTCACGCTGCGACGGCTTCCGCAGACCACAACGCATCGCGCAGATCGCACTCGCGTGCGAGGCCGACAAGCGCGGCCGCACCGGCTTCGCTGACGCCGACTATCCGCAAGGTCGCACGTTGCTGGCCGCGCATGCGGCGGCGATGGCGGTGAAGGCCAGCGACCTCGGCAGTGACCTGCAGGGCCCGGAGCTGGGCGAAGCATTGCGGCGTGCGCGCATCGCCGCGATCGCAGCGGTAACGGGACGACCGTAGGGCGGGTCTCGACCCGCCATCGTCCGCGCCGCCACGGCAGCGCCACAGCGCGGGCCCAAGCGCCAGCGCTCCGCCACCCTGTAGCAGAGGCGTCTGGCATTCCACGAGTGCGAGCGGCGGGTCGAGACCCGCCCTACCCGGCAGTCGCAACATCGCGCGCCGCCCAAAAAGAAGCCGGACGGTCGATGACCGTCCGGCATTCGGGTACCGCCTGGCAGCCGGGGCGCGAAGCGGAGTCCGCTCCGCGCCCGTCGTGCCTCAGAACTTGAAGCCGATGCGCGCGTAGTAGAAGCCGCCGTTGAAGCCGTACGGCGCGTGTACCGGGTACTTCGCACCGGCGACGCCACCCCACGGGTTCTCGTCGGGCACCTTGTCGAACAGGTTCTGCGCGCCGAGGTTGAAGTACAGGCCCGAGGCGAACTTCCAGCCGAGCTCGGCGTCCACCGTCACCGCGCTGCCGCCGTGGATCGGAAGGCCGCCGTCCGCGGCCAACACCACGTCGCTGTCGAGGTGGTCCTCGTAGAACGAGCCGTAGTAGTTCACCCGCGCATTCGCGTGGAACACCTCGCGCTGGTGGTTGACGCTGAAGTAGCCCTTGGTGCGCGGCAGTGACTCTTGCAGCTTCTTGATGCGCGCCTCGGAAATGATGCCCGGGGTGTAATCGTCCACCTCGGTCTTGTTCCAGTTGGCCGCCAGCGAGTAGGTGGTCTTGCCGCCGAAGTGGTCGGTGTCGTAGCTGGCGACCACGTCCAGGCCGTTGGTGGTGGTGTCGAAGTCGTTGACGAAGAAGCCCACCCGGCTCAGCGACGCCAGTTCGGGATGGCCACGGGCGGCCAGCTCGTCGCGCTGCGCCTGGGTCACGTCGAAGTCGGTGCTGCGGGCGATGCGGTCCGACACTTCGATGTGGTACCAGTCGGCCGTGACCAGCCAGCTGCCGCTGTTCCAGACCAGGCCCAGCGAGGCGTTCTTCGATTCCTCCGGCTTCAGCGGCTCGGCGCCCGGGAACAGGCCGACAAGCAGCGCCGGCGGCAGGGTCGCGGTGTCACGCAGCTCGCCGTCGATGAAGGCGGTGGTCACCTGGCTGACGTTGGACTGGCCCGGGGTCGGCGCGCGGAAGCCGGTGCTGATCGCACCGCGCACGGCGAAGGCCTCGGTGAAGTCGTAGCGGCCGGTCAGCTTCCAGTTGGTGGTGCCGCCGAAGTCCTCGTAGTCCTCGTGGCGGACGGCCGCGGCCAGCCGGAACTTCTCGGTGAGCGGCGCTTCGACGTCGACGTACAACGCCCAGTTGTCGCGGCTGTGCGAGCCGGCGGTGGTCGGGTTGAAGCCCGGGAAGCCGTTGGAGCCGATGCTGAAGCCCTGCTGGGTCAGCGGGCCGATCGCGTACGACGAGTAGTCGCCGGCCTTGATCTCGAACTCTTCCTTGCGCCACTCGGCGCCCATCGCCACGCTCAGCGCACCGCTGGTGAAGCTGGTGTCGAAGTCCCGGGCCACGTCGAAGTTGAAGTTGGTCTCGGTCTGCGTGTTGCCGCCGGGAGCGAATTCATTCCCGCTGGGCTGGACAGGTCCCATCGAGGAATTGATCGTGTTGAGCATGTAGAACGAGATCTCGTTCTTGCCGTAGCTGCCGCTCAGGTCCCAGTGCCAGGCATCGCCCCACACGCCCTTGACGCCGAGCGTCAGCGCGCTGTCTTCCATCCGGCCGCCGAAGTGCGGGGTGAAGCCGCCCGGGTACTGCGACAGGAAGGTGAAGCACTCCGCCGGGAGGGCGGCGACCGCGGCGGCAACGCCCGCGTACGGCAGCAGGTTGCCGCTGCCGTCGCGCAGCGCGATGGTCGGGCAGGTCACGGCGTTGCTGGTGTTGAGGTCGCCGATCAACAGGGTGTTGCCACCGTCGTTCGAAAACACGCCGCCACGCGCGGTCGGATCGCGCCAGTAGAAGCCGCCTTCGACGTCGCGCTTGGCGTAGTTGCCGAAGCCATAGAAGTCGACGCTCTCACCGGAGATGCCGAAGTTGGCGACGAACTTCATGTCCTCGTGGACCTCGGGCGAACCCCAGATCTGCGCCGGATCGCGCACGCTCGGGTAACCGGCGGCGGCATCGGCGGCGGCATCGTCGCGCTGCACGCTGCGCGAGGTCGGGTCGGCGCTGCGCCATTCGGCGGTGAGGGTGGCGAAGCCGTTCGAGGTCAGCGGCAGGCCGAGCTGGGCGCCGTACTGCTGGGTGAAACCGTCGCCTTCGTAGTACTGGCCGGCGAAGGCTTCCACGGCGCCGCCGTGGTCCAGCCGCTTCAGGCCGAAGTTGATCACGCCGGCGATGGCGTCGGAGCCGTACTGGGCGGCAGCGCCGTCACGCAGCACTTCCACCTGCTCCAGCGCCATCGACGGGAACACCGAGATGTCCGGGCCCTGCGCACCGTCCGACAGGCCGTGGCCGAGGAAGGTGATGACCGCGGCGCGGTGGCGACGCTTGCCGTTCACCAGGACCAGGGTGTTGTCCGGCGGCAGGCCGCGCAGGTTGGCGGGGCGCACCAGGGTGGCGGCGTCGTCGATCGGAATGGTGCTGACGTTGAACGACGGGATCAGCGTGCGCATCTTGTCGAGCACGTCGACCGCCGGCTGGTTGTGGAATTCCTCGCCGCCGAGGATGTCGATCGGCACCGCGGAGGTGGCCTCGGTGCGCGGCTTGGTGCGGCTACCCAGCACCGACACGGTTTCCAGCGTCGTCGGCCCCTTCTGCGCGGCGGCCTGGGGTTCGGGGGCGGGTTGCGGGCTTTCCTGGGCGAACGCAGGCACTGCGGTGCCTGCGGCAAGCGTGGCGATTACGGCCAGCGCCAGGCGATTGCGGTGGATAACGGGCATGCTCGGACTTCCTCTGCGGATTCGGATGCGGATGGCGGGAAGGGCTCCCCTGAGCCCTGGGGCCGAGCTTCAGGAATTTTTAACCTTTGCGCAAGCCGGTGGTTGGCTTTGCCGAATCATGGGATTTCGCCCGGATGGTGGCCGACGGGGCCTTCGTGCGGCCGCCGCAAGGGGCTGCCTAGGGCAACCGCCGGTCGAACCGCTCCAGCCACCGGGCGGCGCCGGTGTACGACAGGGCGAATCCCAGCGCCACGCCCAGGGTGTTGGCGAGCGCGTCGGCCGGGTCGGCCATGCGCGTGGTGGTCAACAGCGCCTGCGCGAACTCCAGCGCGACGCCGAGCAGCACCAGCCCGGCCGCGGCGCGCAGCTGCGTGCTGCGCCGCACGAACAGCAGCACGGCGAAGGCCGACAACCCGGCATAGCCCAGCAGGTGCTCGACCTTGTCGAAATTGCGCGGCACCGCCATCGTCGGCGGCGGCATCAGCGAGGCCGCGACCACCGCGGTGATCGCCAGCCCCCAGATCCCCAGCCACAGCCAGGGCCGCTTGAACCCGCGCAGCGGCCGCAAGCGCCGGGCACTCACAGGCGGAAGCTCAGGTCTCCGACCATGAAGGCGACGCCGAATTCCACGTCCTTCTCGAAGCCCATCACCTGGAAACGCTCGCCCATCTCGCTGGGCAACGTGAGCTTCTTCACCTCGTTGCGACGACGCTGCTGCTCGACCGGGTCATGCATGCGCTCGATCCGCTGCAGCGCGCCACCCATGCCGTTGCCAAGCAGGAAGCTGGCCTGCGAACAGTAGCCGGCGAAGTCGAAACCCGCGGCGAGCCCGGCCTGCGCCAACGCGGTGAAATCCACCGACGCCGTCAGGTCCTGCAGTCCCGGCCACAGCAGCACGTCGCCGTGGCCGCGATGGCGGTGGTAAGCACGGAGCGTGCCGTCGTTGCGGTCGGGCAGGTAGAACTCGCCGCGCGGATGGCCGTAGTCGACGAACAGCATCGCGCCGCGCCGCATGCCGCCGGACACGGCCTGGATCCAGTACGGCAGCTGCGGCAGCACTTCGGAGCGGTAGCCGTCCTCGAAGCGGCGATCGAGCGCGCTTTCCAGCTGGCGCACGGCGTTGCCGAGGAAACCATCGGCCGGACGCAGCGTGCGCGCGAAGCCATCGCCTTCGACGACGACATGCTCCTCGAACACCTCGCCATCGACGATGCCGAAACGCGGCGTCGGCAACGCATCGATCACTTCGTTGGCGAACAGCACGCCATCCCATTCCTCCGGCACCGGGCCATCGGGCCATTCCACCAGCTCGAACAGCGGCGGCGGCAGGTGCTCGCGCAGGTGCTCGCGCTGGCGCTGGCGCAGGTCGGCACTGGGTTCCAGGATCAGGTAGCGATCGGGCAACGCGTCCAGTTCCAGCAGGCGCTTGAGCGCGGTCCGCGCGAAGGCGCCGCTGCCGCCGCCCAGCTCCAGGAACATCGCGGTCGGGCCGATCTGCTGCAGCACCGGCGCGACGCTTTCGGCGATGCACGCGGCGAAGATAGGGCCCAGCTCCGGCGCGGTGACGAAATCGCCGCCTTCGCCGAACTTGTGCGCGCCGGCGCTGTAGTAGCCCAGGCCCGGCGCGTACAACGCCAGCTCCATGAAGCGGGAGAACGGGATCGCGCCGTCGTTGGCGGCGATTTCCTGGCGGATCAGCGCGGACAGGCGCGCGCTGTGCGCGAGCGCGTCGGCATCGGGAGTGGGGAACGAGGACATGCGGCATTATCCGGCCCGACGGAGCGGGGGCAACTGCGGATGTCGCCCGCCCGCGGCGGCCACCATCGCGAATCGTGCCCGGCCAGCAGTCGCCGCGAATCGTCGCCGCGGTCGCGACCGCATGGCCACGCGATAGCTTCGCGGATGCTGTTTCACTTCCGGTGTGCGACATTCGCCGCCACGCGCAACAACCCCGGCAGACGCTCGATGACCCCAGCCAATCCCGTCGTCCTCGTCACCGGCAGCGCCCGACGCATCGGCGCTGCGATCGCCCGCACCCTGCATGCGGCCGGCTACGACATCGCCCTGCACTGCCGCCACTCGCGCGCGCAGGCCGATGCGCTCGCGGCGGAACTCAACGCGATCCGCGCGGACAGCGCCTTCGTGCAGCAGGCGGACCTGGCGGAGTTCGATCGACTGCCGGAACTCGTCGCGCACACCATCGGTCGCTTCGGTCGGCTGGACGCGCTGGTCAACAACGCGTCCAGCTTCGAAGCCACTGCGTTCGGCACTACCACGCCGCAACAATGGGATGACCTGTTCGCCAGCAACGCGCGCGCGCCGTTCTTCCTGGCTCAGGCGGCGGCGCCGCACCTGGCGGCTACGCGCGGCGCCATCGTCAACCTCGCCGACGTGTACGCCGAACGTCCATTGCGTGGCCACGCGGTGTACAGCATGGCCAAGGCGGCACTGGTAATGATGACGCGCGCACTCGCCCTGGAACTGGGTCCCGACGTACGCGTCAATGCGCTCGCGCCGGGCGCGATCCTGTGGCCGGAAGACGGCGTTGGTGCCAGCGATCCCGCCGTGCAGGCGGCGATGCTGCAACGCACGCCGCTGGCGCGCACCGGCACGCCTGAGGAAATCGCCGGGGCCGCACTGTGGTTGCTGCGCGATGCCAGCTACACCACGGGACAGGTGCTGCGGCTGGATGGTGGGCGCCTGCTGCAGGAGTGAGTCTGCAGGAACTCGTGCGTCGAGGACGAATGCATGGTTTTCGAGGCGCCCTCGCAGTGGGTTTGGACAACCCCAGTCCTGTCATCCCGAGCGTGGCGAGGGATCTGTTTTTCCGCTGCAGAACAACAGGTCCCTCGCTACGCTCGGGGCGACATGCGAGTTGTTCTGCTGCACTCCCGGACCTGAGCCCTGCCCCGCTGCCTTGACCGGCCCAGGATGCAACGGAACGAAGCAGCGTTTCGCCACCCGATGTCGCGAAGCTGAAAGCAGCGGAGCAGAACTCCGTTCTACAGCGTGACCACCTCGAACTTCACGCCGTACTCCGGATGCGCTTCCCACAGCTCGCCCAGCGGCTGCCCGCGCACGGGATCGACGAAGCCCGGCGCGATGTCGGCCAGCGGCTTGAGCACGAAGGCGTGGCGCAGCTCCGGGCGCGGGAGGTTCAGCACGCCGGGCACTTCGAGGATCAGGTCGTCGAAGTAGATGATGTCCATGTCCAGCGTGCGGCTGGAGAACTTCACGAACTTGCGCATGCGGCCGTGCGCGTTCTCGATGCCGTGCAGCCACTTGGTCAATGCGAACGGATCGAGATCGCTGTCGATGATCGCCGCGGCATTGAAGAAATCGGGACCATCGAACCCGACCGCCGGCATCCGGTACACCGGCGAGACGATCACCTCGCCAAAGCGCGCGCGCAATGCCCGCAGCGAGGAGCGCAGGTTCTGCTCCGGATCGACGTTGCTGCCCAGGCTCAGGTACACCGGCGTGGTCGCGCGACCGAGGTCGACGGCAGGATTGCGCGGGCGCGGCGGATCGGGCCACGGCACGGCGTTGCCGCGGGACGCCTGCATCGCGGCGTCGGCAAGAATGCTGGCCGTCGCGGATCGGGTTTCGGCGGTGACGAGATCTTCGGCAGCAGGTTCCTCGACGGGCTCCTGCGCGGAAAGGTCCTGCGCGAAGACAGCCACGGGGACCGGATCGGTCGACGTCACTGTCTGCACCACCGGCGCGATCTCCGGCGCCAGCGCGAGGTCCACGGCTTCGACCGCCTGCACCGCCGGTGCCGGGATCGGATCGTCCGGCAACACGAAGACTGCGCGACGTGAGGTATCGGCAGCGGGCGTGTCGGTTGCGGGCGGCTGATCCATCGCAACTGCCGGTGCAACCGGCATCTCGACTTTGCTGTCTTGCCCGATCACCGCCGACTGGTTTTCCCGCACCTCGGGTGCACTGGCTTCGGCACCACCCTCGCGCGCCGTCGGCGCGACGGCAGTCTTGGCCATGGCGAGGCGATCGGCTGCCTTCGCGAACCAGTGCGCCGGCGCCAGCGATTCTTCATCCGGCCATTGCGCGGTCGCGACGGCGAGCGCGGCATCTTCGGCTTCTTCCAGTTCCTGCAGCGCGCGAGTGCTGGTGCGGTGCGATTGCTCCGGTTGCGACTGCACGACGAGTTCGCGCGCCTGGCGACTGCGTTCAATCATCACGCCGACCGCACGCGCGCCGCGCACCGCGCCGGGCTTGCTCAACTTGAGCCGCACGTCCTGCACGCCGAATTCGTCGAGGATCACTTCGGCGACGCGCTCGGCCAGCGTTTCCACCAGGCCATAACCCGACTGCGACACGAAATCGATGACGCGCTTGCTGACCGCCTTGTAGTCCAGCGTGTCCTTGATCAGGTCCGACGCCGCGGGCACGCGGTTGTCGAAACTCATCTCGATGTCGAACACCAGCGGCTGGCGCACGCGCCGTTCCCAATCGTAGATGCCGATCAGGGCGTCGATCTGGAGGGCTTCGATGAAGACTTTGTCCATGATCGGAAAGCAATCCGGCGCGACGGGGAGGAAGGCGATTGTGCCCATGCGCGGCGCCTTCGCAACAGTTTTTGGCGCGATGCGCGGCCGGATTTTTTCCACGGCGCCGGCAAAGTGACGCTCCGCGTCAGTCGGCGGTTTGCGTCTCCACTGCCACCAGACTGGCCATGTCCCAGCGCGGAGTGACCCGCACGGAGGCATCGGCGTGTTGCCCGGCCTGCAGGCGCAGGGCCCCGGCGAAGGCGATCATCGCGCCGTTGTCCGTGCAGAACGCCGGACGCGGGAAGCTCACGCGGCCGCCGCGGCGCTGGGCCAGGGCATGCAGCTTCGCGCGCAGGCGCTGGTTGGCGCCGACGCCGCCTGCCACCACCAGGGTGTCGCAGCCGGCCGCTTCCAATGCGCGTTCGCACTTGATCGCCAGCGTGTCGACGACGGCGTCCTCGAAGGCGCGGGCGATGTCCGCCTTGGTCTGTGCGCTGCGATCACTGTTGCGCCACGCCAGCAGCACCTGGGTCTTGAGGCCGCTGAAACTGAAGTCGAGACCGGGCCGGTCGGTCATCGGCCGGGCGAACTTGAATATGCCCGGCGTGCCCTGCTCGGCCAGCGCCGCGAGCTGCGGGCCGCCGGGGTACGGCAGGTCCATCAATTTGGCGGTCTTGTCGAAGGCTTCACCCGCGGCGTCATCCAGCGTTTCGCCGAGCAGGCGATAGCGGCCGATGGCATCCACGGCCACCAGCTGGGTGTGGCCACCCGACACCAGCAGGGCCACGAACGGCGGCCGGGTGGTGGCGTCTTCCATCAGCGGAGCGAGCAGGTGGCCTTCCATGTGGTGGACGTCGATCGCCGGGACATCCAGCGCCCACGCCAGCGACCGCGCCACGCCGGCGCCGACCAATAGCGCGCCGACCAGCCCTGGGCCTGCGGTGTAAGCGACGCCGTCGATCTCCGCCACGGTCATGCCCGCCTCGGCCAGGGTCTGGCGGATCAGCGGCAGCAGCTTGCGGACGTGGTCGCGACTGGCCAGCTCCGGCACCACGCCGCCGTATTCGGCGTGCAGCGCGATCTGGCTGTAGAGGGCGTGCGCACGCAGGCCGGTTGCCGTGTCGTACACGGCGACACCGGTTTCGTCGCAGCTGGTTTCGATGCCGAGGACTTTCATGCACGCAATATGGGGGTGAAAAGCTGTGGAGTAAAAACGTAGGGCGGAACCCGCGAGCGGATTCCGCCTGGCACGGCCGGCCTGAAACCCAGTGCCTTGTTTCAATGGTCTTAAGTCGCTGGATGACCGGCTTCGCCGTTGTGAAGCGCTTCCCGCCTTCGCGGGGGTGACGGCAACTATTCGGTCACCGCCAAAGCCCCGGAACAGCATCAACGTTGGCCCGGTTGTCGCGGGCCCGGCCGCCTCGGCTGGCGGAAGTCCGGATTCCGGATTGCCCGGCCGCGGGATCCGCTGCCCGGGCCCCGCCCGCACCCGGGTTGCACGATGCGGGGGGTGGTCGCTATCATACGCGGCTCCCCCGGTCGGACCGGGTCGGCCCATTAACGAGATTACGTATGCCCAGCGTCAAAGTCCGCGAAAACGAGCCCTTCGAGTTTGCGCTCCGCCGCTTCAAGCGCACCTGCGAAAAGGCCGGTGTCCTCGCCGAGACCCGCAAGCGCGAGTTCTATGAGAAGCCGACGCAGGAACGCAAGCGCAAGGCTGCCGCCGCGGTGAAGCGTCAGGCGCGCCGCAGCTCGCGCGACGTCACCAAGCGTCAGCGCCTGTACTGATCGCGCGGCGGGCCCAGCCCGCCCCACGCTGTCATGGCAGAAGCCGGCCGCGCCATTGCGCTGCCGGCTTTTTGCGTTTCTGAAATGTCGCCCCAGCACTCCCGAAGGCGCTAGCAGAGCGGATACCGCGGCCGCAGCCGATGATGGCGAGCAGCAAGAAGCCGCACCCAGCCGCAGTTCCTTCGCTGCGCCCGGAATGACAGCCCTCCCCAGCACGCACCCACCCCAACACCCAGGAAGCGACCATGTCCCTCAAGCAACGCCTCACCGAAGACATGAAGGCCGCCATGAAGTCCGGCGACAAGGACACCCTCGGCGTGATCCGCCTGATCAACGCCGCGATCAAGCAGCGCGAAGTCGACGAGCGCATCGAGCTCGATGACGCCGCCGTCATCGCCGTGCTGGAAAAGGGGGTCAAGCAGCGCAGGGACTCCATCGCCCAGTTCGAAGCCGCCAGCCGCGAGGACCTGGCCGCGATCGAGCGCGCCGAGATGACCGTGATCGAGCGCTACCTGCCCGCCAAGATGGGCGAAGCCGAGATCCGCGCCGCCATCGATGAAGCCGTCGTGCAGTCCGGCGCCGCCGGTCCGGCTGACATGGGCAAGGTGATGGGCGTGCTCAAGCCGAAGCTGGCCGGCCAGGCCGACATGGGCCTGGTGTCGACCCTGCTGAAGCAGCGCCTCGCGGGTTGAACCCGTGTTCGGCTGGCTCACCGGCCGGTTCAAACCGGGACTGCCGGTCGAGGACCGGGTCTGGCTGGACGCCAACGCCTGCCTCAACGGGCTGCGCGGCGATGTCGAACGCGCGCTGCGCTTTGGCGACGCCGTCCTGCTGCTGACCCAGCTCGGCAGCGACGCCGGCAACTTCGCCCACGACCTGTCCGCCCATGCGCCGCGGCTGGCCAGCGACCGCTTCGCCGCCGACGATCTGTACGGCCAGCTGGCGGGACGCGCGGCGCTGGGCATCACCACGGTCGACAGCCTGCGTCCGCTCGCTTCCAAAAGCGCGGCACCGTCGCGTGCGCCGCTGCAGGTGCACGTACGTGGCCGCGCGCTGCGCCGCAGCGATGACCAGCGTCTGCTCGACCTGCTCACGCCGTGGTCGCCGCAACGGGTGGTATTCCACCACGCGCTGGACGACACCCTGCTCGCCCAGCACGCGTTGAAGCTCAAGCCGCTGCTGCAACGCCTGGGCCTGACACCGGACACCCCGATCACCCATGCCTCGTTGTCGCGGGCGATAGTGAAAGCACAGCAGCCCTAGAGCCTCGCTACGTCCGAACAAGTCAGATGTCGTCCCCAGCGCAGCGAGGGATCTGCTGTTTCGCCGGAAAGAAAGATCCCTCGCTGCGCTCGGGATGACACATCAAGAAGTTCGTCGACGCTTGTAGCGCCCTGCCGGTGACGCAGCGGCCGCGCCGAAGCCGAAGCCGCGCATCACGCGCCCAGCGGCCCGGACCCGAGCGATCACGGCGCCACGCGACTACAGTGGCTTCCATCGTTTCCACAGGCATCCATTCGCACCGCCATGATCCCGACGCCCCGCCCCGGAGTGACCCTGCGACCCGCCACGCGCGATGACGTTGGCCTGATCCTGTCGCTGATCCGCGAACTCGCGCTGTACGAGCGCGAACCCGATGCCGTCCTCGCCGACGAAGCGCTGCTCATCGCCAACCTGTTCGGAGAACGACCCGGCGCGGAAGTCGTGATCGCGGATGTCGACGGACAGCCCGCCGGCTTCGCCCTGTTCTTCCACAATTTCTCGACCTGGCTGGGCCGACGCGGCCTGTACCTGGAGGACCTGTTCGTGCGCCCGGCATTCCGTGGCCGCGGCGTCGGCCAGGTGCTGATGGCCTACCTGGCGAAGCTCGCGGTCGAGCGCGGTTGCGGCCGCTTCGAATGGTCGGTGCTGGACTGGAACACGCCGGCGATCGACTTCTATCGCCACCTGGGCGCCGTCGGCATGGACGAATGGACCGTGCAGCGCCTCACCGGCGATTCGTTGCATGCGCTGGCGGCGGGTTTCGACGCTGCGCCGCGCGACTGATCGCGTAGCATCGCTGCACCCATGGCCCGCATCCCCGACGCCTTCATCGATGACCGCGCAGCGATGACACTCGCTTGCGACGCTGCCGGCCGCGCCGCCGCGCGCCAGTGGTGCCTGCGCGTGGAAGGCAGACGCGATTGCGAAAGCCCCTCGACATCCCGGGTGGCATGACATGGCCCGCATTCCTGACGCCTTCATCGATGACTTGCTCGCACGATCCGACATCGTGGAGATCATCGGTGCGCGCGTGCCGCTCAAGCGCCAGGGGAAGGAGTACTCGGCGCGCTGCCCGTTCCATGACGAGCGCTCGCCATCGTTCACCGTGTCGCCGACCAAGCAGTTCTATCACTGCTTCGGTTGCGGCGCGCACGGCACCGCGCTGTCGTTCCTGATCAACTACGACCGGCTCGAATTCCTCGATGCGGTGGAGGAGCTGGCCAAGCGCATCGGCGTGGAAGTGCCGCGCGACACCCAGCAGCGCAACGCCAATCCGGACACCCAGGACCTCTACGGCGTCGTCGACACCGCGGCGAAATTCTTCCGCAAGCAGCTCGGCTCCAGCGCGAAGGCGCAGGCCTACCTCGACGGCCGTGGCGTGTGCGAAGCGATCCGTGAGCAGTTCCAGATCGGCTACGCGCCCGACGGCTTCAATGCGCTGCGCGATGCGCTCGGCGGCGACGATCGCCGGATGAAACTGCTGGAGCGCGGCGGCCTGTTCTCGAAGAACGATCGCGGCCACGTCTACGACAAGTTCCGCGACCGGGTGATGTTCCCGATCGCCGACCGTCGCGGCCGCGTGATCGCGTTCGGCGGGCGCGTGCTCGAGAAGGACGACAGCCCGAAATACCTCAACTCGCCGGAGACGCCGCTGTTCCACAAGGGCCGCGAGCTTTACGGCCTGTGGCAAGTGCGCCAGGCGCACAACAAGATCGACAAGCTGGTCGTCGTCGAAGGCTATATGGATGTCGTCGCGCTGTTCCAGCACGGCGTCGACTGCGCGGTGGCGACGCTGGGCACCGCGACCACGCCCGACCACGCCGAGCTGCTGTTTCGCAACGCGCCGGACGTGTTCTTCTGCTTCGACGGCGACCGCGCCGGTCGCGCCGCCGCATGGAAGGCGGTGGAATCCGTGCTGCCGCGCATGAAGGACGGGCGCCAGGCGTTCTTCCTGTTCCTGCCGGACGGCGAGGATCCGGATTCGCTGGTGCGCAGCGAGGGCCGAGAAGGTTTCGAGGCACGCCTGCGCGACGCCACGCCGCTGTCGCAATTCCTCTTCGACTCGCTAAGCGTCGACGTGAACCTGACTACGCTGGAAGGCAAGGGCCGGCTGGCCGAACGCGCCAAGCCGCTACTGGCGCAGATTCCCGACGGCGCCTTCGGCGACCTGATGAAGCAACGCCTGACCGAACTCACCGGCGTCGGTGCGCGCGCGAGCACGCCCGATACGCACGTCCCCGCGCAGCGCGCCAACGCGCGCATGGGCGCGACGCAGGCGAACAAACCCTCACTGGTCCGCAGCGCGATCACCCTGCTGCTGCAGCAGCCCTCGGTGGCGCTGTCATTGCCGTCGTCGCTGCACTTCGCCTCGCTGGAGCAACCCGGCGTGAGCCTGCTGGTGGAACTGGTCGAACTCGTGCACGAGCGCCCGGACATTTCCACCGGCCTGATCCTCGAACACTTCGGCGATCGCCCGGAAGCCCCAGCGCTGTCGAAACTGGCGATGGCCCGCGCGGTGGAGTCCACCGCGGTGACGATGATGGATTCGCAGGCACTGGACGACGATGACAAGCGTACGCAGACCTTCCTCGACGCGGTGTCGCGCCTGGAAACGCAGGCGATCCACCAGCGCATCGAGCGGCTACAGGAGCGACTGTCGTCGCTGGTGGAAGCCGAGCGGCAGGAGCTGCGCGAGCTGCTGGTATTGCGCGCGCAGAACCGACGCTGATAGGACAACGCTTTCTGCCCATAGCTTGGCGCCGCAGGCGCAAGTCGAAGGGCCGGATACGCATCGTTCCTTCGACTTCGCTTCGCTACGCTGAGAATGAGCGGAGTGAATAGCTGACGCAGCTCGAATTCGACCTGGCTCCAGAAATGAATCGGCCCGCACGTAGCGGGCCGATTGCTTTCCCATCCGCCGCCCGACCTCGTCAACACACGAGGTCAGCGACGTACCTTCGTTTCCATCACGCCGTCAGGGTGCGACCTTCCACTCCGGACTGACGGTCACCAGGTTCTTCTTGGTCGCCGTGCTCGCCGAGTACCACAAGGCATTGCCACCCGTCGACGCATTGCGCCACACGAGATCCGAATTGCCGTCGCCGTTGTAGTCCCCGGTAGCCGCCACGATCCAGGCCTGGTCGGTGACGCCGGTGATGGCCTGCTGCCTGGTGGAGAGCGCCGACTTCCAGATCGTGTTCGCGCCGGTCGTGCCATTGCGCCAGAGCAGGTCCGACTTCCTGTCGCCATCGAAGTCACCCACGCCGACGATCTTCCACTGCTGGTTGGTCACGGCCGTCAGGTTCTGGCTGGTGGCGAAGTTCGCCGAGAACCACACGGTATTGACCCCCGTGGACGTGTTGCGCCAGACGATGTCCGCCCGGCGATCCGCGTTGAAGTCGCCCACGCCGGCTACGATCCAGGCGGCGCTGGCCACGCTTGCGAGGGTCTGGCGGTTGGCGTAGCTGGCCGACTTCCAGATCGAGTTCGCACCGGTGGTGCTGTTGCGCCACAGCAGGTCGGCCTTTCCGTCGCCGTCAAAATCGCCTGCACCCACGATCTTCCAATTCAGGTCGGACACCGTGCTCAGGGTCTGGACGGTCGTCGCGCTGGCCGAGTACCAGAGGGTATTGGCACCGCTTGCCTCGTTGCGCCAGACCACGTCTGCCTTGCCGTCGCCATTGAAGTCGTCCGTCGCGGCAATCTTCCAGTTCACGTCGCCCTGTGCGGTGACCGCCTGCTGGCTGGTCGAGGCAGCCGAGCGCCAGATCGCGTTCTGGCCCGTGGCGCCGTTGCGCCAGAACAGGTCGGCACGGCGGTCGCCGTCGAAATCGTCCGCGACCGGGCGCGGCCGCGTGCCCTTGATCACGCGACCGCTGTTGGTCGTGACGTAGATGTCGCCGAACCCATCGAGTGCCACGCCCGCTGCGCTATGGACCCAACCCGGCACGCTCTCGATGATGCCGGCAGGCGTCACCCGGCGCAGCGTTCCCCCCGCGATGTACACGGTTCCATCCAGATCCACTGCCAACCCGGTGCCCCGGTAGAGCTGCGCACTGGTGGCCAGGCCGCCATCGCCACCACCGCCCGCCTCGCCGTTGCCGGCCACCGTGGTGATGATGCCGTCCGGCGTAACCTTGCGGACACGGCGGTTGTAGTAGTCGCTGATGTACAGGTTGCCCTTCGTATCGAGCGCAAGGGCAGTCGGGTTGTTAAGGGATGCGCTGGTGGCGGGGCCGCCATCGCCGCTGAAACCGGCCGTGCCGTTGCCGGCGATGGTCGTGATCAGGCCAGCCGGGGTCACCTTGCGCACGCGATGGTTGCCGCCATCGGAGATGTAAAGGTTGCCGCCGGCATCCATCACCACCCCATGCGGATCCATGCCCGCGTTGGCGGCAGAACCACCATCACCACCATAGGCGCTGGCTCCCGTCCCCGCGTACTTACGCAGGTAACCGTCGACAACCTGGTACACCCGGTTGTTGCCGTAGTCGGCCAGGTAGAGGGCGCCCGTCGCGTCAACGGTCAGACCCTTGACGTAACCGATGCCGACCTGGGTAGCAGGCCCGTCACCGGCGAACCAGTCGCCGTTGCCGGCCGCGGTGTCGATGGTGCCGTTGGGCGCGATCCTGCGCACGCGCTGGTTGAAGAAGGTGTCCGCGACGAACACGTTGCCCGCCGTGTCGACCGCGACTCCCTGGGGTCGCGATAGCACCGCTGCGGTAGCCGGACCGCCGTCGCCGGCGAACGTGCCGGCACCGGCGACCGTGAAGATGATCGAGTCGGGATAGGGTCCCGAGATGTAGAGAATGCGGCCCAGATCAGGGTCAGCGAAAATCAGGCCGCCTTCCGAATCCACGGCCATTCCTTCCGGCGTGCTGAATCCCGCGGAGATGGCCGGAATGCCGTCGCCGTGATCGTTGCAGGTCTTGTCACCGGCGTACACGTTGATGATCCCGAATTCCACGCGTCGGATGGAGCAGTAGCCATCGGAAACCAGGAGTCTGCCCAGCGGGTCGACGGCCACGCTGCGAGGATAGAAGAGGGTGGCTTCGGTCGCCGGCCCGCCGTCGCCACTGGAAGAGGCCACGCCGGTGCCAACGACCGTAGTGATCACGCCAGCGGGCGTCACCTGGCGAATGCGGCTATTCGAGGTGTCGGCGATGTAAAGGTTGCCTGCTGCATCCACTGCGAGGCCTTCGGGGTGGTTCAGGATGGCAGCCGTGGCCGCACCGCCGTCACCCGAATAGCCTGCGGTGCCATTTCCCGCCACCGTACTGATCGTGCCAGCGGGCGTTACTTTGCGGACGACGCTGGCATCAACGTCGGAGATATAGAGGTTGCCGGACGCATCAATCGCCAGGCCATAGGGATAGCCCAGGCTGGCGCTGGTGGCCGCACCGCCATCGCCGCTGTTGCCCTTGGTGCCGTTACCGGCAATCGTGGTGATCACGCCATTGGGCGCGATCTTGCGGACTCGGCTGTTGCCCATGTCGACGAAATAGATCGCGCCCGTGCCATCGATGACCATCCCGGCGGGGGCGTTGACGGTCGCAGCGCTGGCCACCCCACCGTCGCCGCCAAAGCCTGGCGTGCCGTTGCCCGCCAGGGTGGTGATCGTCCCGTTGACTGCCGATACCCGGCGGATGCGGTTCTCGTAGAACTGCGTGATGTAGATGTTGCCTTGGCCATCGCGGGCGACACCGACGGGATTGGCCACGTTGGCACTGGTCGCCGGGCCACCATCGCCGACAACGCCGCCGGCGATCGTCTGGAAGTTGAACTGCTGGGCCATCGCGGTGGCCCAGGATCCCGACAGCAGCACCAGCAACGATGCCTTCACGCACAAACCCACGACACTGCGCATCGGGCGAAGGCTATTCGCCCGCTTCTCAACCATCCGGAACATCAATTTCCCCTTGAGATTCGGGGTCGCAGTCAGCGCGACCCTGCGCCGCAATGATATCAAGCCGATTGATTCACTCAGGTTTCGGTCGTCCCATCTAGAGGTTCATGAGCCCGTCCGCGGTGTCTCGGGACGTTGGTTCGCGGCAGTGTCAGTGAACGTCCTTGAACACCTCACCGCCCTTCATCACGAACGGCACCGATTCCAGCAGCGTTACGTCGCTGGTCGGATCGCCCGGCACCGCGATGATGTCGGCGTAGCGACCGGTTTCGACCGCGCCGACGTCGTCGCGACCCAATGCCTGCGATGCGTTGAACGTCGCCGCCTGGATCGCCTGCATCGGCGTCATGCCGTATTTCACCATCCAGCGGAACTGCTTGCCGTTGTCGCCGTGCGGGTAGATGCCGGCGTCGGTGCCGTAGACCATCTTCACGCCGGCCGCATTCGCCTTGCGGAAGCCATCGCGCTGCGCCTGCGCGATCTCGCGATCCTTGCGCAGGTTGTCTTCCAGGGTGCCGTTGCTGCTGCCGACGGCCTGCGTGTATTCGGTGTTGTAGATGTCCATCGACAACCAGGCGCCGTGCTGCTTCGCCAGCTTGATGCCCTCGTCGTCGATCAGGCTGGCGTGCTCGATGGTGTCGACGCCTGCGCGGATCGCGTCCTTGATGCCCGAGGCGCCGTGCGCATGCGCGGCCACCTTCAGCCCCCATTGGTGCGCTTCTTCCACGATCGCACGCATCTCCGCGAGGCTGAGCTGTTGCTGGCCGGGCTCGGTGTTGTGCGAGAACACGCCGCCGGTCGCGCAGATCTTGATCACCTGCGCGCCATACTTGCGCAGCAGGCGCACGACCTTGCGCCCTTCCTCCGGACTGTCGGCGTTGTAGGGGCTCTTCTCGTCCATCGACGGCGGGAAGAACGTGGAGTCGCAGTGGCCACCGGTGGCGCCGAAGGCGTAGGTCGCGGTGACGACGCGCGGTCCCGGAACCTTGCCGGCGTCGATCGCCTCGCGCAGGCCGACGTCGTTCCACGCATCCGAGCCCACGTTGCGCACGGTGGTGAAACCGGCTTTCAGCGTCTTCTCCGCATGCGGGACCGTCAGCACCGACCAGAAGCGGTCGTTGAACTCCAGGTCGGTGTAGCCGCCGTACTCGGGATCGCTGTCCAGGTGCACGTGCATGTCGATCAGGCCGGGCAGCAGGGTCATGCCGGGCAGGTCGATGCGACGCGCTTCGGCAGGCGCGTCATCACCGGCATGGCCGACTGCGGCGATGCGGCCATTGCGGACCACGACCTGCGGATTGTCGATCACGCGTCCGCTGCGCACGTCGAGCAGGTGCGCGGCAGTGATCACCGTCGCCTTGTCGGGTGCGACGGATGCGGGCTCGGCGGGCGTTTGTCCGGCAGCAGTCGCGCCGCCTGCCATCACTGCCAGGCATACGACGGCGGCAAGGCTCCATCGGTTACGTCGGCGGGCCGACGTACTTGCGGTGGCTGGCGATTGGTTGCGCATGCGGAGGCCCGGTCGATGTCGAGGCATCGAGTATAGGCAACGCCGAAGAGCACGCCGCGTGGCGACGCGATGCGGGGATCAACCCGTAAATCCGGCCAAGTCCGGCAAGCTCGGTGACTTTCGAAGGGCAAGACTTCCAGCGAAACGCGGACCGCCTCAGCCCACTTGCTGCAGTTCAAACAGCGGCGCCGGCTGCAGCAACGGCAGCAGCCAGTGGTCGACCAGCAGGAATGCGAACAGCGCCATCAGGTACACGATGGAGTAGCCGAATACCTTCATCGCATACAGCTCATCGGGCGGGTTCATCAGCTTCCACGCGTGCCAGATGAACATCGCGCCCAACACCAGCGCGCCGCCGAGATAGAACCAGCCGCTCATGCCGGCGGCGAACGGCAGCACCGTCACGACCACCAGCAGCACGGTGTAGAACAGGATCTGCCAGCGCGTGTATTCCACGCCGTGGGTGACCGGCAGCATCGGCACCATCGCCTTGCGATAGTCCTCGCGGCGGAAGATCGCCAGCGCCCAGAAATGCGGCGGCGTCCACACGAAAATGATCAGCACCAGCAGCAGCGCGTGCGCCCAGTCCCATTCACCCTGCATGCCGGTGATCGACGACCAGCCCAGCAGCGGCGGCGCCGCGCCGGCAATACCGCCGATGACGATGTTCTGCGGCGTCGCGCGCTTGAGGAACACGGTGTAGACCACCGCGTAACCGATCAGCGAGGCGAAGGTCAGCAACGCGGTGATGACGTTGACCCACAGCGCCAGGATCAGCATCGACGCCGCACCGAGCACCAGCGCGAACGCCAGCGCCTTGCGCGGGGTGATCTGGCCGACCACGATCGGACGCCACGACGTACGCGTCATCTTCGCGTCGATGCGCGCGTCGAGCAGTTGGTTGATCGCCGCCGCGCTCGATGCCGCGAGCCAGATGCCGAGGAAGCCGAGCAGGCCGCGTCGCGTTTCCTCCAGCGTCGGCACGCCATCGATCGCGAGCAGCATGCCCACCAGCGCGGTGAACACGATCAGCGCGACGACGCGCGGCTTGGTCAGGTCGAAGTATTGGCGGAAGGAAGACGACATTCGGATCCAGGTGTAGGCGGGTCTCGACCCGCCGGGTATTGGTGTGGCGGGTCTTGACCCGCCGTATTGGCATCAGGGTAGCCGGCGGCGGGTCAAGACCCGCCTGAGGCGACACCTGTTTTTCAGTGCTCCGGCGCGCGCAGCAGCGCAAGCAGCGACACCAGCACGAACAGCAGCAGCGCCGCGCCGCCGTTGTGCATCACCGCCACCGGCAGCGGCAGGCCGAGCTTGACGTTGGCGATGCCCAGCGCGACCTGCGCCAACGCCAGCAGGCCCAGCAACACGCCCCAGCCACGCAGGCCGGGTGTGCGCAGCAACTTTCCGGCGAAGACCATCAGGTAAGCGAACACCACCATCGCCATCATCCGGTGTGCCAGCTGGATCGCGATGCGCGATTCGCCGTCGAGGACGCCGCCTTCGTAATCCACGCCGACGCCGCGCCAGAGCACGAAGCCTTCGCGGAAATCGTGCGCCGGCCACCACTGGCCCACGCACTGCGGGAAATCATTACCGCAGGCGAGCGCGGCGTAGTTGGCGCTGGTCCAGCCGCCCAGCGCGATCTGCACGCCCAGCAGCACCACACCGACGATCAGCCAGCGCCGCAGCAGGTGGGCTTCGGCCTGTCGGATCGGTTGGTCGATCGCCTGCCAGGCCATCCACGTCAGCAGTGCGAACGTGGTCAGGCCGCCCAGCAGGTGCCCCATCACCACGATGGGCTTGAGCAGCAACGTCACCGTCCACATGCCCAGCAGGGCCTGGAAGATGATCACAGCCAGCGTCAGTACGGCCGCGCGGGAGAGGTCGGTATTACTCCAGCGCCACGCCGCGAACAGCAGCACCGCTTCACCGCCCACGGCCAGCAACGACGCCGCCGTGTGCTGGCCCTTCATGTACAGCGGTATCGCGATCGCCACCAGTACGGCCGCCAGGACCACCTGCAGCGTGCCGCGCGTGCGGCGTCGCGACGCCAGCAACGCCAGGGTCAGCACCAGCACGCCGAGCGCGCCGGCGATCATGCGGTGGCCCTGCTCGCGCCAGGCCTTGTGGGTTTCGAAGGGACGGATTGCGCTGGCGGCGTGCGCGCTGACGTCCTGCGCGGCGGCGGGCCAGGTGGCGCGGCCATAGCAGGTGGGCCAGTCGGGGCAGCTCAGCCCGGCGTTGGACAACCGCACGAAGGCACCGAACACGATCACGCCCAGCGCGAGCGCGACCGCAAGCCATGCGATGCGATGGAAGTGCCGGTACAGCGTCGGCTTCAGGAACGAAATCGGAACACTCATGCGGGGCGTGCCTTACTTCAGCTTGAGCAGCTTGGCCAGGTCGGAGCGCAGGTCTCCCGGATCGAAGCCGGCAGCGTAGCGCAGAATCACGAACCCGTTCGGATCGATCACGTAGACCGGCACGCCACGGCCGTGTGGCGTGGTGGTGATGTCCACGCGAGGCAGCTTCATCCGCAACGGCGCGTCGGGCTGCAGCAGGCGCAGGTTCTGCAGCGGCGGGGCACCCGCGGGCAGCGCGCACGGGAGCTGCGCGCACAGCCACAGGATGTCGACGCGCTCGGCTTCCGGCCCCAGCACCTTCCACACGGTGTCAACGTTGCGCGCGATCGAAGCGCATTCGTCGCCGCAGTCGGCCGGCGGCGCCAGCGCGATGCGCCAGGTGCGGTTGATTGGTTCCCAGCGATACGCGCCACCGTCGAGCAGTTTCGGCGTCAGCGTGCGCAGGTCGGCCGGCGGCTGCAGCAACTCGCCCTTGTTCTTCATGCCGCTGGGGCGCCAGCCGGAAAAGCGCAGCACGCCGGCGAAGATCAGGCTGCCGAAGAAGACCGCGAAGATGCCCAGCAGCATCATCCGGTTGCGATTGCGTGAGGCGTTATCGGGTTGCATTGGAGCGGGCCTTGCGGAAAGTGAGGATCAACGCGGTGACCAGCACCGCGATGGCGAGTGCGAACCACTGCACCGAGTAGCCGCGGTGTTTTTCCGGCGGCAGCGTGTTGGCCAGCAGCGTCAGGTCGCGCTCGTAACCCAGCGGCATCGCGGGATCCAGCCGCAACACGCGCGGCGCCAGCGGTACCGACAGGCCGGTATTGGCCGCGATCACCGCCGGCTCCACCCGGGTCAGCACCCAGCCGTCGTCCTGGCGCGCGATACCGCTGCCCAGGCGCAATCCCGGCGACGGCGGCGCCACCAGCAGGCCGCGCACGGTGACGCGACCTGAGGGCAGTGCGATCGCAGGCATCGCGCGGTTGGCCGGCAGTGGCAGCCAGCCTAGGTCGACCAGCAGCGGCGCACCCGCGCCAGGCCCGCCGGCCCCCTCTGGCACAAAGATGCGGTAGGCATGCACGCCGGCACGACCGTCACGCTGCTGGTTGTCCAGCCACAGCGGACCGCGTGCGTCGAACGTGCCCTCGCCCTCCGCCCAGTCGTACGCGTGCATGCGCGTGGCATCTGCCGCCTTCGCCAGCGGTACGGCCCGGCGCTCCTGCAGCACCTGTGCGACCGCATCGAGCATCGCCTGCTTTTCCACCGCGCGATGCGCCTGCCAGATGCCCAGGCGCACGAACAGCGCCATCGCCAGCACCGCCAGCGTCCAGCCCAGCACGAGGTTGCCGCGCCGGCTCACCCGCGCCCGCCGACCGGCTGCGATAATGCCGGCACGCACACACACGCCTGGCGGCGCGGGAGCATTGCCATGAAAACGCTGCTGATCATCGCCGTCCTGATCCTCATTCTCTGGAACCTCGGTGCCGGCCTGTACTACATGATGGTCGACAAGGGCGAGAGCAAGCGCACGGTGAATGCGCTGACCCGCCGCATCGCGCTGTCCGTCGCGCTGATCCTTGGCGTCATCATTGCCGCCAAGATGGGTTGGATCGAATTCCACGGCGTCGGCCGGAGTCCGTAAACCCGACCTTCCGCCGGTGGTTCGCCTGCGGACACCGATTCGATGACTCGGTCCGCGATGTGGCCCGAACCGGCGGCCTAGTGCCCTGAACCCGACTCCCGTAAACCGGGGGCGTCACCCGAACCCGAAAATGCGAAGGGCTGAGCGCTTCACCAGCGCCCAGCCCCACGTGTCCGCTCGTCGTCGTTACAGCACGTACACGAACAGGAACAGGAACAGCCACACCACGTCGACGAAATGCCAGTACCACGCCACCGCTTCGAAGGCGAAATGGTGGTCGTTGCTGAAATGGCCCTTGGCGCAACGGAACCAGATGATCGCCAGCATGATCGTGCCGAGCGTCACGTGCGCGCCGTGGAAGCCGGTGAGCATGAAGAAGGTCGAGCCGTAGATGCCCGAACCCAGGGTCAGGTTGAAGTGCTTGTAGGCTTCGATGTACTCGCTGCCCTGGTAGTACAGGAACGTGCAGCCCAGCAGCACGGTTGCGCCCAGGAAGATCAGCAGCGCCTTGCGATGGCCGGCCTTGAGCGCGTGATGCGCGATGGTCACGGTCACGCCCGAGGACAGCAGGATCAGCGTGTTCAGCAGCGGCAGGCCCCAGGCCGGCACGGTCTGGAAGCTGCCACCGACACCGGCCGGGCCGTTGGTCGGCCAACCGGCAGCGTAGCCGTCCCACAGCAGCGCGTTGGTCATCACGCCATCGCCTTCGCCCGACAGCCACGGCAGCGCCAGCTGGCGTGCATAGAACAGCGCGCCGAAGAACGCGGCGAAGAACATCACCTCGGAGAAGATGAACCACACCATGCCCATGCGGAACGAGGTGTCCACCTGCTTGTTGTAGTTGCCCTTGATCGACTCGCGGATCACGTCGCCGAACCAGCAGAACAGCACTGCCGCCATCAGCGCGATGCCAACGAAGAACACGTTGTGGCCCCAGCTGACTTCGTTGAACCAGCTGGCCAGACCGACCATGGTGGTGAACAGCGCGATCGAGCCGAGGAACGGCCAGCGGCTGGAATGCGGCACGTAATAGTGGTTGGCGTCGGGGGCGTGAGCTTGGCCCATGGCTGTCGTTCCGTTTGGAGTGCTGCGAAAGTGAGGTTTGGATCAGATCTGAACTAGGGCGCTGCGCGCGAAGCAGGCGTGGAGCCGGCCAGCTTCGCGGTCAACGCTTCGTTCTTGAAGAAGGTGTAGGACAGCGTGATGGTCTGCACGTCGGCCGGAAGGTTCGGATCGACAATGAAGCGCAGCGGCAGCTCGCGGGTTTCCCCGGCCTGCAGGGTCTGCGCGGTGAAGCAGAAGCATTCGGTCTTGCTGAAGTAACCCGAGGCGCGCGCCGGTGCGACCGATGGCGCCGCGCTGCCGACGATGGCGCGCGCGCTGGTGTTGGTCGCCGTGTACCTGGCGTCGTACGGCTCGCCCACGCGGACCTTCATCGACTGTTGAAGTGGCGCGAATTGCCACGGCAGGCGCGAATTGACGCCTCCATCGAACTGCACCAGCACTTCGCGCTGCGTCGACGGTGCAACCGCGGCCTTGCCTTCAGCGGCAGTACGCTCCAGGCGGATGCCGAACACTTTCTCGCAGGCCACCCGGTACAGCGGGATCAGGCTGAAGCTGAAGGCAAACGCCGCCACGGCGACGAGCGCCATCCGGCCGATGCCACGGGTCTGCTTCGGCGCGTTCACTTCGACAGCCCCACCAGCGCGATGAAACCGACGTAGACCACCACCGCGGCCACGGCGATCCACAGCGCGGTGCGACGCGCGCGCTTGCGGCGCGCGTCGGCCTGGTCCTGTGGCAGCTGTGCTTGCGGGTTCATCGCGGTATGCAGGCGTGTCAGTGCGCGATCAGTGCGTGATGTCGCCGTGGGCCAGGTCACCGTCGCGGATCACCGGCGGCACCGTGAACGTGTGGTGCGGCGCCGGGCTCGGCACGGTCCACTCCAGGCCACGGGCCGATTCCCACGCACGCGGCTTGGCCAGCTCACCGGCGACCTTCGAGCGCCACAGGATGAAGGCCATCATGAACGGGGTCAGGAACATGCCGAACGCGCCGATCGAGCTGACCATGTTCCAGTCCGCGAACACGACGTTGTAGTCGGGGATGCGGCGCGGCATGCCGGCCAGGCCCAGGAAGTGCTGCGGGAAGAACAGCAGGTTGACGAACACCATGGTCCACCAGAAGTGGAACTTGCCCAGGGACTCGTTGACCATGCGGCCGGTCCACTTCGGCCACCAGTAGTACACGCCGGCGATGATGCCGAACAGCGCGCCGGTGACGAGCACGTAGTGGAAGTGCGCGACGACGAAGTAAGTGTCGTGGTACTGGAAGTCCGCCGGCACGATCGCGAGCATCAGGCCCGAGAAGCCGCCGATGGTGAACAGGATCACGAAGGCGATCGCCCACAGCATCGGCGTCTCGAACGAGATCGAGCCGCGCCACATCGTCGTGACCCAGTTGAACACCTTCACACCGGTCGGCACCGCGATCAGCATCGTGGCGAACATGAAGTAGATCTCGCCACCGAGCGGCATGCCGACGGTGAACATGTGGTGCGCCCACACGATGAACGAGAGGAACGCGATCGAAGCGGTCGCGTACACCATCGCCTGGTAACCGAACAGCGGCTTGCGGCTGAAGGTCGGGATGATCTCGGACGCCACGCCGAAGGCGGGCAGGATCATGATGTAGACCTCGGGGTGGCCGAAGAACCAGAAGATGTGCTGGAACATCACCGGGTCACCGCCGCCGGCGGCGTTGAAGAACGAGGTGTGCGCGAACTTGTCGGTCAGCAGCATCGTCACCGCGCCCGCCAGCACCGGCATCACCGCGATCAGCAGGAACGCCGTGATCAGCCAGGTCCAGCAGAAGATCGGCATCTTCAGCAGGTCCACGCCCGGGGCGCGCATGTTGAGGATGGTGGCGATGATGTTGATCGCGCCCATGATCGAGCTGATACCCATCATGTGGATCGCGAAGATCGCGAACGCGGTGTTGTTGCCGCCCTGCAGCGACAGCGGCGGATACAAGGTCCAGCCGCCGGCCGGCGCGCCACCCGGAATGAACAGGGTCAGCAGCAGCAGGGAGAAGGCGAACGGCAGGATCCAGAACGACCAGTTGTTCATGCGCGGCAGCGCCATGTCCGGCGCGCCGATCTGCAGCGGCACCATCCAGTTGGCCAGGCCGACGAAGGCCGGCATCACGCCGCCGAAGATCATGACCAACGCGTGCATCGTGGTCATCTGGTTGAAGAATTCGGGATTGACGAACTGCAGGCCCGGCTTCATCAGTTCGGCGCGAATCACGACAGACATCGCTGCGCCGATGAGGAACATGACGAAGCTGAAGATCAGGTACAGCGTGCCGATGTCTTTGTGGTTGGTCGAGAAGAACCAACGCTCGATGAAGCCCTGCTTGTGATCGTGGGCGTGATCGTCGTGGTGATGGTCAGCGTAAACGGCCATGGCCTACCTCAGGAATGCTTTGACGATCAGGCCGCGGCCGCGGGAGCGGCCGGAGCTTCGGTGTTCGGGGTTGCGGCGGGAGCCGCTTCGGCCGGTGCTGCGCCAGCCGGCGCGGCCTCGGCAGGTGCCGCAGCAGGCGCGGCCGGAGCCTGAGCCGGCGTGTTCTTCGCCTTCTGCTCGGCCAGCCACGCGGTGTATTCGGCCTTGGGCAGCACGCGCACGACGATCGGCATGAAGCCGTGGTCCTTGCCGCACAGCTCGGCGCACTGGCCGCGGTACACGCCCGGCTTGCTCACGCTGGTCCAGGCTTCGTTGACGATGCCCGGGATCGCGTCCTGCTTCCAGCCCAGCGCCGGCACCCACCAGGCGTGGATGACGTCGTCGGCGGTGATCACGAAGCGGACCTTCGTGTCGGCCGGCAGCACCAGGGCGTTGTCGACGTCGAGCAGGTAGTTCGGGTGGTTCGCCGTGCGCGCGTCGACGTGGCTCTGGCGGATCGAGTCGCTCTGGCGATCGAGACGGCTGGTGAAGCTCACGCCTTCGCCCAGGTACTCGTACTTCCACATCCACTGGTAGCCGGTGACCTTGACGGTCATCTGCGACTCGCGGGTGTCGTACATCCGGATGAGCTTGCTCGTCGCGGGGAACGCCATCAGCACCAACAGCGCCACCGGGACCACGGTCCAGATGATTTCCAGCTTGGTGCTGTGGGTGAAGTCCTTGTCCGCGACCGCGCCCTTGGAGTGACGGAACTTGAACATCGCGTAGAACATCGCGCCGAACACCAGCACGCCGATGACGACGCAGATCCACAGCGCCAGCATGTGTGCCGAATACGCGTTGGCAGATTGCGCCGTCACGCCTTCGCTCATGTTGAGCTGCCAGCGGTGCGGTGCGTTGGTCCACGTGTCGCTGGCGGCCTGCGCGAAGGCGAGCAGTGGAGTGGCCATCGCGGCCATGCCCATTACCCAGCGTCCCGCGGTCCGAAGCTTGCTACGACCGGCTTTCATCAGTTCGAGCCCCGAAAAGATCAGTTGATTCATGTGTCGAACCGCAGCTGCCTCGGCTGCGCGGCCCCGCAGGGCGACGCCGGCTCCGGCGGGGGAGCCGCGCGGAAGGAGGTGGCTGGCAGGTACCGGCCCAAGTACGCCATCCAGGCTTGTCTGGATGACCACAGGTCCGGCCCCGTCACGCCGGAGGCATGCCCTTCACGGACACCAACCCCACGAGCGCTGCGGAATAACCGCGAAATGGTAGCGACCGGGCCCCCTCGGGGCAACCCGCGCGACGTGATTGGACCCGCCAAACCGGTTCGCCGTGCGCCCGGGAATGGCCAGCATCCCCCAGCCGCGGGCGCCGCCGGGGCGCGGCCGAAGCTCTAGACTATGCGGCTTTCCACCGCCTGACGCGGGCCCGATGACCGACCAAGCCTCCCCCGCCCCGGCCCTGCCGGGCGCGCTGATCCGCCCAGAGCTCCCACCCCCGCCCTCCGGCCCTCGCGCCGCGATCACGGCGGGCTGGGTGCGCGACGAGTCCGCCCACGTCCGCCAGCTGCTGGAGCAGGCCCGCCTGCCCGAGGACGACCGCCTCAAGGCGCAGGACACCGCGGCCGACCTGGTCCTGCGCGTACGCGCCCGCGCCAAGGACCAGGGCGCGATCGAAGCCTTCATGCGCCAGTACGACCTGGGCAGCGAGGAGGGCGTCCTGCTGATGTGCGTGGCCGAAGCGCTGCTGCGCATCCCCGACCAGGACACCGCCGACAAGCTGATCCGCGACAAGCTGGGCGACGCGGACTGGAAGAAGCACATGGGCCAGTCCGACTCGGTGCTGGTCAACGCCTCGACCTGGGGTTTGATGCTGACCGGCCACCTGGTGAACCTGGCCGACGACACCAAGCGCGACGTGCACGGCGCATTCAGCCGCCTGCTCGGCCGCGTCGGCGAGCCCGTCATCCGCCTCGCCGTGCGCCAGGCGATGAAGATCATGGGCCACCAGTTCGTCATGGGCCGCACCATCGCTGAAGCGCTGGCACGCTCGCAGAAGGGCGACAACGCCAGCTACCGCTATTCGTTCGACATGCTCGGCGAAGGCGCGCTCACCACCAAGGACGCGCTGCGTTACCTGCAGGCGTATCGCGATGCGATCCACGCGATCGGCAAGAGTGGCGACTACACGAAGCGCGAAGTCTTCGGCGTGCCGTCGATCTCGGTGAAGCTGTCCGCGCTGCATCCGCGTTACGAGCACGCCAAGCGCGAACGCGTGTTCGCCGAGCTGGTGCCGCGCGTGCTGGAGCTGGCGCAGCTGGCGAAGTCGTACGGCATCGGTTTCACCATCGACGCCGAGGAATCCGATCGCCTCGAACTCTCGCTCGACGTGATCGCCGCGGCGTTCGCGGATTCTTCGCTCGACGGCTGGGAAGGTTACGGCCTCGCCATCCAGGCGTACCAGAAGCGCGCACCGGAGGCGATCGACTTCATCGCCGATCTCGCCCGCAAGCACGGCCGCCGCATTCCGGTGCGCCTGGTGAAAGGCGCGTACTGGGACAGCGAAGTGAAGCGCGCGCAGGTCGATGGCCAGCTGGGCTATCCGGTGTTCACCCGCAAGCCCAACACCGACGTCAGCTATCTCGCCAACGCACGCAGGATGCTCGAGGCGGGCGACGCGATCTACCCGATGTTCGCCACCCACAACGCGCAGACGATCGCCACGATCCACCAGCGCGCGAAGTCGATGGGCCGCGCCAAGCACTTCGAGTTCCAGAAGCTGCACGGCATGGGCGACGACCTCTACGCCGAAGTCATTCCGGCCGAGCGCCTGGACGTGCCGTGCCGCGTGTACGCGCCGGTCGGTTCGCACGAGGACCTGCTGCCGTACCTGGTGCGTCGCCTGCTCGAAAACGGCGCCAATTCCAGCTTCGTCAACCGCATCACCGACGAGACCGTCGCCATCGACGACCTCATCCGCGATCCGGTCGAAACCGTTTCCGCATTCGAATCCATCGCGCATCCGCGCATCCCGCAGCCTGTCGATCTCTATCGCAGCTACGGCATTGAGAGGAGCAATTCCATGGGCGTGAACCTCGCCAACGACGATCAACTGCGCACGCTTGCCGAGCAGGTCAATGCCGCCGCCAAGGACAGCTGGCGTGCTATTCCGCTCGTGCCGGGCGCTTCGGTCGCGGGACCCGACATTGCAGTGACCAACCCCGCCGACCGTCGCGAAACCGTCGGCCAGTGGCAGGCCGCCGACAGCGCCACCGTCGAGCTCGCACTGAAGAATGCCGTCGCCGCGCACGAGACCTGGAACACGACGCCCGCCGCGTCGCGCGCCGCGATCCTGGAACACGCCGCGAACCTGCTCGAACAGCGCATGCCGCAGTACATCGCGCTGTGCACCAAGGAAGCGGGCAAGACCATCCCCGATGGCGTCGCCGAAGTGCGTGAAGCCGTGGACTTCCTGCGCTACTACGCCGCGCAGGCGCGCGCGCTGTTCAAGCCCGAAGCGCTGCCGGGCCCGACCGGCGAATCCAACACGCTGCAGATGAGCGGCCGCGGCGTATTCGTGTGCATCTCGCCGTGGAACTTCCCGCTGGCGATCTTCGCCGGGCAGATTTCCGCCGCGCTCGCCGCCGGTAACAGCGTCATCGCCAAGCCGGCCGAGCAGACCAACCTGATCGGTTACTACGCAGTGAAGCTGCTGCACGAAGCCGGCGTTCCGGAATCAGTGCTGCAGTTCCTGCCAGGCGACGGCGCCACCGTCGGTGCCGCGCTCACCCGCGACCCGCGCGTCGCCGGCGTCGCCTTCACCGGTTCGACCGACACCGCGCGCGCGATCAACCGTGCGCTCGCCGCACGCGATGCCGCGATCGGTGTGCTGATCGCCGAAACCGGCGGACAGAACGCGCTGATCGCCGATTCGTCCTCCCTGCCGGAACAGGTGGTGAAGGATGCGATCTCCTCCGCGTTCACCTCCGCCGGTCAGCGCTGTTCGGCCGCGCGCGTGCTGTTCGTGCAGGACGACATCGCCGACAAGGTCAGCACCATGCTGGCCGGCGCGATGAACGAGCTGAAAGTGGGCAACCCGGGCCTGCTCTCGACCGACGTCGGCCCGGTGATCGACGAGGATGCGCTGAAGATGCTCAAGGACCATGCCGCGCGCATGGATGCCGAAGCGAAAAAGATCGGCGAA
This sequence comes from Lysobacter fragariae, assembly GCF_054779775.1. Taxonomy (NCBI): domain Bacteria; kingdom Pseudomonadati; phylum Pseudomonadota; class Gammaproteobacteria; order Lysobacterales; family Lysobacteraceae; genus Lysobacter; species Lysobacter fragariae. The sequence continues at coordinate 12,244 of NZ_BAAGXP010000002.1, read as the reverse complement.
GTCGCGCTTGATGCGGACGCGGCGCACGGCAGCTTCTTCGCTCCGCGCGCGTACGCGATCCCGTCGATCGACATCCTGCACAAGGAAATCTTCGGCCCGGTGCTGCACGTGGTGCGCTGGAAGTCGGACCAGCTCGACGCGGTGATCGATGCGATCAACGGCACCGGCTATGGCCTAACGCTCGGCATCCATTCGCGCATCGACGAGACCATCGAGAAGATCGCCTCGAAGGTGAAGGTCGGCAACTGCTACGTCAACCGCAACCAGATCGGTGCGGTGGTCGGCGTGCAGCCGTTCGGCGGCCAGAACCTCTCCGGCACCGGCCCCAAGGCCGGCGGCCCGCACTACCTGCCGCGCTTCACCACCGAGAAAACCATCACCGTCAACACCACCGCAGCGGGTGGCAATGCATCGCTGCTGACGCTGGGCGACTGATCGGGCGCTTGGGGCAGGTATCGACCCGCGGGGATAAATCCTGCGATGGCGGGTCAATACCCGCCCTGCCGTGGCTGCGAACCTTCGCATCGACGATCCAAAGAAAAAGCCCCGCCGAAGCGGGGCTTTTCTTTGCAACCGTGGTGCGGATCAGAACTTGAACTGAGCGGCGATGCCGAACAGGTTCGCGTAACCAGTGAACTCGCCCTGCAGCGAGGAGCCGCTGGACGAGGTGTGGTTGATCTTCGGGTCGTCGATGCTGATGCGCTGGAACGCCGCGTCGACGCTGATGGCCTGGGACACGTTCCAGGTGGCGCCGACCGAGAACAGCTTGCGGTCGTTGTCAGGCAGGCGCGGGGTGCGCGTGTCGGTGTGGGTCGGGGAATCGTCCGTGGCAACGCCCACGCGCAGGGTGATGGCATCGTTCAGGTCGAACTCTGCACCCACCGAGTAGAAGTCGGTGTCATTCCAGGCGAAATCTTCGGCGCCAACCACCGTGCCATTGGCACGGGTGACCACCACCGAGCGCAGCGACGACCAGTCGGTCTTCTGGTAATCGAAGAGCAGGCGGGCGCCGTCGGTGACGTTGTAGCGGACGCTGAGGGTGTCGATGCTCGGGGTGGTCAGCTTGGCGCCGCCGTCGCTGTCAGCCACGCGCGGCCCCAGGACGGCCGACACCGCGGCCGGCGTGGTGAAGTCGATCTTGCCGGTCAGGTCCTGGTCGATCTCGGAGCGGTGCGAATAGCCGATGGTCCACTTGTCGGTCGGCTGCCATTGCGCGCCAAACAGCCAGCCGATACCGGTGTCATCGCCATCGACGCTCAGCACGCCGTCGGCACCCTGCGGGTGGAACGGGAAGGCCGGGTTGAGGCAGTTCAGCGGATTGCCGGAGCCCGCGCACAGGGCGGTACCGAAATCGACCGCCTTGGTCAGCTTGGCTTCGGCGCGCTCATAGATCAGGCCGACGCCGAGGGAGAAACGATCATGCAACTTGACCGAGGCCGACAGGGTCAGGTCGACGGTCTTCACTTCCGAGTGCAGCGCTTCATAGCGGCCGACCCAACCGTTGTCGTATTCGGTCTTCAGGCCGAACGGAGCGCCGATGCTGGCACCGAGGGTCAGGCCTTCCAGCGCGCCGTGCATCGGGAACACCGCTGCGATGTTCGGGACCGCGGTCGGGTCGCCCGGGTCGCCGCCGTCGCCGCCCGTCAGGGCCGGAGCAGCCGGACCGAATGCAGCAGCAGCGCGGCCGCCGCCATCGAAGTTGGCGGTCAGGTCAATCACGGTGACGTCGGCGCGCATGGCGTTCTTGTCGAAGCTCGACATTGCGGCCGGGTTGAGCGAAACAACGGTGGCGTCGTCATTGAACACGGCGCTGCCGGCATTTGCGCGACCGAGATTCCTGACGCTCTGCTCGCGCAGCTGGAAACCGCTGGCCTGTGCCTGGCCGAAAGCCAGCACGCCGGCGATACCCAGTGCCAGCGCGCTGAAGGTGTAACGATTTGCATGGTTCATGCGTGTACTCTCCAATGGACTCTGAAATTTTCTTTCTTGTTCCCAGGTCGTCTGCGCGGTGCTCGGCCAGGCCGCCCCCGACGCGCGCCGAGACCCCTCCCGACGTACGACACCGTATGCACTATAGCGTGGGTCTTAACCGGATGCTAACAAGCCTTGCCGGTTGCCGAAACCTCTTTCTTTTACGTGTTGCGACGCAGCAAAACGGTGTTGCGCCGTGAGCATGTTCGTCTCCATCCCTTCCCGGCAGAAGGCTCCGCTGCGCTGGGCCGTACCGGTCCTGTTCGTGCTGTTGTGGCTGTGCTTCTTCAGTTCGACCGTGCTCCCCGACCCCGCCCAGAAGCGGCTCCTGCTCGACTGGGGCGCGCTCTCAGGCGGACTGGGCTCGCCCGGCGACTGGCTGGATTCGCTGCGCGACGGTCGCATCCTGCGTCTGTTCACCGCGCTGTTCCTGCATGTGTCCTGGGCCCACCTGCTGGGCAACCTGGTGTTCCTGCTGATTTTCGGGCTGTCGGCCGAGCGCGCGATGGGACCCTGGCGGTTGCTGGCGCTGTTCCTGCTGGGCGGCGCGGTCGCCAACCTGGCCGCGGTGATCGCCATCGGCACCCCGGACCGGCTGATCATCGGCGCCAGTGGCGCGGTGTCGGCACTGATCGGCGCCTACCTGGCGCTGTTTCCCGGCGCGAAGCTGGGCGTCGTCGTGCCGCTGGGGCTGTTCCTGCAATTCGTGAAGGTGCCGGCGGCGCTGCTCATCGGCGTGTGGGCCCTGCTGCAACTGGTGTTCACCTTCGTCGGCCCGGCGTTCGGCGCGGTGGCCTGGTCGGCGCACCTGGCCGGGTTTGCGTTCGGGGGCGTGTTCGCGCTGATCGCGAAAGCCGGCATTGCACGACGGATGCGGCGCAAGCGCGGGTTTTGAAGGCGGGCCCTGAGGCGCGATCGAGGGGTTCGGGATCAGGACGGATCGGAGAGCCGGACTTGGGAAGCCGCCACCCGGCCCCATCCTGCATGCACACGCTGATGCGATGCCAACTTCCCGAAGACCCTACGCCATGAAACCGCTCTACAAGATCACCTTCCTCAACGCCGGCAGGATCTACGAGCTGTACGCGCGCAAGGTCAGCGCGGGCACGCTGTGGGGTTTCACCGAGATCACCGAGTTGGTGTTCGACCTGCACGACGGCGTGGTGATCGATCCCACCGAAGAACGGCTGCGCGACGAGTTCGGCAACACCCGCGTATTGCACCTGCCGATGCAGAGCATCGTGCGCATCGAGGAAGTTGAGAAGAAAGGACAGTCGGCGATCCGCGATGCGACGACCGGCGAGAAGGTCGTCACGCCATTCCCGCTGCCGGCAAAGCCGCGCTGATCAAGTGTAGTGCCGGACAACGCGAGGTTCGCGGCCCGGCATGAAAGACAAGTCCCTGGCCTTCGGATCGAGGATGACGTCAAGGAACACGGGCAAACAGGCAGGTCATCGCCAGGATAACCGCGCCCGGTCAGTCACGTGGTCGCGACACTGCATGCCGCGACCCGCAATCAGCCCTTCGGTGGCGCCGCCTTCCGTGCCACCACCGGCTTCTTCAACTCACTCAATGCCGCTGCGATCGGCGCATCGCCTTCGAGCACTTCGCCGGCGTTGTCGCCGGGTTCGTCGCCTTCGCTGGCCAGGTGGCCGCGCAGGCTGGCCTCGGTGTAATCGGGCTTGCCGCTGGCGCCGTTGGCCGGGTGCACGATCACGTCGGGGACGATGCCGAGCGCCTGGATCGACTTGCCGCTGGGGGTGAAGTAACGCGCGGTCGTCAGCTTGACCGAGTCGCCGTTGGGCAGTGGCATCACCGTCTGCACCGAACCCTTGCCGAACGTGCGGCTGCCGACGATGCGCGCGCGGCCGTTGTCGTGCAGCGCACCGGCGAGTACTTCGGAAGCGCTTGCCGAGCCCGCATCGACCAGCAGCACCACCGGTGCGCCGCCGCTGCGATCGCCGGGCGTGGCGTTGAACTGGGCGTCGGAAATCTTCACCCGGCCGCGCGTGCTGACGATGGCGCCCTTGTCGAGCAGGCTGTCGGCGATCTGCACGGCGGAGGTGAGCAGGCCGCCGGGATTGCTGCGCAGGTCGATCACCAGGCCCGCGAACTTGCCGCCGGCCTGGGCCTTCAACTTGTCGAGCTGGCGTTCGAAATCGGCCGCGGTATCGGCCTGGAACGAGGCGATGCGCAGGTAGCCGTAACCGGGTTCGAGCATCCGCGATTTTACGCTGGCGATGCGGATGATTTCGCGCTGCAGGGTGACGTCGAACTGCTTGGGCGTGCCTTCGCGCGCGATGGTCAGCACCACCTTGCTGCCGGGCTCGCCACGCAGCGGGCCGGAACTGTCGCCCTCGTCCGGCTTGAACGACTTGCCGTCGATCGCGGTGATCACGTCGCCCGACTTGATGCCCGCGCGTGCGGCCGGCGTGTCGTCGATCGGCGCGATCACGCGCAACGTGCCGTCGTCCTGGCGCTGCAGTTCCACGCCGATGCCGCCGTAGGAGCCGCGCGAGGATTCGTCGAATTCCTCGGCAACCGCTTTTTCCATGTACGTGCTGTGCGGATCCAGGTCGAACAGCAGGCCACGGATCGCCGACTGCATCAGCTTCCTGTCGTCGATGGGTTCGACGTAGGCCTCGCGGATGGCGTTGTAGACCAGCACGTAACGCTTGATCTCATCCAGCGGCACTTTCGAAGCGCTGGTGTCCTCGGCGTCGGGCGACTCGATCGGCGCAGGAGTCGATGCGGGCTCGTCCGCGGGCGGCGCCTGCTGCGCGTGGACGGGCAGGATGGCGACGGCAAGGGCGAGGGCGAGGACGCTGGAAAGCGGGTGGCGCGGACGCATGCGGAACACTCCGGAGAGAACGAACAACGTTTGGACCGCGCGAATCGACGCGGGTTCGCCCCAATATAGGCGCTGGCGTGGCGGATGGAAGCCCGGTATCCGGCTGGGGTTCACGTTGTGGCGGCCGATACGGGCCGCGGGGTGTCGCGTCGATTGATGCCATCGATTCGACGTCATTGATTCCATGCGCACCGCTCCGCCGACTGCATCCACTGGCGACCAGGAGCACGGGCACGCCAGTCACCCGTGGCCATATCCCCCGCAGGGCCGGGGGTTGATCACGTGATTTCAGCGCCGCAGCCAGGTATTGGGATTCACCGGCTGGCCGTTGCGGCGCAGCTCGAAGTACAGCGCCGGGCGACCATGGCCGCCGGACGAACCGACCGTGGCGACGGCATCGCCGCGGTGGACGGCATCGCCCGCGTTCCTGAGCAGCGCGTCGTTGTGTGCGTACAGGCTCATGTAGCCGTTGCCGTGGTCGACGATCAGCAACAGGCCATAGCCGGTCATCCACTGCGCGTAGACGACCGTGCCATCGGCAACGGCCTTGACCGGGGCACCGGCGTTGGCGGCGATCAGCAATCCGGAACTGGCGCGACCGTCGGGCATGGTGCCGCCGAAGCCCGCCAGCAGCGCACCCGACAAGGGCCAGCCCAGTCCACCGACCTGCGGTGGCGGCGCGCTTGCGATCACCGGGGTGCGCGACGTGCTGTTTCCTGCATTCCGTGCCGGATCGCGCGTGCCCGACGCCGCCCGACGTCGCGCCTCCCGCTCGGCCTTCGCAGCGGCCGCGCGACGCTGCGCTTCCGCACGTGCCGCCGCGGCGCGCAGCTGCTTCAACAGGCTTTCCAGGCCCTGGGCATCACGCCCCAACGCCTGTTCGCGCGTGCGGCGGTCCTGGTATCTCTCGTCCAGTTGCGCCACCAGCACGGCGCGGCTGCGGCGATCGAGCTCGAGCTGGTCCAGTTGCTGGCGCTGCGCTGTCCGCGCACGGTCGAGATCGGTCTGGCGCGCGACGATCGACGTCTCCACCGCGTCCAGTTCCTGCAGTTGCGCGCGCAGCTGCGCGATGCGGGCGGCGCGGTCGTTCTGCACGTAGCGCTGGTAGGTGAGCACGCGGGTGGCGTCGGCGACGCGGTCCCGCGCCAGCAGTGCCTTGAGCGGCGCGGCTTCACCCTGGGCGTAGCTGGCACGCAGCAGGCGGGCGAGTTCCTCGCGCCGCGCCGCCATCGTGGACTCCATCGCCGCGCGTTGTGCGCGCAACTGGACGAGGGCGGCGCGGTCGCTGAGCAGTCGCGCTTCGGTGTCGTGCAGGGCGCGATTGGACTTGCCGACTTTCTCGTCGGCAGCACGCAGGCTGCGCGAAGCGTCACCGCGCTGGTCTTCGATCCGGCGTCGCTCCGCGGCGACCTGTTGCAGCTCGCGTTTGACGCTTTCCAGCTTGCGCTGCGCGTCGCGACTGTCCTGCGCGGCGACCGGCAACGCCGCTGCCAACGCGAAAGCGATCACGAAGGCGCTGGCGACCGCTCGGATGCCATGCCATCGCAACCGCATGCCGCCGCAATCGCGACGCAACGGCGGGACCATCTTCGCTGTCGTCGCGCGGACGAATCGCGCGGCGCTGGAAAGGGTCGGCACTGGACTCATGCGTCGGGCGTGCTCCGCTGGCGTGATTGCGCTGGGCTTGCTGTGATCGGGCTTGCTACGGAATTCCGCGCCCAAGATAACCGGTGCACTGGTCGTGTGGCGCGGCGGCCGATGCCCAGACCAGCAGGTTCAGGCCAGCAGGCTCTGGCCGCTCATTTCCGCAGGCTTGTCCAGGCCGAGCAGGTCGAGGATGGTCGGCGCCACGTCGCGCAGTGCACCGCCATCGCGCAGCGTCGCCGCCTTCGGCCCCATGTACACGAACGGCACCGGTCCAACCGTGTGCGAGGTGTGCGGCTGACCCGTGTCCGGATCGCGCATCATCTCGACGTTTCCGTGGTCGGCGGTGACCAGCAGCGCGCCGCCGACGTCGTGCACGGCTTTGGCGATGGCACCGATGGCCACGTCGACGGCTTCGGTCGCCTGGATCGCCGCGGCCAGGATGCCGCTGTGGCCGACCATGTCGGGGTTGGCGATGTTGCAGATCGCAACGTCGATGGTGCCGGAGCGGATCGCCGCGGTGAGCTTTTCGGTGACTTCGGGGCAGCTCATTTCCGGTTGCAGGTCGTAGGTTGCGACCTTCGGGCTGGGCACCAGCACGCGCGACTCGCCTGCATAGGGGTCTTCACGGCCGCCGCTGAAGAAGAACGTGACGTGGGCGTACTTCTCGGTCTCGGCGATGCGCAGTTGCGTCAGTCCGTTTGCCGCCAGCACTTCACCCAGCGTATTGCGCAGGTCGTCGGGGGCGAAGGCGACCGGGGCCGGAAGCTTCGCGTCGTATTCGGTGAGGCAGACGAAGCGCGACAGTTTCGGACGGCGCACGCCTTGGTCGAACCCATCGAACGCCGGCGCCACGAACGCCGAAGTGAGCTGGCGCGCTCGGTCGGCACGGAAATTCATGAACACGATGGCGTCGCCATCAGCTACCCGCGCGCCGTCGCCGATCACGGTGGGTACGACGAATTCGTCGTTCTCGCCACGGGCGTAGGCGTCGCGCAGCGCGGCGAGCGCGTCCGCGGCGACGTGATCGGCACGCGCTTCGACGATCGCGTCCCAGGCGCGGCGCTGGCGGTCCCAGCGCTTGTCGCGATCCATCGCGTAATAGCGGCCGCTGACGCTGGCGATGCGGACGCTTCTACCAGGCTCGCTTCCAGCCTGCGCGCACACGGCTTCAAGTTTCTCAAGGCTGGGCTGCGCCGACTGCGGCGGCATGTCGCGACCGTCGAGGAAGGCATGCACGGCAACTTTCGCCACGCCTTCACGACGCGCGAGTTCGATCATCGCGAAGATGTGGCTCTCGTGGCTGTGCACGCCGCCGGGTGACAGCAGGCCCAGCAGGTGCAGGGTGTTGTGGTTCGCATTGGCGGCGGCGCAGGCGGCGCGCAGTTCGGCGTTGGCGAAGAAGCTGCCGTCCTCGATCGCGGCATCGATCCGGGTCAGGTCCTGGTAGACGATGCGGCCCGCGCCCAGGTTCATGTGCCCGACTTCGGAATTGCCCATCTGGCCATCGGGCAGGCCGACGAAACGGCCTTCGGTGTGGATCAGCGTGTGCGGGTTGGCGGCCAGCAGCGCGTGCCAGTTGGGCAGCTTGGCCTGGGCCAGGGCGTTGTCGGTCGGGTCATCGCGATGGCCCCAGCCGTCCAGGATCAGCAACACGACGGGTTTGGGGCGCGAAATCGACGACACGAGGGCATTCCAGTGACTTGGGGCAGGGGCAAATTGTAGCGGAGCGCGGTATTTGACTTACCCAGAACCTGTCAGCGCCATCCGGACAGGTCATGTAACAGGCACTAAACCCATCCGCTTGCCGGCGCATCCAACCCGGCACGCCCATCCGGAACGACAGGAACCCTTGCCATGCAGATGTCCCGCCTTGCCGTCGCCCTCTCCCTGACCCTCGCCCTGGCGCTGCCCAGCGCCGCCGCAATGGCCCACGAAGACGACGACGACCACGACGTTTCCAAGGTCAACGGCAGCATTTCCGTCGGCGACAACCAGACCCGCGGCAGCCTGGACACGGTCAATGGCAGCATCCGCATCGGCGCCGGTGCCCGGGTCGAGAGCGCGGAAACCGTCAACGGCAGCATCAACGTCGCCTCCGGTGCGCATACAGGCACGCTGGAAACCGTCAATGGCAGCATCCGCGCCGAGGACCACCTCACCAGCAGCGGCGGACTGAGCACGGTCAACGGCAGCGTGTTCGTCGGGCGCGGCGGCAATGTCGATGGCGACGTGGAAACCGTCAACGGCGCGATCGGCCTGGTCGACACCGACGTCTCCGGCGGCCTGGAGACCGTGAATGGCGATGTCACCGTCGGCATCGACTCGCACGTACGCGGCGGCATCCACTACGAAAAGCCGACGCAGCAGTGGATCAGCTTCGGCAAGCGCAAGGATCCGCGCGTGGTGATCGGCCCCAATGCCGTGGTCGACGGACCGCTGGTGTTCGAGCGCAACGTGACGCTCTACGTGCATTCCACCGCGAAGACTGGCGCGATCACCGGTGCCAAGGCGATCCGTTTCGAGACCCCGACGCCGCCGGCGGAGTAACACGTGCGCCGCGTGCCGCCTTTTCGGAGGCGACACGATTGGCCTGCAATCTGCATGGATGCGGCAAGGTGGATGGGCACGGCGGCCTACGGGCCGCTGGCTAGAATGGGGGCCTGCATCGCGGCCGGAGGCCCCATGAAAACGTTGTTCACCTCGAGCGCACTGCTGGCGACGCTGGCGTTGTCGGCCTGCGGCCAGCGCGACGCCTCGGCGCCGGTGGCCACCGCGCCAACCACACCCGCTTCGTCGACGGCGCACGCGTTCAAGGCGGCGATCGACGGCGATGACTTCGTCGAACGCGTCCGCACGCTGGCTTCGGATGAATTCGAGGGCCGCGCGCCCGGCAGCGTAGGCGAGGATCGCTCCGTCGCCTACATCGAGTCGCAGTTCAAGCGCCTGGGCCTCAAGCCGGGCAATGGCGACAGCTACTTCCAGACCGTGCCGATGGTGGAGACCACCGCGGACGAAAGCGTGACGCTGCACCTGGATGTCGACGGCAAGCCGCGCGACCTGAAGTTCGGCACGGACATGGTGATCGGCACGCGTACCGGCAAGCCGGAAGTGGTGCTGAAGGACAGCGACCTGGTGTTCGTCGGCTATGGCGTCAACGCGCCCGAGCAGCAGTGGAACGATTACGCAGGCATCGACGTCAAGGGCAAGACCGTGGTGATGTTCGTCAACGACCCGGGCTTTCACCAGCAGGATCCGTCGCTGTTCGAAGGCAAGCGGATGACCTACTACGGGCGCTGGATGTACAAGTTCGAGGAAGCCGCGCGCCAAGGCGCCGCCGCTGCGCTGATCATCCACGACACCGAAGGCGCGGCCTACGGCTGGGACGTGGTGCGCAACAGCTGGAGCGGCGCGCAGTTCGACCTGCGCGTCACCGACGATCCCGCCCCCCGTCTGCCGCTGCAGGGCTGGCTCAGCGGGGACGCGGCGCGATCGTTGATGGCGTCGCTGGGACAGGACCTGGACAGTTTGTACAAGGCCGCGGGGAAGCGCGGCTTCAAGTCTTTCGCGCTGAAGGCGAAGGCGTCGGTGACGCTGAAGAGCGCGATCAGCGAGAAGGCCTCACGCAACGTGATCGCGCGACTCGATGGCGCCACGCATCCTGACGAGGCCATCGTCTACATGGCGCACTGGGACCACCTGGGTGCCCACGGCAGCGACGCGCACGGGGATGCCGGTGGACACGGCGATAGCGTCAATGGCGACGACCGGATCTACAACGGCGCCGTCGACAACGCGACCGGCGTGGCAGGGATCCTCGAAATTGCCGAGGCCTTCGTCCACCAGCAGCCGGCGCCGGAGCGCTCGCTGGTCTTCCTCTCGGTGACGCTGGAGGAGTCCGGACTATTGGGATCCAAGTACTACGTCGCCCATCCAGCCATTCCGCTCGACAAGACTGTCGCAGTGGTGAACCTGGATGCGATGCCGGTGATCGGCCGGGCGAAGGACATGACGGTGGTTGGTTTTGGCAGCTCGCAGCTCGAGGACCTGCTCAAGGTGGAAGCCGGCAAGCAGGGACGCGTGCTGCACGCGGAAGCGACACCAGAGGATGGTTTCTATTTCCGCTCCGACCATTTCAACTTCGCAAAAGCGGGCGTCCCCGCGCTGTACGCGAAGGGCGGCGACGATCTGATCGAAGGCGGCACGGCGGCGGGCCAGGCAGCGCAGGTGGACTATCGCGACAACCGCTACCACAAGCCCGCCGATGAGTACTCCGCATCGTGGAAAGTCGACGGCGTGGTCGAGGATCTGCAGGCGCTCTACGCCGTGGGCAAGGATCTCGCGGGCAGCCAGCAGTGGCCGACCTGGTATGAGGGCAATGCCTTCCGCGCCGCGCAGCAGAAGCTGCGGTCGACGGCCGCCCAGTAACCAGGATTGTGTTTGCTTTGGCGGCGCCTCCGGGCGCCGTCAATGCTTGTGGGGTAGGCTGCCAGCGTCCAACAACCCGAGGGGAAGGAAATGACGCTGGCTACTGCTTACTGGTGCGTGCTGATCGCAGCATTCCTGCCGTACGTCTGGGTCGCCGTTTCCAAGGGCAGCGGCGAGCGCTACGACAATCGTGATCCGCGCGGTTGGGCAGCGCGACAAACCAACCCGCGCGTACATCGCGCCAACGCAGCACAGCTCAACAGTTACGAGGCGTTTGCGCCGTTCGCCGCGGGTGTGATCCTCGCCCAGCTGGCGGGCGTACCGGCAGACCGGATCGCGTTGCTGGCGGTGCTGTTCGTTGTGTTCCGCGTGCTCCATGGACTGGTCTACATCGCCGGATGGCAGCATTCCCTGCGCAGCCTGGTCTGGTTCGGCGCGTTCGCGTGCGTGGTTGTTCTGTTTGCGCAGGCTGCGATGCTGGTTGGCTGATCACGGGAGCTTAGTCGCGCTTCGGGATTGCTGATTGCAGCAACGAAGTAGCCATGGACGGCCGAGCAATGCAGCGCCGCGCTTCGCCTTGCCTTGCCTTGCCTTGCCTCGCAAAGAGCTTGTGGGAGTTTCCAACGCGCAAGCGGCTATGACCACGCGGATTCGTTCGGATCGCGGGTGCGATCTGCCAATCAACTGACCCAGTGCAGTCGCGGGGCGGATCTGGTGCTGCGGATCCATCGGAGCACTGTTGGCTCTCGAGTCGCTTGAACTCACGCCCTGCGTCCGATTCGCACGTGACCTTTCCAGACAGAGGCAATCGCAATGGCGGTTCCGCGTGACGTCCGGAGAGCGTGAGCTGGTGAAGCTCCTGCGGGGATTCCGCGAGTAAGTCGTCCGGCGATGCGTCTCGCGCCAGCGCGATCTGCCATGACTTGTCCGGGCGTGCGCCAGCATTGACCCAATGAGTAAGTCATGGATTGACAAAGGATTAAGTCAGTCGGCGGCGGGCGGTGTTTGTGGGTTTTTCTTCGGCACAAAAAGAAGCCCCGGTCTTTTGGACCGGGGCTTCGGGGTAAATGCTCAGCGATGACCTACTCTTGCATGCGGATGCACACTACCATCGGCGCGGTTGCGTTTCACTTCCGTGTTCGGGATGGGAACGGGTGGTGCCACAACGCTATTGTCACTGAGCAAGCTGGTGAAGCGGCGCTGTCGCGCCTGCTTGCGTCTTTTGCACGATCGGGATTTTCCCGTTCGGGCGTAAGAATGTGGGAATTGTAGCAAGTTGGTCCTGGAAGGTCACGACGTCGTCGTAAGCCTAAGGCCACTTGAGGTTATATGGTCAAGCCACACGGATCA